>NZ_CP018258.1:1395192-2092789 GCF_001953175.1 Dehalogenimonas formicexedens | reverse complement strand
AAAATAGTACTATGACCAGATTAGTTTTCATGGGCACCCCCGGGTTCGCCGCGTCCGTCCTTTCCGGCTTGATCGACGAGGGCTGCGAAATCGCCGCCGTTTATACCCGCCCCGACGCCCCCGCCGGAAGGGGCCGCGGCCTGGTCGCCTCTCCGGTAAAACAACTGGCCGAAAAATACGCCCTTCCCGTGATTCAGCCGCGATCGCTCAGGAAACCCGAAGCCCAGGACGAGCTCCGAAAAATCTCGCCAGACGTTATCGTGGTCGCCGCCTATGGGCTGATCCTGCCGCAGGCGGTCCTGGATATTCCGCGCCTCGGCTGCGTCAACGTCCACGCCTCGCTGCTGCCGAAACACCGCGGCGCCGCGCCGATCTCCGCGGCCATCCTTTCAGGGGACGAATTTACCGGGGTCTCGATCATGCGCATGGACGCCGGGATAGACACCGGGGCCGTTTACTCACGGTCAATGATCCCTGTACTCTCGTGGGACAACACCGGAAGTTTGACCCAAAGCCTGGGGATTATCGGCTCGATGGCTTTGCTCGACGTGCTGCCCCAACTCATTAACGGGACGATCGAGGCGGTACCGCAATCCTCCGAAGGCGCCACTTATTCGCCGATGATCTCCAAAGAAGCCGGCCGTATAGATTGGTCCAAATCCGCCGCTGACATCTGGCGGCAGGTCCGGGCCTTCCAACCCTGGCCGGGCGCTTTTACCACCTGGGAAGGCAAGCTGGTCAAGCTTGTCGAGACGTTCCCCGCACCCAACCAGCCTAAGGCTGCGCCTGGTACCGTCGTCGCCCGCGCTGGGGAGGGTGCCGCCATCGGGGTTGCCACCGGCGACGGTGTCCTGACTATCAGGAAGCTGCAGATCGAGGGCAAGAAGCCGATGACCGGCGAGGAGTTTCTGCGGGGGGCGCGGGGCTTTATCGGCGCGGGGCTGGGTTAATTCCAACTACCCTACCGGAACCTCGATCCTGGTCAGCAGTTCGCTCTCCGGCACCTCCTGGGGGGAATTCAGGTAAAACTCAAACCATGGCCCCGCCGGTTTCAACCCGGTCTCCTCCAGCCATTTCATGATTTCGCCGTAGGCGGTTTCCATCTTGGCGTACGGACCTTTGTAAAGGGCCGAGGCGGTCAGCGCGGCGGGATTTCCCGGAACCTGATGTCGTCCTGAGGCTGAAGCTGTCCCGGCACCGGAAAGCCCAGCTCGACATCCAATGCCTGCGGATCCATGTTGTAATAGGCCGCGTAGGGTTCGCCGGCCAACTGCGATCCGGCGCGCGGCAGGTATTCCATGATCTTCGTATAGGCTTCGCCGATGGTCTGGGGTAGTTCAGCTTGAGGGACACGGGTCCTGATGAACGCCACCGGTTGGGCGGGTTTGTTGACCACCTGGATATTCATCGTTTTTTTCCTCCTGTTCAAGCCCCTATTGTATCACTTCAATAGACAAATTTGGTCATATAGAACATGATTATTGTCTCTCACCGCAAAATTCTGGTATACTCTAACCGGTACCTATCGTTATGTAATGGAGGTTCTTGATATGTTGGGTGGCTGGGGCCTCTACCTGGCTTTGATCGTTCCCCCTCTTCTGCTGATGCTTTATGCCCAGTGGAAGGTGTCTTCCACCTTCGGCAAATATTCCAAGGTGGCTAACGACCGCAATATGACCGGACTCCAGGTGGCCCGATGGCTCCTGGACCAGAATAACCTGCAGAACGTCCAGGTCGAACTGACCAAGGGCAAGCTCTCCGACCACTATGATCCCCGGGTCAAGATCCTGCGGCTGTCTCCCGATGTGGCCAACAAGGCCTCGGTAGCCTCGATGGGCATCGTCGCCCATGAAGTCGGCCACGCGGTGCAGCACGCCCAGGCCTACGCCCCGATGCAGATCCGCAGCGCCCTGGCCCCGGTGGCCAGTGTCGGCTCCAACTTCGGTTTTATTCTGATCTTCATCGGCATCCTGCTCGCCGGCGGCGGCGCGGCCTTCGGGCTGAACCTCGCCTGGCTGGGCGTGGCCCTTTTCGGCGTGGCGGTCCTCTTCACCTTCGTGACCCTGCCGGTCGAATTCGATGCTTCGTCTCGGGCCCGGTCAATGCTCCGCTCGACCGGACTGGCTTCCGTGTCCGAGGCCAGCGGCGCCAGCGCCGTCCTTTCCGCGGCAGCTCTGACCTATGTGGCAGCCCTGCTTGCCGCGGTCGGCCAGCTCCTGTACTGGGTCCTGTTGCTCACCGGAGGCGGCGGCGGCCGCCGCTAAAATCAGCTTTGGCTCACAGATGGGGGCGGCTCAGGCCGTCCCCATCTTTAGTTATAACAAAAAGTTATCGAAATCCAGCGGCGGCGGCATTTAATAACAATTTGTTATGGCGCTCGGTGGGCGGCCGATCCCCGTCCGGGCGGCATCCAGGGCTAAAAATTGTTTGCCCTTTAGATAATCAAGACCCTGTCTAACGGCGAAAGGGCAATAACTTTTAGATAAGCCGCCGCAACATTCGATAACCGGCGGCGCCGGTACGATTGAAATGACCCCGGTTCTGGATTACAGGAGCGGTAAGATATCGTCCCTATAAATACAACTGTTAAAGCCATCTTATTTTGATATACTGAAACAAATTGAATAACACATTGAAACGGACTCGATAATTGATAGATCAGGCAGAAATCGAAGTTAAAAGCGGCGACGGCGGGCGAGGAGTGGCTACCTTCCGGCATGAGAAATATGTCCCCCGCGGCGGGCCGGACGGCGGCGACGGCGGCCGAGGCGGCGATGTCATCATCGAAGCCGATAAAGATATCGGCAGCCTGATGAAATACCGCCACCAGCGCCATTTCAAGGCCGGTGACGGCGCCCGCGGCCAGGGGCAGAAGAAGTACGGCAAAAGCGGCGAGGATGTGGTCATCAACCTGCCGGTCGGCACCGTAATCCGCGACAAAGACACCGGCGAGGTGCTGGCCGACCTGTCCCATAACGGGGAACGCGTCGTTGTCGCCAAGGGCGGTAAAGGCGGCCTGGGCAACCCCCATTTTGCCGGTTCCACCAACCAGGCGCCGCGGCTGGCGCAGGTGGGCGTGCCCGGTGAGACCAAAACCCTGTCTTTGGAGCTGAAACTTATCGCCGACGCCGGCATCATCGGATTACCCAATGCCGGCAAATCGTCGTTGCTTTCGGCCATTTCGGCGGCCAGACCAAAGGTCGCCGATTATCCTTTCACCACCCTGGAACCGGCCCTTGGCGTCGTCGCCGCGGGCGGGCACAGCTGGGTGGTGGCCGATGTTCCCGGCCTGATCGAAGGCGCCCACCTGGGTAAGGGCCTGGGGCTGCAGTTTTTGCGCCATGTCGCCCGGACCCGGGTGCTGGTGCATCTCCTCGACGGGTCCTCCGCCGAACCGGTGAACGACATGGTCAAGATCAATACCGAACTGCTGTTGTACGACCCGCTCCTGGCCCGGAAAGAGCAGATAATCGCGGTCAACAAGATCGACCTGCCGGTGGTTAAAAGCCGCATACCGGTCCTTAAGGAAATGTTCAAGGCGGCAGGGCATAAAGCCGTCTTTATCTCCGCGGCTACCGGCGAGGGTGTCGAAACACTGCTGGCCGAACTGGACCGGGTCCTTTCCGAACCTGAAAAATCTCCGGAAACGGACAATGAAGAACCGATCAAGGTGTTCCGGCCGGCGCCCCAGCGGGAGAAAGTGGAAGTCACCCGGGACGCCGACGGTTACCACGTTCATTCTGACGAATACGAGCGCCTGGTGGCCGGTTCCGACCTCAACGACCCCGAGGTCCGGCGCCAGATCCTGGGGGAGTTGTGGCGCTGGGGCGTGTTGAGGGCCATCAAAGCCGCCAGGATCCAGCCCGGCGAGAAACTCTTTATCGGCAAAGGGGAGTTTTACTGGTGAGACTCGGGCTTCTGGGCGGCACCTTCGACCCGCCCCATGTCGGCCACCTCCAGATAGCTGAAGAAGCCCGCCGGAAACTGTGCCTAGACCGGATAGTATTCATCCCGGCCGGCCTGCCGTGGGTGAAAGCATCGATGAAAGTGTCTCCCGCCCAACAGCGGTTGGAGATGATCAGGCTGGCGACCGCGGGGAAATCATATTACTCGGTAAGCGACCTGGAGGTCAGGCGCCCCGGACCGTCCTACACCTGGCAAACCCTCCAGGAACTCAAGGCCCAGTATCCTGGCGATGAACTGTACTTCATCCTCGGCTGGGACAACCTGACGTCTCTCCCTTCCTGGCACCATCCCGACCGGATCATCCAGGCGGCTTGCCTGGTGGCGGCGCCGAGGGTGGGCTCGACGCGGCCGGACCTGCACGAGCTTGACGCGCGGGTGCCGGGAATCGCGGCTCGGACGGTGATTCTGACCGAACCGGAGATCGATGTCTCGGCGACGGCTATAAGGCAACTGGTCAGGTTAGGCCAGCCTGTCAGCCACCTGGTGCCGCCGCCGGTTGCCGGTTACATCAGCGCGAATGGCATGTACCGGGATTGACCCGGTTCCGCAGCCCAGTCGCGGCAAATTAGAAATAACGCCTCTGAAAATGCAGGGCGACGTTTACCAGAGATATCAGGACCGGGACTTCCACCAGGGGCCCGATGACGGCCGCGAAGGCCACCCCGGAGCCTATTCCGAAAACCGCCACCGCCACCGCTATCGCCAGTTCGAAATTGTTTGACGCCGCGGTGAAGGAAATTGCGGCTGTCTGCCGGTAATCGGCGCCGGCTTTCCGGCCAAGATAGAACGACACGAAGAACATGATCACGAAGTAGACCAGCAGCGGCAAGGCAATCCTCAGGACATCCAGAGGCAGGCTGAGGATGACGTCGCCCTTCAGTGAGAACATCACTACGATGGTGAAAAGCAGCGCCACCAGCGTTATCGGGCTGATGCGCGGAATGAAGCGCTGGTCATACCATTCCCTGCCGCGCCGCCGGATCAGGTACCGGCGGGTCAGCATCCCGGCAAAGAACGGGATGCCCAGGTAGATCAAGACGCTCCTGGCCACGTCGAGAATCGATATTTTTACCAGCGTCCCGCTCAGGCCGAAATACGGCGGCAGGACGGTGATAAAAACGTAGGCGAACACTGAATAGAAGACGATCTGGAAGATCGAATTAAAGGCGACCAGCCCCGCCGCGTACTCGGAATCTCCCCTGGCCAGTTCGTTCCACACGATGACCATGGCAATGCAGCGGGCCAGGCCGATGAGAATAAGCCCGGTCATGTAGTCCGGGTAGGCGCGCAGGAAAATGACCGCCAGGGCAAACATGAGCACCGGACCGATCAACCAGTTCTGGATCAACGACAGGCCGAGGATTCTCCAGTTTCTGAAGACCTTGCCCAGTTCCTCATATTTCACCTTGGCCAGGGGCGGGTACATCATGAGTATCAGCCCCGCGGCGATGGGTATCGATGTCGTGCCGGCTGAAAATGAGCTGATGGCGTTGCTGAAAGACGGGACGAGGAAACTCAGGAGCAGTCCGGCCGCCATGGCGAGGAAGATCCAGAGGGTCAGCAGTTTATCGAAGGTAGATAAAGTTGTCGGGCATCCGGCGTCTTGCTGCATTAGGCTTAATTTACTACAAGTTAAACGTGGGGACAACAAAAAAGAGAGGCTAAAAAAGCCTCTCTTTGAATTCCAGTCGAAAGTAAAATTATTTGACGGCGTTGAGCTTTTTGGCCATCCGGCTCTTCTTGCGGGCCGCGGTGTTGGGGTGGATCAGTTTCTTCTTGGCGGCCACGTCCAGGGCGCTCTGGCTGGCGGCTACCGCTTCTTTGGCGGTGGGAGCCTTGGCGGCAATGGCTTTATCAGCCTTCCGGATGGCGGTCTTCAGGCCGCTGGTGGCGGCGCGGTTCCGCTCGGTCTTCTTCGCCGAGGTGATGATATCTTTAATTGAGCTCTTGATATTGGCCAAAGGGATGCCTCCTAAAACTTATACACTGACAACAAGCATATGATTATACGGGATGCCGGGACTTGATGCAACCTGCCGGGAAGAATCTACAAATAAACCTAAAGTACTGGAACATAACATCTTGAAACCACTGATACACACTGCTAGTATTGTGCCGATGAATTTTTTGACCAAGATCGGCGGTGCTCGACGCCATAACGAGAGCTGCCTGTGCGTGGGGCTCGATCCCGAACCCGCCAGGCTTCCCGAAGGCGTCGGGGTTGAAGAATTTTGCCGGGCGATTATCGGCGCCACTTACGATTTGGTCTGCGCCTATAAGCCCAACATCGCCTTTTTCGAGGCCCTGGGACCGGATGGCTGGCGCATCCTGAAGAACATAATCGAAGCCACGCCCCGCAACATCCCGGTCATCCTGGACGCCAAGCGCGGCGATATCGGCAACACCGCTAAAGCCTACGCCAGATCCGCATTCGATGAACTGGGCGCCGACGCCGTCACCGTCAACCCCTACATGGGCTATGACTCGCTCGAACCCTTCATCGAATATAAAGACAAGGGAATCTTCGTTCTCTGCCGTACTTCAAACCCCGGCTCAGCGGACTTTCAGTCGCTCGATTGCGGCGGGAAGCCGCTATATCAGGTCGTCGCCGACAAGGTGGAATCCTGGAATAAAAACGGCAACCTCGGCCTGGTGGTCGGCGCCACCCAGCCAGATGAACTCAAAACCATCCGCGAGAGCCATCCCACCCTGCCCCTCCTCATCCCCGGTGTCGGGTCACAGGGCGGCTCACTGGAACTCTCTGTCAAAAACGGTATAACCGAAGAGGGGCTGGGGATCATCAATGTCTCCCGCCAGGTGATCTACGCCTCCAGCGGGCTGGATTACGCCGCTGCCGCCCGCTCGGCGGCCTTGAAGCTGCGGGACGAGATCAACCGTTTTCTGGCCTGACAATTAATCGTTGCATTTGTCCGGCCGCCCCACCATAATCATCCCATGGTCGAAAAAATCATCGCCCCGCGCCTGGAATTGTTTGATCTTACAGCCGGGCAACTCTTTAAATACCTGAACGATGTCGCAGCCCTTGAAGCAGAACTGGGCTTCCAGGTTTCCCGTTCTATTGTCGACGCCAATCTGAGCCGGGCTCTCGGGATAAAACTGGAGAAACTGAAGAGCGCTCCGCAGGAAGCCCATCCATGGCTCACCTATTGGCTCGTCGTTTTGAAAGAGCCCCTTTTTGGATCCGGGATGATCGGTTTCAAGGGGGTCCCGGACGCAACCGGCCGCGTTGAGGTCGGTTACGGCATCGATCAAGCCTGGCGCAACCAAGGCTACATCACCGAATCCCTGGAGGCACTCAGAGCGTGGGCTTTCCAACATCCGGATTGTCACGCCATAACCGCCACCGCCGTGGTCAACCCGGCTTCGGAAAAGGTGCTTGAAAAAACGGGTTTCAAAATCGTAAGCCGCGATGGCGGCACGTCATCATGGGAATTTTTGAAGCGGGACTGGCAGGACGATGGTCGATTTCAAGCTTAACGATGTCCTTCGACTGAGAAAACCCCACCCGTGCGGCGGCTACGAGTGGACGGTCTACCGCCTGGGTGCCGACATCGGCATCATTTGCAACACCTGCAAGCATCGCCTTCTGATCCCCCGCTCAGACATCGAAAAGCGGATCAAAACCTTCGTCTCGCGAGGCGAGTGATGGCGGACGACACCTTCCCCGAAAAGCCCCGGCGCATCATGCACATCGACCTGGACGCCTTCTTCGTCTCGGTAGAACAGGTCTTCGATCCCTCCCTCAAAGGCAAACCCGTCGCCGTCGGCGGCATCCCCGGTGAAGGCCGCGGTGTGGTGACAACGGCGTCATACGAAGCGAGAAAGTTCGGCGTTTTTTCAGGTATGTCACTCGTCGAGGCCCAGCGCCGCTGCCCCAAATGCATTTTCATTGGGGGTAACTGGGACAGATACTCCGAAGCTTCCAAGAAATTCATGGCGATATTGGCCGACTTTTCGCCCTTTCTGGAACCCGCGGGCATCGATGAAGCCTACCTTGAAGTCACCGGCTTCGAGAGCCTCCACGGATCGCTCAAGGCCATGGGCGAGAAGATCCGGAAACGCATCCGTGACGAGATCGGCATCGCCGCGTCGATAGGCCTGGCGGGCAGCAAGATAACCGCCAAGGTGGCTTCCAAGGCGGCCAAGCCGGATGGCATGGTGGAGGTGCCCGTCGGCGGCGAGGCGGCGTTCATGGCTCCCCAGCCTATCGGCCGGATGCCGGGCGTGGGCGGGGTCACCGAAAAAGCCTTGAACTCCCTGGGCATTAGGACGCTCGGTCAACTGGCCAGCATGCCGCTCGACTCCCTCACCTCCCGGTTCGGCTCTTACGGCGAGATGTTGAAGAGACATGCCAGGGGTATCGACCGCAGCCGCGTCCAGCCGCCATCGGAAGCGAAATCGATCTCGACCGAGCGCACCTTCGACCACGACAGCCGCGACCGGGAGTTCCTGGAGGCGACTTTAAGATACCTTTCCGAGCAGATCGGCGCCCGGCTCCGCAAATACGGCCAGAAAGGCTCAGTGGTGCACATCAGGATCCGCTGGTCGGATTTTGTCGCCATCACCCGGCAGAGAAGCCTTGGCTATTCGACGGATTCCAACGAGGTCATCTTCGATGAGGCCTTGAAACTGCTGGATAAAGCCCTGGAGAGCAACCGGCAGGCAGTGAGGTTGCTGGGGGTTGGGGTGGCCAACCTTTCGGAAGGGGAAAACCAGCTGCCGCTTTCGATCGGTGCGTCTGCGCGGTCGTCGGCCATAGACAAAGCCCTGGACCGCATCCGCAAGCGGTACGGCTTCAGCTCCATCCAGACCGGGCGGACCTTGCCGCTGGGACACCGTTCAGGCGGAAGAGAACACCCATGGCAGCGCAAGCCCCCCGAAGACAAGCAAATAGATGAAAATTAGTTAAGGATTGTTATTTGTTAACGGCTTCAGAAAAACTGGCCTATAATCGAAGTCGTCGGGTAAATAAATCTTAACGAGGGCGTGCTATGGCTTCGGGGCGAAAGGCCGGAAAGTATAACAATTCTGCGCTGCGGAAGACGGCTGAGGGTTTGATCGCCCGCGGCGCTCCCGAAAAACTCGCTTCGTTGACTTCCGATGACATTGCCGAACTAGTCCAGGAACTCGAAGTGCACCAGGTGGAGCTGGAGTTACAGAACGAGGAACTGCGGGAAGCCCAGGTCGAACTCCAGGAATCACGAGACGCCTACGCCAGCCTGTTTGATTTCGCTCCGGTCGGTTATCTCATCCTAGACCGGGACTACCGGGTCACAAATATCAATTTCACCGCCCGTAAAATCCTTGACGCGGACAGGATGAAGGTGATCAAGGCGCCGTTGTCCAGATTTGTCAACCGGGAAGACTGGGACCATTTCTACCACTACATGAAAAAACCTTATCAAAAAACTTCGCCCGCCTACACTTTTGAACTGAGGATGTTCACCGATAAACGAATCCCTTTCGACGCTCACCTGATCATGGAGCCCCTTTATAACACGGAGGGTACCACTTCCAGCTATCGCATCGCCCTGCTGGACGTGACCGAGCGAAAAAAAGCCGATGAGGAACTCCGGAAGTACCGGGACGATCTCGAACAACAGGTTGTCAACCGGACGTTGGAACTCAGGGACCTGGCGAACCGGCTGGTGGACATCCAGGAAAAGGAACGGGCCAGCATTGGCACCGAACTCCATGACGATATCGGCCAGACTTTAACATATGCCACCCTGCTTATCGCCCAGGCGATCCGCCGGCCTGAGGAAAAAATCCTGCGCGACGCCCAGAAAAGCGTCCAGGAAGCCATGGCCAAGACCCGCGACCTGTCCCATACGCTGTCTCCCAGCATCCTGAAGAGCGCCGGACTGTCGATGGCGCTGGAATGCATGGCGGGCGAGTTTGAACGGAACACCGGCATCAAGACCGAATTTACCATCGATAAGATAATTGACCAGGTGCCGGACGCGGTGGCCCTGGCGGCTTACCGTATCACCCAGGAGGCGTTGACGAATGTCACCCGGCACGCGGCCGCCTCGCAGGTTTTGGTGAGCGCCATCAGGAAAGGCGATAAACTTTCTGTCGTGGTGGCGGATAACGGCATCGGCTTCGATCCGTCAATACAGAAACGCACCACAGGGCTGGTCGGCATGAGGGAACGGGTGCTGGCTCTGGGCGGCGAGTTCAGGATCGGCCCTAACGGCAATCAAGGCACCCGCCTGTCCGCCGAGTTCCCCCTGCCGCCGGATGTCCCCTCGCCTGATTTGTTGTAGGGGCGACGCGGGCGTCGCCCGACGATCTCACTGATACGGTTGAATTATCCCGTTTTTCTGCGACCCCGTTTACACGCAGGATCGTTGGGCGAGGCGTTCGCCTCGCCCCTACAGCGGATTGATTAATGTCGATGTTACGTCTTGGGGTGGAGTGCCGTAGGGGCGACGCGGGCGTCGCCCGACCATCCTGCCCATGTGAAGATGCATCCCATTGATCGCATATCCCGAGGTTTGTTTGGCATCGTTGGGCGAGGCATTCGCCTCGCCCCTACATTCTACGGTTTGGAACGTGGTGAGTCAGGCATCATCAGCCCAGGTATTTGGTTTCGAGTGTTCGGGGTCGTCAGCCCATTTGGCAGGATTTAATTCGATATACTCCCGGATACTGTTCAGGTCTTCATCACGGCGAATCACGTGTTCATAATAATTGCGTTGCCACACCTGCGGCATTTTTATACCCGCATCGTGGATGCGCTTCGTGGTCCGGGATTTGAACGCACCAACGATCGCCCCAATGGATTTTGGTTCCGGACCGACGGGTCGGGATGGGTCTTGTAGGGGCGACGCAGGCGTCGCCCGACCATCTCTTCCATTCAACCAGACGATCCCATGAACGTGGTTTGGCATCACCGTGAATGAATCGGTTTCGACGTATGGGAACCGCCGAGGTAATTCCGCCCAGCATTCTGCGACGATCCGGCCGTTATCGTTCGGCTTCATGGTTTCGTTTTCGATCTGGCCGAATATTGACCGTCGATCATGGGCGCAGATGGTGATGAAATATGCCCCGCCGCCGGTATAATCATAATCGGCCAGGCGCAACGAACGCCGCCCGAAATCCGATTGCGGGGTTTTGTTTTTATCGATCATTTTTTATTTTCGTTCGCCCCGGGGTGGCGCGGTGCCGTAGGGGCGACGCAGGCGTCGCCCAAACCTTCCGCCCAAATGCGAACACACACATCCATGGCTAATTATCGTTTTGTTGGGCGAGAGACATCGTTGGGCGAGGCGTTCGCCTCGCCCCTACACTGACGCCAGGTTGCCCATCCATCCCGCCCGTTCAACGTTGGCATCAATATTTAATGCCGTGTATTGTTGTTGACCGGCATAGTTGGGCGAGGCGTTCGCCTCACCCCTACATTTACCCGCAGCCCTCTTTGCGCGGCTCGGTGATGTCCTCGATGGCCAGCAGGAAACGCTTGGGTTCGCCCTTTTCAACCAGCTTCCGGGCGTTAAGGCAAAGTTTTCGTTTGCCGATGCGCTTGAAGTCTGCTTCGAAGAAATAACCCTTGACCTCATGCCCGTCTTTCAGGATCCCGCTGAGGGCTTCTTTCAGCTCGGGAATGTTCCATTCACCTTCGCCTATCTCGTAAAGTTGCTTGCCTACGGCATCGGCGCGGGAGATCTTGAAGGCGTCGTGGAAAGCCGCGTTGGCGGTGACCAGCCTCAACTTATCGTCCAGCACCAGGGTCGGCTGAAACAGCGTATCTATGATCGATTCGGCGTATGACAGGGCGACCTTCACGCGCTCCTGTTCGGTGATGTCGAGGAAGGTGACCACCACCCCGGCGATGGAATTATCGGTCGTGCGGTAGGGAAGAATGCGCATGGTGTACCATTTGCCGCCCTTGCTTTCGATGCTCTCCTGGACCGGGATGAGGGTATCGAGGACTTTCTGCGCCCGGGAGTTGATGTCGTATTCGCCTATCTGGGAAGTGATATGGGATATCGGGCGGTCCACATCGGAGGCGATGAGGTTGAAGATATTCGTCGCCGCCGGGGTAAAACGCTTCACCTTGAGGTCGTTGTCCAGGTAAATGGTGGCCACACCGGTGGAGTTGAGCAGGTTTTTCATGTCGTCGTTGACCGTCGACAGTTCTTCGATCTTGGCCTGGTGCTCGGCGTTGACCGTCGACAGCTCCTCGTTGACCGACTGGAGTTCCTCGCGAGAGGTCTCCAGTTCCTCGTTGGTGCTCTGCAGCTCCTCATTGGTGGACTGGTATTCCTCGTTGGCCGACCTAAGCTCTTCGTTAGCCGTTTCCAACTCTTCGATAGTCGAGCGGAGCGTTTCCTTATTGAACTGGAGTTCCTGTTCCAGCTGAGAGACTCTGCCGTCGGGTCATCGATACCCTTGCCCTTGAATCGTCTGGACTTGGGGACGTCCTGGAAGGTGATGATATAGCGGCCGCCCAGTTCCGCCATGCCGACCGGCATGATCGGGACCACGGTGATCTTGACCGGCCTGGTATCGCCATTCACGTTGACCTGGGCTCCTTCGTTAACTGCGGTCCGATTGCTGGTCATCGCTTCATGAAGGGCGGCAGAAATGGCGGCGCGTATTTCCGGATGAGCTATCTCCGAAATATCCAGGTTCGGCCGGCCCTCGGGGAAACCGATGAACCGCCGTGTGTCACCATGGGTATAAATCACCTGCTGGTTGGAATCCAAAAGCACGGTGGGCGGCAGGGCCTCCAGCAGCACCTGCTCCGGGGTCCGGGGTTTGAGCCCGGCGGTGGCGATGGATTCGCCCTCGTTCTTCGGCGCCAGCGGCTCCTTCCAGGCGCGGCGCATCTGCAGCGGGAAGGGCAGGTGCTTGTCTTTGACCTGGGCCTTGTAGATCTTCCACTTGCGGTCAACGGGTTCGAACAGTTCAGCGAACTCGCCCGTTGTTTCGGCGGTGCCCAGGAACAGCAGCCCGTCATTGTTCAGGGCGTAATGGAACATCGGGATCAGCCGTTTTTGGAGATCGGAATCGAAATAGATCAGAAGGTTCCGGGCGGAGATCAAATCCATGCGGGTGAACGGTGGGTCGGCAATAATATCCTGGACTGCAAAAACCAGTTTTTCCCGGAGTTCCCGCTTGATCTGGAACTGGTCGTCTTTCTTGGCGAAGTATTTCTTAAGACGCTCTTCGCCGACGTCCGGTGCGATCGAGGTCGGATACACCCCGGTTCGGGCTACCGAGATGGCATCCGGGTCCAGGTCGGTGCCGAAGACCTGAATTATGAAATATTTTTTCAGTTCTTCCAGGACTTCATCGATCACCATGACGATCGAATACGCCTCCTCCCCCGTGGAACAGCCCGGTATCCAGGCTCTTATTTCGGCCCCCTCCGGTTTGGAATTGAACAAATTCCGGAGCTGTTCCTTGAGCGCGATAAAGGCCTCAGGGTCGCGGAAGAAAGAGGTGACGTTGATCAGGAAATCCTTGACCAGCGAGTCCACCTCCGACGGCTTTTCGCGAAGATACTTGAGATACTGGGAGATGTTGTCTATCTGGTTGATGCCCATGCGCCGCTCGATACGGCGGTTGATTGTCGATTGCTTGTAGCCTGAGAAATCGTGCTTCGTGCGGGCCCGGATCATCGAAAGGACATTGGCCAGGCTGGCCGAATCCTTCTCCACCTCATGCTGGCGGACCTCGCGCTTGCCGTAAGACTTGTCGACGTATTCGATCAGCTGGGAGGCCATTTTTTCAGCCGGCAGGATGAAATCGGCCACTCCGGAGGCAATAGCCGAACGGGGCATGCCGTCGTAACCCGCCGTCTCCGGGTCCTGGACGATGACCATTCCCAGCTCCGCCTTGACCGCCTTGGCGCCGAGCGAGCCGTCGGTGCCGGTGCCGGACATGATAATGGCAATGGCTTTCTCCTTGAGGTCGGAAGCCAGCGACTTGAAGAAGAGATCGATCGAATGGGAAATGCCCGGCCGCTCGATCTGCTGCAACAGGCGCAGGTTGTGGTCGGTGATGGTCATATTGCGGTTGGGCGGGATCATGTAGACGTGATTAGGTTCCAACTGTACCTCATCGGTCGCTTCGCTGACCGGCATCCTGGTATAGCGCCCCAGCAACTCCACCATATTAGAGGCATGCGTCGGATCCAGGTGCTGGATCAGCACAAAAGACATGCCGGTATCGTTCGGCATGGCCGACAGGAACTTGCCGAAGGCGTCCAGCCCGCCCACGGAGGCGCCGATGCCGACGATAGGGAAGTCTTTTTTATTGTACCGGGGCGATTTTTTTGCCGGGGTGGCTTCCTTAAGCGGTAAGCCGGAACTCTTGGCACCGACGCTTTCGGGTTTGGCGGGTGCGGTTTTTTCCTTTTTGGCCTTGTCAATCTCAGCCGCTTTGGTGGTCTTTTTCTCCGTGGCCATTTCCCGCCTCCTTGAGCGCGATGAAATACCCGCATCCCGGGTTCACAAGTAGCATTCTAAGAGTACTCTATTCTCAACCGAGAGTCGAGGGTTTTGCCTTAAAATCAAAGAATGACTGTGTCGGCGCGCCTCAGATACCGGCATATTGACCATGCCTCTGCAGGGATTTCGTACAACCCGATCGTCCCGCCGGCGATGGTATTCGGATGGGCGAGCATTGCGTCGAGACCGGCGGGCTTTTATGACGGGGATGACCGGGTGAATCAACCTTGCCCGGGGATTGAAAAACCGCCCTCAACAGGTAGTGACAAAAATAGTCCAGCTGGTGTTATTATTTAGTCGTTCGATTTGCCGGAGCCGGTGTTCCGGTTTGAGGAGGACTCCATGAATTTCGGTATAAAGACGATAATCTTCCCCGTCAAGGACATGCTGAAAGCCAAAGCGCTCTATACCAGCCTGCTTGGCGTTCCTCCGTATACAGACCAGTCTTATTACGTCGGTTTCCGCGACGGCGATCAGGAAATCGGGCTTGATCCCGCCGGCCACGCCAAGGGCATGACCGGCGCTACCATCTACTGGCAGGTGAGTGATATCAAGAAGAGCCTGAAATCGCTCCTGGCATCCGGGGCTAAAATTGACCAGGAAGTCATCGACGTGGGGCGGGGCAAACTGGTAGCCCGTGTCCGCGACGCCGACAACAACGTTATCGGGCTGATCCAGGACGTGGTGGTGTAGAAATTATTTTCGTCTCCGCGAGCCGCGAAAGCCCTTGAAAAATATTTTGAGAATACCCCCGAAAACGACAAAACTCGCTTGCGTGTTCTAGTACGCGTGTACTATAATAGCCGCCGTGTCCCACCTTTTGTCATTCTGAACGGAGTGAAGAATCTCAATTTCGCCCTTGAGGCCTGGATTGTTATTGAAACTGATTCCCGCGTTAAACGTTCCGCCCGGATTGACCGCCTTTTTCGTCTCGAAACGACTCCAATCCTGCGGCAAAATCCAAACGTGAAAACAGGATTCGTTTCATTCGATATTGCAAAAAGGACTTTCAAATATTCTCACCCCCGGCAACCGTGAACTGAAAACTGAAAACTGCGAACTGACAACTCATAACTGACATTTCTTTAGAACATATGCTACAATGAAAGGCAAGAACATGGCGAACATTGACTTAGAGAAGCAAAGAGCACTGGAAGCAGCCGTCGGGCTGATCGAGAAGCAATTCGGCAAGGGCGCCATCATGAAGCTGTCGGAAGCGGCCTCCACCATGGCGGTGGACGTCATCCCGACAGGCTCCATCTCGCTGGACCTGGCTTTGGGCGTCGGGGGCATCCCCCGCGGCCGGGTGACCGAGATCTTCGGTCCCGAGGGTTCCGGCAAGACCACGCTGGCGCAGCACGTCATCGCCCAGTGTCAGAAGCAGGGCGGCAAGGCTTTCTACATCGACGTAGAGCACGCCTTCGACCCGAAATACGCCAAGACCTGCGGCATCAACCTCGATGAGCTTTACATCGCCCAGCCCGACACCGGAGAAGAAGCCCTCGATATCTGCGAAAAACTGGTAAGGTCGGGCGGCGCCGACCTGGTGGTCATCGACTCAGTAGCCGCCCTGGTGCCCAAGGCTGAGCTTGAAGGCGACATGGGTGATTCCCACGTCGGCTTGCAAGCCCGCCTCATGAGCCAGGCCCTGCGGAAACTGACCGCGGCCATCGGCTCGACGGGAACCGCCGTCATCTTCATCAACCAGCTTCGCGAAAAAGTGGGCATCGTCTTCGGCAACCCCGAGATCACCCCCGGCGGGCGGGCGCTCAAGTTTTACGCCTCGGTCCGGCTGGACGTGCGCCGGGTGGAGACCCTGAAATCCGGGAACTCCGCCATCGGCACCCACGTCAAGGTCAGGGTGGTCAAGAACAAGGTGGCGCCCCCGTTCAGGAGCGCCGAATTCGACATCCTGTTCGATTCGGGCATTTCCCGCGAGGGCAACCTGATCGATCTGGGCGTTGAATCCAACGTGATCAAGAAATCCGGTGCTTTCTTCTCTTACGGTGATGTTCGCCTGGGGCAGGGACGGGAGGCGGCGAGGAATTTCCTCGTCCAGCATCCCGAGACGGCCGATGCCGTCGAAAAGGATATCCGTGCCGCGGCGGCCACCAACGCAAGCTTTATCGAAACCGAATAGCCTCCAATAAAGGCTCTTAGTTTAGGTAAAACCCTTTGGTGTCGGGCGCGAGGGCATGGCATCCTCCGCCCGATACTTGTTTAAGGGGGAGAGGTTGCCTCTGGCGAGACGACCGGGAAAACCGGCTCAACCCAGGCTTCTGAACGAGGAAGGCCCCGACCGGCCGCCCAAAGAACCGGCTGACGCCTGCTACCAGGCAGCCCTGAAACTGCTGGGGTACCGGGCGCGCACCGAATCCGAGATGCGCCAGAGGCTCACCCGCAAGGGGTTTGGCGAAACCGACATCGAATTGACGCTCGGCCGGTTGAAATCATCCGGCCTGATCGACGACGCCGCTTTCGCCCGGTCCTGGAGTGAAAACCGGTCGGCAGGCAGTCCCAGGTCAGCCTACATCATCAAACGGGAACTCAAGACCAAGGGCATCGACGCCGGCACCGCCGATGAGGCCGTCTCCGCCATCGATGACGGAGAGGCGGCCTACCGCGCGGTTTTGCCGAGGCTCAAGCGGCTGGAATCTTTGCCGCCGGAAGAAAGCCGGCGCAAGCTGGCGGATTTCCTCAGGAGACGGGGTTTCAACTGGAATACCATCGAGCGGACTCTCGTCCGGCTCAAGGCGCAGGGCGTTGAGCCGGACGAAGGGAGTATTTGAACCAATTACAGGATAGGCCGTTATCCCCCAGGCAAAACGGCAACAAACTTAAAATAATCGGGGGTTAAAAATATGGACCTTGCTAATCCACTGAATATCCTGGCAGCTTTCGTTATCGGGGCGGTCGCCGGAGGTGTTTTCATCACCTTCTCCCGGCAATTGGTCTACAGCCGCAGGCTCAGGGTGGCGCAGCGCAAGGCGGCTCACACCATCGCTGAAGCCAACGCCGAGGCCAAAACCATTGCCCAGAGCGCGCGCGATGAAGCGGAAAAAATGCGTTTCGCCAATGAGAATGAACTTCGCGAACGCCGCACCGAGCTGGCCAAGCAGGAGACCCGGGTAACCCAGAAAGTGGAAACACTGGAGCGCAAACTTGAGACCCTGGACCAGCGCGAGCACTCCCTCATGGCCCGCGAAAAATCGATCGACGAAGAGTTGGCCCGGGTCGAAGAACTCCGCGGCCAGGAGCAGCGGAAATTGGAAGAGGTGGCCGGCTTGACCACCCAGGAGGCCAAAGACCAGCTGCTGGAAATTGTCGAAGCGGAGATGCAGGTGGAGTCAGCCCGCCGCATCCGCCAATGGGAGCAGCGGATTAAAGAAGAGGCCGATGAAAAGGCGCGCAACATCATCATCCATGCCATTCAGCGCACCGCCTCCGATATTGTGACTGAAACCACCGTCTCGGTCGTGCCCATCCCATCCGACGAAATGAAAGGCCGGCTCATCGGCCGCGAAGGCCGGAACATCCGCGCCCTGGAACAGGCCACCGGGGTCGACCTGATTATCGACGACACGCCGGAAGCGGTGACCATCTCCAGCTTTGACCCGGTCAGGCGCGAGATCGCCCGCCAGGTGCTGTCCAAGCTGGTCATCGACGGCCGCATCCATCCCGCCCGTATCGAAGAGGTGGTGGCCAAGGCCAAGGAAGAGGTCGAAGCCGCCATGCAGGCCGCCGGAGAGCAGGCGGCCTATTCCGCCGGCGTCCACGGCTTGAGACCGGAACTGGTCAAGATCATGGGCCGCCTGAAGTACCGCACCAGCTACGGCCAGAACGTCCTGCAGCACTCGGTTGAAGTGGCTCAGCTGGCCGGGATGATGGCCGCCGACCTGGGCATCAACGTCAATGTGGCCCGGCGCGCCGGCTTCCTCCATGACATCGGCAAGGCCGTCGACCGCGATATCGAGGGCACCCACGCCGCCATCGGCGCCGACCTGGTCAAGCAGTGGGACAAGAACCCCGACGTGGTGCGCGGCGTCGCCGAGCATCACTTCGATCAGACCGAAACCTCGATCTGGGGCTTCCTGGTTTCCGCCGCCGACGCCGTTTCCAGCGCCCGCCCCGGCGCCCGCCGCGAATCGCTGGAAAATTACATCAAGCGCCTGAAAGCCCTGGAAGAGATTGCCAACAGCTTCAAGGGCGTTGAACGGTCGTACGCCATCCAGGCCGGGCGCGAGATCCGCATCCTGGTCAGGCCGGAGGAGATCGACGACCTGGGTTCGATGAGGCTGGCCCGCGATATCGTCAAGAAGATCGAAGAAGGGCTGGACTATCCCGGCCAGATCAAGGTCACAGTGCTGCGCGAAACCCGGGCGACGGACTACGCCAGATAAAGCCGATTTCTCCCTTTGAAAAGGGAGACTGAGAGGGATTTAAGGGAGGGGCGAAAGCCCCTCCTAGTTTTTTCAGTTCATGCTGGCCGGAATCCTGCGAAGGGGTAGAGTGCGCCCCGTGTTCCTGTGCCTTTGATAGACCTCGCCGGTATTTGTGCCTTTCTTCTCCGGTTCTACGTGAAGGCAAAGGAGTGGGAGAGGAAAGGCAATCAAATATTCGCCCCGGAGTTTGCTCCAAGGCATCAATTAACCTCGATGGTAGTACAGGCATCCTGCCTGTATAGCCAGCGACGGACACAGAACACAAGCGGCGGGTTTAGACCCAAAAAGAGAATTACAGCCGCCCGCGTTGAACGATCGCCCAATGAGTGGCATAATAGGGCGTTTCGGGCTATCTTAAAACATCGGGGATAAATGAAAATACTGGCTATCGGCGACATTATCGGCAAGCCCGGGCGGCGGGCGGTCAAGGAAATACTGCCGGCCTTGAAGCTGGGCCTGGGCGTCGACTTCGTCATCGCCAACGGTGAAAACGCCGCCGGCGGCAAAGGCCTGACGCCTGATACGGCTGAGGAGCTTTTCTCCTACGGCATCGACGTCATCACCTCCGGCAACCATATCTTTGCCCAGTCCGAGATTATCCCGATGCTCGAGGGTTCTGCGCCGGTGCTGCGGCCGCTGAATTATCCCCCCGGTGTTCCGGGAAAGGGTTTTGCCATTGTCAAAGGTGTCCTGGTGGTCAGCCTCATGGGGCGGACTTTCATGAACACTATCGATGACCCTTTCCGGGCTATGGACAGTCTACTCTCCAGCCTGGATAAAAAACCGAACCACGTGATCGTCGATTTTCACGCTGAGGCCACTTCGGAAAAGCAGGGCATGGGCTGGTTCCTCGACGGCCGGGTAACCGGTGTAGTCGGCACGCACACGCACGTCGGCACTGTCGACGCCAGAATCCTGCCGGGCGGCACCGCCTGCGTTTCCGACATCGGCATGGTGGGTCCTTGGCAATCGATCATCGGCGACGATAAAGACGACGTGCTGAAAAGATTTCTTACCGGCATGTACGAACGCCTCTCCGTAGCCAAAGGTTCACGGATCATTTTCAACTCGGTCCTTATCACCACCAATTCCGAGGGCAAGGCCATCGCCGTCGAACGCGTGGACCGGGAAGCGGCGATCTAAAAATCCGAAATCCGAATATCGAAATACGAAACAAATTAGAATGACCAAATATCAAATGACAGAAACCGGAAGACGGGAAACAGTCCTGCAGCCGAGGGATGTCCCTGCAGTCATTTCGGATTTTGGATTTCGTGCTTCGGATTTCCGCCCGGAGGGCGGCTAATGGTCAGCCGCGTCGATCTCCACCTGCACTCGACAGCCTCCGACGGGGTGTTCTCCCCTGCCGAGGTGGTGCGCAAGGCAGGCTACCTTAAGCTCAAATACATGGCTCTGACCGACCACGATTCAGTTGACGGTATCGCCGAGGCACTGGCCGAAGCCGAAAAATTCCCTAGCATGACCGTCATTCCTGGCGTGGAGATGTCAACCGACGTGGCCGCCGGGGATGTCCACATCCTGGGGTACTTCATCGACTGGCAGGACCCGGAACTGATCCGCCGGCTCAAGATCATGCGCATCTCCAGGGAGGACCGGGGCCAGGCTATCGTCGAGAGACTCCGGGAACTCGGCATGCCGCTCGAATGGGAACGAGTCAAGGAGATCGCCGGGGAGGCCGTCATCGGCAGGCCGCATATTGCCCAGGCCATGCTTGAAAAAGGTTACATCAAGTATCTCGGCGAGGCTTTCGACAAGTACATCAGCCGCGGCGGCCCGGGTTATGTCGAACGCATCAAGATGGCTCCCGCCGAAGCCGTGGCGCTCATTCGGGCCTCCGGCGGTGTGCCGGTGATGGCTCATCCGCTGACGTTGCCCGGTTACGAAAAGCTGATCGAGGAACTCGTCCCCGCCGGGCTGGCGGGCATTGAGGTATTTTATTCCAGCTTCAAAGACTGGGAGATCGAAAGATTGAAACTTCTGGCGGAACGGCTTGGACTCGTAGCCACCGGCGGCACCGACTATCACGGGCTCGATCCTGTGACTGAAACGATGATCGGGGGACAGCCGGTGCCGCTATCGGCCGTCGAGGGACTGATGGCACGGCGCCCTTAAATTGATCGAGCGAGGATTTTCGGAGAATATATGGTTTTTGCCCTGGCACTAGCCGCCTACCTTGTATCCAGCATTCCGGTGGCGTACCTGGTGGCCCGGTGGACCCGTGGAATAGACCTTAGGAAATTCGGCTCCGGTAACGTCGGTTCCTCCAACGTCCTGGCCGCCACCTCCAAGCGCTGGGTGTTGCCGGTGGCAGTGTTTGACCTGAGCAAGGGCATTCTTGCCGTATTGGCGGCGCGGTGGGCCGGCCTGGACACGGGACTGCAATTCATCGTCGGCCTTGCCGGCATCGCGGGGCATAACTGGCCTATTTATTTGAACTTCCGGGGCGGCAGGGGGATCCTGACCAGCCTCGGCGTTATCCTCGCCTTCTCCCCGCTGCTGGGACTGATTGTTTTGCTGATGGCATTTTCCCTGGCTCCGTTCAGGCAACTGTCCCTGGGGGTTTTTGCCGCCCTGCTCCTGCTGCCGGTTCTGTCCTATTATTTCGCCGGGTTTTTCGGCATCGACAACAGGGCGGCGGTAACCGCCGGGATGGTGGCTATTACAGCCCTTGCTTATGCTCGTAGACTGTTGGCGGGCCCCCGGAGCGACCTCGCGGCTGATCTTTCGACGGGAGAATTGCTGATCAACCGTCTGGTGTTCGACAGGGATATCCGTAACCGCCGCCTGTGGCTTTCAAGGTCGGAGAATTCGGGCAAGGCTTTCAGCTGAATAATTAGCGATCGAGATTCATTAAAATGCGTAAAGTAGCCGTAATCGGCGCCGGGCAGACCAGGTTTTCCGGGGCCCAGGAAAAAAGTCTTTCGGAATTATTTGCTGAAGCTGCCTTCGACGCCCTGGCGGATGCCAATTTGCAGCCGAGGGACGTCCAGGCTCTTTTTGTCGGCAACGCGCTGGGTGATTTTTCGGAAGGCCAGGGGATGACGCCGGCCTTCATCGCCGATTACATCGGCGCCTGGAATGTGCCGGCCAACCGCTACGACGGCGCCTGTGCCTCGGCTTCGATGGCTGTTAGAGACGCCTTCCTTCTCGTCGCTTCCGGGGTCTACGATATCGTAATCGCCGGTGGGGTCGAACGCGCCGCTTCGCTCGGGACGCCGCTGGCTACCCGCACTTTCGCCATGTTTTCAGATTCACGGTACGAGTTCCCGGCGGGCATGACCTTTCCCGGCGTGTTCGCCCTGCTGGCGCACCGTTACGCCGCCCGATACGGCCTGCCGATCGAGAAGCTCAAAGAACAGATGGCCCAGGTGTCGGTACAATCTTACAAACACGGCATGTTCAACCCTAAGGCGCACCTGCGGAAATCAGTCACCATCCCCGACGTGCTCAAGAGTTTCACCGTCGCCACCCCTATCCAGCTCCACGACTGCTGCCCGTTTTCCGACGGTGCGGCGGCTTTGATCATCGCTTCAGAGGACAAAGCCAGGGTGCTTTCGCCAAAGCCGGTGTTCATCGCAGGGGCAGGACAAGCATCTTCGGGGCCGCTGGCCTCACAAGGCGAATACCTGCCCCGGTTGAAAGCCCGTGAAATGGCCTCGAAACAGGCTTACGCCATGGCCGGCGTGACCCCGGGTGACATCGATGTTTGCGAACTGCACGACTGTTTCTCGATAGCCAGTCTCATCGCCGCCGAGGGGTTGGGCTTCTTCGATTACGGCAAGGCTGGAGAGGCCTGGATGAAGGGTGAGGCGGACATCGGCGGCAAAGTGGCGATCAACCCATCGGGCGGCTTAAAAAGCAAGGGGCATCCCATCGGCGCCACCGGGGCCGCCCAGGTATATGAGATCGTGCGGCAACTCCGGGGTGAGGTGGAATCTGAGCGCCAGGTGCCCGACGCCAAAATCGGCCTGACCGATACCCTAGGCGGCGACGGCGGCACTATGGTCAGCATGGTCTTCAAGCGAGGCTGGTGATGGCGATAAAATTATCTTTCAAGGAATATGACACCGCGCTGAGGGAAGGGCGCCTTCTTGGCTTGAAATGCGGTTGCGGAGACATTCTCTGCCCGCCGCGGGCGGTCTGCCCACGGTGCGGCGATGCTGACCTTGAGGTTGTCCAGCTTTCCGGCAGGGGCAAGATAGCCAGCTACACCACCCTGTTCGTAGCCGCCGAAGGGAGGGATAAGGAACTCCCGTACGCTATGGCGCTGGTTGCCCTTGAGGAGGGTCCTTATCTAATAGGCCGCATCGACACTGATTGTCCCGATAAATTAGACATGAGTGCCATCGGGAAAACGGTAACTACCGGCCACGGGGTTTTCGGCGGCGATAAATATTCCGCCGGTGAGGCGGCCTATCCAATGTTCAGATTTGTGACTGATCAAGCGTACGAATAATTTACTCAGGAACCCTGGTTCGGCCGGACAGTTGAAGACATAATTGAAATCAACAGGCCGGCCAAAGATATAGCCAGTCCGAATCCACTGCCGCTTGAAGCCAATATCAGGGCGATTCCGAAGAGAATTATCGCGATTCCAACCAAAATACCTTTCATTGTCTATCCTACCTGCGGTTTGTATTCAGCCCAGGATTCCGGGGATTCCCATACCATAACCGATTCGAGGACGGCGCCGTGGATCGCTGGTTTAATTGCCTCGAAAATGGTGCGTGCCAGGTTCTCGGCTGAAGGATTGATCTGGTCGAAAGGCGGCACGTCGTTCAGGAGGGTGTGGTCGAAGCGGTCGATCACGGGTTTCAGCGCGTCCTTTATCTCCCTGAAGTCAATAACCAAACCGGTCTCGTTGAGCGTCGCCGAAGAGACCTTTACCGCCACTTTATAACGGTGCCCGTGCAGATTTTCACATTTGCCCTGGTAACCACGGAGGAAGTGGGCGGCGTCAAAGTGATTTTCGACGGCAATGTAATACATAGGCTTCGACCTTCTTTAAGCTTTTTTACCGTGGAGAGAGCCGCTGTAAAGCTCGACCCCACGCGTGTTGTCCAGGGCTGCCAGAAGCTCGTTAACGGTCTTTTTCATAACCGGATGAACGAGGTCGGGCGCAAGCTCGTTCAAGGGGACAAGGACGAACGCCCTTTGGGACAGGCGCGGGTGGGGTATCACGAGAGATTCACCGGACATGGTTAGATCATCGAAGAACAGAATATCGATGTCGATCGGTCGAGGGGCATCCGATCCGGCATCTCCCCTGCCCAACTTCTGTTCGATCGACTTCAGAAATCCCAGCAGACCTTCGGGCGTCTCCGCGGTGTTTCCTTCGATAACCAGATTCAAGAATTTGGGTTGTTCGGAAACCCCAAGGGGTAGCGTTTCGTAGATGGGAGAAGTCCGCGTGACGGTCACTTTCTCGCTGATTAACTTTAATGCTGATTCCAGGTTTTCCAGCCGGTCCCCCAGATTCGAACCGAGCCCCAGGAAGATTTGATGGAACTGGTTGCTGCCGAAGCCGAACCCAAAGACCACGGCGCCGGTCATCCGGGCGGCCTGGACATTTTCTGCGACATCATGGACACGGATAATGCTGGCGCCGTTCATAATCCCGATGGCGGTAGTCGCGATCGTGCCGAAAAGACGCTGGTCCGGCGGGATGTCACCCAGTACTCTGCCGATGGTTGACTTGCGTGAAGTGCCGAGCAAGATTGGCTTGCCCAGGGTTTTAAGCGCATCCAATCGGCGGAGCAACTCTAGGTTCTGTTGGACTGTTTTACCGAATCCGAAACCAGGATCAACGATGATATTGTCCTTGGCTACACATGCGGATTCAGCGGCTTGGATGGCGCCAAGCAGGTCTGTGAGAACCGCCGAGATGATGTCTTTCGCCGGTTCGTCCCGCTGGGATGAGGTCAGGATGATCGGGACGTTCAAACGTGAAGCGACTCCGGCCAAACTGGGGTCCCGTTTCAAGCCATAGACCGAATTGATCATCGCCGCCCCCGCCCGGATAGAGGCTTCCGCCACCTCCGATTTGTAAGTGTCGACGCTTATGGGGACATCGATCTCGAAACTGAGTGCGCGGATGACTGGGACAACCCGGTCGATTTCTTCCGCGACTGAGATCTCCGGGGCGCCTGGGCGGGTAGATTCACCGCCGACATCGATAATATCCGCGCCTTCCAGGACCATTTGCTTCGCCCTGGCGACGGCACTATCAATGTCATACCCCACTCCGTCTCCTGAAAAGGAGTCTGGCGTAACGTTAAGTATGCCCATGATGAAGGTGCGTTTCCCCCACTGGAAATCGCGTTTGCCGATTCGGGTGGCGTTAGGCAATCCGGTGCGGATGTTCATCGGTGTTTATGATAGCGTTGGACAGGTTGAGTGGCAAGGGAGGCGCTTTGCTTGCCAGTTAGCAGTCCTTGTAAGAGTTTGCTAATTTCTCCAACATTATGTCTAGTGACGATTGACAAGATAAATGAATGGGCGGTATCATTAACCCGTAATTCGCAAATAGGGTTTGCTTCAACTGAGGAGGTTGAAATGAGGTTAGGACCGCCCGAGATCATCCTGATTCTTGTTGTCGTTATTCTTATTTTTGGTGTCGGTAAGTTGCCCCAGATCGGCAAATCGCTGGGTGAGGGTTTGAAGTCCTTCAAACAGGGCGTGTCCGGCGAAGGCGAAGAAGCAAAGAGCGATGAAACTACCGAAAACGCTGCCGAACAAGCCAAAACTGAAGCCACAGATATTGAGGCTCCCGCCAAGGTGAGCGAAGAAGATCTGGCTGCGTTCAAGAAATGGCAGACTGACCAGTCAAAGAAAGGCTGATATGAAATTCGGTCCACTTGAAATTATTCTAATACTTGCAATTATCCTGGTCGTCACTGGCGCCGGGTTTGCGCCCTCGCTGGGAAAGAATCTCGGTACAGGCATCCGGCAATTGCGCCAAGCCGTCGGCGGAGATAAAAACAAGACCAAGATCGTTACTAGCCTCCACGATGGCGCCGCGGCTAAAGAAATTAACCGGCGGGTGTTCGAACAGAAACGAAGCTCTAAAGCCGGCTGATCCCTTTAAATAATCTGGAGCAATATTAATTAGATGAATTTATTTGGCATGGGCACTTTCGAGATTCTCACGATTCTCGTGGTGGCCACTCTCGTCTTCGGTCCCAATAGAATTCCTGAATTTGCCAGGAAAGCCGGGGAATTTTTGCGCAGCTTCCGGAGAGTCACCACGGACATGACAAAAGAGTTTACCAAAGCCATCGATAGTTCCCCAACCAAGCCTGTCGATTCCGGCAAGTCTTCAATCGACAAAAAATAAGCGGAAGTCTGAAAGATCTTAGCTGATAAATGACCGACGAAAAACGTTTGCCCATAACCGAACACTTCACCGAGATGCGGCAGCGGTTTATTCGTTCCATTCTGGGGCTTGTGGTAGGTGTCATTATCGGCATGTTCGTAGCCGATAAACTTGTACTCCTTCTTGAACGCCCGGCCGGAGATCTGGCTGGGAACATTATCGCCACTGAGATGCTGGAAACCTTCAGCACCTATTTTAAGGTAGCGATGACTGCAGGCTTTATCATCGCCATGCCATGGATCATATACCAGATGTTTGCCTTTCTGACCCCTGCTCTTACGGCAAAAGAAAAGCGATTTTTGTTTCTATTCTTCCCGTTCATCGTATTCATGTTCCTGGCCGGTGTGGCTTTCGCTTATTTTATCGCGTTGCCGCCCGCTATTCACTTCTTGTTCACCTTTACTATTGGCGATGTTACGGTCATGCCTCGTATCTCCAATTATGTCGATATAGTACTCCGTATGCTGGTGATAATCGGCTTGGTTTTCGAACTGCCTATCATCCTTATGGCTCTTTCCGCGGTGGGCCTCGTTACCTCGAAATGGCTCGCTTCCAAACGCAAGATATGGTTTGTCTTGGCGTTTATTATCTCTGCTTTTATCACCCCAACCTTCGATCCCATCAACCAGACGATTGTCGCAGCTCCGCTCATCGTCCTGTATGAGCTGAGTATCTGGTTGACCAGGATCGTCAAAAAGCGCAAACCCTCAATTCAAGGCGTCGCGTAACCCCTTCGGTGGTCTGAAGAAAAATATTTTCAGGCTTAAACCGCTAATTCCTCTATCATTCACTAATCAATTACCCCTATTATCTGAGTAAAGGGACAAATGTCTATAAAAGGTCAGTGACGGACCAATCTTGCTAACGTATTGACACCTTTTTGGGCTGGAACTATAATCTGCCGACACTTTTCTGTTGAGGCGGCTTGATCGCTGGGACGAGGGGGACAGGAAGAGAGGCATGGCTTGACGCAAAGCAGTTTCTGGCGGATTCACGGCAGGACGGCGATTATCATCGGAGCCGTAGTGTCTCTCGCCGGCGCCTGGATTTTCGGACAACTCAATCTCAAGACCGACGTCGCCAAATACCTTGACGATGCCATCCCCAATGCCACTTTCCAACTTGTCTCCAGCAAACCCTCGGAAGGGCAATACCTTTACTCGGCCACGGCCAACGGTACCCAAATCGGCTGGGTCACCGCAGGTAAAGGCCAGGGGTACGGAGGTCCCATGGTGGTCATGGTTGCCTGGACCATGGACGGTACCATAACCAACCTGCAGGTCCCGGAGCTTAAAGAGACGCCGGTCTGGTACGCCAGGTTGAATAAACCCCTTGGAGATTTCTCCAGCTATTTCAGCCAGTACATAGGGCGGACTTTTTCTGATCCTTTTACCCTCGGCACTGACATCGACGCCACAACTGGAGCCACTCGATCCTCGATAGGGGTTGCTCAAGGTGTTTACGGCGGGCGTCTGCTCCTGGCCGAGCAACTTGGCAAACCGTATGTTGGTCCACCGCAACAGATCAAAATCGGTCCGGAGGAAATTCTTCTTATTGTTGCCCTCGTTCTGGTAATCGCCTTCCGAATGATTCCCGGTCTGAAGCAGAAGCGGTGGCCTCGTTATGTGATGCTTATGTTCGGCCTGGCTGTTTTCGGTGTGTGGTCGTCAGCGATGCTGTCGCTGATTAACTTTGTGGTGTTTCCCATCGGTTACGCACCATCGATTTTCACCAATCCGTTCCTTTACATCATGGTCTTCGGCGTACTTCTTTTGGCGCTGACTGTGGGTAAGAATTTCTGGTGTTTCTGGATCTGTCCGTTTTCCGCCCTTCAGGAAGGTGTCCATTTCCTTGGCGGAAGCCAGGTTAGGCCGGTAAGCCGTCTTCAATTGGCGCTGCGAAACAGCCGCTATGTCATCTTGTGGGCGGTAGTAATGCTGGTATTTATTTTCAGATCGCCGCAGCTTGCCGTGTACGAGCCGTGGAACACCGTCTTCAGTCTGCAGGGCAATCTTGCCCAATGGTTGCTCCTCGGATCCGTATTGGGGATAGGTCTGTTCATTTATAACTTCTGGTGCCATTACCTGTGTCCGGTGGGAGCCACCATGGATATTGTTCTCAAGATTCGGACGTGGGCGGTAAATACCTATGGACGCCTCACCGCTGGCAGCGCCGGAGGAAACCGAATTGGCTAAAATCGATAATCGGAATATCGTCATCGTCCCGGAACAAGCGGTTTCAAGGGGCAAGCAGACGTTTGGCGCCCATCAGGAATTCAAGTGGTCCGAAGCCAAATGTACCTCGTGTGACCGCTGCAACCGCGCCTGCCCGGTGGATGCCATCACCCTTGAACGCACCCGGCAGCTCAAAAAGAGAATGCGCACCGCGCCATGTTCCCAGGCTTGCCCGGCGGGGCTGGATGCATCTCGTTACATTCGCTTTATCGCCGAGGGTAAGTACGCCGAAGCCGTTTCCGTCATGCGGGAACGCGTTCCTTTCCCTCTCGTTTTGGGCTATATCTGCAAACACCCATGCGAGTCGGCTTGTCAGCGTAACGAATATGAAGGTTCCCTGCTCATAAGGGCTCTTAAGCGATTCGCCGCCGAAAAAGACGACGGCTCCTGGCGGCAGAAACTCAATCTCGCTGCGCCAACCGGTAAGAAAATCGCCGTTATCGGATCAGGACCGGCTGGCCTGTCCACCGCTTACTATCTGGCTCTTTTGGGGCACAAAGTCACCATTTTCGAGGCGCTGCCGGATAAGGGCGGCAAAATGCTGTCCAGCATCCCGGAGTACCAGCTTCCCAAGAATGTGATGAACCTTGAGATTAGCACTATCGAAAGTTTCGGGGTGGAAATCAAGACCAATTCCAGGGTTGAATCCGTGGAATCTCTGTTTGGCCAGGGCTTCGATTCGGCGGTGCTGGCTACCGGCATCCTCGGCTGGGGGAAATCCCTGAAACTGCCTATTCCCGGATCGCGGGATGCCGGAGTTTCCGACGGAGAGACCATCATGGCTGACCTGGATGCCGGGAAACCGGTGGAATTCGGGCAGAAGGTGATCATCCTCGGCGGCGGCAGCCTCGCCTTCAGGTTAGCCACCGCCGCGGCCAGGTCCGGCGCCAAGGAAGTCCACATCTTCGGTCAGGAACACACCGGGGACAGGGAAGCTGATTCCTTCGAGGTCGACGAGGCTGTCGCCGAGGGCGTGATCGTCCACTCCTCGTCCCTTTTTTACCGGGTCTACTCAGAAAACGGCAAAGCGGCGGGTATCCTGGGACAAAAAATCCGCGCCTTCGGTTACGACCGGACAGGCGCACTCGGCTACGATCCTTTACCAAACACCGAAGAAAAATACCCCGCCGACATCGTGATTTCGGCTCTGGGCCGAGCAGGTGACACCCCGCAGGGTGACCTGGAGGTATGCCGGAGAGGCGTCTTTGCCGCCGGCGACGCCGTTAACGAACAACGTTCCGTGGTCGAGTCGATCGCCGCCGGGCGCTGGACCGCGTCAATGGCTGATCGCTACTTGGGTGGCAGTGGTAATCTCGATCAACAACTCGCGCCGCCGGAATCTTCCAGAGCCATTACCCCGATCCGAAGCCTGCTAAGAAGGATGCCATCACCAATTCCGGTGAAACAGGTACGAGCGGCCGACGGCAGCCAGGCGGCTTCGGAACAGACACTTGATGAGAAAGCAGCCAAACTCGATGCCGAGCGCTGCCTTAAATGCGACCTGTGCTACGACCTCAAAGGCTATAATCTTGACACCAACGCGTGCGTTTTTTGCGGCCGTTGCGTCGAGGCGTGCATGTGGAACGCCATCACGCCCGGGACTGGCTACACCACCGCGGTCGAGGCACGGCAAGGGATTGAACACGCCGAGTCCGCTGGGCAGGCGGGCAAACGTAAAGTCTATCTGTATGCCCTGAGGATACTGGTGGCGACTGGAGCCCTGATGGTTATTGCCGTCCTCCTTTCTAAAATTAACGCTTAACCCCCCAGTGAGGCAGGAATTATTATGTTGAAGAACAAACTTACCCGTCGGGATTTCGTCCGAATAAGTGCCGTAGGGGCTGGCGTCCTGGCGCTTGGCGGGGTGGGCATCAAGGAACTGCTGGCCACCGGGGGCGTCAAAGAGGTTAGCGAGACCCGCGAGCTACTTGGGACGTTCATTACCATCAAACTAGTCGACCCTGAACCGGAAATCGCGGCATCGGCGATCCGTGAAGGTTTCGCCGAAGTCGAGCGGCTTTCTTCGATATTCTCCCGTTTCGATCCCGGCAGCGGTTTGGCGATGCTGAACCGTGACGGGTATATCGATAACGCCCCGCCTGAGCTGCTTGGTATCGTTCAAAAGGCTAAATATATCTCCGGGATTACCGGCGGCGCTTATGACATAAGTGTCCTGCCTCTTCTCAACCTCTACGTCGACAGTTTTGCCGAGGGCGGCTCGCCACCTTCGGATAAACAGATCGACGTTGCCAAAGATCTGGTCGGTTACCAGGGCATCGAAATTAAGGAAAGGCGTATTTCGCTGGCGGCGCCGGGCATGTGCCTGACCCTGGACAGCATAGCCAAGGGTTTTGTCGTCGACCAAACAGCTTCGATGCTCCGTAACCGAGGGTATTCCCGGGTTCTGGTGGCAGGCTCCGGCGATATGTCCTTAAGAGGCGCCAGGGACGACGGCCAGCCGTGGAAGATCGGCTTGACCCACCCGAGGGCCCTGGCCGGTTATTACGAGGTCTTCCAGACGACGAACGATTCCATCGCCACCTCGGGAGACTATGAGAACACCTTCACACCCGACTTCAGCTGGAACCACATCATCGATCCCCGGATCGGTCATTCACCCAGGGAACTGGCATCGGCCACCGTTATCGCATCGGATACCGCTTATGCTGATGCCCTTTCTACCTCGGCCATGGTAATGGGTAAAACCGACGCCCTTTCACTTCTGGAAAGCCTACCGGGAGTTGAGGCGCTCCTCATCGACAAAAACATGAACAAGTACTCTACCAGCGGATTCCAAAGCGCCGTTCAGGTGGTCCCGCAATAGCTCGATTGTGTTTAGTGTTTTGGAGGTCTGAAAATGGCTGACGCATCGCTAAGCAAAAGCATTTTGATTACGGCGCCGGTGGTTGCCGCAGCGGTCATCAGCTTGATTTTCGGGGTCAACCAAGCCATGAATTCGGAGCCGACCCAGACCTTCACACCGTTGAACACGACGACACGTCCGCCCACTACCACGACCCGGCCGCCCACCACTACCGCACCGGCGACCACTGCTTCCACCACGTCAGCGGCCCCGGTAACGACTCACTAGATCGGCGGGGAAGTTATTCCAGTTTGCGGGCTGGGATCCTGACGTTGTCCTGGCGCTTGGTGAGGCCTTCCTGGTCTAAGCGCGTGAGAAACGGGATTGAGTATTTCCTGGAGAAGCCGGTGATGGCCGCCATATCCTGAATGGCGATCTGACCTTTGGATTTCAAGATATCGATGATCTTTTGCCGCGTTGACCGGTATTGAGCAGCCGACAACAGGATGCCTTCAGGCAGTTCGACGACCTTACCTTGTTCCAACAAGTACCGGAGTACGGTGGCAGCCCCATTCATGGATTGAAGCAGTTCGGTCCGGGTGGGTGGCGCCTGCGGATTTTTTTCGATCGTCGCAATGATGCGGTTCTCCATCTCCGATTGCCCGCCGGAAAGCATCGGCTTATGGCTCGACAACGCGACAACGTCTTCGGAACGGATGATTTTCTTTTGTCCGATGAGTTCATCGACAAGGGCAGCGAATAATTCGGGGGGCAACGCAAGTTTGGCAGCGGCCTCGGCCTGGGCAAGCCCTTTATTGAGTGGTTCAGCCTGGTGCGCCGCCGCCAGGATTCCAAGAAACCGCAGCTGGGTATCCGACCAGTATTTTCGGTCTATCAGCCACAGGCCGCGGGCAGCCAAAGACCCCTTTTTAGCCAGACCCTCGATTGATTTTCCAATCGCGGTGTCGGAAAAGGCGGTTTCTCTCAAGAACCCCTGCCGTGAAGCGAACTGAGTTTTCGATAGTTCGGTGATCACCGCCGAATCAATGTCCAAATTGCGCCGTATATTTAAAATCTCCAGCTTTTGTGCGGCGTTTTTCAACTGGTACCTTTCTGCCGTCGGATCGAGAATTCGTCCGCCGCCAATAGTCTCGGCGGGAGAACTCTTCCTCAAAATGAAACGCTCACCGATCAGGGTGGAAACCTCTCGATCGAGCCTCAATTGCACCATCGATGGACCGCCCTGGTTCAGTTCCTTGCCTCCAAGAGCGATGACCCTCGCCGGCAGCTCCGCCGTCTCGAAGAACAACGAAACCTCAGCCCCGGTCTTCAGGGGCTGTTTCACCGAGGGCAAGATTTTCAGTTCGGCGTCCAGATAGCGTGATACCGGCGTCTCCTGACCTTTTTTCACGATCAGATCGCCGCGTTCCAATTCGTCCTTCTTGATTCCTGACAAATTCAGGGCGACACGGGAACCTGGCATTGCCTGAGTGAGATGCTGTTTGTAGCTCTCGATGGCGCGGACGTGAGAAGTCAGGTTTTCGGGCAAAATGGTAATTTCGTCGCCGACTGAAAGCGAACCGTGATGCAGCGTTCCGGTGATTACCGTGCCCGTTCCCTTGATGTTGAAGACCCGGTCGATAGGAAGCCTGGGCTTTTTGATGTCTTCCTGCCGGACTTCGGCGGCCAGTTTTTCGATGGCGGCTTTGAGAGAGTCTATACCAGCGCCGGTTTTTGCCGATACTTCGATTATCGGGACGTTATTCAGGCTGGTGCCGGCGAGGTGAGCGACGATATCCGCCCTGACCATCTCGCGCCAATCAGCTTCGGCAATGTCGATTTTGTTCAGGACGACCAGTCCCCGGTTGATGCCTAAAAGGTCGATGATTTGACGGTGTTCTTCGGTCTGCGGCATCCAACCGTCGTCGGCGGCGACGATGAGCATGACGGCGTCGATGCCGGTGAGGCCGGGGATCACATTGCGAACGAAATGCTGGTGGCCTGGAACATCGACAAGCCCGACCCTTTCTCCCGAAGGCAAGGCAAACCAGGCGAAGCCCAGGTCGATGGTCATGCCGCGCTCTTTTTCCTCCGGCAGGCGGTCGGGATCGATCGAGGTGAGCGCTTTAACGATGCTCGACTTGCCGTGGTCGATGTGGCCGGCGGTGCCTAGCGTGAGCAAGAATCCGTCTCCAATCCCAAGAAAATCCTGTTCAACTCCTAAATCCTAACGATCAAGCACTGAACAAATCCGAAACCCGATTGACAGGTTGATCTTTAAGACTAGTTCCTAGGATTTCCCCGCAGCCGCTGCGATGGCTCGCACTAAATCATCTTCCTGATCAGGAAATACCGTCCGCAAGTCTATGATAAATTTGCCACCGCGGACGCAGCCCAACACCGGCGGGGAGCCGAGCCGCAGCCAGTGGCAGAAATTATCCATCGAGCCCGGGATCGCAATCTCGATAAGGCGCGTCGGCAGGGTTTCGTCAGGCAGAGAACCGCCGCCGGCCAGGCTCTCGCCGTCGGTCACTTCTGCGGCGAAACCGGCCTTCGCCAGTTTTTCCACAAGGATGCCGCACCGACGGTCCAGTTCTTCCAGGGTCGCACCCATCATCCGATACACAGGGAGTTGTGAGGTTTGACCCTTGAGGTACTGGAGAATGGTTGCCGAAACAGCCACGGCGGCGTATTTATCGATTCTGATGGCCCTCAGCAGGGGATTTTTTCGTAATACGTCAATGTAATTCTTTTTACCCAGGATAATGCCGCATTGCGGTCCGCCGAAAAGCTTGTCGCCGGAGATGCAGACGATGTCGGCACCTGACGCAAAAGCCTCCGCGACGGTCGGTTCGTGAGTCATGCCGAATAGAGCGGTATCGATAATCGCGCCGCTGCCCAGGTCAAGGACCAGCGGCAGGTCGAACTGTTTTGCCAGTTCTTTCAGCTCCTGGAGGGCGGTGTCATGGGTGAAACCGCGGATAGCGAAATTGGAACGGTGCACCACCATGAGCATCGCCGTCTGGTCGGAGACTGCCGCTTCGAAATCGCGGATAAAGGTCTGATTGGTGGTGCCGACCTCACGAAGAATCGCCCCCGATGCCGCCATGACCTCCGGCACCCGGAAACCGCCCCCGATCTGGACCAGTTCGCCGCGGGAAACGATGACTTCCTTGCCTTTGGCAAGGGTGGACAGGATGAGCAACACCGCAGCGGCATTGTTGTTGACCACCAGGGCACTCTCGGCGCCGGTGGCCATTTGAAGCAGCTTTTCCATGGACTGGGCACGGACTCCGCGTTCTCCGGTGTCCAGGTCCAACTCCAAAGCGTAGTAACCGCCCAGAATTTTCGATAAAGCATCGACAGCCGAGGGCGATAACGGAGCACGGCCGAGGTTGGTGTGCAGGATGATGCCGGTGGCGTTTACTACGGGTTCCAAAAATCCCGGCCATTCAACCGCCAGGTGATGTTTGACCATGTCGACGATAGCATCGAAAGGAGGAGTCTGCCCGCCTTTGACGACACGTTCTCTGATTTGGTCGATAATTTCCCGGACGGTGGCCGTGACTACAGGATGGGAGTAACGGTCGATGGCCGGCGCCAAATCGGGCCCGGACAGGACTTTTTCGACCGAGGGCAATTTACGTAGTTCGTTCTGGTTGTCGTTAGGCATTTTTTTGCCTCTATTCTGTGATGATTATTCTGCCTTTCGGGTCAGCTATGACCTCGCCGATTATGGCGGCCGATGGGAACCCGGCGGCACGAATCCGGCTTACCATGTCTTCGACCACCGGTTCCTGGGCGGCGATCAGTAGCCCGCCGGAGGTTTGAGGGTCGAACAGGACATCCAGCATCCATTCGTCAAGTTCAAATTCTGGGTCGAGCAGATCTTCCCGGTATTCACGGTTGGAATAGGCGCCGCCCGGAATAAGTCCGGCCTTGGCCCAACGCTCAGCGCCTTCCATAAGGGGTATCTGGTTCCAATACAATTTGAAACCGACCTCGTTTCGGGTCATCATTTCTGCCGCATGGCCGATCAGCCCAAAACCCGTGATGTCAGTGGCTGCGTGGGCCCCAAGGTCATCAACAATCTCCGCCGGGGTTTTATTCAGTGCGATCATTTGCGAGATGACCGCTCCAATCCCGGCTTCGTTAAGCTGGCCCCCTTTTAGCGCGGTATTCAGGATTCCGGTACCGAGCGGCTTGGTCAGAATCAATTTATCTCCCGGTTGCCCTCCGCCCTTGGTGAGAACCTTTTTAGGGTGGATGATGCCGGTGACTGACAGGCCGAACTTGATTTCATCGTCTTTTACCGAATGCCCCCCCACCAGCGCGCAGCCCGCTTCGTCGAGCTTGGAAAGTGCTCCTTCCATGATAAGCCGAAGACTTTCGATCTCCATTTTGCCGCTCGGAAAGCCGACAAAGCTCATCGCCGTTACCGGTTTCCCTCCCATGGCGTAGACATCGGAGAGAGCGTTAGCGGTGGCAACCTGGCCGAAAGCAAAAGGGTCGTCGACGACCGGGGTAATGACGTCGATCGTTTGCACTAAGGCGATCTCGGGCGTGAGTTGGTACACGCCTGCATCGTCAGGCATTTCGAGTCCCACTAATACTTCGGGATAGGACTTGATGGGCAAGCCGCACAGGGCTTTGGCTAGGTCACCCGGACCTATCTTGGCCGCTCAGCCGGAGTACGCTGAGTATTCAGTCAGGCGTTTGTTACTCATACGGCTCACCCCCTTTCGATCGACAAAATTCGAAGCACGAAATCCGAAATCCGAAAAAACTCAAAATACATTTTATTAAACATCAGAGTCAGAAACTTTGCGTAAGATAGCTCCAAAAATATTCATTAGTTCAGTGGATTCTTGTATGAGAGCCGAAAATTGAGTTTCAAGATTTTCACCGGTTGGTTTGATAAGACTCAACCAATAGCGGCATTCCTTAGCTTCCTTACGGCATATCTTGATTCTGACAGCTAAATCCTTTTTACTTAAAGATTCGTTGGCTTCAATGTAGTTCGCTCCAATTGAACCAGCAGCCCTGACAACCTGTCGAACTAATTCATTAATCGCTGGATCTTTAGGTAACCGCCGAGAAGCTTCGATCACTGCAGCTGCAAAGGCTTCAGTTCTCTGCTCAAGATCGTATTTCTTTTCCATTTTTGAAATCGAATTCGTATTTGTTTCGGATTTCGATATTCGGATTTCGGATTTGTTAATTGGCGGAGGGGAAGGGAATCGAACCCCCCGCGACGGTTTGCGCCGCCGCCTACGGTTTTGAAGACCGCGAGGCCCACCAGAGCCTATCCGCCTCCGTTAGAGAGAGATTATAACACAGCCGTTTAGAGACTGGCATAAAAAAGAGAGGCGCCTGAAAAGGCGCCTCTCAAAGGTATTGGATTTTAGTTTAGGATGTGATCAGCTTGATCTGGGTATAGGTGTAAGTGCTCCCGTTTTGAACGACACCCCATTCTTCAAAGGTTGCAGATGTCCGGTCGCCGTACTGGTTGAAAGTGATCGGGCCTGAGACACCCGCATAATTCTGGCCGATGGTCAGAACGGCGGCGGCGATCTTGGCTGAATCGTTGGTGCCCGCCTGCTTCATTGCGGCGATGGCCAAATTGGTGGCATCGTAAACGGTGTCGTTGTAGGTTCCCGGTTCTTCATTATATTTAGCTTTGTAGGCAGCCTTGAAGGTGTCGAACAGGGTACCCTGGGAAACCGGGTTAGTGCCGACGACTGATTGGGCCATGAAGGCGGCGGCCTGGGCGTCGGTAAGGGTCTTGGCGGCTTTAACGCCTTCGGAGGTGATCCATTGGATTGGTTTGCCGAGTCCGAGCTGAGCGGCCTGCTTGAAGACGATGATGGCATCATCTTCGTATCCGGCATGGACGATGAAGTCCGGCGCTGCGGCCTTGATCTGCTGCAGTTCAGAGAGGTAGTCAAGCTTTGTGGGATCGTACTTGATGGTGGACACGATTGTCGCCTTGCCGGCGAGAGACGCGGTCACGGCGTTGGCGATACCGACACCGTACTGGTTGTTCTGGACCATGAAGGCGACCTTCTTGTTGGTGCCGGCATCGGTGATGATCTTGGCCATCGCCTTGCCCTGGATATCATCGGTGGTCGCAGTGCGGATGAAGAACTGTCGCCATGCCTGCTGGGCGATATCGGGTGAAGTGGCTGAAGGGGAAATCAGCAGGACCTTGTTATCGAGGGCCCACTGACCGGAGGACATGACCGCACCTGAAATCATGGGGCCAATAATCACTTTACAATTGTTGATCGTGCCCAATTTCTTGATGGCTTCGAAACCCGCCGCCGGGTCGGTTTTACCGTCTTCGATGAACAGCTTTATTTTGGCTCCATTGATGCCGCCGGCGTTGTTGGCCTGTTCAACGGCAAGTTGGATGCTTTTAACTAAGCTGCCGCCGATGCCGGACAGGGCACCGGAAATGTCCATGACCACGCCGAGGTTAACATCGGGTGGCTGGGTAGTGCCGGATGGGGTAGTGTTGCCGTTACCGCTGCCGCAGGCGGCAAAGGTGACTGCCATTACGAGTGTCAGAAGAAGGATTGCTGCCTTTTTAAACACCTGGGTCCCCCTTTCCACAAAATGAGAAATTTGGCTGATATTACAACGCTTAAGAAATCGGTGTCAAATTTTATTGTACCTTTGTCCTAGTGCCAAGCTCTTGTCAGCCAACGTTAACCATACGCTGGAGAACGATTCAGGAACTAGAGTACTAATACCCGTTAAAGTTTAGCCGGAAAGGCCCAGGTATTTTTTTCGGGCTTCATCATTCTCGAGGATGGTAGCCGCTTCACCTTCGAGTGCAAGTTGCCCGCTGACCAGAACGTAAGCTCGCTTGGCAAAAGCCAGGACGCGGCGGGTGTCCTGTTCGATGACGATCAGGCCGGTCCCGTGGCTGTTGATCAGCCTGAGTTTTTCCAGGATGCCTTCGGCTGCCTTGTGAGACAGGGAGGCCAGGGGTTCGTCCAGGAGAAGCACCCTGGGGTTGGCCATCATCGCCCGTGCGATAGCCAGCATCTGGCGTTCCCCTCCCGAAAGGCTGCCGGCGTAAAACTTCTTGCGCCGCTCGAGCTCCGGGAAGATCTGGTACATCCTATCGATGTCCGCTTTCACCTGCTGTCGATCGGTTCGGACGAAGGCCCCCATCTCCAGGTTTTCCTGGATGGACAGGTTCCTGAAAACGTTATCTGTTTGGGGAACGTAACCCAGGCCGAGTGAAACGGTTCTGTCTGATGTGAGACCGGTGATGTCCTTTCCCCCGAACGTGATTTTACCGCTGAATAAATGGGCGAACCCCAGGAAGCTCTTAAGCAGGGTTGATTTGCCGCTGCCGTTGGGACCTACGATAGCCACGCTCCCGGCTTCCTCGAGCCGCAAGGAAACGCCGTTAACGATGTGAACATCACCGTATCCGGCGACGATATTTGCCGCTGTAAAGATATCGGACATCTAGGACCTCTCCTTGGTGGCGCCGATATATACCTCGAAGAAGATCGGGTCATTGATCACCTTGGCTGGTTCGCCCTGGAGCGCGATCTTGCCGCGGTCCATGACATAAACCCAATCGGTGAATTCCATGATCAGTTCAAGCCGGTGCTCGATGATGAGGAAACTCATGCCTTTTTCCCGCTTGAGCTTGTCCAGTTCGGCAAAGATCTGCATGCCCAAAACCGGATTGACCCCGGCCGCCGGCTCGTCCAGCAGCATCATTTCCGGTTCGGCCATCAGCGTCCGGCCGATCTCCAATAGTTTCTGCTGCCCGCCGGACATCTCGCCTGCCTTGGCGAAAGTAAGGTGAGAGAGGTTAAGGAGTTCCAATAATTGCATCGCCCGGATAGCCAGCCGCTCTTCATCACGATGCCAGGCGCCGCGTCTGAAGAGTGAATTCCACAGGTGGTCGCCGGGCTGATTGCGCGCGGCGATGATCATGTTGTCCAGCACTGTCATGCTGGGGAAAAGACGAGGGAATTGAAAAGCGTTACCCATGCCAAGGTCGAAAATCTGGTGAGGTGATAATTTTTCGATATGCCGTCCGGCAAAGGTGACGTGCCCGCCATCGGACGGCCGGAGTCCGTAGATCGAAGAAAGCAGGGTCGTTTTGCCGCAGCCGTTGGGACCTACCAGGGCCACGAATTGTCCGCGCCCGACCTCCAGGCTAACGCCATCCACGGCGCACAAACCGCCGTAGTTTTTGATCAGGTTTTCTACTTTGAGGAGGGATTCAGCCATCGCATGGCCCTCCTAGTGCCGAGTGTATTGACCTTGCTTTCCTTGAAAAGTCCCCCGGGGCGATACATCAGGATGACGATGATGATAAGTCCGAACAAGATGTTCTGGACGTTCGTCGGATCGACGGGAAGGTGAATGTAATCCTTCAGGATTATGGTGCCGCGCTCGAACAACTGCACCGCTGCGGCGCCTACGATGACTCCGATATTGGAGCCGGGTCCTCCCAGGATGACCATCATCCAGATGGTGAAGGTGATGATCGGCAGGAAAGAATCGGGAGTGATGTAGCCGATAAAATTGGCGAACAGCGCGCCGCCGACTCCAGCCATGGCTGAGCCGATCATGAACACCTGGGCTTTGTACTTGATCCGGTTCTTGCCTATGGCGTCGGCCGCGGTCTCATCGTCCCGGAGAGCCCGCATGATCCTACCGAAGGGGGAGTTGGCCAACAGTCGCATGAAGAAGTAGCATACGACCAGGATAGCCCCCACCAGGATGATATTGATGATTAGTTGCTTGGAGAAGTTACCTGTCGCAAACGACGGCGGCACCGAGATGCCCCAGACACCGTTGGCCAGCCAGTCTTCAGCCTTGATGAAAATGCGCAGTATTTCCCCGAAGGTCAGGGTGACAATGGCGAGGTAGTCTTCACGAAGCCTGATCGCGGGCAAAGAAACGAGAAGTCCGAAGAAAGCGGCGATTACTGCGGCCAGGCCAATCGCCAGAGGCCACGGGACGCCGGCTTCCACCAGTATGGCGAAGGAGTAGGCGCCGATCATGAAATAGGCGACTTTGCCGAAGCTTGCCAAACCGGTGTAGCCGTATTCGGCATTAAGGGACAGGGCAACGATAGAAAAGATGCCCACATACACCAAAGCGTTCAGCACATATACTAGTATCAGATCCATCTAATTACCCCTGAACGCCTTTGCCAGCCCCTGAGGCCGGAATATCAAGACCGCGATCAAAATCACGAAGGGTATAGCCATCCTGTAATCGGTGGACAAGCCCGCCTGGGCAAGCAGCACCACGCCTATGTTCTCAGCCAGGCCGATGATGACCGCCGCCACCATCGCCCCATAAAAGCTGCCGATACCGCCTAGCATGGCTACGGCGAATGTCGGCAACAGGATGTCCCAACCCAGGTACGGTGAGACCCGGGTCTCGACGCCGCGGAAAAGTCCGGCTATTCCGGCCAGACCCGCGGAAACGAACCAGGTAATGACCAGGACCCGGGTCGTGTTGATCCCTGATGACAATGCCAGCTTGGGATTGGAAGCTGTCGCCCTGATCGCTTTGCCGATCTTCGTCCGGGTCATCATGAAATGGAGGGCAATGCCTATACAAATCGCGGTGACGATCAGGAGGATCCAGTCCAGGGTTATATGGACCGAACCCAGCTCCCAGCTGGGCCAGACAATCTTCTGGAAAGTTAAAGGGGCGAAACCCCAGATCTGCCCCTCGGTATGACGAAGAATGAAGCCGAGAGCCATAGAGGCGACCATCAGGTGGATCAGGCTGGCGCCCTTGTCAGACAACGGTTTGAAGATCAACCGGTAGCTCAAGAATCCGGCGAGGCCGGCGACGATGAAGGCGACCAGGAAAGCGACGGGCAGCGGGGCGCCAAGCTGTTCGCTGATCCAGAAACCGATGAAGCCTCCCAGGGACATGATCTCGGCGTGGGCAAAGTTAGGAAACTTAGCCAGCCCGTACACCAGCGTCAGCGAAATGGCTGAGATGAGGTACAGGCTTCCGGTTACCGCCGAGTTAAGTAGAATCTGAGGCCAGTTCAAATCCAGTCACGCCAGGGGAAAAATCCGCGTAAATATAACAGATTAAGGCTCAGCGTGGCAATTTTATGTCAGGGGAATTGACGTGTTAGGCTTGGCGGGATTAAAATAAGTAACTATAGGAGACTGAAAACAATGCCGATCTACGAATACCGTTGTATGGACTGCCGGAAAAAATTCGATCTGCTGCGGCCGATGAGCCAATCCACCGACCCGGCTGAATGCCCGGTCTGCAAAGGGCAGGCCAAGCGCATCGCGTCTACGTTCATGGCCAAGGGCTCCGGCGGGCAGAACATCGGTGGCGGAGGCGGCTGCTCCAGCTGCTCATCGTCATCCTGCAGTTCCTGTCATTAGACTACAATAATCACTCAGTACTGGAGGGCGGACTCGAACGAGCCGCCCTTTTTTACAGCTTCTCCATGATTACCGGCTTCCGGTGAATGTACTTTAGAATGAGTTCATGGAGATGCGTTCCTCCGGTAACCATGCCGGCAAGTCACATCGCCCGATACCTAATGCCTCCGTAGCCGAGGTTTCGAACAAGGGTGAGATGCCGGGTATGGCCGGCATGGATCATCAGAAAATGAACGACGGCCGGCACGCCGGGCACGCTACTGCCGACTTTGCCCGGCGATTCTGGATTAGCCTGGCTATCACATTACCCATCCTGGTTCTGTCGCCGTTTATCCAGGATATTCTCGGTTTGACAATCTCCCTCCCTGGTGGCGACGCCCTGCTGTGGGTTCTTGCCGCCTTCGTCTATGTCTATGGCGGATGGCCGTTTCTGGCCGGATTCAAACGGGAACTCTCCGGGCGAAACCCTGGCATGATGACTCTGATAGCCCTGGCTATTTCAGTTGCCTTTTTCTATTCTTCTGCGGTCACCTTTGGGCTCAACGGTGAGATCTTTTACTGGGAACTTGCCACCCTGGTGGACATCATGCTCCTGGGGCATTGGATTGAAATGCGTTCTGTTGGCGGGGCTTCCAGGGCTGTTGAGGAGATGGCAAAGCTGTTGCCGGCGATTGCCCACCGTTTGTCTGAAAATGGCATTACCGCAGATGTGTCGGTCGATCAGCTTGTAAGGGATGATCGCGTTCTCGTCAAGCCGGGCGAAAAAATTCCAGCCGATGGCAATGTGACACACGGCCAAAGTTCGGTCAATGAAGCCCTGCTAACAGGAGAATCACTGCCGGTAGAAAAAACATCGGGCTCAACAGTCATCGGCGGTTCCCTGAACGGTGACGGTTCACTGACTGTCCAGGTTACCGGGACGGGCGAGCAATCCTATTTGTCAAGGGTAGCCAGGCTCGTCGCCGAAGCCCAGAAGTCAAAGAGCCGCGCCCAGGACGTGGCGGACCGCGCTGCGAGATGGCTGACGGCTATTGCCATTTCAGCGGGTTTTCTGACTCTTTTGGGGTGGCTCATATTCTCTTCCAGGCAATCAGACTTTGCCGTCGAACGTATGGTCACGGTGATGGTGATCGCCTGCCCTCACGCCCTCGGCCTGGCAGTGCCGTTGGTTATCGCCGTGTCAACCAGTCTGTCGGCCAGGTCCGGTTTGCTGATCCGCGACAGGAATGCCTTCGAGAGGGCCCGTTCTGTCAACGCCGTCGTTTTCGATAAAACCGGGACCCTGACTGAAGGGAAATTCGGCATTTCCGACGTGCTCGTCCTGGATGACCGGTTTTCCCGTGAAGAAATCTTAAAATACGCCGTTTCGGTCGAAAAGCACTCGTCGCACCCCATCGCCAACAGCGTTGCCGCGGGGGCTCCGGCAACATTTCCCGCCGAGGATTTCAAATCGTTGCCCGGTCGAGGGGCGCGGGCCAGGGTGGAAGGCCGCGAGGTGATGGTGGTCAGCCCGGCCTACCTGGATGAAGCCAAGATCGGTTATTTCGACAGGGAAAAGGTAGAAACGGCGCTTAACCAGGGCAAAACGGTGGTTTTTGCGGTTATTGACGGGATCGCGGTGGGGGCTATCGTACTGGCTGATGTCGTTCGGCCGGAATCCAAATCGGCGGTGGCTGCCTTGAAAGCCCTGGGCAAAAGGGTGCTGATGATGACCGGTGACAGGGAAGAGGTCGCGCGGTGGGTGGCGTCGGAAACCGGTGTGGACGAATATTTTGCCGGAGTACTCCCGGATCAGAAAGCAGCAAAGATCAGGGAACTCCAGGCTGGCGGCCTGACGGTTGCCATGACCGGGGACGGTGTCAATGACGCTCCGGCCCTGGCCCAGGCTGATATCGGCATTGCCGTCGGCGCCGGCACGGAGATCGCGATCGAGACCGGTGACATCGTCCTGGTGCGCTCCAGCCCATCGGACGTGGTTCGCATCTTCGAATTGTCCAGGGCGACGTATGGGAAAATGGTTCAGAATCTGGCCTGGGCGACGGGCTATAACGCTATCGCCATACCTGCCGCGGCAGGGGTATTCACGTCGTTCGGTTTGCTTTTGTCCCCGGCGGCGGGGGCAGTTTTGATGTCGCTCTCGACGGTCATTGTGGCCATCAACGCACAACTATTGAAGCTGAGATAGGGACCTAACCAAAACGAAAGAATTTCGTTATTTTCAATGTCAGAATCAACATCAGTACCTTGGAGGGGATTATGAAGAACATTATGGTAGCCGTGGTTGGGGTTCTCATACTTGCGATCGGGCTAACCGGATGCGGTGAGAAACCGCTGAACGCCAGCTTGGGTCAAAGTGTAGACCTTAAGCCGGGACAGGCCGTTGAATTGAATTCGGAAAAGATGACTCTTAAGTTCGAAAAGGTTCTGAACGACAGCCGGTGCCCGGAGGGAGCCTCATGTGTCTGGGAAGGGCAGGTCCAATGCCTGGTGACGCTTGATCTGGACGGGAAGAAGGAACAGATCACCCTGACCCAGCGAGGTTCGGATGAGGGTGCGAGCCAAATTTATAATCGTTATCTCATAAAATTTGACGTCACCCCGTATCCCAGGCTGAATCAAACCATCGGGCAGTCTGATTATCGTCTGCATGTGACGGTAACCATAATTTCCTGAAGCGGTTCTTGTGCCGCCTGGCTCCCAGGTGGTAAAGTAAAAACGTTCAAAAATTCGCCGCCACGCGTAATCCGGAATTGTGATATGAAGTATTTGGTCACCGGTCATCAGGTTATCCCAGGAGCCGGTCACAAGGATCAGGCCAACTATCTCCGAGCGGCAAAGGACTGGGTCAGCCGTCACAAACAGGCGGGGCAGCTTGAAGCCGTTTACAGCTTCACCGACGGCGGCGGCGTCTTCATAATGAACGTCCCAAACCACGAGGAATTGATGAAACTACTGCTGACGTTTCCATTATCCCCTTTAACCCAGTGGTCGGTACGGCCGATGATCGATTTTAACGAAAGCGCTGACATCATCATCAATAGCCTGAAAAATTTTGCGTAGGCCCAATCAATAGGAATGATTGAGGGAGCCCTCGGAAGAACCGGGGGCTCCCCTTTTTATGATGGCAAACTTAACAAATATTTGATAAAAAACCTTGATAAGCCATATGACATGATATATACTTCTTTCCCAATCAAAGCAATTTGGCTGGGAGGTAGTTTCTGTGGAAGTATCAAGTTTTCCTAAATGCCAGAAGTGCGGCACCGGTGATCTGGTACCCCTCTCCGATTTCGGCAACCAGGGCGCGCCGATCCATTACAAGGCATGGGTTTGCACCAATCCCGATTGCGGTTACAACCTGAAGATCCGCAACGGCGATGTATATATCAACGAGCCAATCGGCAACGGCATTAATGGCCGGCAGCGCAATCCGGTAAACTTTTAGCCCTAATTCCGCATGTTCGGACGGCTCCTCGGCAGCAGTGAAAAGCTGCTGGACGTGTTTTTTCCAAAGTACTGCCTGGGTTGCGGCCGGGAGGGCGATTATCTGTGCCAGAGATGCCGTGCCGGCCTTCCGTACCAGGAACCTCCCTATTGCCCCTGTTGCGGCAAAAGCCTGGACCATCACCCTGACTGCGACCTGCTCTCGCAGGAGTTGAAGCAGTTGAATTCGGTGTTCCGATTCGAAGGCGTCATCAAAAAAGCGGTACACCAGCTTAAATACAACAACCTCCGTGATATCGCCCCCACCCTCGGTGCCCTGATGGCTGATTTCCTTAAAAACAATGAAATTATTGGGGATGCGCTCGTTCCGGTGCCCCTCCACAAGTCCCGTCTCCGCGAACGCGGTTATAATCAGGCGCAACTGCTCGCGCTTTCGATCCACAAGCTTACCGGTCTTCCCGTGTTCCTCGAGGCACTAAGAAAGATAAAACCGACCCCTCCCCAGGCCGACAGTTCCTCTGTCGAAGCCCGCCGTCTTGCAGTAGTTGGCGCTTTCGGGTGTTATAATAATTTCACAGGCCGCCGGGTTATCCTGATCGATGACGTGGCTACCTCCGGCGCTACTCTCTCCTCCTGCGCGGAGACGCTGGCGGAAGCCGGCGCCAAAGAGATAAGGGCGTTGACCCTGGCCAGGGAAATATAGGAAGGATTCAAGGAGGCGCACCATGGAACTGTACATCACCACCAAAGATCTGACCCTCGACGATACAACCAGAAAACAGGTTGAACGCAGCTTGAACAAGATTGGACGCCACGTGCCCCAGGCAAGGGAACTGCGCGTTGACCTTTTCGAGGAACAAACTAAAGCTGCCAAGGACCGTTTTGTCGCCCGCGGCTTTCTCGATATTCTTGGCCCGGTACGTACTTCCGAATGCCGCGCCGCTTCCCTGGTAACCGCTGTCGATAACCTGGCGGGAATCATGGAGCGCCAGGCGCTGGACTTCAAAAACAAGGGCAATGACTTTGACCGTGAAAGCCAGCGCTTCGAATCGGCGACCTATTCCGAGACCAAACCGACTCCGCCGCTTCTGTCGAGGGAAAGCGATGTCGCGATTGACATCGAACGCGTCACCGCGGAACCTATGACCCTGGCCCAGGCAGTCGATAGGATCAACGATTCCAAGGATGACTTTCTGCTCTTCCGCAACGCCAAGGGCAAAGTGAGCCTGCTGTATCGCCAGGAGATCGGCGGCTTCAAGCTGATGGAGATCGATGTTGCCTGAGGCTAGTCGGCGCGAATTGGTATAGGGATGGAATGATGGCTTTAAAAAGATCACCGAATAGATCGGCATCGAAATACGAAATGGTTGAAACTGCCCAAGGGTGGGTGGGCATTGAAGCATCGGAACAGGGTGTGAGGCGCCTGACCCTACCCACGAAGAACCGGAACTCCGTACTGACAGAACTTGGGATTGAAGAACAGGACCTTTCCCCCGGCAGTGGCCTGGGTGACAGGTTGAGGCATTACTTCGTGGGACAGCCCGTTGTCTTCAAAGAAGGGCTCGATCTCACCGGCACCACCGACTTTCAAAAACAGGTTTATGAAGCGGCTTGCCGGATACCCTACGGCGAGACCAGGAGCTATGGTCAACTGGCTGAGGAAATTGGCAGGCCTGGAGCCGCCAGGGCGGTGGGGCAGGCGCTTGGGGCTAATCCGGTCCCTATCCTGATTCCCTGCCACCGTGTTTTGGCGTCCGACGGTGGGTTGGGCGGTTTCTCAGGCGGGATCAAGACCAAACAGAAGCTTCTAGCGATGGAAAAGAAGAACAGGAAGTAGTCCGGCTACTTTCGGCCTCTCAAACTCTGGAACTCCGCCACGTATTTGTCCATCAGCCCTTCCGATGCCAGGCTGAAGTGCTTGTCGCCGCCGACGATTATATGATCGAGAGCCCGGATTCCCACCGCTTCGGCGGCTAACACCAGGTCTCGGGTAATGGCCCGGTCCTGCTGGCTGGGTGTTATTGAACCGGAAGGATGATTGTGAACGAAGATCATCGCTGCCGCCTGGCGTTTTAATGCTTCTTCGATGACTTCCCTTACCCACACCGCTGAGGCATTGACCGTGCCATGGAACATCTCGGCAACTTCGAGGACTCGGTTCTGGGCGTCGAGGTAGATAACCCTGAATTCCTCTTTCTTAAGTCCGCCCATCGAGGCATTAAGGTAATCCTTGACCTGCTCCGGGGTGCCGACGATTGGCTGGTCGGCGACCTTCTCTTTCAGCAGTTCTCTTGCCACATCACAGATCAGCCGGATGGCGATGGAGTTGTTCGGTCCGATGCCAGGAACTTGCTGAAGTTCTTCCCGCGAGGCTTCCAAAACGCCGCGGAGGGTTTTGAAGCGTTTCAAAGCCTCCTTGGCGGCGGGTTTGCAGTCCCGGCGGGGTTCGCCAAGTGTCAACAGTAATTCGACGACCTCGTAGTCGGCCAGGGCGGTCAGGCCGCCCTTATTGAAGCGCTCCCTCAGCCGCCCGCGATGGCCCTCGACCTGGCTTTTCGTATCGTCGCTCATAGCTGGAACTTATACCACTTTTTTGCAACCGATGTCACACCACTGTCTTTGCGGGGGTGAAACGACGAAGCAATCTCCGGTTGGTTATACCGTAGATGTCAAAATATATTATTAGAAACAGGCGAAAAACGACACGAAACGCTTGACAATCCCAAGGAACACTCGTGCTATAATATCCGCCGTGAATGTTAGCACGCTTGTACAACCAGGAAGCATGGTTTTATTGGGAACCTGCCGGTCATCGATGCCTGATGCTGATCAAAAAAACCGGCGCGCCCCAAATGTTATTCCCAGGCTCCCCCGGGAATCTCGGCTGCCAGCGATTGGTTTAGGGTTCGTTATGGTGCGTTAATTGAAAACAAATCTTACGATTGCGCCAAAGCTGAATTTTGGGGATTCGTTTCGAATAAAAACTTTTCGAAAAATAACGAAAAACGAATCGGCTCCGTCATTTATCATTTCGGCGCTCGCCCGTACGAGTCGGGGAAGGCGGGAATCCAGTGGTTGGGGGATTGGTAGTATCGTCGCAAGAGTCGTTTCAGTCGTTTTTATGCCGCGGAAAGATATAACTTTAGGATTGCTCAGAACAGAAACCTGATAGCTGACGGCTTTTGGCGGGACGGATTACCTCCCCCGATGGTATAATGAACCCCGGATTTTTCGATGTTTACACACCTCCACGTTCATACAGAATTCAGCCTACTTGACGGCATGTGCCGCATCAAGGACATCGTGTCCCGGGCTAAAGACCTGGGCATGACCGCGCTTGCCATCACCGACCATGGCAACATGTACGGCTCCCTCAAGTTCTACAAAGAATGCAAGGCGCAGGGCATTAAACCCATCATCGGCTGCGAGGTCTATGTTGCGCCGGGCTCGCGCCTCGATAAGGCCGCTGCTGATAAGAACCATCGCCACCTGGTGCTCTTGGCCAAGAACAAGACCGGCTACCAGAACCTTTTACAGCTGGTATCCATCGCCAACACCGAGGGCTACTATTACAAGCCACGCGTCGATAAAGAGATATTGGCGAAGTACCACGACGGACTCATCGCATTATCCGCCTGCCCCTCCGGCGAAGTGCCGCGCCTTATCCTTGAAAACCGTCTCGACGACGCGAGGAAATCGGCGATATGGTACCGCGACAATTTCAACGGTGAGTTTTACTTTGAGATCCAGCGCCATCCGATGCCGGAATTCGACCGGATCAATGCCGCTCTTGTCCGGCTATCGAAGGAGTTGAATATCCCGCTGGTTGCTACTGGTGATGTGCACTATCCCCGCAAGGAAGATGCTACCATCCATGATCTGCTCCTCTGCATAGGCACACAGACGACAGTCCAGGACACTTCGCGGATGAAGATGCAAGCGGATTCTTTCTACCTGAAAACTGAAGCCGAGATGGCTGAGCTTTACCGAGACCTGCCTGAAGCCCTTGCTAACACCAACAAGATTGCCGATGCTTGCGACCTGACTTTGGAGTTCGGGCGTCTACACCTGCCTCAGATTGAACGGCCCGAAGGCATGACATCCTTCCAGTACTTGACCGACCTGTGTCAAAAAGCCTTGCCGAACTATTACAAAAATCCATCTGAAGCGGTTAAAGACCGGCTGGCTTACGAACTTGATGTCATCGATAAGACGCAATTCGCCGACTACTTCCTGGTCGTTTGGGACATCATCCGTTTCGTCAAGGAGCGCGGTATTTATTATGGTGTCCGCGGCTCTGCCGCTGCCTCAATCGTTTTGCGCTGCCTGGGTATTACCGAGGTAGATCCGCTGGAGTATTCATTGGTATTCGAGCGCTTCCTGAATATCGAACGCAAGGAAATGCCCGATATCGACATGGACTTCCAGGATGACCGCAGGGAAGAAGTCATCGAATACGTCTCTGGAAAATACGGCATCGACCATGTCGCCCAGATAATAACCTTCGGCACTCTCGGTGCTCGAGCCGCTATCCGCGATGTCGGACGAGCACTTGGAATGAACCTTCCGGATGTCGATCGAGTTGCGCGGCTCGTGCCTTTTGGTCCCCATATGACCCTCGAGACAGCCCTTGAAACTAATGCCGAACTTCGAGAAGCGGTGGCCAATGACGGGACCGTGCAGCGATTGGTCTCTACCGCCCAACAGGTTTCGGGATTATCACGCCACGCCAGTACCCATGCCGCCGGAGTTGTCATATCGAAAGAAACCCTGATGCTGCATTCACCCTTGCAGCGATTGAACCGAGACAGCGCCGCGGGCGGTAAGGTGGAGCTGGTGATGACCCAGTACACCATGGAAGATATCGCGCTCATCGGTTTGCTCAAGATGGATTTCCTGGGTTTGGCTAACCTGACCATTTTATCGAGGGCGCAGGACATCATCCGGGAGCGCACAGGTGTACCGCTGGACGTCCACAAGATCCCGCTCGACGACAAGAAGACCTTCGCCTTGCTTTCGGCCGGCGAAACAATGGGGGTGTTCCAGCTTGAAGGCGTAGGCATGCGGCGCTACATCAGAGATTTGAAGCCGACCCATTTTACCGATATCGCCGCCATGGTCGCCCTCTACCGCCCGGGCCCAATGGAGCAGATTCCCAGGTTCATCCGGAGCAAGCATGGAGAGGAACCGATCACTTACCCTCATCCTGCCCTTGAGCCGATCCTCCGCGAGACTTATGGCGTCATCGTCTACCAGGAGCAGGTGCTTTTCATTGCTCGCGCCTTCTCCGGTTTCTCCTTAGGCCAGGCCGACATCCTCCGGAAAGCGATGGGCAAGAAAAACGCCGAAGTGATGCAGAAACAAAAGAAAAACTTCATCGCTGGCGCTGTAAACAATGGCTACACAGAAGAGATTGCGGAAGAGATTTTCGGCCTCATCGAGCCCTTCGCGGGTTATGCTTTCAATAAAGCTCATGCCGTGTCTTACGCACTTATCGCTTATCAAACCGCCTACCTCAAGGCCAATTACCCAGTGGAGTACATGGCCGCATTTATGGCAACCCAGCGCAACGATGCCGAGAAAGTGGCGATTGCTGCTGCGGAAGTCCGCCGCCTCGGCATCGAATTGCTGCCTCCCGACATCAATGCCTCCGAGGTTAATTTCACCATTGAGGAGAATGACAAAGGTTCGGCCATTCGATTCGGGTTGGCGACGGTTAAAAACGTTGGTGAGCAGGCTGTGGCGCCGCTGGTCGAAGAGCGGCATATGAATGGACCGTACCGTTCGATCGAGGATTTCTGCCGACGCGCTGATGCCTCGGCTCTGAACCGCCGAGTGCTAGAAAGCCTGGTAAAAGCAGGAGCTTTCGATTCGTTGGGTGATCGGGGCACACTATTGCATAATGTTGGCCGGCTGCTTGATTATGCCGCCAGGGAACTCCGCATACGTCAATCTGGACAGGGAACATTGTTCGACCTCTTCGGCGGGGTCGCCGAAGTCCCCTCAGCCCCGCTCGAGCTAGAAACGATGTCCGTGCCACAGAAAGAACAACTGGGCTGGGAAAAAGAACTACTCGGGGTTTATGTCTCGGCGCACCCCTTCTGCCAGTTTGTTCCCAGCATTGGTAAGGATACCACGGCTCTTTGCGGAGAGATTTCAGAGGAACTCGACGGCCAACTGGTTACCGTAGCCGGCATGGTAGCATCATCGCGGACATCACAGACCCGCGATGGCAATACCTTCGCGACCGTTGAACTCGAAGATTTGAACGGTCGCACCGAGGTGGTTGCCTGGCCAAGACTTTACAATCAAACCAAGGAATTCTGGCAGGAGGGCAAAATCCTGCTGGTCGAAGGGAAAGTTTCTTTTCGGGGCGACCGTGGGTCAATCCACGCCGATGCTGTGCAAATTTACCAACCGAACATTGAAACCGAGATTGTGGAAGCCGGGCAGGTGGTCAGGGTTAAACCGCCAAATCCCAAATTTCAAAAACAAAGCCGAGCGGATTTTCCGGCAAGGCCGACAGCAGTTCCAAAGCCGCTGGCAAAAACTTCACCAGCTCCCGAATCCCTAGTAGAGACTTCTACGTCGCCTGCCATGCAAACCAAAGTTAAAGAAAGGGAAACGCCACACGAAATGTCCCGCCGCATGTTCATCAACCTGACTCAAACCGATAACGTGGAAACCGACCTTGTGCTTTTCAATCGCCTCATGGAAGTTATTGCAGCCTACCCGGGGCCGGACGGCTTAAGTCTTCAGATTGCCTGTCCTGACAAGATGTACCACTTGCGCCTGCCGCAGGTTAAAATATCCTGTAACGACGCTCTGATGGAAGAGGTTGAATCGATACTAGGAAAAGGGTGTGCCAGATTCGAAAACAACGGGCATTGAATGGGTGAGCGCGGGACTGGCGCCCAACGAGTTTACCGCTACCTTATGGCGGGATATCCTCTCCGACGCCGGTATCGACGCTTATCTCAAGCCGATCGATGCTGCCACTTTTCTGATCGCCGCGGCGATACTGCCGGTGAACGTCATGGTTCCGAAGGAACGTTTGGAAGAGGCGAAATCTATCCTGGCCGACGTCAAAATTGTCGACCAGGCATCAGAACCCTCAAGCAGTGACGAGGCCGGATCCGGAGAGTAAGCAATTTTAATCCATCAGCGAGTTCAAGGCGCTAATCCAATGAAAATTATTAGATGGGCTGTTACCGTTATCATCCCGCTTTTGATAGTAAGCGGTGTTGTTGCCTTTGCCTTTAATTTCTTGCCTCTATACGAATACGGTTTTCATCGATATGACGTGACGCAAACGACCGGCCTGTCAGACAGCGAGCTGACGAAAGCCGCTCGCGGGCTCGTCAGCTATTTCAATTCAGATGAAGAATTCATCAATATTACGGTTCAAAAGAACGGCAGTCCGTTCCGACTGTTCAACGAACGTGAGATTTTGCACCTCAAGGATGTTAAAAGCCTGGTCACACTCGATTACAACATTTTTATTGTTACTATGCTCTGTGGAGCGGCTGTCACCGGCTTCATTGTGTTTCGAAAGAGGCCGAGACTGTTAACCGCGCCGGCATTTTGGGGAGGAGCGATTACATTGGCAGGGCTGATCCTGGTGACCGCTGTCGCCGCTTCCAATTTCGACGCATTTTTTACCCGATTTCATCAGCTTAGTTTTGCCAACGATTTCTGGCTGCTCGACCCTTCCAAAGACTATCTGATCATGCTCTTTCCGGCCGGATTCTGGCAGGACGCTTCGATCTTCATCGCCGGGCTGATCGGTCTGATTGCCGCCGGATTGACCTTATTCACCTGGCGGAATCTCAAAATAAACGGTTAACGTTCGATTACCGAACCAATAAACTCATGTCTTATAACTGATCGCAATTGTTATTAAGAACAAAGCTCCCGAGGCTGTTATAGATTGCGCCTGTGGGCAACAGCGTGCTCTGCATCAGGTTAACCGAATCGACAGGGATTGGAATATCTGGTTCAAACTTGGTCCCAACGAGTTTGGCAGCAAGTTTCTGTTTGGATTCCAAGGCAACTTCATCGCGTAAACGGGCAAGAGTCAAATGTGGAGAGAACAGGCGGTTCTCCGTCGGATATCCTAATGGAGAGACGCGCCTTTCGACCGATTGTTGAAGGGCGTTAAGATGGGACAAATCACCAGCAAGTCCACACCAGACGACGTTCAGGCGCCGAAGATTGGGGAATGCGCCTAAACCCGAAAGACGGAGTTCAAAGGTCTTGAATCCAGTCACGGATTCAGAGAGGGCTCTTTTGATTTGCTCGATACGGTCGGCGGGTACCCAGCCCAGGAATTTGAGCGTCAGATGGATGCTTTCAGGGGCTACCCACTTGATGCCGTCTGAGGGTTGCACGTTCAGCTTTCGCTGTAGTTCGGCCAATGCGTCCTTCGCCTCCTGGGGGAGCTCTATCGCGATAAACGATCGAATCAGCCGAACTTGTTCAGTCATTTCCAAGTCCCAACACTGAAACCGCGTTGCCGCCGATGATCTTGTCTAACGAATTTTCAGGCAGACCGAGTGATCTAACTTCTGCTAAACCCCGCTGCGGGCTCAAGAGGGGCCAGTCGGAACCATAAAGAATCTTGTCTACCCCTGACAACTCAGCAACATGCCGGTAGACCGAAGGTTGATACAGGAGAGGTGAGGCGGCGCTATCGAACCACACATTTTTCAGAGCGCGGTGAACCTCGGGCATCAGGGAATAAAAAGGCATTCCGCCGCCCCAGTGGGCCAGAACGAGTTTCAGATCCGGATAATCCTTGATGAAAGAATAAAAAGAAGCGGGAGTAGCCTTTCCTTTGCCAGGGTAAGTGTGTCCCACAGGCTCATCGACATGAGAGAGTAAAATCAGATTGTTCGAGACGAGCGATTCCACGAACGGCGACATGATTGCCGTTTCATCCAGATCAACTCCCTGGACATCAGGCCGTAGTTCGCCGATGCCTCTGGCTCCGGATCGAGCGCCTCTTTCGATTTCGGAGATGGCGTTTTGGCCGGCTAAAGGTTGGATGGCGATGAAAGGAATCAGTCTGCCAGGGTATTTGGCGGCGGATTCGAGGATATAGTCATTGGACTCGACACACAGGTCGTGGGAAGACCAGCCGATGTTCAGGACGACTGATTTATCGACACCGCACGCATCCATCTCTGAAATCAACTCTTCCGCCGTGCCAAGTTTGGCTTTCGGATTGGAATATAGACAGGCGAAGACAGGGTCCGCGGCAACGTAGTGACCTCGGCCAGAGATGATCTTGGGCGAAAAGATGTGGGTGTGGAAGTCTATGATCACGTTTCGATTGTAACAATCAGGCTGAGTCACCGCAACATATATTGCCCGTCAACTGTGCTCAGAGACTCGTTTCAGTTCCTCGAGCATCACTTTCCAGCCTGATTCGAGATATTTCTGTTCGGCTTCGGTAGTTATATTCTCGTTCAGAAGTACCAAGTCGGTGTCCTTACCGCGATCGGACAGTGAATAGGTGAGTATGTGGTAGTTTTCCGGCTGGTCTGGAAGTCCGGTTGCCGGGGAGTAATGGGTGTACTTAATCCGGCAGTTAGGCTCGAAAATGATAACCTGCCCTTTGTCTCTATAGGGTTGGCCTTGCCACAGGCCCTCCCAAAAAATCGTCACGCCCGGTTTCCAGTCGGTGAGGACTACCGCGCCACCCATATACTCCTTGATGAGTTCCGGGTCGACCAGGGCCTGCCAGACTCTTGTGACGGGCGCATGGATGGTTATGGTTACTGTGATCGAGCGGTCATTAGACATCTGATTGTGTTTTCATCTTTCTACCCGCAAAAACGACTGAAACGACTCGGTGATTCGTACAGAGTTCCGAGTCGCATGTCTCGCGTATTTTGCTTTTCGGGCGGCCGCCGCGAAAACAAAGGAAACAATTCCCCGGGGCATTTGCTGATCCCTCAACCCCCTGGATTCCCGCCTTCCCCGACTCGTACGGGGCGAGCGCGGGAATGACAAAAAGTCGGAGCCGATTCGTTTTTCGTTTTTTTCGAAAAGTTTTTATTGCCAAACGAATCCCCGAAAATCAGCTTTGGGACAATCGTAAGATTCGTTTTTAAAAAGGAACCATAACGAATCCTAATCCAATCGCCGGCAGCCGAGATCGAAATCCTGCCCCTTAGATGTACAGGTGTGCTAACATTCACGGCGCATATTATAGCACGAGTGTTCCTTGAGATTGTCAAGCGTCTCGTGACGTTTTTGGTAAATTATTTTGTTATGTCATGCGATGGTTTAGAAAACAACGTTCTGAAGGTTTCGTGATATTGAAAAAAGAAGGGGCGGTTTCATACCGCCCCCTGAGGGATCGTGATCTAGTTTCGAGTTAGTCTCGTTTGCCGAAGGTGAGCGCGGCGGTGGTCATGAAAACGAGGCCGATGGCTGCGATGACAATAAGATCATCAGTGAAATTGAGGCTGCGCCCGAAAAGTTGAACACCCAGCGCGCCGGCCGCCTCGCTTCCAAGGAACAAATGCCGCACGGCGTCTACCCCATAGGTGAGCGGGTTGATCTTGGCCAGGGCACCGAGCCAGGCAGGGACGTTGTTCAAAGGGAAAAAGGCGCCCGAAGCGAACATCGAAGGGAAAACGACGAGTTGCGTGGCCATCTGGAAGCCCGACATGCTCCTCATCCGTGAGGCAATCAACAGGCCCAGGCCGGAAATCGAAAGGGAGATCAGGAGTAACACCGGCATGAGTTCCAGTACGGCACCGAAATGCAGGTTCACCCCGACCACGGGCGCCAGGACCAGCATCACCAGACCCTGGAAAAGGGAAATGATGGCGGTACCCAACGCTTTGCCGAAAACGATGCCGGGGCGCGGCAAGGGAGCCACCAGCACTTCCTTCAGAAACCCGAACTCCCGGTCCCAGACGATAGATAAGCCGCTTTGAAGCGAAGTCTGGAAGGCGATCAGGGCGACGATGCCCGGGAACATGAACTGCAGGAAATCGACTCCCGGCAACAAAGCACCGATGGTCCTGGAAAAGCCGGAACCGAAAACGAAAAGGAAGAGTATGGGCATGGCGAAAGACGAGAAGACCCGCGTACCATCCTGGTAAAAACGCACCAGTTCGCGGTAGGAGGTAACGACGATGGCCCGGAGCATGTGCTTCATCAGCGGCGCCTCCCCATCCAGGCGGTATGCCTGGCTTTCATGGCGTCCATCGGGCTCATCTCCTCCGACCGGATCTCACGGCCGGTGTACTTCAGGAAAACGTCATCAAGCGTCGGCCGGCGCAGCGATATGCCCTGGATCTGGCCTGAAAAATTCTTCACAAACTCCGGCAGGAAGGTTTCGCCGCCTTGAACCGAAAAGGTGACCTGATCGTTCTTGGCGAGGGCCTCGATATTGTAACGCCGGCGAATCTCTTCCAGGGCAGCCGCGTTGTCTGTCGTCCTGAGGGTGATGACATCGCCGCCTACGGCATCCTTGAGGCATGTAGGAGTATCAAGAGCGATAATCTTGCCGTGGTCGATGATGCCGATACGATCGCAGTTGAGGTCAGCCTCGTCCATGTAATGGGTAGTCATGAAGATGGTCAGCCCGATCTGCTTGCGAAGTTCGTGAATATAGCCCCAGATCTTATTGCGGGTCTGGGGATCCAAACCGATAGTCGGCTCGTCGAGGAAAAGGACTTTGGGTTGATGCAACAAGCCGCGAGCGATCTCCAGCCGCCGTCTCATGCCGCCGGAATAGGTGCGGGTGCGGTCTTTGCGGCGCGGCCAAAGCTCGACCATTTCCATCAACGATTTAAGCCGAGTGTCACGAACCTCAGGCGGGACGCCGTAGGCCAGGGCATGGAAACGCAGGTTTTGCTCCGCGGTCATGTAATCGTCGAGAGTAGTATCCTGGAAAACCAGACCGATCGAAGCCCGCACCAGGTCCATTTGAGAATCCACGTCGTAACCGGCGACGGTAGCCTTGCCGGAGGTAGGCCGGAGGAGGGTGCAGAGCATGTTAATGGTCGTGGTTTTTCCAGCGCCGTTTGGTCCCAGAAAACCAAATACTTCACCCTTTTTTACATCGAAAGAGATGTTATCGACAGCCGTCAGGGTCTTGAATTTGCGAGTGAGGTCCTTGACCTCGATGACATTTTCGCTGTTCGTGTTTTCAGACATAGCGGAAGATATTATGCCTCTTTATGTTCGTTTTCGCCAACATAAACCCTTTTCGCGCACGGGCATCCTTTGCTCAACATTAACCCTCGACAATTTTCCGTATATCAGCTGAAGCTTTGGAAACCACGTCGTGGATCCTGGCCAATTGGTCGTCGGTCAAGTTGCGAACCCGGCCGCGAAAGTAGTGCCCGAGGCTGTGAAGTTCGACCAGCGTTTCCTTCAAATGGGCTTTGCTTTCAAAAGGCCAATGGTGGCGGGCGAATTCCCGGAGATGATCAATCTGCTCCTTGTTCTGGCGCAGGTGTTCGCGACCGGCATCGGTGATGGTGTAGGTCTTTTTGCCTTCGGATTCGCTGGCGACCAGGAAACCCATATCGGTCAGGAGTTGCAGGATGGGATAGATGCTTCCGGCGGAGGGGGTGTAAAAGCCGTGAGAGCGATCCTCGAGGGCCTTGATCAGTTCATAACCGTGAGCGGGTTTGTCTTTCAACAAATCCAGGATAACGAGTTTGAGGGCGCCTCTTTCGAAAGTGCCTTCAGGCGCGCGGCCGGGTCCAAAACCCCAATCACCGCGCCTCATTCCCATAAAACCCAGATGATGATGCAACATGTTCTTCTCCTTATTCCAGATATAACGCGATATATCGTAATATATCGACGATAATGTGTCAAGGGACATTCACCGAGTTTAATGAGCGGGCGGGCCCGGGGTCGAAGCCTTCATCGATTCTGCGGCGTCTTCATCATGGATGGTCGAAGCAAAGATGATGGCGATGACGCCCATGGCGGCGGCGACGATAAACGAGACATGATAAGCCAAAAGTTGACCGGCGGTACTCGTTGTTCCCTTGAGCATCTCAAAAAGTACCGTGCCGAGAAGCGCGGTGCCAAACGATGAGGCAACCTGACGGTTGGTATTGAAAATCGACGAAGCCCTGCCTGTTTCCGCGCCCGAGATGTTGGCAAAAGCGGCGGCCTGGATGGGAATCACGGCAAAAGCCATCGACGCGCCTCTCAAGAATAAGGCACCCCTGACCGTCCACAAATCAACGCCGGTGTTCATGAAAATGAATCCAAAGGTCATGATGGTGGTGCCCAGAAGCCCGAACATCACCATCCGCCTGGGTCCGATCTTCTTGTAGAGCCTGCTGGCAACGGCGGCCATGGCGATCCATCCCAGCGCCTGGGGCCCCGAAGTCAGTCCGGACTCAAACGCGGTGTGGCCTAATTGCAATTGTAAAAAGAGCGGTAATACGAACAAGAACCCGATCCACAGGGCGAAGGCGAAAAACATCACCAGGTTAGTCGTCCGAAATAATCTCTCTTTGTAAAGTGAAAAATGCAGTATGGGGTCTTTTATCCTGGATTCAACCAGCAGCGCCGCGGTCAACAGTCCGGCGCCGAGAATTCCGGTGACGATGATCCTTACCGATCCGGGCCCGTAAACCGGCACCGAGGACAGGGCATAAAGTAAAAACGCCAGGCCGACACCGGCCAACAAAAAGCCCGTGATATCGAATTTCCCAGCGTTTTCTTCCTTGTGTTCCTTGAGGACTTTCCAGGCGAACAGGAAGGCAAAGATACCGATAGGCACATTGACCAGGAATATCCATCGCCAGGTGGTGAAATCAACCAGGAATCCGCCGAGAACCGGACCGATGGCCGGGGCGGCGGCAGCCGGTATCGACAGGATCGAAGAAGCCGCTGCCCTTTCTTCCGGTGGAAAAGCCCTAAAAAGCATCGCCACACCCACAGGGGTCATCATTCCGCCACCCACCCCTTGAATGACGCGCGAGGCCACCAGCATCTGAATATTTCCAGCCATACTGCTGAGAGCGGAGCCCAGAGTGAACACTGCCAGGGCGAACAGGAAGGTTTTTTTGGTACCGAATTTATCGCCGATCCAGCCTGAAGCGGGTATCCAGATGGCAAGACTCAGGAGATATCCGGTCACGACCCATTCGAGGGTTGTTTGGGACGCATTAAGCTCTTTGGCCAGTGTCGGCAACGCGACATTGACGATGGTGATGTCCATGAGGTCCATGAAAAAACCGGCGACAAAGGCGATGGCGACCAGCCACTTATACTGGATCTTCAACAATGGTTCCTGTCTGCCGACGATTTTGGCGTCTCATCCACTATCGAACCATTTTTACCCCGCCGGTGCGCGTGCGCAATTAGTAACCATACGTAATTTTGACGCGGGGCAATACCGATGGGTCACATTGAAAAATAAGGGGACCGTCGCCACGGTTGGCGAGGCATTCAGATCGAAGAAAGCAATGTTCGTATCGAGGGGACGGCGGCTTCGGCGGCTGCCTGGCCCCGCTGGATAGCCTCAGAAGCCATTCCGAAATCCGCCAGGTGAATTCCGGCCATATCCGGTTCGATGGCTACGTCAGCCTGCGCCAGGCCGGCTTCCGCCAGATGAGCCGAGGCGATATAGATCACCTGGTTGGCTACCTGAAAAAAATTCGGCGGATGTTTAGGCAGCGCGGACCGGCGGCCCCGGTCAGGCAAAGAGATGCCGAGATTTTTTAAGACGTTCACGGCAATCACACGATCGGCGCCGATCGCCTTCAAGGGATTCACCGGCAAAGGATCCGATACACCTCCGTCCACGAGGTAGCGCCGGCCAACCCGCAGCACCTTGAAGACCAGAGGCAGCGCCATGCTGGCGAGCACCGCATCCACAACGGAACCTTTGGTGAATACGACTTCATCGCCGGAAATGATGTCGGTGGCAACGCAGGCGAAAGGCCGACTCAGCTCCGAGAAATCCAGATCTCCGATTATTTCCGTGAGTTTTTCGCGCACACGTCGTGTCCCGGTGAACCCGCTGGTTCTCAGGGGATTGAATTCAAACAGCCGGACAAGTTTAGGCCAGCTTAAATCAAGGGCGTGGTCCCGGATCTGGGACGCGGTGAGCCCCCGGGCGTAGGCCGCGCCGATGATGGCTCCCATGCTGGTCCCGGCCACGCAATCGATCCGGACATTCTCACGTTCGAGCACGTCGATCACGCCGACGTGTGCCAATCCCCTGGCCGCCCCTCCGGAAAGGGCTAATCCAAGTTTCATGCGGCAGTCCCGGGGGGTTCGACGTGGGGCACCAGCCGGACCGAGCACGGCTCGACATGAGATTCAAGCCACTCCTCGGCGAGCAGGGTCATGAAGAAGGTGTCCTGCCACTGGCCGAATTTGAAAACGTCCCGTCGCAGCCGGCCGTCGGTGACAAAGCCGTTCTTTTCAAGAGCCCGCCGGCTGGCAAAATTATCGGCAAAAACCGTCGAGGATACCCTGACGGCATCGAGGCAGGTGAAGGCGAAACAGCAGGCCAGACCGATGGCTTCGGTCATGTAGCCGCGGTTCCAGTAGGGCAATCCCAGCCAATAGCCAAGTTCCACCGAGTCAGGATAATAAGGCAATTTGATGGTGATCACACCCGCGAAGCCGGGTTCTTCCAGCGGCTCGATGGCAAAATGATAACTCCGCCCCAGGCGCATTTCCTCCGGCCAGCGCTCCCGCCAAGTTTCGGCCAGTTCAGCCTGGTCTGACGGGCCATCCCACAAAAGCCATTTCAGGATCTCGCGGTTGTCGTGGATGAGTTCCCAGGCGGGGGCTGCGTCGGCTTCGGACAAAGGACGCAACTTGACGCTCTGGCCGCATATTTCGGCATCGTCAAAACCAAGATTGTGGACTTCTTGAGGCTGCATTTATCCCCCTTTATCCCCCTCTTTAAAGACGGAGAAGATTGGATGGAACGAACAATCTAGTTCAAGATGTTGCTGCCCTCACCCTACCCTCTCCCGCGAGGCCGCGGGAGAGGGGATTAACGAAAATCCCCCTTAGTCCCCCTTTTAGAAAGGGGAAGATCTCATTAGAACCAACCGCGGATTGCTTCGTCGTTTCACTCCTCGCAACGACGGATCATTTCCACAGGTCTTCAATTTCGTCGGTTGTTACTTTGGCGGCAGTTTCTCCCCAATCACCGTAGGTTGTCCCGTATTCCCGCGGCACGAAGGCTACCGGCATGGGCACGGCGTGACCGAAAATAAGCGCCTGCTGGCGGGCCGACAGCTTGGCCAGGACGTTTTTTAGCTCGCCTTTTCCGGAGACACCCGAAAGCACGGCGTCGATGTCCTTCTCGGAATCGAGCAGGCAGGTAATCTTGGTGCCGAGCTGGGACATGATGTCTTCATCGATACCCGAAGGACGCTGGTCGATTATGAGCAAGGTCACGGAATATTTCCGCATCTCGCGGGCGATGGTGCCGAAAATAGTCTGGCTGGCGACCATCGGGTTCAGGAACTTGTGCGCTTCTTCGATAGTGATCACCAGTGGTGTGGGATAACCGGAATCAGAGGCGATGGCCTTCTCCGTCCGGTCGCGATAGCGGGCATAAATTCGGCGGGTCAGCATGTTCGCCACCAGGATATACGCGGTAATATCCGTGTACCGGCCGAATTCAAGGACAACGTGCTTGCCGGCTTCGAGGTAAGCGAGGATGCGGTCGACGACGTCGCCGGGGGCGTTCGACGAAATGAACGGAAGCCGCTGGATGGTGTTCAGTCCTCGCTTCAGGTTCTGGAAAGTGCTCTCGTGGATGGACAGCTCGGCCAGGGTCTCTTCATCCTCCAGGTTGGCGGCGGCGACAAACCAGCTTTTGCCGAAATGCTTCCGCAGCTGGTACACGGCTTCCACGGCGGCGTCGGTAAGGTTCAAGGTCTGGCGCAAAAGAGAGATATCCTCCGGTTCGATCTCTTCATAGCCGATTTTGACGACATAGTCGGTAGAGACGCCGCGGCGCCGGGAGTTTTCCTCATCCAGGGTGAACACGGCTACCTTCGATGGGAAAAGCTGCTTCAGAGCCTTGACCTGGCGTTTTTTCTCGCTGGTGCCGGCCCAGCCGTACTCCGAGTGCATGTCGAAAACCAGATTGACCGCCGCTGATTTTTGAAGCATCCCTATGAGCAACATCCGGGTGAGGAAGGTTTTGCCGGTGCCGCTCTTGCCAAAGATGCCGTTGCTGCGCTTGACCAGGGTCGGCAGGTCAAGACACAGTTTCACCTCCATGTCCAGGGGGTTGCCGATCCAGAAATTATCTTTGCTTTCCTTGCCGAATACCGACTCGATATCGTCGGCGGAAGCTTCCTTTACCACCGAGAAGTGGCTCGGGATCGTTTTAACCGGCTGCGCGCCCTCGACGATAGCCTTTTCGTCGCCGCCGATGGTCAGGTACGGAGCGACGTGGAGGGAGCCGTAAGCCGAGGTACCGGACAGGACTTCCGACAGGAAATCATCCCCAGAGGGCGGCGAAACGGTCAGGTTCAAGTCTGTGACGCCCAGCGAAACGTCGGTGATCATGCCGAAAAATTTGCGTTTCCTGCCTTCGATGGTGACATAGCGGCCGACGGCCATGTCCTCGATAGAGGCGAGGCCATCGAGTTTGACCTCGATGCCTTTGTTGAGAGAACCGGCGGTGACAATGCCCAGTTTTTCGGTCATGCGGACAACCTTTCAAGGATGGTCTTGAGGCGATTGTAATCAGCTGACAAAAGCTGCGCCAGAGCCTTGCCGGAGGTCAACAGGAAATTCCGGCGCTCATCGCCCTCATAGCTCCCGGCTATCCTGCGGAGTACCGCTGAAGTCATCTCCTCCGGCGAAACATCCCCCTGTGCGGATAGCAGGAGAGTGATAAAGCCGGTTTTTTGCGAAAAGTTTCTGACCTCGGCGTCGTCGCAGTTCAAGACGAACCCGTGGAGGCGGGCAGGACGGGGCGGGAGGTAGTGGCGGATTTCGCCGTCCAACCGATGCCCCACGATGATGGCGTTCACCTCGCAACGCAGGAGTTTTTCAAGCTGAGGGTTGGCCTTGAAAACGGCCTCCTCGGTCGCCTCATCTTTTCCACGGGCAACAGGCCGGCGCCCTGGTTCCAGCGAGGTAGTGGAAACGTGGCCGACAGCTGCATAAATAGTCACGCCGTCGAAGTTGGTCTTGATGAGAGACCCCAGGGGCGGCGAGGCGTTCAGGTCGTAACATTGCGCGGTGAAAGAAGTCGATGAAGTCTCAATGACTTCAGCGATTTTTATGTCCATGTTAGGCAATTTTGACTCCTTAATACGATGAAAATCGAATTTATTCCAATTTGCCTTGCCTGGTGACCGGTTTCAGGAACGGATTATTGTCCATGATGGCCGCAGGGTAGAAAAGGACTTTGGAACCAGCGCGGGAATAAACGTACCGGTCTTCGGCGGGATTCGAGGTATCGACGAGCATCTTTTTCAAAGTCCACTGGGCACGGCCGCCGTGAATCGGCTGGAGTCTTTTCTTGATGATGAGTTCACGCAGGTAATCGTTGAAGTCGGAATAGGTGAGGAAGCCGCGTTTGGCTGAAACTTCGCGGGCGACGGCCAGCACCCTGGCTTTATCGAGTTCACGCATCATCTGGACTCCTTTCGGGAGCAACGGTGCCCCTTGCAACATTGTTGGGCGACGCACGCGTCGCCCCTACATGCCGCACCAACTATATCCACCTCGCTTGTTTGGAGAAACTCTTAGCCGAAAGGGCGGTCGGTAGACCATGATCCGCAAGGTAGGTGTCAACGACTTCGTAGAATAATTCACGGTCGGCTCCCGTTACAACCGCCTGTTCGTGGGCCTCGGACAAGGCTACTGGGTAGCCGTTGCCCTTTTTCACCTGTTCAAGGACAAGGGTGTGGATGAGACGAACCCGCTCTTTATCGGTCGCCAACCAGATAGGCAGCTCCACTCTAGCCATCTCGTCCTCGAGTTTAAGGTAGAAGAAACAGATGCGGTGCTCGCCGTAATACTGGCCGATGACCTTGGAGGTGCTTTCAAAAATGGCCGAACGTTCGCAGATTCCCAGATAACGATCGAAAAGGGCGGCATCCGATACCCCGGATACGGGATCGCAGGGCCGCTCGCCAGGCCTCAATTCTCCGCAATAACGATCGCAATTCGCCGGTTCATGAGGGCAAAGGGTCAGGCGCAGGGTATTGACCACCTCGTTGCCGCCAGGCTGTGAGATGTAGCTGGCAACCGCCAGCGGGCGCTCGGCGCATAACCGTTTGAAAGCCGAGAGGCATTTCAGGTAACCCTCATCGAGCAACTCGCGGAGGACATAGGCATCATAGTTCTGGGTAGTCAGGTTCCAGCGGATGAGGGTACCGTCGGCGAGCGCAAGAGCCGGACGGTCAGATGGCAACGAGGCCGAGAGGGCAAGGAGGGCGGAGCATTCCTCGACATCGCGCTTGATGCCCAATAACGCACCCTGGAGCGGCGTTTCACGATTTCCCGCCGGATCACGGATGAACATTTCGGCATCGTCGAACAAAAGGCGGGGTTGGCTATCGAGGGCCGCACCCGAGCCTTCCCCATAGTCCAAACGCACTTCCCCGATGTTGATCAGGCTGCAGGCAGCGGCATGATGGCGGTCTATGTCTATGTGGGAGCCATCGGCGGCGACAACGGAATAAGTGGCGGGGGGAGGTGTTGGCAATACCCTTTCGTCAAGGGGTGTCAAAGGGGCGGCCAACAGGAAACCGGTTTTGGAACGGCGGACCTTGTCAAGGAGTGAAGCGGTATCCACGGCACTTTCAAGACGCCCGGCAGCCGCCTCGAGGCGGACCCGGCGCTGTGAGCCGCTTTCGGCCAACTTTTCGGCCATGGCGCCTATCTGACCGGCGACCCTGGTGATGTCCAGCGACAAGCGTGACCTCTCTTCCGCAGTTCAAGCTTAGTATAGTTTATGAAGGCGACGGTCTCAAGGTTTTTGCTAACGGCTGTCAGCCCTCAGCTTTCAGCTTAAACCTGACAGCAGGGAAGATTAGCCACAATATCGCGCAGCTTGGCTGAAGCCTTGCTGATAACCGGCGGGCCATGACCGCCAAAAAGGGAAGTGAAATCCAAAGCGGCAATTTTCTTCATCGAATCCATCGCCCGAGGCATGTCCATGGCGGTCGGGCGGGAGGGAGTCAGCAATTTGTCTCGGGCATGGGTGCGCAGGGCGTCGCCTGTGAAGATGCTTTCTCCCTTTTTCAAGAGACAGATGCTACCCGGCGTGTGTCCAGGGGTATGGACGACCCGGAGACCACCGACACTGTCGGATTCATCCAGCAAGATGTCGGGCGTGAAGCGGGCAAAACGGCTCAAACGCGGGATCAGCCGGGAGACCCAGCAGAAGGGAAAGGGAAGCTCCGTTCGAGTGGTCATATAGTGCGCCTCGATGGTGTGGACAGCGATCTTAGCCCCGGTGAGGGATTTAAGTTCAGAGGCACTGCCCGCATGGTCGATATCGGCGTGGGTAAGAATAATATGGCTAATTGCGGAGACGCCGAGTTGTTTGGCGTAGTTGACGATGCGGCGGGCGTTACCGGGCAAACCGGTGTCAATGACAATAGAATTCCCCGGCTCGACGACCAGCCAACAGTTGCAACCAACTACGCTGCGAACCCAGTGAACGCCAGGTATAACTTCGATGTGGTACCTTCCTGTATACAACATGATAATCCCCGGTGCTACGGTAAACAATGGCAGGAACAAAGTTTTGGGTTCGTGATAAAATGGTGGGCAATTTCGGAAGGAGGCAGACGAAATGCCATCAATGGACGTGGTCAGCGCGGTGGACGTTCAGGCGCTCGACAATGCGATCAACAACGTGAAACGGGATATCACAACCAGGTACGATTTCCGTAACATCAAATCCGAGATCTCCATGAACCGGAAAGAAAAAACCATCCATCTGCAAAGCGGAGACGATGTGAAGGTCAAGGCGATGACCGAAATACTTATCGGTCACGTGGTGAGGTTCGGCCTAGATCCCAAGTGCCTCGATTTCGGCAAAATGGAAGCCACCGCCCAGGGCGGCGCCGAGATGGACGTGAAGATCAAAGAGGGCATTCAAAAAGAGACCGCTCAAAAAATGGTGAAGTTCATTAAATCCCTGAAACTGAAGGTTGAGCCGGCGATTCAGGAAGACCAGTTGAGAATCACCAGCAAGCAGATAGACGACCTGCAAGAAGTTATGCGGCAGCTCAAAGCCCAGGATTACGACATCCCGCTGCAGTTCGTGAACTTGAAGAGATAGCTGTCAGGTCTCAGCAATCAGCCGCAGCTACGATATGACCGGGCGGGCGAGCAGCCGCTCGCCCCTACAATCGTGGGCTCGCATGGTGTTATAATGCCGGTCTATGCTGGCTCTGCTCGCCTCGGTCTTTGTCATTTCGCTTTCCGGCGCCCTGATGCCCGGTCCGGTTTTTGCCACGGTGCTGGTCAAAAGTTGCAAGTCACAATGGGCGGGCGTGCAGGCCTCGCTCGGCCACGCCGTCATCGAAGTGCCCCTGATCATTCTCATCTACTTCGGCGCGGCGGCATTCTTTGCCCACACCGCGGTACAGTTCGTATTGGGTGTCGCGGGAGGCGCCATGGTGGTGTGGATGGGGGTGGGAATGTTCCGCGCCCGCAAAGCCATTGCCACCAGTCAGAAGGATACGGCCTACAGCGCCTTTACCGCCGGGATCATCCTTTCGGTGGGCAATCCGTTCTTTCTTTTGTGGTGGGCGACTGTTGGTGCTCTCCTGGTATCAAAAGCCTCTGAATTCGGCGCAGGCGGGCTGTGGGGGCTGATCCTGACCCACTGGCTGACCGACCTGATATGGATGTCTTTTGTGTCGGCGGTGGTGTTCCGGACACACCGGCTGTGGGCTCCGGCGTTGCAGGAGTCGGTGTTCATACTGTGTTCGCTGCTGCTGGTGGGGTTCGGGGGGTGGTTCATGGTGTCCGGCATCCAGGCGGTGATCTAACTTGTACAAAAAGTACTCTCGTGAGGAACAGAAAGAACTGGCCACCTGGGCGGCGGACTGCGCCGAACGGGTATTACCCTTGTTTGAACAGGCAGTGCCGACCGACGACAGACCTCGCAAAGCAATCGAGCAATGCCGGGAATGGGCGAGAACCGGCGTTTTCAGTATGGCGGTGATTCGGCACGCATCTCTTTCAGCTCACGCCGCTGCCAGAGAAGCGCCGAATGACATAGCACGCTATGCGGCTCGGGCGGCAGGTCAGGCGGTGGCGACCGCACACGTCCCGCAACACGCCTTCGGCGCGGCTTATTATGCACTCAAGGCCATCGCCGCAACCGATCCGGCTAACGCCGAGGTCGATGTTAAGAGGGAATTGGAGTGGGAGACTCTACACTTATCGGAAAACCTGCGGGAGGAGCTGGTCAGAAGAGTGATGGTGTCGAACACCAAGATGGGCGTGACCATAAAAATCGACAAGAGCGGGATTTTCTGAAAATACTGTTCCGCCCTTCAGCCTTTCTTCTGGCCGGCTTTCTTGCGGAGGATTTCTAAAACCTTCTCCATGGTCTAGATCAAACCCCAATCGCGGTATCCCTGCTGGAGGAGAGCCAGGTATTCCGGGGCGGGTTTGGATTCTTCGGCGGGGTGGGCCGGAACGTAGGTAAAGCAAGACAAAGATTCGCCGGTTTCGGTGTTGACCAAAACGTTGAGTTTGGCGTTCTGGGTGGGGAATCCCTCGGCGATGTCCAGTTTCTTCAGGGCTGAATCGGGAACGTCGTAAACGCCGCCTTTAACCCGGGCGCCGCGGAGGGGTTTGAGGGAGGCGGTCCCGCCGCGGAAGACCCGCGACCAGCCGGAGAAAATCAATTGATAGCCAGATAAGGTGGCGGAAACCCTGGGCTTGCACTCGGGGCAGCGTTCTAAAGTGTATTTCCGGGACAGGGCGGCACCATAGGCGAAGAATAGCGGCATGGGCGCATTATAGCACAGCGCCAACGGCAAATCCCGGTTGGACAGGGGTTAGGCATCATAACATTGCCTTCATTTTGGGTTTGACTTTTAGCTATGAGCGTCTTATATTGGCGTCGATTTCTGGGAGGGTGGTTAGCCGTATGCGGGCTGCCGATGAACCGATTGTAATCGAGAGCCTGGGCCGGCTGAACGAATACGGCGCGGACGATCTCCTTATTTGCTGCGCATCGTTCGAAGAGCGGTGCATATCGGCCATTCAGAGGATGAGCGCGAACTACCGGTTCGTTACTCCATCATTTTTGTTATCGAGGAGCCGCGTTACCAGGAAGCCATCGACTTCAATCTCGCCAAAATTCAGACGATGATGGCCCGCAAAACGTCGGAGGGCGTGTTCGTCATCCGCTGCCAGCGAGACGACCCGGTTGAGGGCGTGGCGCAGTTGAAAACCATCTGGAAGAGGTGCCGGCCTAAGGACGCCGAGGATCCTTACATCACCGTGGATATTTCCGGTTTTTCCAAGGTTTATCTGCTGGGATTGCTGCACTACCTGGTGGCGGAATTGAACATGGGCTTGCCGAGGATAGTCCACACCACCCAGACCTACGCGCCGTCACGATTGACGCAGGGCGTGCACCAGATTACTACCGTAGCAAATTTCTTCGGGTCTTTCTCTGTCGAAAAGGAGACGGTGCTGGTATTGTTCCTGGGTTTCGAAGCTGAAAGATCGCTTTCGGTGTGGAAACAGTTCAATCCGAACCGGACGATCTGCCTGGTGACAGCGCCCCGCGACGGGAACGAAGAATACTTACGCTATGCCGAAAAAAACAATGACGTCCTTCTCGCCCAGCCGAATGTTGAAGTCAGGCGGGTGGCGGCGGATTCGCCCTATCACATCCGTAATACCCTCGAGTCCATCTGGGAAGAATTCAAGGCTTCTGCCAATATGATCATCGGGCCGTTCGGGACCAAACCCCAAACCGTGGGGATTTTTGTCTTCTGGCTGGAACATCCCCGGGTCCAGATCGTCTATTCCTTCCCCAGCGAGTACACCAAGAGCTATCTGAACCGGAAAGCCGGGAAAACGATCGTCCTTCCCCTGACCAATGTAAATCGCGGTACCATAGATCCAAAATTTCAATTTTCCAGAACCGGGGATATCTGATCCGGGCACTGCCGGAATATCGGCGGCATTCCCGGATCGAAGTATTATGTAGCTTTTCAGCCGTTTTGTGCCTATAATGGCTACAATATCCCGCTTTGAAAGGGCTGGCCGCGAGATCTGATGTCCGACTTCTGGCACGAGTTCCTGCTGACCTTCGTCCCCCTGTTCATCGTCATCGACGCCATCGGCAACCTGCCCTTCGTCATCGCCCTGACCGAGGATTCCACTAAAGAAGAGCGTTGGCGCATCATCAACCTGGCGACCATCACCGCCGCCGCAGTCGGTTTGTTCTTCCTGTTCCTGGGCAGCTTTATCCTGAAAGCCATGAACATCAGCGGCGGCGCCTTCGCTATCGCCGGCGGCATCATCCTCATGGTATTCGCCATCCGCTACATGACTACCGGTCATATGGTCGAGGTCATCAAAGAGGAAATGGTAGCCGTAGTCCCCATCGGCACACCTCTCACCGTCGGGCCGGCGACGATCACCACCCTGCTTCTGCTCTCGAATCAATACCCGATTTACGTGGTGTTCGTGGCCTTTGCGATTAATATTTTCATCGCCTGGTTGACCTTCGTCGCCGCCGGAATGTTTATGCGGCTGATGGGCCGTGGTGGTCTCCGGGCAATCTCAAGGGTATTCAGCCTGCTTTTGGCAGCCCTTGCCGTCAGCATGGTCATACGCGGACTGGAACTTATCAACGTCCTTCCGACACCCTCCGGGTAAGCCGGGTGACCGCCCAAAAGTCCCGGCTTTATTTAGCTACAAAAATATTTGGTTCCAAACGCTTGACAATCGTATTAGCTTGGGCTATCGTATAATTCAAATTTACGAAGGAGGGTATTTATGGAAGGTTATTGCATGAAATGCCGCACCAAGAGAGTTATGAAGAATCCTAAGGCCATCACCATGAAGAACGGCCGGCCGGCCACCCAGGGCGTCTGCCCCGTCTGCGGCACCAAGATGTTCAAGATCGGCAAAGCCTAGTTCAATAACCCCTTGGCTTTCTAAGACCGGGCGTCCGAGCCCGGTCTTTGTATTTAATAGAACAATTTGAACGAGATGAGTCTTGACAGCACATCTGACCGCTAATATAATCCAACCGATGAACGAACATTCAGTGAAAACTGAAAAAGCACGCCGGTCTACCTGGCGCGACGAAAAAGCCGAAGAACGCCGTCTGCAACTTATTGACACGGCGCTAGAGGTTTTCGCCCGAAAAGGCTTCGACAAGACCAGTGTCCGTGAACTGGCTACCGCGGCCGGGGTGGCACAGGGGCTGATGTACCACTATTTCAAGAGCAAGGACAAGCTGCTTGAAGCCGTGGTAGAACGGCACAGCTTTCTGCCCCAGCTCAAGAGCCTGCTCGCCACGCTCCACAATGAAGCGGCCGCCAAAGTCCTCAAGGCCGTCGGGCGCCAGTTCTATGATCTCCTGGGGCAAAAAGAAAGCCTGATGAACATCTTTTTTCACGAAACCCAGAGCCACCCTATCGTCCCCCGCATCTGGCGCGGCATTATGAACGAAGGCATCTCACTTTTCCAAAACTACCTGGACGAACGGGTGAAAGCGGGAGAACTTAAAGCCCACAACACCGACGTGACGGCGCGAATGCTTGCCTATGCTATCGTACTGCTTCGGGCCGGCGGTGTTGCCTTCCACCAGCGAACCCGACCTGAAGCCTTCATTGACCAGATGGTGGATAATATCCTGGGCGGCATCGCCGCGCCGGTCAATTAACCCCAAGAAACATTTTATATATCTTGCGCGGCTCCCAAAAGCCAGGGGTGAATGGCACTCGATCGATCAACGCCAGTATCATTCCGCACCTTCAGGTTTTCATTCTCCTACCCCTGGGCAGTTCAACAAGATTCGATACCCGTTGACAACTTTGGATGGCATACGGTATCATTTTAACCCGCGCCTACTTTTGTAGGAGTGTAGCTCAGTTGGTAGAGCGGTGGTCTCCAAAACCACTGGCCGAGGGTTCGAATCCTTCCACTCCTGCCAGCGGCCGAGATGGTGGAATGGTAGACACGCTAGCTTGAGGGGCTAGTGAGTGATGAGCTCGTGGGAGTTCAAATCTCCCTCTCGGCACCATTAAAAACTTGTGGTAAAATCCGGGTTCACCGGGCGGAAGTAATTCAGTGGTAGAATGCCTCCTTGCCAAGGAGGATGTCGCGAGTTCGAGTCTCGTCTTCCGCTCCATTTTTATAATCAGGCGGACATACCCCGAGTCCGAGGCGAAAAGGGCGACGTAGCCAAGTGGCAAGGCGGGGGTCTGCAAAACCCCTATTCACCGGTTCGAATCCGGTCGTCGCCTCCAACTCCTGCCGCTGATTTTCCCGCTCACACTTTTTTCAGGTGAAAACCCCACGCCGCAAACAATGCCGTCAGCACGACCAGACTCCACAGCATGACGTTAGAATTGGAATTCAGGTTGAGCGGTTCAGCCAAACCCAGGATGAGAACCATCCCCAGGATGGCGCCTAAACCGGCCAGCCAGATCGAACCTCGGTAGCGGAATGCCTTGCTGAAAACCAGGATGCCGAATATCACACCAATGGCATAGCCGAGGATCATGCCGGCGATTGCCCCCACCAAGCCGCCGAACCCGCCGTAACTGTTCCAATCAATTATCTTCGATCCAATGAGCGCACCCAAAATGGCAAACGCGTACCCTCCCAAAGCCGAAGCCAGGGCCATGCCGAAAAACGATTTCACCGTTCTTTTCACGATTTTGAGCCCTCTCCCAACCTCTTTTGGATAATTGTATCGTAAAAGTGGCTGCGGCTATTAATAAATTCGGTTAACTCCGTTCGGAGACCCCTTGACACCCCTAGCCAGCGACGTTAAACTATGGCCGTTCCATGAACACTTCAAACTTCACCATCGCTCAGGCCGCCGACAAACTAGGCGTTTCCACCCGTACCATACGCCGGTACATCAAATCGGGAAAGCTCCGCGCTGACCTGGTCAACGGGCCGTTCGGTGAAGAATACCGCATCCGCGAATTACCGGAAGATCTTAAAAAACTCGAGACACCCGACCCCTGGACGGCGCTTGAAAAGCGGGACCCCCTGGCCGGAGCTTCCCAGGACGCCATAGCCGTTTTGAGGGATCTTCAGGAGAAGAACCTGGCACTGGCCGCCCAACTAGGAGCGGCAACCGAACGCATCCGGCAGCTTGAAAGCCAGCTTAAAACCAAGTCCATCACCGATGGTCAATCACCGAAGACGGCCTGGTGGCAAAAAATATTCTCCGGGATACGTTCGCTGTTTTCTCATAAGACTGAACAGCCGATGGTTGTCGAGTCAACGGAACCAGAGACTGTTTCCAAAACCCCCGAACCTGCGGTTTAGCAGGCCGCGTCCCCGCCGATTATCTGCGGCAGGCCGCCCGGGCACTGCCACCGAAGGCGATGCTGATTCCGAACAGGAAGCCGAAATCGTACCAGCCGCCGTTGTTATGGACCTCGTAGATGTTCACGTTGTTCGAAAAGAGCGATATTATGAAGGTTATCGGTGAGATGATTCCCTGCCAGAGCCCGGACCAAAAGCCGGCGACATGATCGGCTCCGCCGGGGGTGTTTACCGCCGGATTCACCCCGGCCGCGCAGCCGGCTAGAATCAGTACCGCCACTACGGCTAAAGCGACTAATAAAAGTTTCGTCTTCATCATTCCCCCGCTGGTTGTCGATTGGAAATGTGTGATGACATCGGAAGGAATTGATGGTGCCGGGAGAGGGGATCGAACCCACACGACCGAAGTCGGCGGATTTTAAGTCCGCTGCGTCTGCCAGTTCCGCCATCCCGGCGCCGGAAGAGATTATAGCACAAGGCATCGGGATTTTGGCGAATTTAGAGAATAAAACCTCGCGCTACCGGTCCGGGCTATATTACGGAAGCAACCACCACAGCGAAATGGAGCGAGGCTCCAATGATTATCCAGATGTGAAAAATATCATGGAAGCCGAACACCCCGGGCACGGGATTGGGGCGTTTCAAAGCGTAAATTACCGCCCCAATACTGTAAGCGACCCCGCCGGCCACCACTCCCCAGAAGGCCAGGCGCGGCATCGACAGCCACAATTGGCGCATCGGCGCCAGCGCCAACCAGCCCATGCCCAGATACAGAATCGGCGAAAGAATCCTGGGGGCGTGCATCCAGAAAAGCTTGTAAACGACACCTACCGCTACTATTGCCCAGGGTATGGCGATCATGAAGACTCGCCACAAACCGTCGAGATAGATATAGACCAAAGGGGTATAACTCCCGGCGATCATGATGAAAATGGCGATATGATCCAGTTTTCGCCATATCGAGGTTTCGCCGTCCCGCCGTTTCAGGGCATGGTATGTGGCGCTAAACGAAAATAATGCGGTTATCGCCAGGCCATAAATCAGGACCACCGCGAGCAGGTCCCACCGCCCCCAGGTCAAAACCAGCAGGGCGACCAGACCGGCGGCCCCGGCGATGGCGCCGCCCAGGTGGGAATAGCAGGAAAAAGCTTCGGACCGATTGGCTACGATGGTTCGACTCCTTTTTGTTTGCGGCATTATAGCTTGCCGGAGGCAAAACTGCCACCTGGAAACCAGGGTTTATTGACTTTACGGAGGCAATTCTGTTTTAATTAGCATTTGTTTGCTGAATAAACAAGGAGAAATCTACATGGATAAAATAGCCGTCAAATTATCGCCGCGTACCGTGACCGGCAAGAAAACCCGGTTTTTGCGGCGCGCCGGCGTCACCCCCTGCCACGTTTTCGGTCACAACCTGGCTTCCCAGACCCTCCAGGCTGCGACAGCTGACCTGGAAAGGGTTGTCGCCCAGGCCGGCAGCACCCGGCTGGTGGCTCTGCAAGAAGAGGGGGAAAAGAAGCCGCGCATGGCCTTCATCCGCGAAGTTCAGCGCACTCCGGTAGGTGGCGGACTTTTCCACGTCGATTTCTACCAGGTCAATATGAACGAGCCGATCACCGCCGAGATCCCGCTGCGGTTGGTTGGCGAAGCCCCGGCGCTGAAAACCAAAGGCCGTATCCTGGTCCACCCGATGGCTCATGTCGAGGTCGAAAGCCTGCCGGGCGACCTGCCCGCCAGTATCACCGTTGACATTTCGGTGCTGAACGAACTCCATGATGCCATCCACGTCCGGGACCTGAAGGTCGAAGCGGAGGTCACTATCCTGTCCGACCCCGATCAGCTTATCGCGAAGGTCAGCGAGATCACCGTCAAGGCGGAAGAGGTGACCACTGCCCCGGTGGCTGCTACCGCTCCGGGTGCCGAGGGCGCCGCTCCCGCCGAGGCTGCCGCTCCTGCCGCCGCCGAAGCCAAATAAGCGAACCATTCAGACAGACTGGAAAAATCGAGGCTCATACTGGTCGAAAGATCAGTATGAGCCTCTTAATTTGGGTATTGCCATTTAGACGATCAAAAGGTTAAGATGGCGGGAATATTCAGAAACCAACCGGGGTAAGGGCTTTGTTAGCTGTAAAAATATCCGACGTTTCGAAAGTCTACGGCGAAAAAAAGGTCGTCGACGGCGTCTCCTTCGAGGTCGACAGCGGAGAGATCTTCGCCCTGATCGGGCCCAACGGCGCCGGCAAAACGACCACCATCCGGATGATGATGGATATCATCAAACCCGACAGCGGCGATATCCTGATCATGGGCCAGCACCTCGGCGAGGGATCCAAAAATTGCATCGGCTACCTGCCCGAAGAGCGCGGGCTTTACCGAAAGCTCCGCATAATGGATACCATCGTTTACATGGCCTCCCTCAAGGGGGCGCCGGTCGAGACGGCGGTGGCCCGTGCCGAGAATCTGCTCAAAAAGTTCGGCCTTTACGAACACCGCTACAAAAAAATCGAGGAGTTGTCCAAGGGTATGGGGCAACTCATCCAGTTTGTGGTAACCGTGGCCCACGACCCCGGGCTGATCATCCTCGACGAGCCGTTCGCCGGCCTGGACCCGGTCAACTCCCGCCTGCTCAAAGACACCATCAAAGACCTTCGCGCCGAGGGCAAAGCCATTATCCTGTCGACACACCGGATGAACGAAGTCCAGGAGATGTGCGACCGCCTGTTCATGATCAATAAGGGTCAGCGCGTCCTGTACGGGGCGCTGAACGACATACGGAGGCAGTTCCGATCGAATTCGGTGGTGGTGGAATCGGAACAGGCCCTGCCGTCTCTTTCGGGCGTCTCCGGCGTCGAGTCCAAGAACCACACCTCGATATTGAAGCTCGACGGCTCGACGACACCCCAGTCCGTTCTCGCCCAGCTGGTGGCAGCTCAGGTGCCGGTCGAACGGTTTGAGGTGTCGCTGCCTTCACTGGATGACATTTTTGTACAGGTGGTGAAGAAGCCGTGAGCAAGACCGCACTCATTTTCAAGCACGAATTCACCACTTTAATCCGCCGGACCGGCTTTATCGTCATGACCGTGGCGGTCCCCTTAGTCGGGCTTATCGTCATCCTCGGCGGCCAGATCTTCTCCGGCGGCCAGGGCGGCGGCGGCGGCGGTCCGGTCGAACAAATCAAGATCGGATACGTCGACCAGGCCTCACTTATCACCGGCCACCAGCAGGAGGGCAGTTTCGACTTCGTCGGCTACGAGACGATCGAAGCCGCCAACCAGGCACTGATAAACAAGACCGTTTCAGAATATATCGTCATTCCCCAGGACTACATCGCTACCGGAGCGTTGGTCCGCTTCACCACCGAACGTCAGTTGGAAGTCCCGGGCGACCGCCTGGGCGCCATCCAGAGTTTCATGCTCGACAATCTTCTGTCGCCGAACGTAGGCGCCGCGGTCATCGACCGGGTCAAGGCGCCGGCGAACCTTTCGAACGTCATCCTCGACCCCGTGACCGGCCTGCCCGCTGAAAACCAGGGCGGCGTGGCCGCCTTCCTGTTGCCCTACCTGTTCAGCATCCTCCTGGTGATGTCCATCTTCACTTCCTCGGGCTACCTGCTCCAGGGCCTGGCCGAGGAAAAAGAAAACCGAATCATGGAAGTTCTGCTGTCCAGTGTGTCGGCGAGGCAGCTGATAACGGGGAAGGTCCTCGGCCTGGGCGCCGCCGGACTTGCCCAGATGGCCATCTGGCTGTTCTCCGCCCGGTTCCTTGCCAGCCTGGCCTCGGCTAACTTTTCGGCCATCCTGGGCTCGATCGAACTGTCGGCCACCTTCGTCATCTTAGGCCTGGCGTACTTCATCCTGGGCTATCTGCTGTTCGCCATTCTGCTGGCGGCAATCGGCAGCATTGCTTCGAGCATGCGCGAAAGCCAACAGTTGGCCGCTATTTTCAGCGTTCTGGCGGTCTCGCCGCTGTGGGGGCTGGTCTTCATCATCGAAAATCCCCAGCACCCGGTGAGCGTTTTCCTGACCATTTTCCCGTTCACCGCCCCCATCACCACCATGATCCGGGTGGGCACCGCGGAAGTACCGTTCTGGCAGATAGGATTGAGCATGACGGTGATGGCGGCATCCATCTTCGGGTTGCTGCTGCTTTCGGCCAAGGTCTTCAGGACATTCCTGCTGATGACCGGCAAAACACCCAGGATCGGCGAGATCCTGCACATGCTCAAGGAAGCCTAGTCAGCCGGCGGTTCCGCCGAAGCCTGGTTTAACCGGCGCCGATGAGGTGGTTGAACGGCTTTTCGTCAGCGACCGGGCCTACCAGCGACAATCTCATTTTGTCTTCCCGGATGAGTTCGTCCGCAAGATCCCGCAAATCATCAAGGGTCACCGCCTCGATCCGCCGGATGACGTCCTGGGGGGTGAGCACCTCGCCGGTCAGGATTTCCTGGCCGCCCAGCCATGAAGCCACATGCCGGGAATCCTCCAGCCGGAGGGCCAGCCGGCCTTTGGACAATTCCTTGGCTTTGGCCAGTTCCTGGGCGGTCAAGGTGGTTTTGAGCAGGTTGAGTTCTTTGATCACCGCTTCGAGGGCTTTGAGCAGATTATCCGGGTCAACGCTGGCCGCCACGGTGACGGCTCCGGTGTCCTTCAAGAATTCGGCATAGCTGTGAATGGCATAGGCCAGCCCCAATTTATCGCGGATTTCCGAAAACAACCGGGAGCTCATGCCTTCACCCAGGATGACGTTGAGCAGGCTCTCGGTATAACGCCGGGGATCCGCGATGGACAGGGCGGGCAACGCCAGCAGGAAGTGGTCCTGCTCTATGTCCCGGGTTTCCAGCACCAGCCGCCTGCCGTCAGCTCCGGTGAACGGGGAAAAGGGAGGCGTTTTCCTGGAGCCGGGTTGCCAGTTTCCCAATTTTTGTTCAATGGAGGCAACGATATCCTTCTCGGAAACTCCCCCGGCAATGGCAACAACGGTATTCTCCGGCAGGTAATGCTCCGCCATATAGGTCCCCATGTCATCACGGGTGATGGCGCCGACTGATTTCTCGGTCCCGGCGATATCCCGTCCCAACGGGTGACCCGGCCACAGCACAGTGTCGATCAGCTGGCAGGCTTTCTGATCCGGCTGGTCTTCCGACATGTGGATCTCCTCCACTATGACCTGGCGTTCTTTTTCGATATCCGAAGGATCGAATTTGGAGTGGAGCAGCATGTCGGAGAGGGTGTCCAGAGTGGACACAAAATGATCACGGGGGGCCTTTGCCCAGTAAACCGTGGTCTCGCGGTCGGTGCCTTCATTCAGGATGCCTCCGATCCCCTCGATCGATTCGGAGATGGCGCGGGAAGTGGGCCGTTTTTCGGTGCCCCTGAACAGGCAATGCTCTATAAAATGGGAAATCCCCGACACCGGCTCCAGTTCATATCGCGACCCTGTCCCCACAAAAATACAAACCGACACGGACAGCGTATGCGGCATTTCCTGGCTCAACAGCCTTAACCCGTTGGGCAGTACAGTTTTTCGGTACATCTTAAACCTCTGGAAATGATTGTACCCCGTTTGGGGCGGAAGCCAAAACGCGCCGGGCTAAACGGGCATCCCGGGTCTTATAAACCTAGGCCCGTCCGCCGGTTGAGGCAAAGGGCAGGCTGGGAAAGACATCCAGGTCTAGTCCCGATCTTTCACCCTTCACCAGGTGAAAATAACCGCAGCTGGCGATTATCGCCGCATTATCCGTGCATAGGGAAAGCGGCGGGATCGACACCGGGACCGGGGAATCCTGGAGTATTTTCTCCCTGAGGCGGCCGTTGGCGGCGACACCGCCGGCCAGCAGTATCTGATTGACGCCCCACTCTTCGGCGGTGGCCAGGGTTCTTTTAACCAATACCTTGACGACCGCTTCCTGGAAGCTGGCGGCGGCATCATTGGGAGATCCGGCCTGGCCGGTTTCCGCCAACCGGTAAAGAGCCGTCTTGAGGCCGGAAAAACTGAAATCGGAGCTGCCGGGGATGACGCCTTTCGGCAGTTTGAGCGTCGGTTTTCCCGATTTGGCCGCTTTCTCGATCACCGGACCGCCGGGATAGCCCAGGTTGAGCAACCTGGCGGCTTTATCGAAAGCCTCTCCGGCGGCGTCGTCTCTGGTTCTGCCGATGAGTCGATAATCGCCGTGATCTTTCATCAAAACAAGGTCGGTGTGCCCCCCCGAAACGATGAGCGCCAGGGCAGGCAGCGTGGGTATGTGGCCGGTCAGCCAGTTGGCGTAGATGTGGCCTTCCAGGTGGTTGATCCCTATCAGCGGTTTTCCGGCAGCCATCGCGGTGGCTTTGGCAAAATTGGCGCCGACCAGAAGCGATCCCGCCAGTCCGGGGCCGCACGTCACCGCCACGGCGTCGATATCATGCATGGTCAGGGACGCGGACTCCAGGCATTGCCGCATTACCGGCACTATTGAAAGAAGATGCTGCCGCGAGGCAACCTCGGGAACCACTCCTCCGTAACGGGAGTGAATGTCCACCTGGGAAGCCACCTTGTTGCCCAGGATTTTAATCCCTTCTTCGACCACTGCCGCAGCCGTTTCGTCGCAGGAGGTTTCGATACCCAAAACTCTCATCGCATGATTATAACAGACCGTAGTGAAGGTTTCAGTCAGGCGTGCGCCATGCGCATAATGATAAAATAGAAAGAAAAATGGAGAAATGAAGAGCAATTGCAGTGAAATAAGGTTCAGAAACAACTGCATGGAATTAGGATATGACGGCAAAGTCGGCAACAATTGATGAGGATCAATTTGCCGATATTCAGGCTGGTGGGTTATTATAGCTGTGTTAGCAGTCTCGCAGTGAGACTGCTAAAATAATGAGGAAGAAAGACAACAAGAAGGAGGTATTCATGGCAATCAACGTGCAACCGCTGCAAAACTTCATCCTGGTGAAACCCGGTAAGAAGGAAGAGATGCGCAGCGGCATCGTCATCCCGGACACCGCTCAGGAAAAAGCCCAGGAAGGTGAAGTCGTCGCCGTAGGTCCCGGCCGGTTAGGCAAAGACAACACCCGCGAAGTCATGGACGTCAAGGTCGGCGATTTCGTGATCTATCCTAAATTCGGCGGCACCGAGGTCAAGGTTGAAGGTATCGATATGGTCATCATGCCGGAGAACCAGGTCCTGGCCAAAAAAGTCTATTAAGAAAAACTGAAAGAAACGATTAGGAGGAAAAGTGGCAAAACAGATTATTTTCGGAGAACAGGTACGCAAGTCCTTGCAGAGAGGCATTAACACCCTGGCCGATACCGTAAAAGTCACCCTCGGCCCCAAGGGTCACCCGGTCGCCCTTTCCAAACCGTGGGGCGCTCCCACCGTCATCGACGACGGCGTCACCATCGCCCGCGATATCGACCTGCCGGATCCTTTTGAGAACATGGGCGCTCAGATCGTCAAGGAAGCTGCTTCCAAGACCAACGACGCCGCCGGCGATGGCACCACCACTTCCATCATGCTGGCTCACGCCATCATTACCGAGGCCTTCAAGAACATTACCGCCGGTTCGGAGCCCATCGCCCTGAAGCGCGGCATTGAGAAAGCCACCGCGGCTGTTGCCAAGGAACTCAAGCGGATGTCCACCCCGATCCGCGGCCGCGAGCAGATCGTCCAGGTTGCCACCATTACCGCTAAAGATCCTGAAATCGGCGAGCTTATTGCCGACGTCATGGAGAAAGTCGGCAAGGACGGCGTCATCACCATCGAAGAGTCCAAGGGCCTCAAATACCAGACCGATTATGTCGAAGGCCTGCAGTTCGACCGCGGCTACATCTCGGCCTACTTTGTGACCGATACCGGCCGCATGGAAGCCGTCCTCGAGGATCCGATGATCCTCATCACCGACCGCAAGATCGAAACCATGGGTGAGCTCCTGCCTGCCCTGGAAAAGATTCTGCAGTGGACCCGCACCCTGGTCATCATCGCCGAGAACGTCGAGGGCGAGGCCCTGGCCACGCTCGTCGTCAACAAGATGAAGGGTACCCTGAACATCCTGGCCGTCAAAGCGCCGGGCTTCGGCGATCGCCAGAAGCAGATGCTGGAAGACATCGCCATTCTCACCGGCGGCCGCGTCATTTCCAAGGAAGCCGGCCGCAAGCTGGATTCCGTTACCGAGGAAGACATGGGCCGCGCCCACCGCGTCACCACCAACAAAGACAAGACGGTCATCGTTGACGGCGCCGGCACCCCGGAAGCCATCAAAGACCGCATCAAGCACATCAAGGCTCAGATCGACGAGGTCGAGAGCGCTTTTGACCGCGAGAAGCTGCAGGAGCGCCAGGCTGCCCTCGCCGGCGGCGTTGCCATCATCGCCGTAGGCGCGGCCACCGAGACCGAAATGAAAGAGCGCAAGGCCCGCGTCGAAGACGCCCTGGCCGCCACCCGCGCCGCTCTTGAAGAAGGCATCCTCCCCGGCGGCGGCGTCGGCTTGATCAACGCCCTGCCCGCCCTGGATAAATTGAACCTGGAAGGCGATGAAGCTACCGGCGCTCAGATCGTCAAGCGCGCCCTGCCCACTCCGGTCCGCTGGATCGCCACCAATGCCGGCCGCGACGGCGCCGTGGTCTTCGACAAAGTCCGCACTTCTCCCCCCGGTGTCGGTTACAACGCCGAGGCCGATGAATGGGGCAACATGGTCGACATGGGCATCATCGATCCCACCATGGTCGTCCGCTCCGCCCTGGAGAATGCCGCCTCCGTGGCCAACATGGTCATCATCACCAACTCCCTGGTGGCCGATATCCCGGAGAAGAAGGTCGAAGCTCCGCCGCCCGCCGGCGACTTCGGCTAGTTCAAAACCGAGTCTCCTTTCGGAAGAGAGCCGCCTCAAAGGGCGGCTCTCTTCTTTTTGCACGTTTGCCGCATTGCTCAATCGTAGAAAGCCGGGTATAATAATATATTGTACTTTAGTATTAGGACTCCGATTTCATGCATGAAATGGCGGTAACCCAGAGCCTCCTGGACATAGTGTTGAAAGAGGCTGCCCAGGCGGGGGCCAAAAAGGTCAACGGTGTCAACCTGGTTATCGGTGAACTTTCCGGTTTGGTTGATGATTCGATCCAGTTTTATTTTGATTTTATGACCAAGGGCACTATCGCCGAGGGAGCGACATTAAATTTCAAGCGCGTTCCGGCTAAAATGAGATGCCGGGCGTGCGGTGAAGAGTTCGCGACGGCCCCGGATGAGTGGATTTGCCCCAAATGCGGCGAGTGGCAGGCTGAAGTCACCGCGGGTAAGGAATTCTATATCGATTCTATCGAGGTGGACGATGCAGATAAAGGTCCTTAAAGACATAATGGCCGCCAATACGCAGAACGCTGACGTCAACCGGGCTCGGCTTGACGCCAACGGCATCCTGGGGGTCAATATCATGGCTTCTCCCGGAGCCGGCAAGACGACATTTATTTTGGCTACCATCGCCAGCCTCGGAGAGGACGGACGGGTTGGCGTCATCGAGGGTGACATCGCCTCGCAGATCGATGCCGAAAAAGTGGCTCAGAAAGGCGCCCCGGTGGTCCAGATCAATACCGGCGGCGGCTGTCACCTCGACGCCGGGCAGGTGGCGGCCGGACTCGATAACCTGCCGCTGGATGATATCGACGTTCTTTTCATAGAGAATGTCGGCAACCTGGTTTGCCCTTCTGAGTTTAAGCTGGGGGAACACCTCAGAGTGGTTCTGCTGTCGGTGCCGGAAGGCGACGACAAGCCGTTTAAATATCCCGGCATGTTCGCCTCGGCGGATGTGGTCGTCATCACCAAAATAGACATTATGCCCTATTTCGATTTCGATCTGGGCAAATTTTCCCGGGCTGTAGAGGGTCTTAAGCCGGGAATCAAAGTGTTTCCCCTATCCGCTCGAACCGGGGAGGGTTTCAACGACTGGACAGACTTCTTGAAATCGCTGTTGAGGCGGTAATTTAAGCCGTGGCCGAGGATTTGACCGTAGAACGCCTGGCAATATCTGTCAAGGGGGTTGTTCAGGGGGTGGGCTTCAGGCCCTTTGTCTATCAGCTTGCGCACTCCAACGGTTTGGCCGGCTGGGTGACCAACACCTCGGGCGAGGTGCGGATTGAAGTTGAAGGCCCGCCAAAGAACATAACTGCTTTTGTGGGCGACCTCGAGCCCAAGGCGCCGCCTCAATCCCATATCACCAGCGTTATGTCAACAAGGCTTGAGCCCCGCGGATACACCGGCTTTGAGATCAGGGAGAGCCTGGCGGAAGCCGGTAAATACCAGATGATATCCCCCGACCTGGCGACCTGCCCCGAATGCCGCAGCGAAATATTCGACCCTACCAACCGGCGGTTCAGATACCCGTTCACCAACTGCACCAACTGCGGGCCCCGGTTTACCATCATCGAAGACATCCCCTATGACCGGCCTCTGACCACCATGAAAGTATTCCCCATGTGTCCCGAATGCGGCCTGGAGTACGAAAATCCCCTGGACCGCCGCTTTCACGCGCAACCCAATGCCTGCCCTGTCTGCGGCCCGCAGCTCCGGCTGGTCGATTCGGCGGGAAGGCAGCTTGAAAGTCAGGATATCATTGCCGATATTGGCGAGTTCCTCAAAGAGGGCAAAATAGTCGCCATACGCGGCCTGGGCGGGTTTTTACTCGCCTGCGACGCGACCAATCAACTGGCCGTAGATGAGTTGAGACGAAGAAAACACCGACCGGCCAAGCCGTTTGCGGTGATGGTTGAAAACATGGCTGAGGTCGAAAGCCGTTGTGCGGCGTCTACCGACGAACAAGGTCTTTTAAATTCGCCCGCGGTTCCTATCGTGTTGCTCAAGATAAACAGCTGCACCGATATCGCGCCGTCAGTGGCGCCGGGTTTGAAGTACCTGGGCGTGATGCTGCCCTATACCCCGCTCCACCACCTGCTGATGGCTGAAGTGAACCGGCCGCTGGTGATGACCTCAGGCAACCTGTCCGAGGAACCCATCGCGCGGGGCAACAAGGAAGCATTGTCTCGGCTGGGGACGATCGCCGACTATTTTGTCCTGCATAACCGCGAGATCTTTTCCCGTTATGACGACAGCGTCACCATGTTCGAAGCCGGATCACGGCGGATGCTGCGGCGAGCCCGCGGCTTCGCGCCTTACCCGGTCCGTCTAACTCATTCGGTTCCGCAAATCCTTGGGGTTGGGGCACAGGAAAAAAATATCTTTTGCCTCACCCGGGACGACAACGCCTTCGTGTCGCAGCACATCGGCGACATGGAAAACGAGGAGACTTTCGAGCATTTCGAGAACACGCTCGATCTCTACAAAAAGATGTTCCGCATCCAGCCGCAGGTTATGGCCTGTGACATGCACCCGGAGTATTTCGCGACCAAATGGGCCGAGGCTGAGGCCGCCCGCTCTGGCGTCCCCCTGGTTAAAGTTCAGCACCACCATGCCCATATTGCGTCGTGTCTCGCTGAAAATGGCGTTAAGGAAAAAGTCATCGGCGTCGCTTTCGATGGCACCGGTTACGGGGTGGACGGCAAGATCTGGGGCGGCGAGTTCCTTATTGCTGACAACTTGGATTTCGAGCGCGCCGCGCAGCTTGAGTACCTGCCGCTGGCGGGTGGAGAATCGGCCATTAAAAAGCCGTACCGGATCGCCATTGGGTACCTGTACCGGCTTTTTGGTAACGAAGGGTTGACAATGGCCGCCCGCTGTCTAAGGGATGTCGAGGGGTCGGAGTTCGGACTTATCAAACAACTGGTGGATCGGGGGCTGAATTCTCCTGAAACCTCAAGCGCCGGCCGTCTCTTCGATGCCGTCTCGGCAATTCTCGGCGTGTGCCGGGAGATTCGATATGAAGCCCAGGCCGCCGTTGAACTCGAGATGGCCGCGGAGGGCGTTGAAACCGGGTCCAGTTATCCCTTCGACATCGAAGTGGTTGGCGAACGTAAAGCCGTTCGTCTGCGCCGGATGTTTGAAAAATTGGTCGCGGATCTCGATACCGGCGTGCCTGTTGCCGAGATTGCCGCCAGGTTCCATAACGCTCTAATAGACATAATACTGAAGACGTGTGACATAATAAGGGATGAAACAGGACTGAATTCTGTTGCCTTATCCGGCGGGTGCTTCATGAACCGGAGATTGTTAAGAGGGGCGATTGCCCGGCTTTCCGCTGAAGGGTTCAAAGTCTATTCTAATTCGGAGGTTCCGACCAACGACGGCGGCATCTCCCTGGGACAGGTCGCGGTAGCCGCGGCCACGCTGGTAAAATAGGGCGAGTTTGTTTGAATTTTGTATCTAGTATTTTGGAAATTCAAAACGGAGGTTTGTGATGTGTCTTGCGGTTCCGGCGAAAATTGTTAAGATCGATGATACCATCGCGGAAGTCGACATGGCCGGGACGACTGTCCGCGCCAGTCTGGTGATGGTGCCCGACGCCAAGATCGGCGACTACGTCCTTCTTCATACCGGCTTTGCCATCCAGGTGCTCGACGAGCACGAGGCGCTTGAGACATTGAAGCTTTTCAAAGAAATGGAAATGATCCCGGAGACGCCATGAAATTCTCCACGGAATTCCGAGATTCAGCCCTGGCTCAAAAATTGCTACAGGATATCCGCCGGAAATCCACTAAACCGGCTAATATCATGGAGTTCTGCGGCGGCCATACCGTGGCCATTTTCCGCTACGGGCTGCGAGAACTTCTACCGAAGCACCTGAAACTACTCTCCGGGCCTGGTTGTCCGGTTTGCGTCACCTCGACCGCCGACCTGGACAAAGTGATGGCTCTGGCAGCCATTCCCGGAGTTGTCATTACCACTTTTGGCGACCTGATCAAGGTTCCGGCGAGTTACGGCAGCCTGGATCGGGCTCGCGCCTCCGGCGCCGATATCCGCACGGTATATTCAACCCTTGACGCCCTGGACATCGCCCGGAAAAATCCAAATAAAAAAGTCGTGTTTGTCGGCATCGGTTTCGAGACCACGGCTCCGACTGTCGCCGCGGCTATCCTGCAGGCCCACGCTGAGAAATTGGATAATTTCTTTGTATTATCCCTCCACAAGGTCACCCCTCCGGTAACCAAGGTGCTGCTGGACGCCGGTGAGATCAAAATCCAGGGGATCATCGCGCCCGGCCACGTATCCGCCATTATCGGCGCCGACGCATGGAAATTTATTCCGGAGCGTTACGGCATTGCCTGTGCCGTATCCGGATTCGAGCCCCTGGACATCCTGTACTGCGTGGACCTTATCGTCGATCAGATCGAAAACGGAAACCCTAAAGTGGAAACTGCCTACAGCCGTGTCGTAAAGGGCGAGGGCAACAGGGTCGCCCTGTCGATGCTCGACCGGGTTTTCGAACCAGCCGCGGCCAATTGGCGGGGCGTCGGGGTGATTCCCGCGAGCGGGTTGGTCATCAGACCGGAATTCGCCGCCCATGATGCAGAGAAAGAATTCGACATAAAACTCGATAAACCGCCGCGGGAACCGGCAGGCTGCCTTTGCGGCGAAGTAATCCGTGCTGTGAAAACGCCCGAAGAGTGTAAGCTCTTCCGCAAAGTGTGCACGCCGGAAAATCCGGTTGGTCCTTGCATGGTTTCAAGCGAAGGCTCGTGCGCGGCCTATTACCACTTCGCAGAGGCGATTTAACAGGGCAAGACTTCGGGAGGCATATTTGGAAAAATCCAAACAGGTACTCCTTGCTCACGGTTCCGGTGGCAAACTGAGCCAGGAACTGGTGCGCAATATGTTTGTCGGCGAACTGGCTAATGAGGCTCTTTGCCGCATGGACGACTCTGCCTGCCTTGACGCCGGCGATGGCCGCCTGGCTTTTACTACCGATAGCTATGTGGTCAGCCCCATTTTTTTCCCCGGGGGCAACATCGGCAAGCTGGCGGTCTGCGGCACGGTAAACGATCTCTCCACCTCCGGCGCCACTCCAAAATATCTGAGTCTGGCAATGATCATCGAAGAAGGTTTGCCTTTCGAGGATCTGTCCAGGGTTGTCCAAAGCATCAAGGCAACCGCCGAGGAGGCTGGTGTTTGCATTGTCACCGGAGATACCAAGGTGGTTAACCGGGGAAAAGCCGACAAACTGTTTATCAACACCGCGGGAATTGGCGTCGTACCGAGGGGAGTAAACATCTCAGGAGTCAACGCCAAACCGGGCGATATAGTTATGTTAAGCGGCAGCATCGGAGATCACGGCATGGCCATCATGGCGCAGCGCGAGGGATTCACCTTCAGCGTGCCGGTCGAGAGCGATTGCGCTCCTCTGAACGGCCTTGTCGCCGAAATGATGAAGGTTTCAAGCAACATTCACGTCCTTCGCGACCCCACCCGCGGCGGCCTTGCCAGCACTTTGAACGAAATAGCCGCTCAGTCAGGCGTGGGCATCGAAATTGAAGAATCGAAAGTTCCGGTGAAGGATGCCGTCCGGAGCGCCTGCGAACTCCTTGGATTCGACCCGCTTTATGTCGCTAACGAGGGCAAAATGATAGCTATTGTAGCTCGTGAGGACGCTGATAAGGTACTGGCAGCCTTGAGAAATCACCGGTACGGGATTGATGCCGCGGTGATCGGAGAAATTACAGCCGAACACAAAAACCGCGTCGTGTTAAGGACTGCCCTCGGAGCCAGGCGCATCGTGGATATGCTTTCAGGTGAGCTTTTACCGCGCATCTGCTAGCCCCTGACATGCTTGGCCAATCGGCCTGGACATGTTAAAGGTAGTGCAACCCCTCCCGGACTGTGTTATCATCAGGTTACGATGAATCCGAAGACTCTCCTCAAGTACAACCATGTCAACTGAGTCCATTTATCTGATACTTCTTATTGCCTGCCTTTTTCTGTCGGCTTTTTTCTCAAGTTCGGAGACGGCCTTTATCTCATTATCAAAATACCGTCTTCAAAATATGCTCGATGAAAATGTAAAAGGCGCCGACCGCGTAGCCAAACTGGTTGAGAAACCTGAGAGACTGTTGTCGACCGTGCTGTTGGGCAACAATTTCGTTAACATCGCGGCCTCAGCTCTCGCGACCGTCCTGGCGATTTCAGCTTTCGGTGAGCAATACGGCGTCATTATAGCCACTGTCGGTTCGACCGCGATCATTCTGATTTTTAGTGAAGTGACTCCTAAGACCGCGGCAACACGGCATCCGGATCGCATCGCGCTTACTTTTGCCGGGCCGATCGGCTTTTTGGCCTGGTTGTTCACCCCGCTGGTCACCGTTCTTTCGTGGATCGCCTCAGGATTTATGAAAGTTTTCGGCGGAGGCGTGACCTATCACCGCTCTTTGTTTAATGAAGACGAAATTCGCACCATGATCGACGTCGGGCACAAAGAAGGAGCCGTAGGACCGGTTCAAGCCGAGATGCTCCAGGCCGTATTCGATTTTCGCGACCGCCCGGTTTCCGAAGTCCTGGTGCCGAGACCTGAAGTCGTCGCCGTGGAAAAAGGGACGGCGCTCCAGAACTTTTTCGAGATCTACCAGAAATCCCCAATGTCCCGTTTTCCCGTTTTTGAAGAAAATATGGACAATGTCATTGGAATTCTTTCGATCAAAGACGTTCTCATGGCGCAGGCCAGAGGGGAAATTTCTACCGGAGAACCCATCGACAGCCTGGTTCGCCCGGCTTATTTTGCCCCTGAATCCAAACCCATCGGCACCCTTTTCAATGAGATGCGAGACAAAAATTACCGGATGTGCATCGTGATAGACGAGCACGGCGGCACCGCGGGTATCGTCTCTTTGTCCCGTCTCATGGAGGAGATCGTCGGACCGGTCGGGGACGAACTTTCGCAAGCCGAAAAAGACTACGAATCAATCAACGAATCTACCTACCAGGTGGACGGGGGCATGCGCATCCAGGATGCCAATGAGGAACTCGATCTGGGGCTGCCCGAGGGTGCGGGTTATGAAACAATCGCCGGCTTTATCATGAAAAGGCTTGGCCAAATCCCGCGCCAGGGCCAGGTACTTAAATTCCAAAATCTCAAACTGGTAGTAAGTGGGATGCGAGGCCGGAAGATCGAAGAAGTCCTCATCACTAAAGAAAAACCCCCGGAACCCAGCCCAGGGGCGCCCGGGGTCGATTCTACCGCCGGCAAACAGCTCGGTTGATGCCCTATCAGGTTATTCGAATGATGAAACGCCTGCGTTTTCAGTTTGGCCGCGGCGACGGCCTCAAGTTTCTATCCCACCTGGATATGATGCGCCTGTGGCCACGGATATTTCGGCGGGCTGGAATAGACCTCGCCTATTCGGAGGGTTTCAACGGTCATCCCCGCCTGGCTGTCGCTGCCCCGTTAGCCGTTGGCTGGACCGGGGAAGCCGAACTCATGGATGTCTGGTTGGATACATCGTTGCCGGCGGAATCGATTTTGACCTGCATCTCCAGGAAATTACCGGAAGACCTGTCCATTGGACAGGGGATGTTCGTACCTGAAGAGGCGCCCTCGCTTCAGTCACAGATACGCTTCGCAGAATATCGCATCCTGTCAGTCATAGACAGGTCAGCCGGGGAAGTAGGACAAGCCGTTGACTGCCTGCTTGGCTTGTCTACCCTGGACTGGAGCTACCAAAGGGATGAAGAAACCAAGCGCTATGATCTTCGCGCCCAGATAGAAACTATCAGCGTTGAAAATGTCGACGGTGATAATGTTTCCCTGCTGATGCGCTTGAAAAACGACCCCTCGGGCTCCGGACGTCCGGAGCAGGTTTGTCTTGCGCTGGGATTCCGAGGCCACCCGCTAAAAATCCACCGCACCCGGTTGGTGTTGGCTTAGGCGACTCTATGGCTGAATTGAACGCCGGGCGACAGAGGCAAGCCAAAGAGTACGCCAGGAAACGGCGGCGCCTGGGTTTTATCAATTTTGTTTTGTCGACCCTGCTGATTTTGGCATTAATTCTAACCCCTCTTTCGGAAACAATTGCCCGAGGGATTTCCGGAGCGATACCGGTGGCGGCAGCACTTTATCTGATCATTTTGATGGTGGCTTATGACGTCCTGACCCTTCCCATTTCATATACCACCGGATACCGGCTGCCAAAAGAGTACGGTTTACTGCACCAGACCGCGTCCGGGTGGGTATCAGATCATTTTAAGTCGCTGGCCATGGGCATTGGTTTCGGCGCCGTAGCGGTGGCGGTGATGTTCTTGCTTCTAGAACATATGCCCGGCTGGTGGTGGCTGGTTGCCTGGGGGCTGCTTCTAGCGATCACTCTGGTGATGACGGTGCTGGCTCCAATCATTTTTATTCCTTTGTTCTATAAGATGCGTCCCATTGACGAAGGCGAACTCAAAGACCGTTTGAACGCCCTGGCCGCAAAAGCCGGCGTCAAAGTATCAGGCATCTATATCATCGAATTCTCTCAAAAGACCTCCCTGGCCAACGCCGCGGTGATGGGCCTTGGGCGGACCAAGCGGATAGTGATCTCAGACACCCTGATAAACGCCTATACGCCCGATGAAATTGACGTTGTGATGGCGCATGAATTGGGACACCAAAGAAACGGTGACGTTTGGCGGCTCTTCGGTTTTCAATCGGTTATTTATCTTGGAGTCTTTTGGTTGGCGTCGGCGCTCTACGCTTTTTGGGTACAGCAAACGGATTATGTCAACCAATCCGATCCCGCGGCACTCCCCCTGTTCTTGTTTTGCCTCACCGTTACAGCGGCGCCGAGCCTTGGCTTGCAGAGCTGGTTCAGCAGGAGAGTCGAAGGCGGAGCCGATGCTTTTGCGCTGCGATTGACCGGCGAGTCCGATGTATTCATCTCGGCGATGACAAAATTGACCGACCAGAACCTGGGCGAATCGCGGCCTTCCAGTTTCCTGGAAAGGTTGGGACAGGACCACCCGAGCTATATCGACCGTGTTAAAATGGCGGAAGCATTTGGCGCTAAGCCCAAGCCCGATCAGGACAAACCGGACATATAATGACCCGAATATTCATCGCCAGGCACGCCGAAACCGAATGGAACCGCATTCGCCGAATCCAGGGCGGCGGTTCCGACACCCCGTTGAATGAGACCGGCCTGAAGCAGGTCAAGTGCTTGGCCGGGCGACTGGCTAATGAAAAGCTGGCCATGATCATATCCAGCCCGCTGGGACGGGCCAGAGTTACCGCGGAAGCCATTGCCGGAGAGCACGGGAGCATGCCTGTAGAATTGGAACCGGATCTGCGGGAAATTGATGCCGGGGAACTCGAGGGCAAAGCCGTGGCCGAGGTTGGCGGCGGGCTGGGTTTACTATTGACCGCCGTCTCCGAGAATGGGTTGCCCAGTTTGCCCGGGGGAGAATCGCTTGCCGACGTAAGAGAACGGGCCTGGCGGGTCGTGTTGAACCTGGCGTCACGTTTTCCCGAAGGCGAGGTCCTGATCGTCACCCATTATTTCGTGGTTTTGTCTATCATTTGCCGTGTCTTGGGTCTCAGGGAAACCGACATAAGGAAATTCAGGCTAAATACGGGAAGCCTTTCGATCATCGAGGTTGACCCGGCCGGCACAGCGAAACTTGTTGTTTTCAATGAATCGTGTTTTCAGGTCGACAGCCATCCCTGGTAGTTCAGCGTCATGACCACAACGCAAAAAACCGAAAAGAAAATCCTGGATTTTATCCGAGCGCGCCGGTTGGTGTCCAGGGGTGACAGGGTAATTGTCGCCGTGTCCGGCGGTGCGGATTCGGTTACCCTGCTTCATATATTACATAAAGTCAGGGATGAACTTGGTTGTGAACTTCACGTAGCCCACCTGGATCATCGACTGCGAGGGGATGCCTCCCATCAGGACGCGCAATTTGTGGCCGGCCTGGCCCAAAAGCTCGGGCTTCCTTCCACTATCGAGGCAAGGGCTGTCAGAACTTACCGCGAAGAAAACCGTTTGTCAACCGAAGAAGCCGCCCGTGAGGTTCGGTACAAATTTCTCTCAGAGGTGGCTGAGAAAATTGGAGCTTCATCGGTGGCGGTAGCTCACACCCTTAGCGATCATGTGGAAACGGTGACGCTTCATCTATTGCGGGGAACCGGCCTGACGGGGCTCGTGGGCCTTAAAGACAAAAGTATCCTGCGTTACAAGCGAGTCGGTCCCTTGACCTTGATTCGGCCGTTGTTGTGCCTCAAGCGAGCCGAGGTGGAAGAATATTGCCGAGAGTTGACTCTTGAATTCCGTACCGACGCCACCAATGAATCTCTGTCATTCACCCGCAACCGTATTCGCCATACTCTGCTCCCCGGCTTACGTAAAGACTTTAACCCTAGAATTGACGACGCGCTTGATAAGTTGGCTAAAATTGCCGCTGATGATGTCGATTTTATACAGACCGAAACTTCTAAAGTTGCCTCCGGGGTTGTCCGCCTCGACGGTAATACCGTCGCAATCGACCGAAAAGGGTTTGCCTCTCTTCACCCGGCTCTTAAGCGTGCACTGCTCCGGCAGGTACTCAGTTCGGTTCTTGGGAGTCCGAAGGACATCGAGGCAGTTCATATTGAAGCCATGCTCGATGTGGCGGAGGGCGAAACGGGGCGAAGCATCGACCTGCTCGATGGCGTAGCCTTTGTATCGGGTTACCAGGACCTGACTCTAGGGAGGAATGCCTTCGAAGATATCCCGTTGCCCGAGATCAAAGGAGAGCGCAGCCTGAATATTCCCGGGGTGACGGAGATCTCCGGTTGGCGGGTTAAGGCAACAATACTCGAGAACGGGACCGGGCTTTTGACGGCCGGGGCATCTGATGAATACACCGGGCTATTCGATCTGGATGCAGTTGGCGATGAACTTAAGGTCAGGGCCCGGCGGGCGGGCGATTGTCTGGTTCCGCTTGGCATGGAATCTCAGAAATCGGTCAAGGACTTCTTCATCGACACCAAAGTGCCCCGTGCCTGGCGTTCCAGGATTCCTCTTGTTGTCAACCCCTGTCAGGTCGTGTGGGTGGTTGGGCACCGGCTTGATGACCGGGTTAAGGTGACCCCGTCTTCACGGCGGATCCTTCGTTTGGAGTTCACCAAAACCGGTTGCTAGACTGGCTTTGTCGCCCGTACCTTCACGCTGACGATAGTTTCAGCAATATGCTGAATCATCTCTTCGGTTATCCCCAGGGATTCAGCCTCTTTCACCAGCTCGGGAGCCATGTCGATGAAGTCTAGGTCAAAAACATTTTCCCCGACAACTTTGATATTTTCAAAACCGGCTCGTTGGATCGCGCCCAGGTATTCAGACTTTAAATTGGCGCCAGCCACACACGCGGTATACGCGGCAATAGAATCCCTCACAAATTCCGGGAGAGGTTCCAGCAGGACAATATCTGAGACGGCGATACGTCCGCCCGGTTTCAGCACCCGGAAAGCCTCGCTGAAAACCTTTGGTTTATCCGGCGACAGGTTAATGACGCAATTGGAAATGATGGTATCGACAGTACCGGATTCAACCGGTAGATTTTCAATTTCACCATGCCGGAATTCGACGTTACCGTATCCGCCTTTTCGTGCGTTTTCACGAGCCCTTGACAACATGTCAGGGGTCATGTCCACACCGATTATTCTCCCCGCGGTACCGACCTGTTTTGAAGCCAGAAAGGCATCGAAACCTGCGCCGGAACCCAGATCGAGGACGGTTTCCCCTGGTTTGAGCGCGGCGATGGCGGTGGGATTGCCGCAACCAAGACCGAGATTGGCGCCTTCCGGCACCGCTGATAGTTCTGCGTCTGAGTAGCCGATAACCCGGCTGATAAGATCGGCAGACGGGGAACCGCAACAATTACTGCTGCAGCCACAGCCGCTGCCTCCGGTCCGGGCGATTTTCCCGTAACGGTCCTTTATATAACTCTTGATTTCAGCGTCTTTCACTTTGGTGCTCTCCTTAAAGTTCTTTAACCAGGGGCCCGAGCAAATCTCTGGCGTTTTTCGCTAGATTGTCTGCCTTGGTCAGGACCAGGCAGCAAGGCTTTCCATTGCGCGTCAGCGTAACCAAGGCCATCTTGTCGCCGGCAATCAATCCCAGCCCTTCGCGCACTTCTTTGGGCAGCACCACCTGGCCGCGGCCATCGACGGAAACTATCGCTTCGACCCGGCAGCATTCGGTCGACTCGCCGCATCCACTTTCGGTAGATTTTGTTTTCTCGGTCATCCCAACCTCCGCAAAGGCAGATAAATCAGTATAATCAGAAAAAGCAGATAGTGTCAAATTGTTCGTCTTAAGCGCGTGCTTGGCTGGAGCAATTGGTTTACTGTGAACCAAAACCCACGCTTAAAATTATGGGACTTTCACAAAAAGCACCGGAGAGGAAAGCCTTGTACGATTAATGCTGCAAAATCCTCGGGATAGTGGTAAATTAGCCGACACGCCCAACGAGGGTTGGAATTTGGAACAGGAGAAATTGATGACCCGTTCTGAAAACGCGCGGCTGAACATGATCGAATCCAAAATGAACTGCGCTCAATCGGTATTGACCGCTTTTTGCGAGGATCTCGGGCTCGATAAGGCAACCGCATTGAAGTTATCGAGGGGATTCGGCGGGGGGATGGGAAGAACCGGAAATACATGCGGCGCCGTTACTGGGGCATATATGGTGATCGGGCTTTCCGAACAGAAATCAGCTCGGGAAGGCGTCGAGGCTGTCTACACCCGGATCCAGGAATTCAACCGGCGGTTTGTAGCGGTTCATCGAACGACCGGTTGCACGGAACTGCTGGGCTGCGATCTCGGCACTCCCGAAGGCTTGGCCAAAGCCAGGAGCGAGGGTTTGTTTACCAGCCTGTGTCCGAACTTTGTCGCCAGCGCGGTGAAGATCCTGGAAGAACTTAAATAGAAATCACATAACGCGCCTGAGGCGCGGGCTGGCCGTTATTCCGGGGATCCTGCCTCGTTTGGCTATCGGTTTACCGTCGATCTCGTGAAGATCTCCGGTGTAATCTATCGGCTTGGCGCCTGATATATAACTGCCGACGCCGAATCCGGTCACCGGGGCGCCGCGCTCGATGAAATACCTGATACGGTCAGGGGTAATACCGCCGGTTACAAAAACGCCAACTCCATGATGTCCAGCCTGGTCAAGCCGGGCGCGGATCTCTTTGACCAGTTCTGAGGTGACCCTTCCGCGCTCAACAGGGGTGTCCAAACGGACGGCTTTGAGCTTATCGCCGAGGGCATTGGCAACCCGAAGACTTTCTTCAGCCTCGTCTTTGAAGGTGTCAACCAGGGATACCCGGGATACGGATTGATCGATATATTTGTCAAAGGCAAGAGTGGCTTTAACGGTGTCGCCCATGACGATGATAAGGGCATGAGGCATCGTCCCTGACGGTTCGATGCCTGCCAGTCTGGCACCTTCAACGCTCGAACAGCCCGCGCACCCGCCAATGACGGCGGCGTAGTCCATTCTTCCCGAAACCAGCGGGTGGACGTGGCGGGCGCCGAAACTGATGCAGGGAATGGCGCCGGCAGCCTGGACGCACTCACCGGAGGCGGTAGCCCACCCGGTTCCGGAAGCCAGGAAACCCAGAATGGCGGTCTCATAGAGCCCGAAGCTCTGGTATGGCGCCCTGATGCGTAAAGCGACCTCTTTGGAAGCCACGGCGTCACCGTCTGCCAGTGCCCAAACTTCCCGGCGGGCTTCGGGCAGGACCCGGTCGAGCAAGGCCAAAACTTCATCCATACCACAGATGATGCCCGGGGCGTTGGGAAAGACCTCCATGACCGCCGTCGGGTTCAGGTCTTCTTTTCTCAGGATTTCGATGGTACGGTGAAAATAAACGTCCGCCGAATCGCCCTCGACCACGGCTTCGGGCGGCGGGAACTTCTCCCACTTGTTTAAATGAGCGGAATCATGGTCATTCATATTTCGTTATTTCTAATGCAGAAAATGCCGGATCCCTGTAAAAACCATGGCGATGTTGTTTTCATCTGCCGCCTGGATCGACGCATCATCCCTGATAGAGCCGCCGGGTTGGATGATGGCTACAACCCCGGCTGCCGCTGCTTGCAGCACGCTGTCGTTAAAGGGAAACATGGCATCGGAGGCCAGCACACTGCCTTTCGATTTTTCGCCCGCTCTCTTGACCGCGATATCGACACTGGTGACCCGGTTAGGTTGGCCGGCGCCCATGCCCAGGAGCATCCTGTCTTTGACGAGGGCGATTGCGTTGGACTTGATATGTTTGACCGCACGGAAGGCGAACAGCATATCGGCGATTTCGGCTTCGGTGGGCGCCCGTTTCGTCACTGTTTTGAGGCTTAACGCCGAATCCGGCATGATGTCGGCCTGTTGAACCAGCAGACCGCCTTTCACCCGGCGATAGTCGAGGGGCGGCTGGGTCTCCGGAGCAGGAAGTTTGGCCTTGAGAATGCGCAGGTCCTTCCGCTTTTTGAGAATGTCGAGCGCGGCTTCCTCGTAGTCCGGAGCGATCGAGATCTCGTAGAAAGTCCCTCTCATCGCCTCGGCCATAGCGGCGGTGAGCGTCCGGTTGACCGCCACAATGCCGCCGTACGCGGAAACCGGGTCGCCCTCGAACGCTTTTTTGTAGGCTTCTGATAGATCTTCGCCGCTGGCAAGCCCGCACGGGTTGGTGTGTTTAATGATGGCTACGGTCGGATCCGAAAAATCGGTGGCCGTCGACCAAGCGGCATCGGCGTCCAGGATGTTGTTGAACGAGAGTTCTTTGCCCCAGAGCTGTTCCGCCCAGGTGATGCCGCTGTTCTGGCTGGCGCCGACCCGCTGTTCGGCGTAGAAGGCCGCAGGCTGGTGGGGGTTCTCGCCGTAGCGCAAGCCGTAGCGTTTTTTAAGTGCGATGGTCATGTTCTCCGGGAAGCCTTCATTCCCTTGCCACAGGTACTGTGAAATCGCCGTGTCGTACATCGCCGTGTGCTGGAAGGCTTTCTGAGCCAGGCGCTTGCGGTCGTCGAGGGTGAGCCCGGGACCCTTCAGTTTGTCGATGATCATAGCGTAATCGCCGGGATCGGTGACGATGATGACGCCGGGGAAATTCTTGGCCGAAGCCCGGATCATCGCCGGCCCGCCGATATCGATGTTTTCCAGGGCGGTTTCCAGAGTGACATCACCCTTTGACACCGTCTGGACAAATGGGTAGAGGTTGACCACCACCATGTCAATGGGTGTGATGCCGCTTTGGGCCAGCTGAGCCATGTGGTCTTCCTTGTCGCGCCGGGCCAGGATGCCGCCGTGAACCATAGGATGAAGCGTCTTGACCCGGCCGTCCAGGATCTCCGGGAATCCGGTGATATCTGAAATCGAATGGACAGGGACTCCGGCCGCCGAGAGGGATTTCTTGGTGCCGCCGGTGGAGAAGACCTCCCAGCCCAGTTTGGCGAGTTCGGTGGCGAAGGATTCTAATCCGGTTTTATCGGAGACACTGAGAATGGCTCGCATAATGCATTCCTCCTACGATACGCCGGGCTTTTCTTGCGCCGGCGATAGTGCTCTGAGATCGAGGTAAGATACTCGACATAAAGTTAATCGATGGTGACTCTCCCGAGCCCTTTATCCGCGGTCACTTCACCGATGACCTTTGCCTCGGGCATTGATTTCAACAGCGACGGAACTTTAGCCGGTTCAGCAACAATCACCATGCCAATACCCATGTTGAACACCCGGTACATCTCGGCATCGGCTACATTCCCCAATTCCTGGATAAGTTCGAAGATCGGAAGTACTTCCCAGGCGCCTTTGGTGATATGGACAGCGGTACCGGGCGGTAAGGTTCTGGGGATGTTGTCGGTAAAGCCGCCCCCGGTTATGTGCGCCAGTCCTTTGATTTCGGTGAGAACGGGTTTCAAGTCGGCGAGATAGGACCGGTGGGGCGTGATCAGGGCTTCACCGACACTGCCGGTCAGGATGGGGTAACGCATGATCATTGCCGACGCCGTCTCTCCCAGGACTCTCCGGGCGAGGGAATAACCGTTGGTGTGAAGCCCGGTCGAAGGCAGCCCGAGGACGGCATCACCCGGTTTTATGGATTGCCCGTTCAGGATGTCGTCTTTTTCGACGATACCGACGATAAAGCCAGCCAGGTCATAGTCATTGCCGTGATATAACCCTGGCATTTCGGCGGTTTCTCCGCCGATCAAAGCGCAACCGACCTGTTGACATGCTGTGGACAAGCCTTTGACAACCTCAGCTATCAGGACCGGGTCAAGCTTGCCCATGGCGATATAGTCCAGGAAGAACAGGGGGGTCGCGCCGCAGGTCAGGATATCATTAACGCTGTGATTGACTATGTCGATGCCCACAGTGTCGTGTTTGCCCATGGCCGAAGCTATCCGGAGCTTGGTGCCGACGCCGTCGCAACTGGAGACCAGCACTGGTTTGTTGTAACCGCATGGCACTTCGAACATGCCGCCGAAGAACCCGGGGCCAGCCAGGACATTTGGCGTCAAGGTGGCTCTGGCAAGGTTTTTGATCCGTTCCTTTGCTATGGCGGCGGAATCGATGGAAACGCCGGCGGCGGCATACGCATCTTGTTTGATGGGAGTCTCCTTGGGGTTGATGCCGAAATGATAGCATCTGCCGAAGGCTGACGCAATCTGAAACCTTATTTATAACCCTTAAAACGGCTCTTTTGAGCTCGGGGATTTAGAGCTTACAATGGGAGTTGGGACGATGGGGATGACCCATAGAGTTAATACAGATGTATCAAGAATAATGATAATAATTAGACAAAAAACCTTAGTAGCGGGTATAATGGATTATCTTGTTGTAACAAGAGGTCACTATGGCCGCTAAAGACTATTACGCTACCTTGGGTCTCAGCCGCACCGCCACCGAAGATGAGATAAAAAAAGCCTTTCGCAAACTGGCGCGGAAATATCATCCTGACGTTAACCCCGGAGACAAGGCCGCCGAAGCTAAGTTCAAAGAAATCAACGAAGCTCACGAGGTATTGTCCGATAAGGACAAGCGCTCCAAGTACGATAAATACGGCGAAAACTGGCAGCATGCCGAAGCCTTCGAAAAAGCCGGGGCGGGGAGCCGACAGTACGGCGGCGGCGGTACTCCATTTGAAGGTTTTGATTTTCAACAATCCGGCGGATCTTTCGGCGGCGCATATGCCGGCGAAGACGTAGGTGATCTTTTTGATCAGATCCTTCGGGGCGGCCGGCGGCGGCCTCACCGCGGCCAGGATGCTGATTATGAAATCGAGATTTCTCTGGAAGAGGCTTACCACGGGACCAACCGGATGCTGACTATGCAGGGCGCCAAGCCGGAAAAGCTTGAAGTTAAGATTCCTGCCGGGGTAACTAACGGTTCAAGGATTAGACTCGCCGGCAAAGGCGGGGAAGGAAGCGGCGGCGGTCCCCGCGGCGATCTGTACCTGGTCGTCAAAGTGTCGCCCAATGGCAGATTTGAGCGCAAGGACGATGACCTTTTCACGACAGTCGATGTTCCCTTGACCGTGGCGGTTTTGGGCGGAGAGGTCACAGTTCCTACCATCAAAGGTACCCGCCTGGCATTGAAGATCCCCGCAGAAACCCAGAATGGAAAGACGTTCAAACTAGGCGGTCAGGGCATGCCTCACCTGGGCAAGACAGGTAATGGGGATCTCATCGTCCGGATGAACGTCACCCTGCCCACCAAACTGAACGATAAAGAAAAAGAACTGTTTAATGAACTGGCCAAAATCCGGCCTGCCGGTCAGGCTGCAAGTTAGCAGTTACAGGAGTGTGTGATGGAAGAAGAACGATATCGGCCACGTTATGTGATCCATGTCGCCGCTGAGTTGATCGGCGTAAAAACGCATACGCTTCGTTATTATGAGCGTTCGGGACTGGTGAAGCCTCAACGGTCGCCGGGCAATATCAGACTTTATTCGGAAAGTGACATAGATATACTGCGCCGGGTCAGGAATCTCATCGATGAGTTGGGAGTCAACATGGCCGGTGTGGAAGTTATCACCAATATGCTGCAGAAAATGAACGAAATGATGAAGGAGAATGAAAGGCTTCGCGCAGAAGTTCTCCGCTTGCAGAAAGGAAGAAGTTAAATGAGACAGGAAAAATTTACCGAGCAGGCCCAGGAGGCCGTCGCCGCGTCACAGCAACTGGTGAGGGAATACCGGCACAACCAGTGGGATGTCGAGCACCTGCTGATGGCGTTGTTGACCCAGGACAAGGGTCTGGTCGGAGAGCTTGTTAAAGAACTGGGTGTCGACGCCGATGCCATTAAAACTGAAGTTGACGCCGCCTTGTCCAGGGTGCCCAAACTGGATTATGACGCCCAGCAGATATTCCCCACCCCCCGCATCGTCCAGGTCGGCCAGGAGGCGTCTCAGGAAGCCCAGCGGTTGAAGGACGAGTTCATCGGCACCGAGCATATCTTCATCGCCATCGTGGGCGAGCCCAAGGGGCTTTCGGCGTCTATCCTGAAGAGCTTCGGCATCGACAAAGAAAAGGTGTATTCGGCTTTACAGAAAATCCGCGGCAGCCACCGCGTCACCGACGCCCGCGCCGAGAGCAAGTACCGTTCCCTGGCCAAGTACTCCCGCGACCTGAACGAAATGGCGGAACAGGGAAAACTGGACCCGGTCATCGGGCGCGAACTTGAAATACGCCGGGTGATGCAGATCCTGACCCGCCGCACCAAGAACAATCCGGTCATCGTCGGCGAGGCCGGTGTGGGCAAGACCGCCATTGCCGAAGGCGTGGCCGAAAAGATCGTTGCCGGAGACGTCCCGTCTTCCCTTAAAAATCGGCGTGTCATGGCCCTGGATATGGGTTCGCTTTTGGCCGGCGCCAAGTTCCGGGGAGAATTTGAGGAGCGGCTTAAGGCGGTGATGGACGAGGTGCGCTCGTCGCAGGGGGAAGTTATCCTATTCATCGACGAGATCCATACCCTCGTCGGCGCCGGAGCGGCCGAAGGGGCCATCGACGCGTCCAATATGCTCAAACCCTCTCTAGCCCGTGGAGAGATGCAGGTTATCGGCGCCACTACGTCCGATGACTACCGCAAATACATCGAGAAAGACAAGGCGCTGGAACGGCGTTTGCAACCGGTCTTCGTTGACGAACCAAGCGTTGAGGATACCATTGAGATTCTGAAGGGTCTGCGCCCCAAGTATGAGGCTCATCACAAGATCAAGATCACCGATGAGGCTTTGGACGCCGCCGCCAGTTTATCGCAGCGCTATATAACTGATCGGCATCTGCCCGACAAGGCCATAGATCTTATCGATGAAGCCGCCTCCAAGATCAGGCTGGATATGGAAAGTACCCCCGAAAACGTACGTGAAATTGAAAAGCGGCTGCAACAGCTGCAGATGGAAGAGGATGCCGCTTCCCAGCGTAACGATTACGCGGAGGCAGCCTCTTTGAAGAGCGAGCGCCTGCGCCTGGAAGAAGAATTCAAAAAGGAGCGGGACGCCTGGATGGCCGGTAAAAAGATAACCGGGGAAGTCTGCGCTCCCGATATTGCCGCACTCATCGCCGTCTCTACCGGCATCCCGGTAAGCCAGATGCTGGAAGGTGAAGCCGAAAAGCTGGTTCATATGGAAGAGCGTATCCACGAGCGTTTCGTCGACCAGAATGAGGCTGTCGTCGCGGTGGCCGAAGCCATCAGGCGCAGCCGGGCGGGACTGAAGGATCCCCGTCGGCCGATAGGCAGCTTCCTCTTCCTCGGCCCGACCGGGGTCGGTAAGACCGAACTGGCCCGTTCTCTGGCCTGGTTCATGTTCGGCGATGAGACTGCTATGGTCCGGATCGACATGTCAGAGTACCAGGAACGCCACACCGTTTCCCGCATGATCGGCGCGCCGCCCGGCTACATCGGCTTCGAGGAAGGCGGCCAGCTGACCGAAGCGGTCCGGAAACGCCCTTACCGCGTGATCCTGCTGGATGAGGTCGAAAAAGCCCATCCTGAAGTGTTCAACGTGTTGCTACAGCTCCTGGACGACGGCCGTCTCACCGACGGGCACGGCCGGACGGTGGACTTCAAGAACACCGTGGTCATCATGACCTCTAACGCCGGGGTTGAGACCATCCGCCGCGAGTCCCGCCTTGGTTTTGCCACCGGGGGCAACGGCGACGGCCGAGAGGGCTACGAAAAGATGCAGGAGAAGGTACTGGCCGAGGTCCGCAAGATGTTCCGGCCGGAATTCATAAACCGCGTCGATGAAATTATCGTCTTCCACGAACTCGGGGAGGAACAACTCCGGCATATCGTGGACCTGATGGCCAAAGAAGTCGAAACAAGGCTTGAAGATATGTCGATCGGCATTGTCATCACAGAGGCTGCCAAGGGTTGGCTGGCCAAGGTCGGCTACGATCCGGTCTACGGCGCAAGGCCGTTACGGCGGGCTATTGAAAAGTATGTCGAGAACCCGCTGGCCACCCGAATCCTTAAAGGCGATTTCAAGGAGGGTTCGACGGTGGTTGTCGATCTTGGGGGCGATGAATTGACCTTCACGCCTAAAGGGGAAGAAATTCCTGCCGGCAACGGCCGTCGCAAGGGTCGCAAACCGGCGGCTCCAGCCAAGGGTTCGTAACTCCAAAACGGTAAACAAAAGAAGGGCGGGTCAACCCGCCCTTCTTGCTTTATCCCGAGTGAACTTATCGCTTCAACCACTGGAACATATGGGGCCATTGGCTGGTGTTGGCGGTGGTGACCGCGGTGTGGCACACGTTGCAGGCGTTGAAACGCTCCGGGGTGGTGCCGCCGTGGGCTTCCATGTACTCACCCAGGCTCCCGTTGTTACCGCCTCCCTTTGAGGTGGGATGGCAGGTCTCACAGGCCCCGATAGGCAACGCCTTGCCCTGGTATTGCAACGCCTGGAAATTGTCGGATAGGACCTCCGTCGGCACCATGGCGTGCGGGCTGGAGTGGCAGGCGGTGCAGTACATACCCCCGTGGCCTGTGTCATTGCGGTAGAGAATCGAACCGGTGTCGACTTCCGCCACACCCGAATGGCACTGGACACATTTCGGCTCGGTGAACCAGGGCACCCGGCCGGCGGTGATAGAGCTTCCAACATTAGCCAGCGTCCCGTGGCAGCTGGTGCAGTTCCCGTCGGCGGCGGTGTGGGCTATACTGCGGCTGCAATTGGTGTTGGCGCCCGGATGGCAGTCGTAGCAATTCGGCTGGGGATTCACCGTTGAATGCTTGGTGTGCATCGCCTGGGACAGGAAGGTCCCGGCAGACCCGGGTTGGGTTAGCCCCAGCACCGGAGAACCGTGGCAACTGGCGCACAGCACGGGTTTCTGGCTGACCAGGGAAGTGCCTTCATTTTTGTCATGGGTAGCCAGGATGTTGGCGAAGGTATTCGTGGTGCCATGGCACTTGGCGCAGTTCATCTCTTCCGATGTCGGCGCCGTGGTGTAAGTTTGAGCAACAATGGAACCGCCGGAGTTCTTTACCGTTATCTCGGCTATCTGATAGGGCGTCCAGGTGCCGTTGTCCAGGATGGGGGTCAGGGGGATGCCGTCGACCTCGAAGTGGTCGGTCTTGTTGACCATTGAACCGGACAGGCCGTTGCTGATCGACGGATCGACGAGATTCAAGCCTTTGTTCTTTTCGACAGTCACGCCGAAAAGCTTGAGCACATTGTCCCAGAATTGACCGAAAACGCTCTTGCCATATGAGTAGGTATTGCCCACGATGCGGTACTCAACGCTAAAACCCTGGGTAACCACCTGCGGCGGGTTACCCCGCTTGACCACCTGTGCCCAGATGGTGTTATAAGGCGGCAAGACAACCGCCGAATCGTAGGACGGGTTCAGGCAGTGCATGCCGAGGTCGTTCCAGGCGAAAACAACGTACTGGGTATTCTGGAGGGTGGTTTTCTGGCTGATCAACGCAGCCGGAACGTTCAGTTGAGGTACGCCGGTTGAGGGAATGGTGGGCGGATCGGTGATGATGCCGTTTGAAGTCGTGCTGGTGTTTGTTTTCGCGCCTTGCCCGGAGCATGCCGGGATCAATAAAAGGGAAGCAAAAACTATCGCCGTGAGGATTACAAGTTTGTGGTTCGGGTGAAGTGAACGCATCGGCTTGGAACCTTTCTTTAATCCCCAATAATGTTAGCCTCGAAAAGGTGAACCGTCATCAGCAAAACTACTTAAAAATTGGTTTTGGGGGTACGTATTTCGGGTTATTTTCCTGTTTGGGCAGTTGACAACGTTCGGGGGCGTACCTATAATAGCTGTCGGGCTTGTGAAAGTCCGCCCCGCAAAAATTTCCACATGAACATCGCAATGACTTTCCATTTGAAAATTCAGGTATTGCTTTTGGATGACTAAATACATCTTCGTCACCGGCGGCGTGGTCAGCTCAGTGGGCAAAGGCATCACCGTCGCCAGCATCGGCACCGTGCTGAAAAGCCGGGGAGTCAGCGTCTCGGTCCTCAAGCTCGATCCTTATCTCAATGTCGATCCCGGCACCATGTCTCCCTACCAGCACGGCGAGGTCTTCGTCACCGGCGACGGCGCCGAGACCGACCTCGACCTGGGCAACTACGAACGCTTTATCGACATCGATCTCACCGCCGAATCCAACACCACATCCGGCCAGGTGTATTCCGCGGTCATCGCTAGGGAACGCCGCGGCGATTTCCTGGGCGGCACCATCCAGGTGGTGCCGCACCTGACGGGCGAGATCAAAGACCGGTTCAAGAAGCTGGCGGTCAAATCCAAAGCCGACGTCATCCTGATCGAAGTCGGCGGCACGGTCGGCGACATCGAAGGCCAGCCGTTTTTGGAAGCCATCCGCCAGATGCGCAAGGATGTCGGCCGCGACAATGTCCTCTACGTTCATGTCACTCTCCTTCCTTATATAGGGCCCACCCAGGAACTCAAGACCAAGCCCACCCAGCACAGCGTCAACGAACTCCGCCGTATCGGTATCCAGCCGGATGTCGTCGTCTGCCGTTCCGATGTTCCCATCCCTGAATCGATACGCGACAAGATATCCCTTTTCTGCGACGTCGACCGGGAAGCCGTCATTTTTGCCCAGACCGTCGATTCTATTTACGAAGTGCCCCTGATGCTTGAATCGGAAGGCCTGGGCGACTTCCTCGTCCGCAAGCTGGACCTGAAGTCCCATGCCCCCGAACTCGACGCCTGGCGCGAAATGGTATCCTGCGTCAAGGGCGCCTGCGGTACCGTCCGCATCGCGCTGGTCGGCAAATATGTCGAATTGAAAGACGCCTATTACTCCGTCCGAGAGGCTCTTTCCCACGCCGGTATGTTCCACGGCCGCAAGGTGCAGATAGACTGGATCCAGTCTGAAGACCTGGAAAAACCCGGCGGCGAGAAACTGCTGGAGCACGCCCAGGGCATCATCGTTCCCGGCGGTTTCGGCGACCGGGGCATCGAGGGCATGATCAAGGCCGCCCAGTACGCCCGCGTCCATAAGGTGCCTTACTTCGGCCTGTGCCTGGGCCTGCAGATCATGGTCATCGAGTTCGGGCGCAACGTGCTGTCGCATTCCCGCGCCAATTCCACCGAGTTCGACGCCGGCACCGCCCACCCGGTGATAGACATCATGCCGGAGCAGAAGGCGGTCTGCGGCAAGGGCGGCACGATGAGGCTGGGCAATTGGCCGTGTCAACTGGTTGGCGGCACCCAGGCGGCATCCGCCTACGGGCGCGACCTTATTTACGAACGCCACCGTCACCGCTTCGAGTTCAACAACCAGTACCTGGAACGCTATGAAGCGGCGGGCATGGTTTTTTCCGGCCTGTCGCCGGACCGGAAGCTCGTTGAGATCTGTGAGCTGAAGGGCCATCCGTGGATGATCGCCTCGCAGTTCCATCCTGAGTTCACCTCGCGGCCTGGCAAACCCCAGCCCCTCTTCCGCGATTTCATCGGCGCGGCCAAAAACGTCATCCGCGAGGGTGACCAGCCTGCTTTGCCGTTGACTGAAATATCTAATGTCTAATATCTAAATCCTAAACAATGACCAAATATCAAATATCGAAATTTAAAACGTGTTTTGCCATTGGTGCTTTGGTCATTTGAAATTGTTTTGTGCTTAGACATTAGATATTAGGATTTTGGTTCAAAACAGGAGCCTCATGAAAATATTCCTCGATACCGCCAACATCTCCGAAATCAAAAAGGGCGCCGCGATGGGCGTCATCCACGGCGTGACCACCAACCCGTCCCTGGTGGCAAAGGAAGGGCACAAGGACTATAAAGCCGTCGTTAAGGAGATTGCCAACCTCCTGCCGGTGGCGGCGCCGATCTCTGTCGAGGTCGTTTCCGAGGCAGTGGCCGACATGGTCGCCGACGGCAAGCGGTTTTATTCCTGGGCGCCGGAAAACGTCGTCGTCAAGCTGCCGATGAACGCCGAGGGACTCCAGGCGACGCGCGAACTTGCCAAGGACGGCGTCCGGGTTAATATGACGCTGTGTTTTTCGGCCAACCAGGCTATTCTGGGGGCTCTCGCCGGCGTTGCCTTTATCAGCCCGTTCCTGGGCCGCCTCGACGACATCGGCCACGACGGGATGCAGCTTATCCGGGACATCCTGGCCATCTACCGGAACTACGATTTCAAGACCGAGGTCATCGCCGCTTCCATCCGCCACCCCCTCCACACCATTGACGCCGCCAAGGCCGGCGCCCATATCGCCACTATTCCTTACAAAGTGCTTGAGCAAATGCTGAAACATCCCCTCACTGATATCGGCATCCAACGTTTCCTCGATGATTGGAAAAAGTCGGGAGCCACCAATCTCTAATATCTAATTTCTAATGTCTAAACAATATCCAATACCAAATATCAAAAACTTTGGTTGAATGAATTGGAAACCGTAAAACCGAAACATGACCTTGAAGAGCGGACGTTGAATTTCGCAAAACGGGTCGTTACGTTTGTCGGAACGGTTCCGCAAAGTTTGGCCAATGTCGAAATAATTAAACAACTAGTCAGATCATCAGGCTCAATAGGTGCCAACTATATTGAAGCCAACGAGGCGATAAGCAAAAAAGATTTTACATTAAGAGTAAAAATCTGCCGCAAAGAGGCTAAAGAAACGCGATACTGGTTGCAGCTTATTGAGGCAAAAGGTGACGAACAGGTTAAACAGAGGGAATTGCTTTTCAAAGAGGCAACCGAGATCACCAAGATATTTGGAGCTATTGTAGATAAAACGACTTGATACAACTTTTTCCGATTTTGAAATTAGAGATTTGGATTTAGACATTATTTTGGATTTAGAAATTAGACATTAGATATTCGTGACCCAAGGAGAATCCCATGACCGAAATCGATCCCGTCAACAGTATTGAACCCGTCGAGGTTCAGCGAACCCCCGAACCCCCCGCCCCGCCGCCGCCGCCGCCGCCGCTGGCCTTGTCCGTCCTGGAGACGATGAGCAGGGAAGACCTGCTCGAACTGGCCAAGCGGATGAAGCTGGTCGGTGTCACCGGCGCCAAGAAGCAGGAGATCGTGCTGCGGCTGCTCCAGGCGTTCACCGAGCAGCAGGGCAACATCTTCTGCTCCGGCATCCTGGAGATCATGCCGGACGGCTACGGCTTCCTGCGCCAGGCGTCGCTGCTGCCGTCGAACTCCGATATCTATATCTCCCAGTCCCAGATCCGCCGCTTCGGACTGAGGACCGGCGACATGATCATCGGCCAGTCGCGCCACGCCAAGCCGGGCGAGAAATACTATTCGCTGCTTAGAGTCGAAGCCATCAATGACCTTAACCCGGACGTCGCCAAGCAGCGGCCTCATTTCGGCGCTCTCACTCCCACGTTCCCGGACAAGATGATCAACCTCGAGACCGAAATGGGACAGCTTTCGACCCGCCTCATCAACCTCATCGCCCCCATCGGCCGGGGCCAGCGCGGCATGGTCGTATCGCCGCCCAAGGCCGGCAAGACGATGCTTCTCAAGAATATCGCCAACGCCGCCACCGGCAATTACAACGACATTCACCTGATGGTCGTCCTTATCGGCGAGCGCCCGGAAGAAGTCACCGACATGCGCCGCTCGGTCAAGGGCGAGGTCATGGCCGCCACCTTCGATGAAGCCGTGGAGAACCAGACCCGCGTCGCCGAGCTGGCCCTCGAGCGCGCCAAGCGCATGGTGGAATCCGGCAAGGACGTCCTGATCCTGCTCGACGGCATCACCCGCTTGACCCGCGCCTACAACCTGGCCATGCCGCCATCCGGCCGCACCCTGTCCGGCGGCCTCGACCCCGTCGCCCTGCACCCGGCCAAGAAGTTCTTCGGCGCCGCCCGCAATACCGCGGAAGGCGGCAGCTTGACCATCATCGCCACCTGCCTGGTCGACACCGGCTCCCGCATGGACGACCTGATCTACGAAGAGTTCAAGGGCACCGGCAACATGGAACTGCACCTCGACCGCAGACTGGCTGAACGCAGGATCTTCCCCGCCTTCGACATCCCGCGCTCCGGCACCCGCCGCGAGGAACTGCTTATGTCGGATCAAACTTTCAGGCAGGTCCAATTGCTCCGGCGCATGGTCGCCCTCATCGCCGACGACGCCACCCACTTCGCCGAGGTCACCGAGCGCGTCCTGGACAAGCTCAAGAAGAGCCGCAACAACACCGAGTTCCTGGACAACCTGCAGCGGGGCAAAGACTAAAAACTATCTCCTCTCCCGCTGACGGCGGGAGAGGGTAGAGCCTGCACTGAGCGGAAGCGAATGTGGTGAGGGCGAGCGGATGCCCTCCCTTATAATGAAATCCGGAAGGGCGCTGCGGCGCCCTTCCTTTTTTTATTGTGTCTTTGCGAGGAGGGTGAAGCCCGGCGTGGCTTTCACTAATCCGTGCGCCCTAGCTTGTCCCGATGCTAATCGGGAAGCTTGTCGAAGGGTGAAATGATCCTTGTTAAGCACCGTCCGTTCGTGGTGAGCCTGTCGAATCCATGAACGGGCTAAAAAGGCGGTTTGTTTACTTGATTTTGCCGAAGCATCCCGGCCTACCGGTTAAAGCTGACGGCTGATAGCTGATTGCTGACAGCTGACGCCCAAAACTACTCGACATAAAAAAATAATGTATAACTTTCTCCTAACGTCCCCTTTCCCCGTCCGTTATTATTTTTGAAACCGGCATGCCCCTCGCGCTCTTCGTCTTACGTTTGGAATTTGGTAGTTTGAACCTGTTTGGTATTTGGAAATTGGTATTTGGAATTTGGACCCGGGAGGAGTGGTAGGGATTGACACTGGTGTTATCATAGTAAGAAGTGCAGGGAGAACCACCTGTACTGCGATGTTTTGTGATTAGTCGTAAATTAATATAGAAAGGAAGTGATGGGATTCGAAAATGAGCCGTAAGGCGGAACATGACACAATTGCTACCCCATAAGTCTAAGGGAAATAACCAAAAATAACCGATAGACAATAACCATAATAAAATTGAAAGGTAAACTCAAAGGTCGATGAAACACTTAAATAAAATCTTCGGTATCGTTATGACCGCAGCGATCGCCGCCAGCATGCTGGTGGTGTCCGCTCTGCCCGTCAGCGCTGCGGACAACGCCTGGACCGCAGTCACAATGCCCACGACAACTAGCCTCACTGGTTCCGGTCTTCTGACCAAAGCCATTGATGGTACCCTTTACGCCTGGACCAACACCGCCACGGCTAACACCAACAGCCTTGCCAAATCCACCGATGGTGGCCGCACCTGGACGTCTGTCAAGACTCCCGGCACCACCGCCGGGGCTGCTGCCATCACAGCCATCGCCACCTCACCCAGCGAAGCGAATGTTCTTTACATCGCTACTGGCTTGAGCGTGTGGAAATCCACCGATGGCGGCGCCACCTTTGCTGCCCTGCCCGTCGGCACGATTGCCGTGGCAGGTGTCACAAGCGTCAAATCCCTCGCTGTTGGCCTCCTGGGCGGCAGCTATAAGGTATTTGCCGGTACGGATGGCGGCGTGTACCTGTTTGACGAAGGTGTCTCCCTGAACAACCAGTTCGTCCTCTTTGGCGGCTTGGTTGCCAACGTTCTTGACGTCAAACTGTCTCCCACCTTCAACACTGCCGCTGGTATCTACGCTCTAACATCTACTGGCACTAACGCCTCGCTCTACGTCAGCACCGGCGGTGCATTCGCTCCGACTCCGGCCACAATCGCCTCCGGCGCTGGTACTACGGTTGGTGAAATCGGCTTCTCTGCCGATTTCAATATCACCAGCAACCCCGTCCTGTGGGTTGGTACTGATGGCGCAACCGGTGGCATTTTCCGCACCACCCTGGGTGGCACCGGTTTCCACCTGGGCGCCAACCTGCCTGTTGCCACCATTGATGTCACCGGTTCCGGCGTCTTCGGTGGAGCCGTTACCATCGTCTTCGGCACTACCGCCGGTGAAGTCTACACCACGTTCAACGCAGGCTTCTCCTTCAACGCTGCTGGGGCTAACCTGACCGGTGGTGCCCGCACCGCCTACGTTGCCCTTGCTAACGACTACGCCACTTCCGGCACCATTTTCGCCTTGAAGGCCGCTGGCGCTGCCGGTGATGAAACTGCTTTCAGCGTTTCCACCGATAAGGGCGCTACCTTCAGCCAGATCAGTTTCATCAACTCTTCCATCAATGAGATTGATAGCACTGCCTTCGCCGCGAATGGCGACTACTACATGGTTACCTCTGCCGCCGTAGTTACTCCTGGCGCCGGCGATGCCTTCACCTTAACAGCTACTGCTGCTGGTACGGTAACCTTGACTGGTGCGGTCGCCGCTGTTATCACTACGAATACAAGCGGTACTTCTTCAGTCGCCGGTTTGACCATCACCTTCGGTGGTGTTGGAGATGTGGCGACAGTTACAGCCACCGCAGCTGGCAATGCTAGCTGGACTGGTGCAGCCACTGCTCTCGAAACCGTTGACACCAACGCCAGCATGACCGTTGGTGCTTCCGGTGTCGCTTTCGCCATGGACATGAATCCCGTAACCACTTCCGGTAACCATAGCCTCTGGCGGAACGTCGGCGGCAAATGGAATCGCATCCAGGGCAATGTGGCCGCTGGCATGTATTCCATGCTCCGCGTTTCCCCCAACTATGCCACCGACAAGGGTGTCTACTACGTCTCTGCTACTAACGTTATCATGGCTTCCAACGACCAGGGTATCACCTTCACCGCCCAGTCATTCTCCCCTGGTACCATCACCACCTACGTGGTGTTGGACAATGCCACCTTTGTAGCCGCTACCTCCACCGCCGGTATCCAGAGAACCACTAATAATGGTTTCGTTTGGAACCAAGTCAGCACCCAGAACGCCGCTTTCCTGGTCCGCTCTTCTGACAGCACCGCTCTCGCAGCTGTCACCGCCGCCGGCAACGTCTTCACCTCTGCCGATCTCGGCGCCACCTGGAAGGCCGCTCTTTCCACCGGTTTGACCCTGGCCAACATCAGCGGTGTCACCTTCCAGAATGGTTCCAACACTGTTCTCTATGCCGTCACCAATGCCACTGGCACTGGTAACATCTACAAGTTGGATACCGCTGCTGCTACAGTTGCCTGGGGTACCACCGACTTGAACACCGGTACCGCAGTCACCAATGGCGTTGGTATCGTTTCTGGCGTAGCCGCCAGCCCCGTTATATACGCCCTGGGCGCTAACGGCGCTCTCGTCCGCTTGTTGACTGACAACAGCGCCAGCGAAGATATCGCCGCTGCCACTGGCGTCACCGCTGCCTCTGGACTCTTCATCGTACCCGCCGCCGGCGGCAACACGCTGTGGGCTGTTACCGCTACCAAGCTGTACACCTTCAAAGACACCATCGCTGTCGCCGTCCCGAACGTTGCGGTCACTTCCTTTACCACCACCACCGCTAATGTGACCTTCGGCGCTGTCGCTGGCGCTACCGATTACGCCGCCTTCGTCAAGGCCGGTACCGCCGCACAGAAAGACTACTTCACCGCCACCACCGTCGGTACCGTGACAGTTGACAAGACCGCTCTCACTGTTACCGTAAGTGGCTTGACCTCTGACACTACCTACACCGTAAGTGTCTTCGCCAAGACCCCGTTCACCTCTCTGGTTGGTTCGAAAACCTTCTCGACTCAACCCAATGTTGTTACCAATCCAGTGGACCTAGCTCCCGCCATGGGTGCTACCGGCATCGCCCTCACCCCCGGCTTCGGTTGGGGCGCTGTCACCGGCGCTACCAGCTACACTGTTGAGGTTTCAACCTCCAGCACCTTCGCTACCCTGGTTGGCACCAAGCAGACCACCACCGTCCCGGCCTTCGCCTGGACTACTCCGGCTTTGGCCTACAGCACCACCTACTACTGGCGTGTTGTTGCCATCACCCCCACTGGTTCGTCTGATCCGGTCGTCAGCGTCTTCACGACGATGGCCGCTCCGGTGACCCAGCCGACCACTCCTCCCGGCACGACCACCATCACCAACACCACAGTTACCCTGACCTCCCCGGCTGAGACCACTCCGGCCTACATCTGGGCGATCATCGGTATCGGCGCTCTCCTGGTTATCGTGGTTATCGTCCTCATCGTCCGCACCCGCCGCGTCGCCTAACCTTAAACGTTAGACAATCGGTTGGATAAAAAGAGGGGCTCCCGCAAGGGGGCCCCTCTTCTATTGTTCCTTTCCCTTATTCACTTCTGTCTTTGCGAGGAGGGCACAGCCCGACGGGGCAATCTGCCCCCTATGTCTTTGCGAGGAACGAAGTGACGTGGCAATCTCACGTGAATTGTTTGACCTATTTCAGAATCCTTCTCTCTGTTAATCATGATAGAAAACCCTGACATACAACTTGACGCTCTCGGAGGTATGACATATAGTAATACCGGAGAATGAATATGGAAAAGACCAAAGTTGCTGTTACTATCGACACCAAGACTCTTGAACGTCTGGATCGTATGGTTAAAAACCGCGTTTTCAATAATCGAAGCAGGGCGATCCAGCAAGCCGTCGAGGAGAAACTTGACCGGCTTCAGAGGAGCAGGCTCGCGATAGAATGCGCTAAACTCGATATCCCAGCGGAGAGGTCCATGGCCGAAGAAGGTCTGGCTGAGGACGCTATAACGTGGCCCGAATACTGAGAGGCGAGGTCCGCTGGGCGGATCTCAATCCCGTTAAGGGACATGAACAGGGTGGTTTGAGGCCGGTTGTAATAATCAGCCAGGACGTTTTCAACGAAAGATCGGGAACCGTCATTGCTTTGGCGGTTACCAGCCAACCGCAGCGGGCGGGCTTCCCGCTAACCCTGGAAATCGGAGGCTGCGGGCTGCCCAAACAGTCATGGGTCAAGATCGGCCAGGTGCGCGCCCTTTCGAACGAACGTATCGGAGAAACCATCGGCGTCCTCCCTCCCGAGCAGATATCGCAACTTGTTGAAGGCCTCAACGAGATCGTCGGGGACTAGGGGCTTGCTTTGGAGAAGGCACAGCCCAACGCGGCAATCTACCCCCTGTGTCTTTGCGAGGGCTGCCGGTTGGCAGTCCGTGGCAATCTGATTGGGAGTGTCCAAGATCAACCAGTTCCGTTTTTCTGAATACTGCTCAGTTTGAAAGCAGCACGCCGTCCCCCCGATTGTCATTCTGAACGTAGTGAAGAATCTCCATCTCGCCCTTCGATATTACCCTTCCTTTCTGCCGATAGAGTCTCCCCGGCCGCCTATTACTGAATACCGTAAACTGAAAACTGCTGACAAAAATATTCCACCAAAAACGTCATGAGACGCTTGACATCGAATAAGAACATAGGTACTATGTATGCCAGTACATACATTCTATGAAAGGTCTTTGGGAAATCGGGGACATATCCTCATGACGATTCAACACTCTGTTGAAAAGAAAACGAAAACCTTAAAACCAATCGGTTTTGAAAACGAATCCCACGTTTGGACTGAACGTAAAAATACAGCATTCGTTTTGCAAAAAACATTTTTGGAAATGTCGCCAAAACAATTTGCTCGTTTTTTTCAGACAACCCCCCAACTCCTTATCGGGGTCCGATTCGTTTCATTCGTTTTCACCCTCACCGGCGCAACGCACAACACCCCGGCGCGAAACAGCGCAACGAGAGCAAGAATTGTTTCATTTGTTTTACAGCAGAGAATTAGACTGAACGCTGATAGCTGATAGCTGAAAGCTGGCACTATGAAAACCGGCTACGTCTTCCACCCCTCATACCTCCTCCATGATCCCGGCGCCGGGCATCCGGAAGCCGCGGCGCGGTTGGCATCGGTGATGGCTTACCTGAAATCGTCCGGCCTCCTTGAAAGGCTGGTCAAAGTCGAAGCCCGTCGCGCAACCGCCGAGGAAATTTCCCTCGTCCATACCCCGGCGTATCAGGAGAAAATCAATTCGATATGCGCCTCAGGCGGCGGCAGCCTGGACGCGGATACCGTCCTTTCACCGGGGTCTTGCGAAGCATCGGAATATGCCGCCGGAGGCGCTGTGGCGGCTGTAGAGGCGGTGATGAGCGGAACAACAGGGAAATGCTTTGCCCTGGTCCGGCCGCCCGGCCATCACGCTTTCCCCGGCCGGGGTTCCGGCTTCTGCGTCTACAACAATATCGCCGTCGCCGCCCGGTACGCCAGGGTAAAATTCGGCGTCCGGCGGGCGGCCATCCTGGATTTTGACGTCCACCACGGCAACGGCACCCAGGGGATCTTCGACGATGATCCGGAAACTATGTATGTGTCCGTCCACCAGTCGCCCCACTACCCCGGCAGCGGCGGCGTCGATGATACAGGGATGGGTGGCGGGAGGGGTACCAAGGTCAACATCCCGTTGCCGGCGGGTTGCGGCGACGCGCAGTACGCCTTAGTCTACGATGAGATCGTGATGCCGGCCGTCAGGCGTTTCAAGCCTGAGTTGATCCTGGTTTCCGCCGGCTATGATGCCCACCGGGACGACCCGCTTGGGGGGATGAAACTGACCGAAACCGGCTACGCGGCGATTGTGGCGAGGATCGCGGCGCTGTCGGAGGAGTGCTGCGGCGGCAAAGCCGTTTTCTGCCTCGAGGGCGGGTACAATCTGGAGGCTCTTGCCAGATCGATCGGGGCGACTTTCAGGGTGTTGGTGGAGGAGGCCCCGGCGGTGGGGATCGAGACGGAACCGTTAAATTACAACTTTGGGCCACCGGATATAGCCGGACTGATCAGGGAACTCAAAACGATCCATAAAATCTGATAGCCGCCACATCAATCCCCTCGCCCCCACGGGGCGAGGGTTAGGGAGAGGGGGAACATCTCCATGAAACGAACTAACACAGAACTTGCCCGAAATCTTCGGCGGGAACAAACGCCGGCGGAGAGATTGCTCTGGAATCACCTGAACGCAAAACAACTGGGTAGCCTTAAGTTCAGGCGGCAACATCCTATCGGGGATTACATCGTGGATTTTGTCTGTCCGGCTAAGCTCCTCATAATAGAACTTGATGGCGGCCAACACGACGAGGCAAACAACCGAATCAACGACGCTCAGAGGGCGAAAGTTCTCGAAGCGATGGGTTATCAGGTAATCAGGTTCTGGAACAGCGAGGTACTTCAAAATCCAGAGGGAGTTATACTAGTGATAAGACAATGCCTGGGCTTTGTTGAGTAATGAACCCCCTCTCCCTACCCTCTCCCCGTGAGGGAGAGGGGACAAACGGGTGGAGTTCTGGCAATGAACCCCCCTCCATACACCCTCCCCGTTGGGGAGAGGGGATTTGAGACAGCGAGGCTTGTTTACCACCAAATATTCGACAAGAAGCCAACTGTCGACTGTTAACTGTGAACTGTGGACTGCCCTATCCGCTCCGCCGTGAATCGCAGGACATTTCGCAGGACTTGCAAGAATCGTCGCAGGGTTCGACATGGAGGGTTATTTCCAATCGGGGAAGGCGGCGTTTCAGGTCGGCTTCCAAATGGTCGCACATCTTGTGCGCCTCATCGACCGAAAGCGTCCCCGGCATGACCAGGTGCAGGTCGGCAAACCTCTCGGCGCCGGATTTTCGGGTGCGGATCTCATGGAAATCGACTAACTGGCTTTTATGTTCCGCCAGGGTATCGATGATGATCTTCTCTTCCTCCGGTGGCAGCCCGGTATCGATAATGCCGCCGAAAGACTTCCTGAGAATGTCCCAGGCGGCCTTGACGATGATCAAAGCAACCCCTATGGCGATGATCGGGTCGAGGATCTTGAGGCCGGTGAACTGGACCAGCGCCAGGCCCACCAGGACGCCAAGCGAGGTGATGACGTCCGTCCGCAGGTGCTGGCCGTCCGCCTCGAGGGCTATCGAATCATGGATCTTCGCCTGCTTGAACAGGTTGCGGCTGACCAGGGTATTTACAATCACGGACACCGCCATGACCGCGATGCCCCAGCCGAGGAGTTCGACCTCGACGCCGTGCATGATCTTCTTGACCGCCTCGTAGATGATCCAGATAGCGGCGACAAAGATGAGGACGGCTTCGACGCTGCCGGAGACGTTCTCCCATTTGCCGTGGCCGAAAGGGTGCTCCCGGTCGGCGGGCTTGCCGGCGGCGCGCAGGCCGAAAAAGGCGATGACCGCCGCCAGAAGGTCGATCGAGGAATGGATGGCCTCGGCCAGGATGCTGACCGAGCCGGTGACCAGCCCCACTACCAGCTTAAGGGCGATCAGCAGCGAGTTGGAGCCGACGGAGATGGCGGCGACGCGGCTGGCACCGCTCATGAGCTAGGTTCCTGCCCGGGAAACCCTGGGCGCAAGGCGTCTTTTGTCGAAATTGTCCCAGATCACCAGGATCGCCGGGGCCACAAACAGGGAGTCGTAGGTGCCGACCAGGATGCCGATGAACATGACGATAGCCAGGTTCTCCACGGTGGCGCCGACGAAGAGCATCAGCGCCAGCACTGCGATGATGGTGGTAAAGGAGGTATTCATCGACCTGACCACGGTCTCGACGACGCTGCGGTTGACGGTGGCTTCGAAGGTCGGAGCCACGCCGCGCAGCACGTTTTCCCGGATGCGGTCATAGATGACCACGGTGTTGTTCACGGTGTAGCCGAGCACGGCCAGGATGCCAATGACGAATACCAGGTCTATCTCCCAATGGAAGACGCTGGCCAGGATGGCGAAGATACCCAGGACGACGATGACATCGTGAATCAGGGCGATGACGGCGCCGGTGCCATAATGAAGCGGCTTGGGCATCCGCCTGAAGGCATAGGTCAGGTACAGCAGAATGCCGACGGCGGCCAGGGCGATGGCCCCGGCGGCGATTTTCCGGGTATCGCCGGCGATGGTCGGATCGATTGACTCGAAGCCCTCTTCAGTGAGCGCGCCGAAGGAGGTCTCAAGGCCGGTCTCCAGGCTGTTCTTCTGAGCATCGGTGACAACGCTGAGATGGATGATGAAATCACCGCTGCCGGTTTCCTGGATGACGGCTTCGGGGTGGCCCAGATCGCGCATTTTAGCGTTCAGGTCAGCCAGGGCGGGGGCAATGTCGAACTTGACGGTGAGCGACGAACCGGCGGAAAAATCGATGCCTGATTTGAGGCCGAAAATCGTCAGGCTGAGTATCGAGCCGATAACCAGCAGCCCGGAGATGATCAGAAAAATATTTCTTTTGCCGATGAAGTTAGGCATTGCGGTCTCCCGATTCAGTGGTAAACAGGGCCAGGTTTTTGGTGAGATTCGTCCCGATAGTCATCCTCAGGAAGGTGCGGGTGACGAAAATGGCGGTGAACATGCTGGCGATGACGCCGATGCCCAGCGTCAGGGCGAAGCCCTGGACCTTCTCGCCGCCGGTGACGGTGGCGCCGACCCAGACCAGGATGCCGCAGACGATCAGGGTGGTGATATTGGAGTCCCAGATGGCGCTCCAGGCCCGGGAGAACCCGGCCTCGATGGCCGCGCCCAGGGTGCGTTTGGCTCGGAGTTCGTCCTTCATCCTTTCAAAGATGAGGACGTTGGCGTCGACCGCCATGCCTATCGAAAGGATGAAACCGCCGATGCCCGGCAGCGACAGGGTGACCGGTAACAGCTTATAGACGGCCAGGATAAGAGCGACGTAAAACAGCAGCCCCAGGCTGGCCAGGAAACCGGGGAAGCGGTAGAAGAGGATCATGAAGGCCATAACCAGCAGCACGCCGACGATGCCGGCCAGGAACGACAGGTGGACAAAGTCGGAGCCGAGGACCGGCGAGACGGTGTTTTGATAGATGATGGTCAGCGGCACCGGCAGGCGGCCGGCATTGAGCTGCTTCGAAAGAAGCTGGGCTTCGCTGATCGAAAGCCCCTCGATGACGCCCCTGTCGGTGATGACCGCGTTCACCGTGGGAGCCACCGGCTGGCCGTCGTCGCCAAGCAGGGTGGTGTCGCCCTCGAAGATGCCGAGGCGCTTCCCCAGCATCCGCGTGGTCACCGCCTCGCTGATCTTGGCGCCTTCATCGGTCCATTCGAAATTCAGTAATACCTGGCCGGTCTGGCTGTTGGTGGTCAGAAAGGTATTGTCCTTGAAGTAGCTGGAATCCAGCACCTTGCCGTCCGGGGTTCCGGTGTCGGTGGCCGGTTTCCATTTGCCCAGGGCGTTTTCCCAGGTGTAGGGCTCGTCACCGGTGACCAGTTCGCCGAAAACCAGCAGCGCGGTGGAGCCGATGCGCTGCTTCTGCTCGTCGGAAAGGGCGGTGCCCGGCAGATCGACGACAATACGGTCGTCACCCTGCTGGGCGATGTTGGGTTCGCTGACGCCAAGGGGATTGACCCGGTTGGAAATGACCGAGACGACGCCGGAGAGAACATTGCCTTTTTCACTGTCGGCCACCCCTGAAAGGTCTGCCTGGTAGACGATATGCAAGCCGCCCTGGAGGTCGAGGCCGAGCTGGATCGGCTTGCCGAAGAGGACGCCCTTGCCGGTCGGCAGGACGATCAGGGCTGAGAGCACAAACAGGATGAGAATCACTACGAATCCGGGAAGGTGTTTTTTCATTCTTTCATTTCCATGATGGTCGTTCGAATTATGTTTAATTTATAGTTTTTTTGAGCAGCGGGATTTTACCCTCAGGTTCCTCATTTGGCTGTATTGATCAACCGTTCGGCCAGCTCGAGACCCTCTTCGTGGGTGCTGATTTCGCCGGTCGCCCGGGCTTCGGCGAGCTCTTCCAGGATCCGGCCGAGTTCCGGTCCCGGCTTCAGGCCGAACCGCGACTGCAGATCGTTGCCGTCGATCAGCCGGTCAGGGGCTTCCGCCTGCTGACGGTCGCGCTCGGACAAAACATAAGTCACTATTTTAACATGTTCGGCGAAGTTATCAAGCTGAAGGGTCGGTCCCCGCGCCGCCAGGTGGTCGGCCAGGCTTAAATAGAGGGTGGCGACGGCGGCATCGCCGGCATCCCGGTTGAAGCGGTAGACCGCCCTGGGGGTGGGCTGGATCGAGTCCGGGCCCATCTGGGTGGGGCGCATGTGAAGTTCCACCATGGCGGCGATAAACTTGATCTCCTTCTGGGAGAAGCGCAGGCGGGTGAGCATCGAAACCGCCGTTTCGGCGCCGCGGCCTGGGTGACCGTAGAACCTTACCCGTCCGTTGGGAGCCAGGGTCTTGGTCTCCGGCTTGGCGATGTCATGGATCAAGGCCGCCAGGCGGGTCAACGCCGTCCTGCAGGCGCCTGAGTTAACGGTGGACTCAAAGTAGTTTTGGACAGTTTTTGTCCAGGGGATCAGTTTTTGCGCCTCGACGGGGGCATAGTTCCAGGGGCCCCGGCGCAGCACCCAATCCAGGGACTGGACCGTCTTGAACTGATGCCCTAAGACATCCCAGGCGTGCTCGATGGGCTGGTCGACGCCCCTCGAAGGCTCGAGTTCGGGGAAAATCCGGGTCAAAAGCCCCAGCCGGTCGAGATAGTCCACTACCGAGTCCATCGACGGCAGCGAAAACAGTTTGACCAGGTCCTCCCGGGTGCGTTCGCCAGCGACGTTCTGACACAGGGCGGCGTTCTCGGCAATCAACTTCTCGGTTTCAGGCTCGATGGCGAAGCCCAGTTCGGCGGACAGGCGCACCCCGCGCAACAATCGGGCGGGATCGCTTTGAAATACGCCGGGGGAAACGGCGCGGAGAATCAGGTTCCGGGTGTCGGCGAGGCCGTTGGCAGGATCGATAATGGCCAGCCGGTTACCGGTCAGCTCCGGAATCGTCAGCGGCGCCGCCATGGCGTCCGCGGTGAAGTCCCGGCGCATCAGGTCATCGGCCAGTGTCCCATCTACCATGGTGACGTCAATCTGATCGAACGCGCCTGCAGCCAGGTTGATCCGGTACATCCCGGCTTCCTGGTGTAGAACGAACATGGTGGCGCCGAGTTTTGCCGCCAGAGCCCCGGAAAAAGCGCCGGCATCACCTTCCACCGCCAGATCCAGGTCCTTAACCGGACGGCCCAGCAGGGTGTCGCGGATAAAACCGCCGACGATGGAAACCCGTTCGCCGCGGCCCGCGGCGACCACGGCGGCCGCGATGATCTCAAGCTGGCCGGGGTCTGTAATCACAAGATCAGGTAAAGACGCCATTAAGTACACTACTATACAAGCAGGGGGTGACTACGACAAGCGTTAAGCCTGAAACCATGGGCGCCGACCTTGCCGGCGATGATTAACGTCGAATCAGGAGAAACCCGAAAGGGTTAATCCAAACCGAGGGGATCCACGTCTACGCCGACGCCGGAAGACAGACAGGCTTTATCCAGGAAATCAACGATATCCCGCCCCTTCACGATAACCTGCCAGCGGTATTTGCCCCGGCGGCGGGGAACGAACGCCGGCGCCGGGCCGATAAACTCGATGTCCTTGGCCCCGGTGGAATCCCGTTCCAATTCCAGTTTCTTCTTGAGATTGTGGGCAATCTGCAGGCCATCCGCCTCCGCAGGATGCTGGACGGTGAGCACCGCCAGTTCGATGAAGGGAGGATACCCCAGCAGACGGCGATACTCCAGTTCTTTTTGATAGAAGCCCTTATAGTCATGCGCCACCGCCGCGGTGATGGCATAGTGCGCGGGCTGGTAGCTCTGGACAACGACCCGGCCGGGAAACTCTCCCCGCCCGGCGCGTCCCGCCACCTGAAGCAGAAGCTGGAAGGTCCGCTCGCCAGCCCGGAAATCGGGGAGGTTGAGCGCGGTATCGGCATTGATGACGCCCACCAGTCCCACCCTGGGCAGGTCGAGGCCGCGGGCGACGACCTGGGTGCCGATCAGGATATCCGCCTTGCCGGCGCGGAAATCATCGAAAATCCGGTATCCGGTATCTTTATCTCGGGCGGCATCAGAGTCCCAGCGCAGGATTTTGACTCCCGGAAACTCCTTCTTCGTCTCTTCTTCCAGTTTCTGCGTGCCCAGGCCGATAAACTTGATACGGCTGCGGCCGCAAACGGGACAGACGGCAGGCACCCGGTACTGAGCGTTGCAGTGGTGGCACACCAGCCGGTTCTCCACCGGGTGAAAGCCTAAGGGCAGGCGGCAGTTGCGGCATTTCAGGACTTCGCCGCAGTCGCGGCACTGGATGAAAGTGGCGCCGCCGCGCCGGTTGAAAAAGAGGATGACCTGTTCGCCGTTTTTGAGCGCGGCTTCTATCTCGGCTTTCAGTTTGCGGCTGAAAATGGAGAGATTGCCGCTTTTCAATTCGTCGCGCATGTCGATCAGGGTCACCGGGGGAAGCGGGGCGGAGGGGTGGGGAGTGAGCCGGTCCGGCAGTTCCAGGAGGTGGTAATCGCCGCGCAGGGCCTTGAAATAACTCTCGATGTCCGGGGTAGCGGACCCCAGGAGCAGCGTAGCCCCGGTTTCCAGGGACAGGCGGCGGGCGGCCTCCCGGGCGTGATATAAAGGCGGCGTATCCTGCTGCTTGTAAGCCCATTCGTGTTCTTCGTCGATGACTATCAGACCCGGATTGGCGAACGGGGCGAACAGGGCGCTTCTGGGACCTATGACGATGTCGTAATCGCCCTCGGCGATGCCCCGCCACTGGTCAAACCTTTCCCCCAGCGAGAGTTTGCTGTGGAGAACCGCCACCCGGCCCGAGAACCGGGCGGTGAAGCGCTCGATGATCTGATGGGTCAGGGAAATCTCCGGCACCAGCACCACGACCTGCTTGCCCTGTTTCAGGGTGTGTTTGGCGGCATGGAGGTAGACCTCCGTCTTGCCGGAGCCGGTCACGCCGTGAAGCAGGAAGGTCTCGCCCCCGGCCCGGTCGACAGAAGCGGTCACTTCGGAAACGGCCGCGGCTTGGGCGGGGGTCAAAGTATGAGGCATGGGGAGCTCGACGGCTGCCGGAAGACTCGGATTGCGGCGGGATTCCTCGTTGGCGATGTGAACGAGGTCTTTGGCCACAAGAGCCGAAACAACGGCGGCGACATCGCCAAATTCCCGCCGGATCTCGGCTAACGGGAGGCGGCCGCGCGAGGTGGCTAACAGCCGGAGGACCGCCGATTGTTTGGGGGATCGCTTAAGCAGATTAGCCGCGTTTTTCAGGGCGTTCTCGGGATCGCCTTTCAGGTGCACTACCCTTTCAAGCAGGGGCTTCACCTTGAGCGCCTGCAGCCGGTAGCGGCGTTCGATCAGCCCGTGACCCAGCAGATGCCGAACGGCTTTTTGGGCCGCGAGTTTGCCGAACCGCTTTTCGAGCGTTTTCTGATCAGCGGGAATAGTGGTGTCAAGGGTAGCCAGGAAGTCCCGTTCGAGTTCCGAAAGGGGGATTTGGCCGATGTCCAGCCCCGAACGGGTAAACACCGACTCGGCGGACCGCTCAAAACCGGGCGGCAGCCACAGCGCCAAAGAAGGGAATAACGGCGCCAGGTAATGGCGTCTTATCCAGCGGCCGGCGGCCAGTTGAGCGGCGGTCAGGTATAACGGCGGATCGATGACCCCGGAGAGCTGGCGGGTGGCATCGAATCTGGGGGTGTCCGAGACCTCGACGGCGATGCCCTGAAGTATCCTGGGGCCGAAAGGAACCAGGACCGCCTGGCCGGGACGGACGGCGAGGTTTTCCGGCAGTTCGTAGCTGTACGCGCCGCGCCCGGCGGCTGGGGAATTGACGCTGACCTCGGCGTAAGGCAAAGCATACTCCCCTTGTTAAATCGGCGTCTCCTATCTGGAGACGCCGATGAAATTCAACGACCGGAGAAATCAGGTGGCGGTTCCGCGCTCGCCTTCCTTGATTCGGGCGGCCTTGCCGGACAGGTTGCGCAGGTAGTAGAGTTTGGCGCGGCGGACACGGCCTCGGCGGGTCATCTCGATCCTGGCAATCAGGGGCGAGGTGAAAGGAAATATGCGTTCGACGCCGACACCGTAAGATACGCGGCGCACTGTGAAGTTGCCGCCATCGGCGCCGGAGCGTTTCCTCAGAACAATGCCCTGGAACACCTGGATGCGTTCCTTATCACCTTCGATAATCCGGTAATGCACTTTGACGGTGTCGCCGGGGTTGATCTCCGGAAACTCGGCTTTGACCACCGGAGGCACCAATTCATCAATTCTCATACCTGGGAACTCCTTGTCTTGCCCGCCCCGGTCATCACCAGGCGGATAAATTCAATGTCACAGACTGAATAGTAAATCACAAATGGGGGGTTGATGGCAAGCCCAGCCGGCTAAAGGCGCCGGAAACCTCAAATCCCAAGTTCCAAATACCAAACAAATAACAAATACCAAATATCCAATATCAAACGGAAGGCAGGCCCCCGGATATTTAAAACGGGGAGGGGTGATAGAAGATTTCAGGCTATGTTCGCATATTCCTGTCGTTCATATCCTGAGCCAGACCGTCGATGAACATGGCGACCAGCCAAAAAACGAGAATGAGGAATCCGAAAGCGGTCAACTCGTTATTAAAAACGGCGTCGCCAAAGGTGATGCCCAGAGACAAGGTAACCACAATGCCGATAGGCGCCACGAAGATCTTAGCCCGTTTGGCTGTCAGTTTCACGCGTCGCCTCCGGTTCCGAATTTAGTTCGGCTAACGTTTTCCGGTCGGCCTTTGATAACGCGACACCAGCCAACATGTCCGGTCTCCGTTCCGAGGTGCGTTTCAGCGATTCTTTGCGCCGCCATTTGGCAATCTCTGCGTGATTTCCTGAGAGGAGAATCGCCGGCACGGGTGTCCCCCGGAATTCCGGAGGGCGGGTATAGTGGGGATATTCCAGGAGCCCCTGGCTGTGGGATTCCTCAACGTGGGACTCTCCGCATCCCAGGACGCCGGGAATGAGCCTTGCCACGGCGTCCACGATGACCATAGCGGGCAGTTCGCCCCCGGAGAGGACGTAATCCCCGATGCTGATCTCGTCGTCGATATATGATCTCACCCGTTCGTCGAACCCTTCGTAATGTCCGGCGATGAGGATGAGGCGTGATTTTAGAGCAAGTTCCGCAGCAATACCCTGGCTGAAGAGTTTTCCGGAGGGGGACAGCAGAATTGTCCTTGATTCCGCATCTGACAGCCTTTTTACGGATTCGATGGCCTCCACCACAGGCTCCGGTTTCATAACCATGCCGGCACCGCCGCCGTAGGGCGTGTCATCCACGACGTGGTGTTTGTCATGGGTATAGTCCCGGATCTGGTGAAAGTGGATCTCCAGAAGGCCCTTTTCGGCGGCCCGTTTCAAGATGCTTTCGGAAAACGGTCCGGCAAACATTTCCGGGAACAGCGTCAGAATATCAATCCGCATCGACTGATTTTAACATAAACCGGTATTCCGGTTTGACCGGTCAAAATACGAATCAGATGGATATATGGGTTTATGAACACGGTATTCATAACGCGATAAGAGAAGAAAAACGGGCTTGGAGACGGGTTAATACGAGTGAACGATTATGGTGATTGCCGGCAAATCCGCCTGTTTAGCTACACTTACCGTTGACCTTATACCGGATTGGGAGTAGGTTATAGGTGTGAGTACCGGTACTAGTACTCACAGGGTCACCCAAATAAAGCGAAAGGAGGGCGAATGGTAGAGAGACAAGCCGTTCTCGGGATTTGGCTCTTTCCGTGCACATGCTCCTCGCTGGGAGGTGGGAAATCCTAGTCAATGTCCATGGCGAGGAGTCAGGACGAAGGCTCTTGAGCTTTTCATAAGTGAGGATTGAAACCCATCTGGTTTTCTGACCAGGACGGAAAAGTAAAGGGCGAAGAACTTTCCCGGGTAACGAAAATAGAATAGGTCTCAAGGATCCACTGGTTCCAACCAATCTGGTTTCAACCAAGGGTTCAAAAGAGTTCAATCTTGGGGCGGGTGCTTAAGCGGACTAGCTAGGCACCCGCCTCTTTTTTAAATTCCAAGCACCAAGCACGAAATCCTAAACAAATTCAAAGGACCAAAATTCCAAATTCAAGCCGCAGAACCTTGCGGCGCTGTTCCGGTTCCAGCCGGGGAGTTCACTGAGCTATGAACTGATTTCGGCGATTACACGCAATCGATTAATTGCCAGAACCCTGTTATTCGGATGAAATTCTGATTTTGCCGCCCGCTTGAATGCCGGTTGAAGCCGCCGCACTTCCCCCAGGCACAGCTATTTCCAGGTAACCTGAGGACCCGATGAGAGCTATCAATCCGGTACCCTCGGCATAGGTCTTTTTCAGCCCGCTTATAACGTATTTGCCCAATTCGACGCGCAGTCGGTTACCCAAAGGCAGGTCATCGGCGCGGACATCGGTGATGAGATTGCCGAAGCTGTCGACAATGACAATGCGACCCAGAATCGACCCGTCGGTCTGCCTGGTTGCCTGCGGCAAATCGAGCATAACAAGGCGGTCCATGGGTTCTCCGAAAGCGGTTAACTCAAATCCCTTCGAGAGCATCGCCGCCACGGGAGCCATGATATCGCGTCCATGGAAGGTGTTCGATACCGGTTGGCGGAAGTGCCGGCTGTTGGTGACGGCCACCGCTTGGGCCGCCGCAGCAAGTTCGGCGCGATGCCGGCCGTCCTCCGAAGGGCCAATTTGGGTCGCATAATCTCTGAGGACGTACGAAAACACCCCGTTGTCAGGGCCGACAAATATGCCCTCGGGCGTTTTAACGGTAATGATCTTGCGGCCGGTGCCGACCCCGGGATCGACTACAACCAGGTGAACGGTGTTCTCCGGAAAGAAGCGGTAAACCGTTGCAAGGGTAAAAGCGGCCTCGAAGACGTTCTGCGGTGAGATGCGGTGGCTGATATCGACAATCTGGGTCTCAGGGGCGATACCCAGGATGACGCCCTTCATGGCGGCGATATAGCCGCCGGAATCCCCAAAGTCGGTAGTCAGGGTGATAATGCCGGACATGACCCACCCCCGGGCGAGTTTGGCCCCGCCCTCTCATGATACTCGACCGCGGGATCGCGGCGAGAGTATTTTAAGTTAGATTACCAGCAACACCCAGATGGAAATGAGAACCAGGAGGACGACCAGGACGATGGTCATCTGGAAAAGCGTCTTTTCAATGCCGCGCTTGGTGCGGAAAACAGTGTCGGACTGCCCGAAAATGCCGCCTAATCCGCCGCCGCGGACCTGCAACAACGCCGCCAGGCCCAGCGCGACAGCGACGATTATCTGGGCAACGAGTAAGAATGTCAGCATGTTTTAACCTTCCTGTAGGGGCACGGCGCGCCGTGCCCGCGGGCTTAAATTAACCTTCCTTGAGCTTTTGCAATATTATATCAGAAGCCACTGCCGGGTTGGCTCGCCCTTTGGACAGTTTCATCATCTGGCCGACGAGGAATTTCAGCGACTGCTCCTTGCCCGCTTTGAAATCCGCGACAGCGGCTGGATTATCGCCAATGATTTTCGCCGCCATCTCCCGCAACGCTGAATCATCGGAGATCTGGGCCAGGCCTTTCTCGGCGATGATGGCATCGGCAGCCTTGCCTGTCTGCCACATTTCTTCGAGCACGGTCTTGGCGGTGGCGGTATTGATGGCGCCTTTGGAGGTTATGGTAATCAGCTGAGCCAGGGCCGAAGCCGGAACCCTGGCGGCGAAAGCATCGATGCCCGCGTTAACCGCGTTCATGATCCGGGTAACCTCGCCGTTGACCCAGTTGGCGGCTTCTTTGGCGCTGACTTTCAGATCGGCGGACAGCACGCCTTCAAAATAATCGGCGGTGTCCCGGGCAGCGGTCAGCAGCGTCGCGTCATATTCGGACAACTCGTAATCACGCGTAAACCTGGCCTGGCGGACTTCGGGCAGTTCGGGAAGTTTAGCCCTGATCTCGGCGATCCACCTGTCGTCGAACTGGAGCGGCGGCAGGTCGGGCTCCGGGAAATACCGGTAGTCGTGGGCGAATTCCTTGGAGCGCTGGGAAACGGTGACGCCTTTTTCGTCCTGCCAACCGCGCGTCTCCTGGGGAACCCGGACGTGATTGTCGTAGTCTTTAGCCTGGCGGACTTCTTCGTATTCCAGCGCCCGGAAAACGGCGCGGAATGAGTTCATGTTCTTGACTTCAACCTTGGGATTGAAACCGGTTTCGCCTGTTGGCCGCAGCGAGATATTGGCGTCGCAGCGGAAAGAACCTTCTTCCATGTTGGCTACCGACACGCCGAGGTAGCGCAGGATGGTGCGGAGCTTCATCAGGTACTGGCGGGCTTCCTCCGGGGTGCGCATATCCGGCTCGGAAACGATCTCCATGAGCGGCACGCCGGAACGGTTGACGTCCACCAGGGAGTAACCCGGGCCGCCCGGTTCGTCACGATGGACGAGCTTGGCGACATCCTCTTCCAGGTGGACGCGGGTGATGCCGATCCGCCTGACCTTGCCGTCGACGGTGATGTCGATCCAGCCCTGGCGGCCGATGGGTTCGTCATACTGGGAGATCTGGTAGCCCTTCATCAGGTCGGGATAGGCATAATTCTTACGGTCGAACTTTGAGTGCGGCGCGATGGTGCAGTTAAGCGCCAGCGCCGTCATCATGGTGAATTCGACGGCTTTCTTGTTGATCACCGGCAGTACGCCGGGCAGGCCAAGGCAAACCGGGCAGACGCGGGTGTTGGGCGGAGCGTCGGCATAGTCCGAGGCGCAGCGGCAGTACATCTTGCTCTCGGTCGCCAACTGGGCGTGTACTTCCAGCCCGATGACTGTCTCGTATTTGGAGGGGATCGTCGCGTTAGTCATAAAATTAACCTTGTAAGTATAGCAATACCATTTTGCCTCAGCAACCGGACGCAGTAACGGTTGAGAATTCATTTCTTCGAGGTCTTTCAAATCGCTTGACCTCAAAGTTCCCACGAATCGCACATAATTTATCCACTATTGCGTGACAAAATAAAAATGTCATAATAGAAAAAGAGGGTAAATAAGTCGTAATTTTACAAGAATATTGGAAAGGATGAGATTGGAAATGGAAATGGAATCGTCGAACATGCCGGAACAAAATCCTTCGGAAGAGATGAGGGCACCGGAAACGCATCCCGCGGCAATGCGGCAGCCCGCGCCTTCTCAACCGGCGCCCGAACGCATGGAACCCATGCCGCGAAAATCGCACGGATCGGGAAGCAACGCTCTCGTCGCCGTCCTCATCGTCATCCTGGCTCTTGCCACCGTAGGCAACGGCGCGCTGGCTATTCAATCAAATTCCAAGGTGAACACGGCCAATACCGACCTGACCTCAGCTCAAAGCGCTAACACCTCCCTTCAATCCTCTATCGCTCAGCAGCAGACTGCGGCCAATACGTTGAGTGCCAATCTGGCAGCGCTGCAGCAGACCGTGTCCAAGCTGAGCGGCACCACCACTCCGACCCCCACGACCACTGATTTTGTCACGCCCGCCAAGCTGATCGAACCCCAGGTAGTGTATATAGAGGTTACCGACCGTACCGGCGGCGCCAGCGGTTCAGGCACCATTATCCGCTCCGACGGTTATGTCCTGACCAACCAGCACGTGATCGCAGGCGCGACGTCGATAACCGTTACATTGAAAACGGGTGAGAAGTTTACGGCCACATTGGTTAACAGCAACGCCGACCTCGATGCCGCCATTCTCAAGATGAACACCACCCGCACCGACTTGCCGACGGTAACCATTGGCTCTTCGGCCTCGGTGGTCATCGGCCAGGAAATCCTGACCTGCGGCTTCCCGCTCGGCTCCGATCTCTTCGCCCCCAATGCCGCCTTCGGTCCCGCCACCTTCAACGCCGGCGTGGTCTCGGCAATACGCAACCTCCCTTCCGGCAATACTGATAACCCGGCTTTCACCCTTGACTACATTCAGATTGATGCCGACATCAACCCGGGCAACTCCGGCGGCGGGCTGTTCACCCTTGACGGCAAGCTTGTCGGCATCCCGTCATACGGGTTTGCCACCGGTATCAACACCGCCATACCGATCGACGCTGTCAAAGCCCTCATCCAGAGTTCGGTAAAGTAGTGTAATTGAAGAAGGAGAGGTTGAAATGATATGAAAAATCCAGCTTCAATCGCTATTGTCGTCGTACTTCTGGTTGCCAACGGCGTTTTTGCCGCTTTCAACCTTGGGGCGGCCAGCACAATTAATTCCGACCAGGCAAAGATCTCGGATTTGACCTCCGCCAATACCTCGATGCAAAGTGGCCTGGCATCCCTTCAAAGCAGCAATACCCAGGCTCAGACAGCCCTGGCGGCGGTTCAGGCGGCGGTGGACAAGCTGACCTCCCAGACGTCTTCCGCGGCCTCAAAATACGGCACGGTGATGAATTCGATTAACCCGGTCGTCGTCAAGATCAATGCCACCGGTACGGGCCTCAGGGGTTTTGCTTCCGGCGTGCTGGTAAGTTCCAACGGATACGTCCTCACCGTACTGCATAATGTCACCGGTGCCAGATCAATCACCGTCACCCTGTCTACCGGCGAACAGTTCACCGGGACGCTGAGCGCCACCGATACCGTAAACAACCTGGCGCTGATCAAACTGACTTCGACGCGAACGGATTTTCCAGCGGCAGCCCGGGGATCGATGAGCACCCTTCAGAACGGACAGATAGTGATCTCGGCCAGTTACCCCTTAAGCGATGAACTGCACGGCCCGGCGACGTTCGACACCGGGATCGTATCGGCGCTGCGTACCGACATACCGGCCAACTACTTCATCCAGAGCGATGCTGATATCGCCCAAGGCAGCGGCGGCGGCGGCCTGTTCACCATGGACGGGAAGCTGGTCGGAATCGCCTCGCTCGGCATAGCGGACGGGATTTACGATTACATCCCGGTCGATGCGGCGGCTACATTGTTAACAGGCGCTAACATCACCTAGTCGAATTTAATGGGATACGAAGAGGAGGCCCTTGTGGTCTCCTCTTTTGTTTTTCCAACCGATTTGATGCCGTTACATAATCGCCCAAATGTCTTATAATTTAATGTATGCCTGAATTCAAGACCATTTCGAATCGTTCGTCGGTGCCCGTAGGGGCAGGTTTTTAACCTGCCCGGGGCGGGTCAACGACCCGCCCCTACATAAGATGACGAAAATGCCGAATAGTAAATTAAAAATCCACCATAGACGTTCGATTCGCCTCGAAGGGTTTGATCATCCGGTGACGTCATTTCCACCGAAAAGGAAATTATATGGATAAGGAACATCTCCCGGATAATGTTGATTTCGTAGGGGCAGGTTTTTAACCTGCCCGGGGCGGGTCAACGACCCGCCCCTACATAAGATGACGAAAATGCCGAATAGTAAATTAAAAATCCACCATAGATGCTCGATCCATTTCGAGGGGTTTGATTACTCGATGACATCATTCCCACCGAAAAGGAAATTATATGGATAAGGAACATCTCCCGGATAATGTTGATTTCGTAGGGGCAGGTTTTTAACCTGCCCGGGGCGGGTCAACGACCCGCCCCTACATAAGATGACGAAAATGCCGAATAGTAAATTAAAAATCCACCATAGACGTTCGATTCGCCTCGAAGGGTACGATTATTACCAGCCCGGGGCGTATTTTGTCACGTTTTGTACTAATAACCGAACGAGTTTATTCGGTGACGTCGTTGCCGGTAAAATGTATTTGAATGAATTGGGTAGTATTGTCCGGGATGTGATTGATGCGCTGCCTTCCCATTATCCATCGGTCGAGATAGGTTCCTGTGTTGTCATGCCCAACCACGTACACGCGATAGTTATTATCAATCAAACAGCCGATAATCGTAACACCATTCAGCTATCTGAAGTTGTAAGATTTGCCAAAAGTTTTTCGGCTAACCGATGCAATAAGAAACTCGGGAATCGTGGTACCCCGGTCTGGCAACGAAACTATTTCGAGCATATCATCCGGGACGAACAAGACCTGAACACTATTTACGATTACATCGAGACCAACCCGGTCGGTTGGGCAGATGATGAAGAGAATCCGCGGACAGAGAGAAAGGTTGGGTCAACGACCCGCCCCTACACGAAAAATGCCTGAATTCAATCTTATTTCCGATTTTGGACTTATGGGTGATCAACCTGGGGCGGTGGCGGGGTTGACCAAGGGCCTCGCCGATGGTCTTAAGGACCAGACCCTGCTCGGCGTCACCGGCTCGGGCAAGACTTTCACTATGGCCAACATCATCGCCCGCTGCGGCCGCCCGGCGCTGATCATTTCCCACAACAAGACCCTGGCGGCCCAGCTCTACGCCGAGTTCCGGGAGTTTTTCCCCAACAACGCCGTCGAATATTTTGTCAGCTACTACGATTACTACCAGCCTGAAGCGTACGTTCCATCCAAGGATATGTACATCGAAAAAGATGCCGACATCAACGACGAGATCGACAAGCTCCGGCATGCCGCTACCAGGTCGCTCCTGTCGCGCCGGGACACCATCATCGTCGCCTCGGTTTCCTGTATCTACGGCCTCGGCGAACCTGAAGAATACATGCGCTTCGTTCTGAATCTCGAAAAAGGGGCGCGGTACCCGAGGGCAGAGATCCTGCACAAACTGGTCGATATGCAATACGAGCGAAACGACCTCGATTTTTCGCGGTCGAAGTTCCGGCTGCGGGGAGATACGCTAGAACTGCACCCGGCTTACGAGGAAACGGCTCTGCGGATCGAATTCTTCGGCGATGAGATCGAGCGCATGGTGAGGATAGATCCGCTTACCGGCGAGATGCTGGAAGAGCTCAAGATGGTGGATATCTACCCGGCCAAGCATTTCGTCACCTCGCCGGAAAAGCTTGTCAAGGCTATCCAGGCCATCCGGGAGGAGCTGGCGCAGCGGGTGGAGCAACTGAAGAAAGAAGGTAAACTCCTCGAAGCCGCCCGGTTGGAACAGCGCACCGAATACGACATTGAGATGTTGGAACAAGCCGGTTATTGCAACGGCGTGGAGAATTATGCCCGGCACCTCTCCGGCAGGCCGGCGGGTTCGGCGCCATGGACGCTGCTGGATTATTTCCCCAAGGATTTCATCCTGTTTGTCGATGAGTCCCACATGTCGCTGCCCCAGATCCGGGGCATGTACAACGGAGACCGGGCACGTAAGGAAGTCCTTGTCGATTACGGTTTCCGGCTGCCGTCGGCCATGGACAACCGGCCCTTGAACTTTTCCGAATTCCGGCAGCGTTTCGAGCAGGTGGTTTACGTCTCGGCGACGCCCGGGCCTTACGAGAAGGAACATTCTCAGAACACTGTCGAGCAACTCGTTCGGCCGACCGGACTCCTCGAACCCATTATCGAGGTGAAACCGACTGAGGGCCAGATCGACGACCTGCTGTACCAGATTAAACTGAGGGTTGAGAAGGGCGAGCGCTGTCTGGTGACCACACTGACCAAGAAACTGGCGGAGACTTTATCGGAATACATTGCCGAATCAGGGATCAAGACCCAGTACCTGCATTCAGAGGTTGAAACCTTCGAGCGGGTGGAGATACTGCGCGATCTTCGATTGGGTGTCTACGACGTGGTCGTCGGCATCAACCTTCTCCGTGAGGGCTTGGACCTTCCGGAGGTCTCTCTCGTTGCCATCCTCGATGCCGATAAGGAGGGTTTCCTCCGTTCCGAGTGGGCGCTCATCCAGACAATGGGTCGTGCTGCCCGCCACGTCGACGGCCGGGTTATCATGTACGCTGATAATATGACCGGCTCCATGGAGCGGGCCATCGCCGAGGTCAAGCGCCGGCGTGAAGTGCAGGAAGCCTACAACGCCGAGCACGGCATCACACCGCAGGGCATCCGCAAAGCCATCAAGGATATCACCGAACGAATCCGCACCGCCGAGGCGGTGGTAGCCGAGCAGTCAGCCGAGTCTTACAAAGCCATGCCTCTGACTAAGGAGGACCTGGCTCGTCTCATTCGTGAACTCGACACCCAGATGAAGAAGGCGGCCAAGATCATGGACTTCGAACGGGCGGCGCTCTTGCGCGACCGGATTGTTGAATTGAAACGTGAATTGATAGAACCGGAGGCCAAGCCCCGTGCCAGGCGATAACGATCAGGGTTACTCGGAAACCCGCCAGGAGCGCCGGGAAAAGAAGCGCCAGGCGCAGAAAAACCGGATGACGCATCACGGTAAATCGATTGCGCTGATTTATCGGCAAAGCGTCGAGAAACGGGCGGGGAAGAAGGGGAAATAATCGTAATTAGGTAATATCGGTGACAATTAATCAATAGCCACGTTTTGCATTTTCTGGCTAGTTTGGTATATACAAAAGCCCAAGGGATTGCCTGGGAGTTAAAAATGGCCGAATTTCTAAACACCCAAAACGCCTATGCTGCCATTACCGATATCGTCGCGAAAGCGCAACACCAACTGGTGCTCATAACTCCTTACATTAAAATGCCTTCCCAATTGATGCAAAGGTTAATGTATTACGACAAAAATGGTGGAAATACTATCATTGTTTGCCGTAAAGACGATTTGAAGGAGGATACCTTACAAGAACTATTAAATCTTAAGCACTTAGATTTGAGGTATCTTAAAGAACTACACGCCAAGTGCTTCTACAACGAGTCTTGTATGGTGATTACCTCACTGAACCTTCATGATTATTCACAGCAAAACAACTATGAGATGGGCATTTTGCTTAAAAATGATGCTGACTCCACACTTTTCAATGAAGCGGTTAAAGAAGCGAATTTCATCACGGGCTCGGCTGTTCCCCATGAAAGCCCTAAAACCACAACATATAAACCTAAAGAATTGTCTATTGCTTTTATTCGTGAAAACCCCACTAGGGTTAATCACAATCCAAAACCCCGAGTCCAGATTACCGACTCAAAAAAGCAGAGTTCAACAGATAAAGTAATTGGTGGTTTGGCGGCTGCTTTGTCCGGGATTTTTGGTCCAGAACAAGGTCATTGCATTAAGTGTGGTAGCAAAATCGACTTTGACCCAGAGAAACCGTATTGTCCAGATTGCTACGCAGTTTGGTCTAAATGGAAAAATGTGGATTACCCTGCAGAATTTTGTCACAGTTGCGGAAAATCCCATAAGACCACAATGGCAAAACCTTTGTGCCGAAACTGCTATGATAAACTATGACCGACGCCCATTTTGACATATCCAAAGCCGCCCGCCTGGATAATCCCGGCCGCATCGCAGAGTTGAGGATTCCCGATCTTCTGCGCGACATCGGCGGGGTGAAAACCGGAATGGTCTGCGTCGACCTGGGATGCGGCACCGGGACATTTACGCTGCCATTGGCCGGCATGGCCGGAGACAGTGGCAAAGTTTTTGCCGTTGATGACAGCGCTGAAATGCTGGGTATCCTTGGGTCCCGCAATCCACCGGGGAATGTGGTTACGATTAAAGCGGATTTCATCGGGACCGGCCTTGAAAACGGCATTGCGGATTTCTGCCTTACGGCGTTCATTTTGCACGAGACCAGGCATCCTGAAAAATTGCTGGCTGAAGCCTATCGGCTCCTGAAACCGGGCGGCATTTTACTGGCAGTAGAGTGGCGGCCGGATTATGAAAGCCACGGCCCGCCGCTCAATATACGAATATCTGCCGAACGAATGGAGACAATGTTCGGAGTCGCGGGTTTCAAGATGTTCCGGACTGCCATGTGGACTGAGAAACACTATTACGGGACCGGTGCAAAATAAGTCACCGGACCGTTAGTCTTCGAAAAATTGGTACGGGGATTTGTTTCGTATTTCGTGCTTCGTGCTTTCGGATTTATCCGCCCGGCGGATGCACCACCAGCACCGGGGTTGTACCGTAAACGACAATCTTTTCTGTGACAGAACCGAACACCCACCGCGTCAGACCGGACAGGCCATGGGTTGACATGGCAATGAGGTCCACCTGGTTATCCCGGGCATAATTCATGATCAGTTCGGCGGCGGACCCGGTTTTGACCACCGTAGACACGGTGATGCCCTTTTGGCGCAGGGCTTCGGCGCGGCGGTTCAAAAAGGTGGTGGCGTCCGCTTCGATCTCGGCGTCATCTATGGGGAGGGTATAGGCGCCCATACCGTCAACGCTCGGCAGGTACCGGACGGGTTCGACAACCTGGGTAAGCACAACCTCGGCGTTGAAGGCCGGCGCCAGCTGGCTGACGATATCCAGGGCGGCTTGCCCAATGCCGGATCCGTCGAGGGGAACCAGGATTTTACTGATGAGCGGTCTATTCTCAGGCGGCGGAGATTTGATGAGAAGCGCCGGCTTATTGGTGCCGGTCATGATCTTGTTGGCAACCTTGCCTACCAGCGCCGAGCCGCGTCCCGAAGCCCCGTGGGCTGAAAGGATGACCAGGTCGGCTACGTGTTCCTCGATGAACCGCAGGATTTCCTCGGCGGCTTTACCGTTCTGGAGGCGGGTTTGCCAGGCTCGCTGGCCGGGATATTTGGCTTTTAAGCGTTCGTCGAGGTGGCGGAGATAATTCCGGTACAGGTTGCCGGTATCGGCGGCGCCGGTTTCGTCGACGCTGACAAAATCAAGCTGAGCGCCCAGTTTCTGAGCCAGCGCCATGCCGTAAGGGACGGTTATTTCCGCCTCCGCCGAGCCGTCGAGGGGAATTACAACCTCTTTGATCATGCGGCTTTACCTTTCTTCAGAGAGTCGAATGATCGCCTGTATCGCTAGTATAACATCGTTTGCCTGCGCCGTGGCAAGAAAATGACAGCATCCATCGGTTAACCTATAATATTTCTGTCGATGTCGACAGGCCTGGGTGAAATCCCAGGCGTTTTAATATGAGGTGACATGTGTCCGGTGAAGGTTCTTTCCAGTGCTTTTGCTGCGGCGTGTGCTGTTCCAAGTACCAGGTCCAGATGACGGTGAATGAAGCGCACCGCATCGCTGAAAAATTGAAAATTGAATGGGATATTTTCGAGAACGATTATCTTGACGGCGCCTGGCCGGGGACGAGGACGGTGCTGCTGCGCCACCGGGAGGGACATTGCGTTTTTCTGGAGCAACAGCCGGACAAACGGGTTTTCTTCTGCCGCGTCCACAAATTCAAGCCCGAATCCTGCATCCAATGGAACGCCGACGCCGATAAGAAAGACTGCCAGGAGGGGCTCGAAAAACTCTGGAATCTGACCGTCGACGCTGAGGGCAGTTTCTCCGGCGCGCCGGGCGCCGTGGAAGAACTCGAGGCACTCCTGGAAACACTGAGCAAACCAACTCGCCGTTGAGCATCGCCCCCAAAGGTTTGTCATTCCCCGCTATAGCGGGGAATCCACGTCACCTGCTAGTTCGGGATACAAGTCTCGCCACTCGGGATTATCAGATTCAATGAGTTGTTTCTTCCAAGCCCTGTTCCACTTTTTTAACCGTTTCTCGCGCCAAATTGCCACTGTGACGTCGTTGCATTGTTCAAAATGTACCAGCATGTGTACGCGATACTTCTTTGTGAAGCCATCGACCAGGTCATTCCGATGCTCGTAAACCCGGCGGATCAGGTCATTGGTCACTCCGATGTAGAGATGTTTCGTTGGGTTGGCTTGCCATAATGTAGACGTAGTGCAATCCATGGCAATGTGGATTCCCCGCCTGCGCGGGGAATGACAAGGTTGTTGGTCATTTGTCACACCCATGTAAACGTCCTGATTCGGTTGTCTTGCCGTGTACAGGCGCAGTGGCAACTCCCGCGATTGGGATTATGTTTGCTGGCTCCGGGAAAAATGGGCTGACTTCAGGGATTGACGGTTGCGTTAATGGGCAGGGTCAGCGTTATGACCGTCCCCTTGCCTGGGGCGGAAACGCACTCACAACTACCCCCCAGGAGGGCCGCCCTCTCCCGCATCGCTGACAAACCCGTGGATTGTCCCGGCTGCAGCAATGAAGGGTCGAAACCGCGGCCGTTATCCCGGATGCCAACGAACAGCCTGTCTCCCCCATTTTTGATGCTGACCCAGGCTTCCTTGACCCCGGAATAGCGCAGGACATTGGTCAGCGCCTCCTGGACGACGCGGAAAGCCCCGGTGGCCTGGTCGATGGGCATCTGGGGCAGCAGCTGGCATTCGAAAAATACCTTCAGCCCGGCCTGGGTCTGCAACTGTTTGAACAACGACTCCAGGGCGGGCACCAGTCCCAGTTCGTCAAGCACGCTGGGGCGCAGCGACAGCGAAAGGTTTCTCACGTCACGGATGATGTTGCCGATCTGGTCGGAAAGGTCCTTGAGGATGGGATGAAGTTCCTCGGGGGCCTGCCGGTCGGCCCGGCCCGCCATCAGCTTGGCCACGGTCAGTCCCTGGCCGATCTCATCGTGCAGTTCGCGGGCGATGGCGCGGCGTTCGGTCTCCTGGACGCCCATGAGGCGGTTGGACAGGGCCCGCGCCGTTTCCTCTGCCCGTCGGCGAAGCTCCACCTGTTCCCGGAGTTCAAGTTCGACCTGTTTAAGGTCGGTAACATCGCGGGCGGCGGCGAAAACCCCGCTGACATTACCGTCCAGGTCACGGATAACCGAACCGTTGTAAAGAACATCGATTAACCTGCCATCTGCACGCCGGATGGTAAGCGGATAACCGGTCACCAACCCCTGCGCGAAACCATTCAGATACGCTTGCCGCGCCTTTTCGGGGTCGGTGAAATAGCCGCAGAAATCGTCTCCGATGAGCATGTCGCGTTCAACGCCTGTGGCTTCGACGGCTGCCTGGTTGACATCGGTGATCTTGCCTTCCGGGTTGATGGTGACCAGCGGATCCACTGAAGCCTCTAGTAGACTTCGTACGTAAGAGTGGGCCCGCGCCAGTTCCGAGGTGCGCTCGTGGATCCTGGCTTCCAGGTTGCCTTTAGCCTGTTGCAGCTGCTCCTCGGCCGAAAGCCGCTGCAGCGCCATGCCGATATTGGCGGCGATACTCTCGAAGAAGCTCACCTGGTCGGGGGTGAAACGCCCCGGCTGCCGGTCGTTCAACTGCAGCAGCCCCACGATTTCATTACCCGCCGTCACCGGGAACAGGCCGACAGACATGTAACCTGTGTGGATGCACCGGTTACGGGGTTTAATCCGGGGGTCCTCCTCTGGGGTCAGGGCTAACAGATCCGATGAATGGTTGGTCCAGAAGCTTCCGGAGGGCGTAAAGCAAGGCATATCCGGAAGGCCGCGTCCCGAAAGGATCAGGCCGCAGGTGCATTCCAGGTTCGGACGGCCGTCCGCGCCGGTGATGACCTGTCCGTCGCCGCCCCTGCGGCACAGGAAATTTTCTTCCCTGATGAACTCATCGGAAAAGCCCTCGATGCCGAAATAGGGATAGTCCTCCCCCATGGACAGCCTCAGGCCGACAGCCTCGAAGCCCGTCGCCTTCTGGATCAGGCGGAGGGTGTCGCCGATAATCACCTCGAGCGGGTCATGCCGGTTTAGTATCTTGAGGATCCCGGTCAGGAGGGCCTGGCTGGATTCCTGGCTCTTGCGCTCGGTGATGTCGCTGAAGATGGTGCCGAACCGGTTTTTGCCCGGCGAAAAGACTGAAATGCTGAAGTGCTTTCCCATGGGCGGGAAATACGTTTCGAAGGATTCCGGTTTGCCGGTTAAGGCCACTCTTTCGTAAATGTCGAAATAGGGCGGCTTTCCGGTGCCGTAGAGCGCCGACGCTTTTTTCCCCATCGACTGGGAACGGCTCAGGCCGGTGAAAGACTCAAAGGCCGGGTTTACCTCGAGGATGCGATAATCCACGGCTTTCCCCGAATCATCGAAGACCAGTTCATGCAGGCACAGTCCCTCGCGCATCGAGCGGTAGGTAGCCACGATCTGCTCCTGCTGCCGCTGCAACGCCTGGCGGGTCTCCCGGTGGGCTGAGCTTTCGATCAATTGCCACTGGCCTTTTTGCTGGATCAGGGCGAATTCATGGTTCTTGATGACGTCAATGATCTCGGTCGCGCCGCATTTTTCCAGCGAGTAGGTGCACAGCGCCAGCATATTGTACTGGCCGATGACCGAATCGACGGCGCGCTCGTAATCGGTAAAGCCGTCCCAGTCGTCCTTTTCCAGCCAGAAGGTGTTGCCGGTCAGCCGCAGCCCCTCGAACCCGTTGTCGAGGGCTTTATTCAGCCTGTCGACCCACCCTGCCAGGACGCGATTTGAATCGAACGTCCCGCCGATCAGATACCAGTCCCGGTGCGACAGGATCTCGATCTGGCCGGAGGCGATCCTTGAATCCAGGTCGGGTACCGCTTCGGACAGGGCGGCTTTAGCCTCGGCGACATCCAGGGGTTCGGAGGTGATCCACATGCAGAACTCGTTGTTTTCAAGCCCCGACCGGAAATACGGCACCAGAGTGTCGATCAGGTCTTGCCTGGATTGATAGAACTGACAGAAACGCGTGCCCCAGGGCACGTTGCCGATAATGTCGATTCCGCTTTGCCTGAGGGTTTCCAAACGGGTCTCCGTTCTCCGGATTCGGGGTTACAAGGATCATGGAGAAGAGTACGTAACATTATACTCCGGACTTCAACAACCGGTTAAATCGATCTCAGGCGAACCGGGCGGACGCGAATCAGCGGGCAAAAAAGAAGCCCCCGGTAATCGGGGGCTTCTTTGGGTTCAGAAATTAATCCCTAGAATGAAGACCGGCGTCTCATCAGCAGCAGGTACACCCCGCCCCCGATGATGATCACGGCAAAGAAGCCGACGGTCACCCACACCCACACCGGGACGTCCGCCCAGGAGAAGCCGACGACGAAGGAATTGGCGGTGCTGGGGGATCCGACATTGCCCGCGGCGTCCGTGGCGATAACCCGCCAGTAGTACGGGACCTTCTTTGAGACAGTCGGCAGTTCCTCAGCCTCGGTCGTGGTGTAACTGGTGGTGGTCAGGCCTTCCTTGGAAAGGATAAGGGTGGTGAAGTTGGCGTCGGTAGCCACTTCTAGTTTGTAGGTCACCGGGTTGGACTGGTCGGTGACGGCGCCCCAGGTGAATGTGATAGGCTGCTTGGCCTTGATCCCGGATGCCGGTTCGGTCAGGGTCGGTCCGGCCGGCGCCGTGCCTTCCATAGTGAACGTGAACGGTTTGGTCGTCTGTCCGTCTGACACCGTCACCGGATGGGCGCCCTTGGCGATAACCGGAGCTTTGAAGGTAATGGTGAAAGCGCCGGAAGTGTTCGATGTGCCGGTGGCCACTGAGTTTTCCTCAAGCTTGACGGTGATAGTCGCATTAGGTTTGAAGCCGCTGCCGGTGACCGTGATGTCCTGGCCGACAAAGCCCGGCGTAGCCGATGTATCCGGCGAGATGCTGGCGGTTATGGATGAAGAAAAGGCTGTCGTGGCAACGTTGCCCAGTCCGTCGGCGGCGATGATGGTATGGGAGCCCTCGACAGCGCCGGGGACGGTGAATATGCCGCTGAAAGTGCCGTCGGGCAGGACCGTAAGCGTGGCCGGCGCGGTGGGCAGGGCGATGGCATCATAAGCCAGGGTTATCTGACCGTTGGGATAGAAGCCTGTGCCGCTGATGGTGACAGAGTCGCCGGTTTTGCCCGTTGTCGGGCTGACGGTTATCTTGGAGGACACCGTGAAGTTGGCCTGGGCAAACATCGCGGCGTCTGTAGTCACCCTGGCGGTTATCACGTGGACGCCGGAGGGTGAGTTAGTGATGGTGATAGTTTTGGAGAAGCTGCCCTTGGTATCGGTGGTGACCGTGGCGCCGGTGATCGCCGTGCCGTCGAATTCGAATCCGACGACAACGCTGTCGGCGAACCCGGTGCCGTTGACCGTCATTACCGTCCCAACCGGGCCGGAGGCCGGGCTGAGGATGATCTTGGACTGGTTGATGGTAAAGGCTTTTAGCGCAAAAACCGTGGTGTAGGTGTTGTCCCGGACATAAATGGTATGCTGTCCTCTGGTAGCAGGCGGGATCACTATACTTGTGGCTGGAATGGCACCCAAGGAGTTGGCGGCCACTGTGACCAGCGGGGTGTTGGTGATGCTGTCAAAGAAGACACTGACCGAACCAAGGGCGGTGAAGCCGTCGGCGTTAACAGTAACCGAATCGCCTACAGCTCCGGCTTCTTGGGAAAGACTGATAATCCTTGAAAGAATGGCGAATTGGGTGCTGGCGATATTCGATGCTGAGTCGAAGGCAGTTATGTAGTAGGGGACAGGCAGGTAAGGAGTTTGAGGGAGATTAAATGGGTTGCTAGTGAATGATCCATTAACATTCTGCGTTGTGCTCACAGTCATCAATGGGGTACCGGTTGTAGTTTGGGTTGTCCCAAAATAGATGTTTACGGCTAGATTGGCTCCAAATCCGCTACCGTAAACGATTATTGGCGTTCCTGCCGTGGCGGAGATTGTGGATAATGTGATCGAAGGAGTTACGGCAAAATTACCTACATCTACCGCTGTCGGGTTGCCATCCCCAAGCACGCTTATTTTATAGTTCCCTTTGGGTACTGCGGGAACCGGGAAATTCCCGGAAACGAATCCATTTGTCGGTATAACCGTCGACTGGATCACGGTCACATTTATACTGTTGTTTCCGGCATCGATACCAATAAAATGGACAGTATAATTAGTCCCTGTTACCGGGGTCGGATCTGTACTAAAGGTCACCGTGGAGCCTACGTGTCCTGTTATCGGTGCCGAACTAACCGCGGACACCGGAGAAATGAACACTCCGATCGCGATCGACGCAGCAATTATCAGAGCGGGGAACACCCTTAACAACGTTTTAATCTTCATCTGCCTGCTTTACCCTCCTGACATTCCAAACGTACTTCCGAATTTGCCGGTATTATAGCACGAGTTTTCCGGCCTGTATCCAATTTCTTTAGAAATATTACGATGGTAACACCTGCGCTCATCTGTTTGTAACGACAAGGCGCCGGGGAGGATAGCCCCGCCTTTCCACTAGTTGCTGACCGCTGGTAGCACTAACCAAAAAATCAATTACGAAGTTGTAAACACTACAGAAAGGAAAAAACGTCGTTTCTTCCCAAATTTCCATCTTCCCACAATGGTTGTTCCTGTACTATTTTTTATTGGCGCTGTTGCGTGGTTCTCATATTTCTTATATATGCATATTCAGGAAGCTGTTTTTTTAAACACAGGAACACATGCTACAGCGGTGGTAGTTAGCACGAAAGCGGTCTCGACAGGCAGGTATTCAACTGACTACCGCGTTACATATGCGTTTACAGCGAACGATGGCAGATCGTGGACGGCAACGCATTCGCTTTCTTATAATTTATATAAGCCACTTAAACAGGGAGATCCGATTGACGTTGTTTACGACTATTCACGCAACATGAGCGCGCCACTAGGGTGGAATACATATACATTTTGGGGCATTGTTGGTATGCCGTTGATTCTAACCTTCCTTGGAATAATATCTCTTCCGAAACGAAGAGGTCGCAGACAAAAAATTGGCTTCTACATTTGAAAAATGACTGAGTGTGGCTTCTGGTAAAATGCCAACTTTGAAGGAATATATCATACTAACAGGTCTTCGGCCGTAAAATCTTCTCCATCGCTTTCCCCTGTGCCAACTCATCAACCAGCTTATCCATAAAGCGGATTTCCCGCATTGTCGGCTCTTCGATGTCCTCTACCCGGATGCCGCAGATCAGGCCTTTGATAAGGGTGCGGGAGGGGTTGAGGTGGGGCGCTTCGGCGAAGAAGGTCTCGAAGTCGGTCCTCTTTTCAAGAACCGCCTCCAGCTCGATCTGGCTGTACCCGGTTAGCCAGCGGATGATCTCGTCGACTTCGGTCTTGGTGCGCCCCTTTCTCTCGGCCTTGGCAATGTAATGGGGATACACCTCGGCGACGGGCATGGTATAGATCTTATGTTTGGGCATGGAAAAGTCCTCCATCCTGGTCGGAGACGGGCGCCGAAAACGCCTCGGATTTCAGCCTTTAATCTACCATGTCGGCCCGGGGAGACAAAAGGTGGGATCTGTTTGACCTAACCGGGTCAGGTGGGTACAGTTAAATCGAGTTCATATACCACAAGGAGAAGGCCGTGGCTGAAAAGAAAGTTGCCCAGTTATCGGAAGGCGAAAAGGCCTCACTGAGGGAACACCTTGAAGAGTTGGCGGCGGGCAAGGCGGCGGAGGGGGAAGGCGCCGTGATGGCCAAGATCGGCGAAATGTCTGAGCCGGACATGTCCCTGGCCACGCGGCTGCACGCCATCGTCAAGGCTGCCGCCCCCGGCTTGACGCCAAAAACGTGGTACGGCATGCCCGCCTGGGCGACCAAAAACGGCAAGGTAGTTTGCTTCTTTCAGAGCGGGATCAAGTACAAAACCAGATACTCGACGTTCGGCTTCCAGGACGCCGCGAAGCTCGACGAAGGCAATATGTGGCCGACCTCATACGCTTTGATGGAGTTGACCGCCGCCGAAGAGGCGCGGATAACCGCACTTGTCAAGAAGGCGGTTGGGACCGGTTGATTAAAGTTGGTCGGGATGCTTAAAATGCGTCGTAACGTTGTGGTTGAAAGCCGAAAACTCTATGTCTGAATTCAGACCCTTAAGCCAGGTCAAACCGGTACTCATCGCCGCGCTTGTTTGCGATGTGGCGATGAAAGACCCTACCACCGGGAAAATCTCCCTGATCGGCATCTTCGATAAAGTCCACGTCAAGCAGTTTCCCGCCCAGCGGCCCGTTTCCCTTTACGCCAAGCTGACCGAGGCCGAGGGCAACTACCAGTTCCAGGCCAAATACGTTTACTCTAACACCGGCGAGACCCTCGCCGAGGCCAAGGGCGAATTTACCGCCAAGGACAAGCTCGGCACGGTCGAGCTTAACCTTCAGTATCCACCTCTCCCCATTACCGCCGAAGGCCGCTACGATTTCCAGCTCTGGGTCAACGGCCAGTTCCTCGGCCAGACGTTTATCGATGCTGCCGTGATGGCATGACGCTTCATGGACCTTCACTGTAACGACGCTGAAAGCTGACCGCTGAAGCCTGATAGCTTGGATCGGTGTGACATTCGTCATATTTGTCCTCAGCCCAAAGTATTAAAATAGCCACGCAAAGTTGAACCGCATAACCCCGTCAGACAATAACCACCCTCAAATTCCCCGGGATAGCCTCAAATAGCTTCAAGTTTCAGCTTTGATACCCAAAAGGATTACTCGGATTCCTTAAAAAATACCTATTTTGAGGAATGTTCGAAAAGGCTTTTCCCGGCTAGACTTAACATAACACCCCAGATACGACCTGAATGGAGGAAAAATGAAACGCCAAACACTCATCACCACGGTTGTCGCGCTTTGCACCCTGTGGATCGGAAGCGCCGCCGGTCTCCTTTTCAATAACGATAGCCCGGCTACGATTGTCCTTCCCGTCCCCGTTTCCTTCGATGCTGCGACGATCACGCCCGCCCCGGTTGCCGATGATAGTAATCTTGCAGCCCTGATTCCCGGCACCACCGCTCCCGTAGTTGAACCCGCCACGGTTCCGGCGGTGACTACCGCCGGACCGACGACCGTCCCTCCGGTACCCGCCACCACCCCCGCTCCGGTTCCGACTGTTGTTGTTCCGGCTCCCGTTCCGACGGTGGTTCCTGATCCGGTTCCGGCGCCCGTCCCCACGACCACGCCGGTTCCCATCCCCACCCCGGTGCCTGTACCGACTCCTACTCCGACTCCAATTCCTACCCCGGTGCCGACGGTGACCACGCCGCCTCCGCCCGCGACTACCCCGGCTCCCGCTCTACCGGCGGTTCCCACCGGCAGCCTGATCAAGACCCACATGACGCTGCCGGCATACCAGGGGTTGTGCGCTTCCTGTCACTAGCTGAAAACTGAATAGAAAACCGAATAGAGGAGACCCGGCGAAAGCCGGGTCTCCTTCTTTTTGACCTCAGAACAACGGGTGTTATGCTTTTGGTGACAGGTTAAGCGTTCACTTTGAGGATGGTGTTAGATGAAGATGAAAGGCGTTTACATTGCGGTTTCTTCGGCTTTAATGTTGTTTGCGCTGGCCGCAGCGGGTTGCGTCAATAACAACCCGACGACCACAACCAATCAAACGACTGCGCCGCCCACGACCACACCGCCGATAACTACGCTGCCGCCGGGGACTTATTATCCCGGGGGTGGTTACGGCCCCGGAGGGATGATCGGCATCGGCGGAATGATGGGTCCGGGAAGCGGCATCTACCAGCCTAACGCCCAGAGGATGACGCTGGCCCAGGCCACGACTATCGCCAACAATTTTATCCAATCGAGAACCGATCTCGGTTTCAAGCTCGGCGAGATCATGGAGTTCCAGTACAACTTCTACGTCGATTACGTTGAAAGCAGCACCGGCCTTCACGGATTCGAGGCGTTGGTCGATCCGTACACCGGCGATCTTTACCCTGAGCCGGGGCCCAGCGTAATGTGGAACACCAAATATGGCATGATGTCGGGTGTCCTGTGGGGGGCGGCTTCAAATGCCACTCCGATGACCGTATCGCCGTCACAAGCCCAGGCCTACGCCCAATCGTTCCTCGATGGCTATCTCAAGGGGTCCAAGGTATCGGACGTGTCGCAGTTCTACGGTTACTACACGCTCGATTTCACGCTGAATGGCAGGACCTACGGTATGCTGTCGGTGAATGGCTATACGGGGCAGGTCTGGTACCATTCTTGGCATGGCCAGTATCTCGGACCGTAGCAGCCGCTAGGGTAAAATCGTCGCCTGGGTCACACTGATCTGGAAGTTATAGGCGTCTAGATGCCCGAACTTTCCTTGCTGGAATAACCCGGTAAGTCGAATGTGGCCGAACTTTTCGGGATAGCCTGACGGCGTGTCCGACTGCTGCTGCAGATTCTGATAAACCGACTGTCCCAGGTCCCCGGTTATCCAGATGAGCGGTTGGACCGGGGTGAGGCGTGCCGGATCATATATAGACGGGACGAGTCCGGATGAAAGGGCGGAGATTTCGAAGCCGGCAAAGAAGTAGCCCTCCACGGTGACCGCCCGGTTATTGTACGAAGCCGGTTGGCTGACGAGATCGTTGAAGGTTATCAAAGCCGGGGTCTGAGTCGCCCCTTTGCAGCCTCCAAACAAGGAGATCGACACCAGGGAGATTCCGATCGCCAACCAGCATCTCAGGATTTTGTGCGCTCGACGTTTCATCTTTTAGCCTGCCAACCATGATAACGACCGAAGTGCGAAATAGTTTGCGCACACGGGAACCACTTTTATTGTAACTTTTCAGTAATTACAATTAAATATGGTTGCCAAAATTTCGAGGATGAGCCGGTTTCCGTGGCTCGTATTTTGAAAGCCTCGGCGTTATATTATTCAGGATATGAACACGAACTGGTGTCGGATTCTGAAGGTCGCCGTTATTTCAGTCGTAGCGATCACGCTCATGGCGGGGTGTGTCGGAACGCCTTCACCCGCGAGTGAAACATCCTCTACCCCGTCGCCTTCGTCAATCAATTGGCCGGCCCAGGGCAAACGCCCGGACGGCATTCTCGGCCTGCCCACGCCGGTTACTCTGACCGCCGAGGACAAATCGCTTCTCACCCTCATCGCCCAGGGGCCGGTCTACCAGTTATTGGGTTCAAAGTTTGAATGGCTGGCAATCATCTGGGATGAAAATGCGGTACCTGCCACCGTCTGGACGCTAGATGAAGATGCTGCGCTGAAGGGGGTGCCTGAGTATATCAACCCGAATGCCCTGTGGTACCCTGCGGCGACAGTAACTCTTATCGGGACCAGTGTGGTTTATCAGAAACAGGTAGCCGTAGATTATGACAGTTTCAGGGTGGTGTACACGGCGGTATTGTCCACCCAGAACATTGCGCCCTAGAAGGGGAGGAGTTCCTTCCTTTGCAACGAAGCTTTTATCGGGTTCTCGGGGTTACGCCACGCCAGCCAGTTGCCGGTCTTGTTTCAGCGCAGTGTAGGTCCATCCGGGCATGGGCTCTTCCTTGTAGACGGTGACATGAGGTTTATCCACGAGAAGTTGCTCGGCGCTCTCCATCAGTTGCTTTCTTACCCTGGAGAGTTCCCATGATTTCCAGTCGTCGAGGCTTTTCCATTCGTAAACCAGGGCGACGACCGAGCGCTCCGGCAGCATTTCGATGCACTCGACCTTCGAGAAGCCGCTAAACGACCCGGCGTAAGACATCATCCTTTGCAGTAGGGGTTTGATGTCTGCGTTTGGCTTCTTTCTGAACCCGACGATTGCCTTGATCATTGAAACTTCTCCAAACCAACAAAATGTGTCACGAATTGTTATCTGATGTAAAATTATATTCCCGGTGTCAATAGCTTTTTGAACGTCCATTCAATGACTGCGGTTCCAAAACTTAGAAAAATATCCCCTTCTTCCCTTTTTCCCAACAGTCAACAGCAACACGGTCGGTAAAAATATTTTTGATAATCGGATATATGAAGAAAGCCGGATTTGTTCCGGCCTTCTTCTTCTCCTCCACCTCGGATAGATGTCTGAGGAAGCTATGTCTTGGATCGACCTCAGAACGACCCTCCCGCGTTAGGCATGTCTGGCATTATCTGCTGGGTGATGTCCCAGTACTCGGCTATCCTGCCGCCATCGAACGGAAAAGGTGTACCTGCCTCAGGCCGCCGGCCGATGGTTTGGCCTTATCGTTCAACAATTGCGTATATGCCGCCGCCATATTTCCTTCGACGATAACGTAACGGACCTAAAAACCGGCATCAGGGTTCTGGGCGCGACCTTCTTTATTTGCGGCTGCCATCGCCTTTGTCAGATCCGCCATTGTACCCGTGACATAAGGGTTGTGGATCTGGCAGTCCGGAGAACAGAGTCTCAATATGCCATCGAATTTTTGGGCCGTCACTAATTTGAAGAATTCGTTTACAATGTCGCGTTGTTTCTGTGTCTCTGCCATATTTCAGCCTCTCATACATTTCCTCCAATGTAAATCTTACCCCCGCAAACACCCCCTTCAAAATCCGTAAAATTGCCGGGTAGCGGGTTCCAGAGGCTTTAATCGGCATGTTTTCCCTGGCGATTGTTGCTGGTACACTTGTGATATGGTTTATGTAGCTCTACTTCGGGGCGTCAATGTCGGCGGGAAGGGTCTTGTCAGCATGACGGACCTGAAGGCCGAGTTGAATGGGCTCGGTTTTAGAGAAGTCCGAACCTATATTCAGAGCGGCAACATCCTTTTCGAAACCAACGATGATGTTGCTACTGTCAGGCATAAACTGGAAGACTTGCTCAAAGCAAAATTCAAGATCGATACCCTCGTGATCGTTAAAACTCGGGAACAGCTGAAACAAGTTGCCCAGAATGCCCCGGAAGCATGGCACAGCCGCGACGATTTACGTCGCTACGTTGCTTTTATCAGTGAACCGCTTGATCCCGGCGATGTTCTACCTGAGGTGGAACTCAAAGAAGGAATTGACTCCGTGAAAGAGGGTCCGGGCGTTCTTTATTTCTCAATACTTTTAAGCGGCCGGACCCGGAGTCGCCTCAACAGGTTGATGTCGAAGCCGGTGTATCGGTCAATTTCTTTTCGTGACTTCACCACAGTTCAAAAACTCGCCGAAATGATAGAGCAGACTGGTGTTCGACAGGCACTTGGTGATTAGGCTCCGCCCGCCGAAAACCGCATCTTGTCGTCAAACCCCGTTCATCCTCAGCCCCGATAACCATGTCTTTTCCCGTAAAGGGAAAAGGTGTCGGACACACACCTAAAATAGGTATTTCTACGTATTTCCTTCGGCACCGTTTACGATTACTCTTGAATTGGATCGCTACAAACGGCGGTCCTGGAGGAAACACGTGCCTGAAGTCCTGGAGATCATCCTTTTCTCCTTCGCTTCCGGAGTTACTGTCATCCTGGGATGGGGCCTGGCGGGTTTTCGCGTCCTCGAGAGCGGATCGACATTCCTGCACAGCATCACAGCCTTCGGCGCCGGGATCATTACAGCTGCCGTAGCCCTCGTCCTCGTCCCCGAGGGGATAGCTGGTTTGGGGATTCCCCGCATCATTGTTGCCTTCGTCATCGGGGTCTTTTTCTTCGCGGTTCTAAACTGGTTTATAAAGTCACGCACCGGACGCGTGGCCTTATTTCTCGTCATGCTTTTGGATTTTATTCCGGAGGCATTGGCCCTTGGTGCTGTCTTCTCCGCCAGCAAAGCTACCGGACTGCTGCTAGCTATATATATCGGCCTTCAGAATTTACCGGAGAGCTATAGCGCTTATTTCGAATTTGTCGGAAGCGGTTTCAGCCGCCGACGGACCTTTGCCGTCATGGCTCCATTCAGTCTGGTGGGTGTGGTTGCCGCCTTGATCGGTTTTTATTTTTTGACCGGGACAGTCGCCCTGGTCGCCTTTATCATGATGTTCTCTGCCGGCGGCATCCTCTACCTGGTCTTCCAGGAGGTTGCCCCTAAGGCTCGAATCAAGGAAAATCGGATTCCCGCGGTTGTTTTCACCCTCGGGTTTCTGGTTGGGGTCATCGGCCATATCCTCTTCGCGTAAGTTCGGACAAATTTCCGGTTACCGCCAGAAAGACTTGGAATGGCTAGCGAAATGTAAATAATACTTGACATTATGGCAATAAAGCATTACAATGGTCTCAAAATCTTGGGGGAGGGTGAATATGAAGAACAGAGTCACTGATACCGCCATCTACGTGACCGCCGGGTTGATGGCGGTAGCCTGGGTCTTTGCCGCAACGTTGTTAGCGCTGGTTCACACCAACCTTGCCGTCCGAATCCTTATCGGTATGGTGCCGGTAGCCGTTCTAGTTTACCAGGTTAGTCTGGCTTATCGATATACCCTTAGCCAGGATGAGGTCCAGAGAAGGATAATCCTCGAGGGATTGTCTATTGCCTTTATGATCTCCCTGCCGGTGATTTTCTTTGTCGGGTTTCTCATGGAAGCAGGCGTGAGCTTGCCATTTCGGTTCATCGACGCCGGCTATTTTCTGGAAGTAATGCTGGTTATCGGCTACACCATCGCCTGGAGGCATTACCAGTGAAAAACCGGTTGCGAGTGCTTCGGGCAGAACGTGACTGGACTCAGGAAGAACTTGCTCAACGTTTAGGCGTCTCTCGCCAGGCCATCATCGCCATCGAAAAGGAAAAGTACGACCCTAGCCTGCCGCTGGCATTCAGGATGGCGGAGCTATTCGGTAAAAAAATCGAGGACATCTTCGGCCCTTAGCTGAGGACTATTTTCCCTTTAAAGCGAAGCCTTTCCGGATTTTCATCTCCACCCTGAATTATAGTTCCGGACACTCTCTGATAATTGAGAAGAGGCCGTTAAGGTCTCTTCTCAATTATATGGGCGAACTGCGGAAATTATTATGATAAATACAAAATAATATTTTATAATTAAATAAATATACACCATAATTACGATCGGATGTCATGATTTGTTGACATCATTTTGATGAAAATTATAGATCACCAAAAATGGTACTTTAGGGTAGGTTAGATAAACTAAATGCATCTTGAAAAATACTGTTGCCGGGCAAATAATTGGTAGGAATTTACAAAATTACAACTGGATATTCATGAATGGAGGGGGTGGTGCCAATCAATAACGCCCGACGACCCATGGACAGTCACCATTACAAAAATGGAGGAGAAACAGTGAAAAAGGTTTTACTCATGGTTGCCATGGCTCTTGTAATGGTCCTTTCGGGAGCTCTAGCCGTTTCAGCCGCACCAAAAGGCATTGACTTCAACGGTGCCCATTTCAATCTGAACCTGATTGGTAAAGCTAAGACGATGCCGGGCGACTATAACAATCCCGACCGTCACACCATGTTTGTGCCAACCGATACCTCCGATTTCTCGTTCAATCTGAATACCCCTAACAACCTGGACCAGGAGACCATGGCCGGGGTCAAAATCAACATGACCCAGGGTTCTGAATTTGCTGTTCTCGACGGCAATGCCACCGATGGCGAGGGATCCTTCCAACTGGGGCCTGGCAAATATCGTGTTTACATTGCCGTGAAGGCTAAAATGCCCAAGACCCCGGGCAACGTCCAGATCGACGGCTGGGTCGAAGCATACGACAACCTCGGCCAACTCTGGTACTACATCAATGTTGGGACGGTGACCGTCAGCAAGAACAAGACCTGGACAGATGCCTCTACCCTGTTCTACGTGAATACAACAGAAGACACCTTCGATTTCCTGACCGGCAGCGAAGCAAATTACGAACCCGGGCTTGGAATGTGGGTCTTCGACTACATGGCCGGCCTCGATGCCTGGGTAACCGACGACTACAACTTATCCGATCTGGCTTACTTCTGGCAGTTCCAGAACGATGGCGCCAAGTTAATTCAAGTACGGTTCTATCCTGTCAACTAATACCACGTACATAACAGAATATCGTGCTTAAGGGCTGGCGCACTGCGCCAGCCCTTTCCTTTTGTTTTGGTGGATCGGAATTAATTATTAAATATCTTTTTCTTGTTTAATGAAGTGATATTTTGTAATATTTGGCATCACCCGATCGAAACAGGGAAAGGAAGTATGGGACATGGCGCAGTACCACACTGACCACACCCTCCCCGCTGATTCGGAGATCTTTGTTTTCGGCAGCAACCTCAAGGGGCTTCACACCGCGGGGGCGGCGCTTGTCGCCAGGGAACGATTTGGCGCTGAACCCGGAGTCGGCGCCGGGCCTACGGGCAAATCTTATGCAATTCCTACGGAGACCTTGATATTCAAACCGAGGACTTTGCCTGAAATCGAAAAATCGGTCACCGAATTCATCGAGTACGCCCGGAAAAATCCGGCAAAAAAGTTCTTCATCACCAGGATCGGATGCGGGTTGGCGAGATATAAGAACTACCAGATTCTGCCGATGTTCAAGGACTGCCCCGCAAATTGTTCTTTACCAGAGGAATGGCGGGAAGTTTTCGAAACCCTCGGTAAGAGGTGATGTTTCTTCTTGCCCGCCAAGCGTGGGAACATGAGGCGAGGATTCGGACAAATTAATCCAGAAACTCGATGCAGGCAGGTGGCCGCGGCCTTAACTCGACCTCGATTCCAACTTCTTTGAACAATTCTATGAAGCTGTCATCGGCGTATTTGCCGTAGCTGACGAAGCGCTTGATCCTGACATTAGCCAGCATCTTGGCGCACAGGATGCACGGCGTATGGGTGCAGTAGACCGTCGACCCCTCCAGATTCACACCGTGCTGAGCCGCCTGGATAATGGCGTTCTGCTCGGCATGGACGGCCCGGCAGATCTCGTGGCGGGTCCCGGAGGGGATATTGTTCTGATCACGCAGGCAGCCGAGTTCCAGGCAGTCGCGGGTGCCGGCCGGGGCGCCGTTGTAGCCCGTGGTCAGGATGTGCTTGTTCTTGACCGCCACCGCCCCGACGTGATGGCGCCGGCAGGTGCTTCTTTCGGCAACCACCGCCGCGATCTTCAGGAAATACTCGTCAATGTTGGGTCTGTTTATCTGCATATCGTTTTTTTCTTTCCTCGCCCCCTGTGGGAGAGGATTTGAAGGAGAGGGGTTTCAGCACTTCAATTCGTGAATGAGATTTTCAACCTGCGCCCGCAGTTCCTCGAAACTGCCGCTGTTGACTACCATATAGTCTGCCACGGCGATCGGACCCGCCTTTGAGACCTTTTCGATCTCGGACTTGTCGCGGGAGAAGGTCTCTTCCCGGGTTAGCGGCCTCACGGCGCGGGTGGAGAGCCTTTGGGTGCGGGTTGTGGGCGATGCCCATACTGCCGCCACCGCCAGGTTGTCGCCGTAGCGCTCTTTAAGGAACAGGTACTCCTCCCAGGAATACATGCCGTCGATAACTACCGGTCCCGTCTTAAGGGCTTCATCGATGCGGGGCAGGTTCAGCTTGGCGTAGGCGGCCATGCCGAGTTCGGAACGCAGTGCTTCGCGTACGGCGCGCTCGTTGGCTTCGTTGAGAGGCAAACCTCGCTTCTTAACCTCGTCGTCGGTAACGTCGCCGAAGCGGATGCGGGTGTAGCCGTGGTTCTCGAACATTTTCGAGGCGGCTGTCTTGCCGGCTCCGGCCATGCCGACCATGGCGATGATTTTGGGTGTGTTCATTGGGGGACATTATAGGGGAGAGGGAGGGGAGGGGACAAACGGAAATATCGGTCGAGGAGACCGACCGGACCGCTGTACGAATGAAAGAGGCGGGCTGTTTTAGGGCGCCTCTTTCTGGATCATCAAATATGGTCCCGTCGGGTTTCTCTGAGCTCTGCCTCGTTCGAAAGTTTCTCCAGCAGTTCATCGAGGCGCTCGTAACCCTCGATGATGCCCGCTCGCATCCCCGAGTCCAGCATGGCATCCCTGTCGGCGACGGACTGGAACAGGGACTGCTGCCTGACCTTGCTGCGGCGATCAGCCAGTTCTTCAAACGTCTGCGTTATTAAAGATACGTGCTGCGGCGTATCCTCATACTCGAACGTGTCGATAATCAATTGCGGCGACTTGACCTCGTGATACACCCCATGGAAACTGAACTCCCCGCCCTTGGGGTCCCGTTGGGTGAAGCGGTAGGAGCCGCCGGGTTTGGCCTCAAGGTAGGTGAAAGTCGTCTCCAGGTCTCGCGGCCCCATCCACTGGACCATAAGCTCCGAATGAACGTGGCAGCGGAAAACCAGGTCGCGCGGATAATCTAACTCCCTCTCTATCAGGATCTCTTGTTTGCCGTGGTCAGCGGTGATGGTTGTGTCAGCCATTAGCGACCTCCTGAAGTTTGTATTCAATAAAATATTACTCCGCCTTTCTGACTCGTCATAATGAAAGACATCTTGTGAGAGTCGGAAACGATCTGATTGGTTCCTCTGAACGCCATTTGAGAAAGTGCTAATATAACCCCATGCCGAATTCGTACGTCTCGCCGTGGATCCTCATCGGAGCCGGAATCATCGCTCTGGCGTGCCTGGTGGTCGGTTTCCATTTCTATCGCCGCCGTCGGTTGATCGATGATACGCCGACGTCGAAAACCCAGGGCGTCTTCATCGGCTTGTCCGAACTTAAAGGCACCGCCGAAACCGAGGCGCCTCTTCAGAGTTACCTGGCCGCCGTCCGCAGCGTCTGGTACCGCTATCGAGTGGAGGAACACTACGTCCGCACTTCCGTCGACGCTAAAGGCCGCCCGACGACTCACAGCGGCTGGGAGAATGTCGCCAGGGGGTCGAAGAGCGTTCCAGTCTTTCTCAAGGATGACACCGGCGTCATCAGGGTGTTGCCGGAAGGCGCCGAGGTCCACGGACGGGAAGTATTCAAAAAAGAGGTCAAGCGCGACGATCCGCTCTACTACGGCAAAGGCCCGGACAGATCCATTTCCGGCTCGACCCACCGGCGGCGCTTCATCGAGGAGGCAATCTGCCTCCATGACACCATCTATGTCATCGGCCAGGCGCGTGTCAGGACCGACGCTGTAGCCGCGGAGATCGCCGCCAGTAAAGGATCGCTCTTCATCGTCTCCGTTCATTCGGAAAAAAAGCATAGCGATATGTTCCGCGTGTGGTACTGGGTGTGGCTCGGAATCGGGCTGGTTGCGACGATGGCAGGTTCGGGCGTCTATTTCAGCCAGGCTTCTCCAGGAAGCAGCGTGGCTGTCCCGATCGTCGTTGCAGGGCTCGTTTACGCGCTGGCGACATTGATCGGCTGGGTCTGGACCGCCTACAACAGCCTGGTAAACCTCCGGGCGCGGGTCTGCCAGGGTTTCTCCCAGATAGACGTGGAACTCAAGCGCCGCGCCGATCTCATACCCAATCTGGTCGCCGCCGTCGAAGGCTACCGCTCGCATGAAAGCGGGTTGCAGCAGATGGTGGCCGAACTCCGCAGCCAGCAGACCCTCACGATGGACACCAGGGACGGCGAGCTTAAGGGTGTTGCCGCCCGGCTAACGATCATCGCCGAAAAGTACCCCAGCCTCAAGGCCAGCGAGTCTTTCCTGGCTTTGCAGAAGTCGTTATCCGAAACGGAACAACGCCTGGCCCTGGCGCGGGATTATTATAACTCCATCGCCACCTTCTATCGGACCAGGCTGGAAATTTTCCCGGACGGGGTCCTGGGCAGGCTGCTCGGTTTCAAACCGATGGACCTGCTTGAAGCCGCTACGTTCGAGCGCGCTCCGGTTGAGGTAAATCTGGCCTCGTAAAAGCTTGTGTTATTGAGGAGGTAGCGGAATGAAAAAACTGATAGCAATAGTGTCACTGGTTCTGACAGTCGGCATCTTCGCGGGAGTGGCCGTCCCCCTCTACGCCGCCGACCCCGGCGGTACTGCTCCTGCGACCGCGCAAAATATCGGTAAGTTCGGACGGGCCGCCATGCTGGCCAGGTTGCTGCTCGTCCAGGACCAAGCCAAAGTCGATCAACTGCTGGCCAATGCGGTCGCCAACGGCAAACTGACCGGCGATCAGGCCGCCAGGATTGACGATTTCTGGGCCGACCATCATGCCCAGTTCACCAAAAGGGTAGTCTTGCGGAACTTGCTTCGCGTCCAGGACGAAGGCCGGCTTAACGAAATATTGAGTCAGGCGGTAACCAACGGCAGGATAACTCAGGAACAGGCCGACAGGATCACTGCCGCCTGGGAGAAAATACACAACAAATAACACTGAGGTACGTTTAAAAGAGCCCTCGAAAGAGGGCTCTTTTTTACACACTCGTTGTATAATTTGCCTTGTGAGAAAGCTGAACCCCAGGATAGTCGTCGCCATCATCGCCTCGCTTCTCGATGAGCTGCTGCTGGTGGTTGCGGTGGTGTGGATTCTGCCGAAATTCGGCATAACGGTGCCTGTCTGGCTAGTGATATTGCTGGCAGTCATGTTCTTATTCTCAGGATCCTGGGCTTTTGTGGTCGTAAAGCGAAAACCTAACTTAGGTTTCGAGAATCAGATCGGGTTAAAAGGGATCGCCGTAACCGTCATCGGCAAGAAAAAAGGGCTGGTTAGGATCGGCAGGCAGAACTGGGCGGCTAGAACCGACGGACGGGACATCGAACCGGGGATCGAAGTTGAAGTTGTTGGGCAGAACGCCCTGATTTTAACAGTCGTACCAGAATCAATTAACGATTAAAACAATCAACAAGCCGCGCACTTGGCGCACGATCCTCTGACGACGTACTTTGGCTGGTTTATCTGGAATCCGTATTTTGATTTGAGTACCCGCAGGAACGAAGACACGGATTTATCGTCGCAGGGAATAACTTTGCCGCATTTTTCGCAGATGAGGTGGTGGTGCGGGCCGTCCTTGGAGAGGTAGTAGAACCGCTGGGCATCGGATTCATAGGCGCAAATACAGCCTTCGTGTTCAAGAAAATCAACGGTGCGTTTTAGGGTGGATGGTGAGACCCGGAAATAACGTTCTCGAATACTATCAATGATCTGTTCGGCTGTCGGTGGGGCCGCGCTCTCACTGAGGTAGTTCAGCACCAGTTTACGCGGGAGTGAAAGCTTCAACCCCTTCTTTTTTAAAAGCCCGTAATTTTCCATTCTCTTGCACTCGCTTATTCAGTTTCGGGAAAACCAATTCCCCTCGCTGTTCTTTGCGAACGCAGTATGGATGTAACCCTTCGCCGGACTCGAAAAAGAGGTGGAGATCTATGAAGAAAACACAAAGAGACGCCTGGCTATGAGGCGCCTCTGAATAAGTGCTTTGCTCCCATCGTGTTCTCCTTTCCGAATTCGGGAGGCGCCGGTGTTTCCACCTTGCACCCTCGGAGCCTTTCGGCTCACCGGTCCTGGAACCATAACTTTAGCTTGTTTTAGGTTATCAGGACTCGAAGAGCTATCGCCATTTATGCGTTAGCGGCTAAATTGTAGTCCAACGGTACTAGTACTGTCAATCTGGGATCTTTCATTATTCTCGGTTCATGCACGGCTTATCGGTTTGGCGGCAAATCTCCAAGTATCGCCTCGCCCTTCACCAGCCACGACACGCCGAAGGCTACGATGGCGATCGATTCCAGCCAGAAAGTCGGATGGAGCGCGTTGATCGAATCGTTCTTTGGCAGTATTCCCCCGAGTAACATTATCAGGATGCACCCCAGGATCACCCAGCCGCAGATTCTGTAAACGATGTTGCGCTCCAGCTTGCGGGGTGTCGGCGTTTGGGTGGGATCTGTTTTTGTAAATAGGAATAACGAAAAATAGGCCAGTGTCAGAAACATGCCGGCCGCGAAGATCAGGTGAAACGTGCCGATGGTCTTTGCCAGGTCGGACGGCTGCATTTCCGGAGTCGCCGGAAAAAGGGCAACGCCGATCGAAAACATGCATGCCATGATGCCTGCCGGGCCGTCACCCTTGTACCCTCGGTATGAAAAAAGAAAAACTCCGATTGCGCACAGGCTACCGACGAATATATTGCGCATTCCGGTGTAGTAATAGGAACTGATGGAATTTTGAATGCCCGGGCTCTCAAATAACCATTTGCCGATCACCAGGACGAACGGCAATGAGATTCCGATTATACCCACGGCCTTACGCAAGGTAAGGTAGGACCGAATTAAGACGTCGTTGGATTGTTCGACCATTGGGAAATTATAACGCCAGTGAAAAGCGGCATTTCAAATTTTATTTCTGATGAAAGTTTCGGTTACAAGGAATTTTCCGGAGGCAGGGGATGGTGGGTGGAGTTGCGATTATGCAGAACCCGCAGCCACGTGGGTCGCTGCAATTCCTCGAAAAACAAACACGCCACCAAGCATTCTCTTGAGACGGGACACCAATTATCAGGTCTTATCCCGGTCAGGATTGGGCCTGGTGTTACGTCGATGAATTTTACGTCGAATAAACGACTTGTTTCCATTCAGTAAGAACCTGGATTGGCTATTGGCTTGAGTAATGGGGGAAACTATCAGATTCGAATAGTGGGTGTAAAACAATTACAAAAAGGCGGAGAGTGAACGTTCTCATTAGCTCATTATTTATTCTTCTCCAAGAAAGCTTGTCAAACTCTGATTCGAGTGTATAATGTCAAACGTGCGAAAATCATCTCTGTCCCTAACGACGGTTCTCATTATCGCACTATCAATTGTTTTTTTAATTAAGTTCTTCATCGATTATGACCAAATACAAAATTTTCCTGCACCTGCGATAGTTTTATTTATCGAACTCTCTGCAATCGTTTTATTATTCGGTAAATCCCAACAATTCAGAAATATAATAGGAGAGTCTGATTGGGAGCAGTTGTCTTGGCGTGTTACTATTTCCGCCTTCATTTTTCTGACTTTTTCAATTTATCTTATTCTGAATGACGAACTAAATACTTTTTCATCGGGGTTCTTTTTAATTGCTCCTACAATAGGGGCAATAATTTCCACAATATCATCCAACGCAAGGTTGAATCCCCAAACACAAGAAGAATTAATTAATGCATCAAAAAAACTTATTCTTTCCACAGTATTGCTTTTGATCGCGGTCCCTTCACTATATTTTATTGATAATTCAAGCCTAAATGGGATTAATCTTTATCAATTCGCTTTTGATTCCAAAGCAATAACGCGTTTCTTCTTTTTTTGGATCACAGGTACTCCCTTATTTTATGGTGGTCTATTTCTCTTTTCCTTGGGAATCATCGATCTGGTATGGGCATTTAGATATCCATTGAAAGAGACTCGAAAAATTCAAGCTACAACCGGTAATATTGCGACGCAAGGTAAACTTAAGGTGGGGAATAGAATGACACCAATAGAAGCTATCGAAAAAGAAGCCAAACGAATTGAAGAGGACGCTTTACTTTCATTTAAGGGGCATTTCAACGACGCCGCTTTTTACAATACCCTTTACTATTCTTTGGCTATACCTACTATTGTATTTGCTTCAATCGCTAGCTTTACCGCATTTGTGAGCGTGAACATTTTATCGGGAATATCTGCATTAATTGCAGCAGTATTATCTGGTACTAATATTCTGATTAATCCCATCGAAAAATCCAAGTCTCACCACGAGGCCGGAGCACAGTTGCAGGGGTTAAGAGACCGAATCAGACTATTCACAGAGGTTGATTTACGAGCAGGAATAACTGCAAAGGTGCTTACAATAAAAATCCAAGAATTCTCACAAGAAAAAAATAGCATAAATAAGTGCGCCCCAGCAATATCTAAACGAGCTTACGGAAAAGCGAAAGACGGAATTTCTAAAGGGGAGGCTTCTTATCAAGTAGACAAAAACTAGGAGGATGTTATGTCGGTTTTATCACATCTCACGGATACAGCTAGTAGTATTGTTCTCTCAGATACCGAAAAGGGAAGTATTCAAAGATCGATAAAAACTATCGAAAACCGATTAGATTCTTATTTTGGTCAAGAATTATCCCTTCATTTTACATTTGGTTCTCATACGCGAGAAACTATACTTCCTCGTAAGATCGATTCATCTTCCGATGTGGATTATATGATTGTATTTAAGGACAATTCTTATAAACCCCAAACATATCTAGATAGACTCAAAAGATTTGTTGAATACTATTATTCAACATCGGAAATATCCCAATCTTTCCCAGTGATAGCGCTCGATCTTGAACACATTAAGTTTGAACTTGTGCCAGCTATATTAGACTGGGGAATGTATAAAATACCCTCGACAAATAACTATACCGGTGAATGGATGTCAACTGACCCAATAGGGTTTAACTCTAGTCTCATACAGAAAAACGTCGACAACAACTATCAAATCAAACCCCTTATACGAATTATAAAATATTGGAACGCGCTGAATGGCGTATTTACTTCATTTCCCCTAGAAAAATATATTGTTGACAAATGGTATTTCAGTTGTAATAACGTTAAGGATTATGTTTACTCCGTATTCGAAAGTATAGAACTTAATCAAAATGCGTCTCAAACATCAAAAAACAAGTTGCAGCGCGCAAAGGATGTCATAAGCGCGACAAAACTCTACGAGAATAACAACATGCCATATACAGCAGAATCTGAAATTAAAAAAATCTTTCCTGTAATTCCCTAAAACAAGTAGGCCTCCTTTAAAACTCCAAATATCTGCCTGGTGCCATGCGTTATTTTGTTCCATGCGGGTTTACCCCGTTTGTTAGCAACTCTTTCGTAGGATACGCAAAACTGTACTAAAACAGATGCGTAATGTGTCTTTATGAAAGATTGGCTTTGCAATGAGTAGTGGTGGGCAGTACAGGATTCGAACCTGTGACACCCTGCGTGTAAAGCAGGTGCTCTAACCAGCTGAGCTAACCGCCCGCGTGAACTGTAATTGTAAACCAACCGCCGGGTGATGTAAAAGGGATTAACTCCGAGGCCGTTTTGAATTTGGGACTTTGAATTCTGAATTTGTTTCGGATTTCGTGCTTCGGATTTCGGATTTCTCGTCTGACGAGCTATGGATTGGCTTTGATGTACTCAGTAACCAGCTTGTGTGCCTTTTCGTCCGCGCACAAGGATTCAAGTTCGCGGCTGGCGTCGCGGTAAAGTGTGATGCCCTTGACCCCTTCGCGATAGCCGAACAGGAAGATATCGGCCTGTTCCTGGGGCGTCGTCGTATTCGGCACGTTGGTCATCTTGGACACCGCGCCGTCGGTGTGTCGCTGGAAAGCCGCCTGGATGCGGACGTGTGCTTCGGGGCTGATCCGGTTGGAGGTGGCGAAGACGCGCTTGACGGTGTCCGGTACCGATTCGGCTTTTTGCAGGTCGGCACAGGTGACTAGTTCTTGCAGTAGATCGCCGGAATAAAAACCCTGGTGGCGGGCGGCGGCTTCGAAATAGGGGTTGATCTCCAGCAGGTTCTCGCCGTCGAGGACGTTCCTGACGAACACCGTGGCGTAAAACGGCTCGATGCCGACATTGCATCCAGCGATGAGGCTGATGGTGCCGGTCGGGGCGACGGTGGTGCAGGAGGCATGTCGTTGGGGGCGGCCGACGGGGGCATCCCATACGCTGCCTTTCCATGCCGGGAAAACGCCGCGCTTTTTGGCCAGTTCCTCCGACGCATCGTGGGCGGTGTCGGTGATGAAAGCCATGACGTATTCGGCGATCTTGACGGCCTCGCCGGAATCGTACGGGATGCCCAGGAGTACCAGCATGTCGGCGAAACCCATGACCCCGAGGCCGATCTTGCGAGTCTTTTTGGTGACTTCTTCGATCTGCGGCAGGGGGTAATGGTTGACGTCGATGACGTTGTCGAGCAGGTTTATCGCGGTTTTGATGACGGTGCCCAGTTTTTCGTAATCGACGACGGATTTACTGCCGTCGGTTTTGACCATCTTTGCCAGGTTGATCGAGCCGAGGTTGCAGGACTCGTAGGGCAACAGCGCCTGTTCGGCGCAGCCGGTGACCGTCTCGATGGGCCCGAGGTTCGGTGTCGGGTTGCCGCGGTTGATCCTGTCGATGAACACCAGTCCCGGGTCGCCGGTCTTCCATGACTGGGCGACGATCTTCTTGAAGACCTCGACGGCGTTCAAATGGCCGGTCACCTTGCCAGTGCGCGGATTGATCAGATCGTAATCGGTGCCCTTGTCCAGGCTGTCCATGAAGGCGTCGGTGATGGCCACCGAGATGCAGAAATTGGTCAGCGCCATTGGGTCGTCTTTGGCGGCGATGAATTTCAAAATATCCGGGTGGTGCACCGAAAGCAGGCCGATGCTGCAGCCGCGGCGCACGCCTCCCTGCCGGATGACGTCAGAAGCGATTGACAGGGCGTTCAGGAAATTGACCGGTCCTCCTGCAATACCGGCTTCACCGTCGACAGAATCACCGGCCGGGCGCAATCGCGAGAACGAGAAACCGGTGCCGCCCCCGCTTTTGTGGATCAGGGCGGTGTATTTCATGGCGTCGAAAATGCCCTCGACGGAATCCTCCACCGGCAAAGCGAAGCAGGCGGCTAGCTGTCCGTTTTTCTTGCCGGCGTTCAGCAGAGTGGGGGAGTTGGGCAGGAATTCCAGGCGCGACATCACGCCGAAGAGCTCTTCTTCTTTGGCGGCGACGTCGGCCTTGGGGTCATAAATTAGTTCGGCGGCAGCCAGGGCTTTGGCCACCCGGCGAAAAAGGCCTTCGGGGGTTTCGATCACCCTCCCGCGGGAGTCTTTCCGGAGGTAGCGCTTTTCCAGCACCCGCCGGGCGTTGGGGGTGATTTCGATTTGATCGCAAGCTTGAGTGGGTAGGGTTTTTGAAGTTTGGGCTTTGGACATTGGGATTTTCTTCGGATTTCGATATTCGTGCTTCGAATTTACTCAACTTTTAGGATATTGAGGTACCAGAAGCCATCATCGAGGACCTTTTTCGATTCAACGATTTTGAGCGTCTTTTGGAACAGCGGTCCGCCCAGCACAGTGGTGTGGTAGGCTCCCGCTTCGGCTGCCCTCGAAATATTCTTTTCGCGGCGGACATTGTCCCATGCTTTCAGGAAATCAGCATCCAGCTTCCTGCCGAGCCATTCCTCACTCATAACGTTGGCGCGGGTGGTGACGACGATGGCCTCAAAGCCGCGGCTGATAAATTCTTTCAGGATGCGGTCCTTGGTCATGCCCTCCAGAGGCAGGTGGGCGCTCATTCCGGCTTCGCGGCAGACGCAGTCTATCCATTGGCGGTCCACGTCGCCGTTGCCGAATACTCCTCCGTCGACGCCTTGTGTTTTGAGTTCGTTGAGGCACCTCTTGAAATCAGCCTCATAACGAAAGCCGTTGGTCACCAACTGGATCAACGGCAGCCCGAGGGCTTTTGCCTGGGCTCGCATCAGTTCGGATGACAGGCCGTGGGTGCAAGAAGTCACACCATCCTCGTTCAGGATATTTAAAAGATGGCTCACCATCATCCCGGAGTCCTGAGCCAGGGCAAGCGACAGGCAGGAATCTTTACCGCCGCTCCAGGATGCTACAACCTGTTGACGCAAGAAGATCTCCCAAAAGAAGTTATCATCAAAAAATCCGCCGGTTAATTATGTTCACCCGCGACTAGTCAATATTAGCAAAAACTATATGCACTGACAATGAAACAGCTTCAAGCTATTGTTCTTCCATGGAAAAAAGAGGATTGGGAGGATTTGTTAACCATCCTGCAGGCCGGTTCATATTGATTCACCGCTGAACATAATAAAATATCGTACCAAAAACGACACGGGACGGTTGACAGTGCACATACGTTCTATAATAGCACTCACGACTTTCCACTTTGTCATTCTTAACGCAGTGAAGAATCTCGGTGTTCATCCTCTCACGCGCTGACGATGGCCTGTCCTGAGCCTGTCGAAGGAGGCGAGGGTTAGAGCCTGCATTGGCTAAGTGAATGCGGTGAGGGTGGAAAAACTCCGCGGTCCTGGCTTAGTCCATACCGTTCCCGAGAACGATGCCCAAGTTTGGAGGTTTAGGCGATCGGGTTACGAGCTTTGAAACCTCTGGATTTAATCCTCTCGTCCGCGGCCTCGCGGGAAAGGGTTATGGGGGCAAGGTTCAAGAAGACGAAATGAGTCGTTTCAGCCGTTTTGGCGTCTTAAAAACACATAATGGTGAGACACAATGCCCCGGCGGGAATATCGATGAAGTTCGAAAGAGGAATCAAGGTGGCGCGCTTGGCGGGGCTCGAACCCACGACCTCGGCCTTCGCAGGGCCGCGCTCTATCCAACTGAGCTACAAGCGCCCGTGAAAACCTGAACGATTGGTGCCGAAGGAGAGATTTGAACTCTCATGCCCTTACGGACACTACGCCCTGAACGTAGCGCGTCTGCCGTTCCGCCACTTCGGCGCGGTTTTGATTACAGGCAAGTGTCAATTATACTGAGCTTAGCATTCTAAAGTCAATCGGAGGGCTATCGATGAGGGTCATCCTCTTCACCGGCAAAGGAGGCGTGGGCAAGACCTCTCTCGCGGCGGCTACCGCCGTCCGCTCCGCCGACATGGGAAAACGGACCCTGGTCCTTTCGACCGATATCGCCCACAGCCTGGCGGACTCCTTGGATGTCGAACTGGCAAACGAACCCCGCGAGGTCATCCCGAACCTCTGGGGCCAGGAGACCGAGATTTATAAGACGCTGGAAACCTATTGGGGCGTTATCCAGCGCTATATATCCGCCCTGATGGCCTGGCGTGGGATGAACAGCATCGTAGCTGATGAAGTCGCCGTTCTGCCCGGGATGGAGGAACTGGCTAATCTGTTATACATCGAGCGCTACCGCCGGGAAGGCGCCTACGACGTGGTAATCGTCGATTCCGCTCCCACTGGGGAAACCCTGCGGTTGCTGTCGTTTCCGGACATGCTTCACTGGTGGATGAACCGCTTATTCCCGTTGCAGCGCAAAGTGGCCGCTGTTGTCCGGCCGGTTGTCGGCGCCCTTTCAGATATTCCGTTGCCGTCGAATTCGGTCATGGATGCCGTGGTTGAACTATACGCAGAGCTTGAGGACGTCCATAAGCTGCTCCTCGACGGGGAACAAACTTCGATAAGGCTCGTGGTCAACCCGGAAAAGATGGTCATCAAGGAGGCTCAGCGCACCTTGACCTACCTGAACCTGTTCGGTTATTCCACAGACTCAGTCATCGTTAACCGTATCCTGCCGCAGTCCGTCACCGACGATTACTTCAGCGGTTGGAAGGAGAGCCAGCGGAAATATATCGAATACATCGACGAGGCGTTCTCGCCGCTGCCGATTCTGAACATGCCGCTATTAGACCAGGAGGTAGTGGGGGTAGACATGCTCCGCCGCATGGCTGCCGCGGTCTTTGGCGAAACCGACCCAACCAGGTTCTATTACAAAGGGCATGTCCAAACGATCGACAAAGTCGAAGACGGATACGTTCTTAACCTTGAACTGCCTTTTGCCAGCAAGGAGCAGGTGTCTTTGATCCATAGCCGGGATGAATTGAATGTAAAGGTCGGTTCTTACCGGCGCACGGTCACACTGCCTCACGTCTTGATCAACCTCAAGGTTTCCGAAGCTAAAATGGATGGGCATGTACTCCGAATCCATTTCCTGCAGGAAGCAACGCCTGAAGAGATCAAGGGTAAAAAACAAAAACATCTTGGAGGAAAACCATGAACGACAGCATGTTCGAGATCTCATTCCAACCTGGAGAAGAAGTCGTCATTCGCCTGCGTCCGCCGAATCTCAAGATGATGAAGGGCGAAACCGCCCAACACCTGATCGGTGCCAAGAAGGAGATGCTCATGGCGCTGCGCAGCCTGCTGGATGAAGCCATCAACAAGACAGAAGCCGCCGCCGCCCCGGAAGAAGAAAAAACCCGGATCAAGGTTGAGTAACGCCCCTCGGCTCAATTGACATAATAACCCGTTTATAATAGAGTAGCTTGCCAAGCAGAGCGGGCAGTCGCTCCGGTTTTATCGGAGAGGAAAGTCCGAGCTCCGTCGGACGGGGTGCCGGGTAACACCCGGGAGGGGCGACCCTACGGAAAGTGCAACAGAAACACACCGCCAGCGGTCCCGACTCGTCGGGATGCGGGTAAGGGTGAAATGGCGAGTTAAGAGCTCACCGGCAGCCGGGAGACCGGCTGGCCGTGAAAACCCCACCCGGAGCAAGGCCAAATAGGGGGACAAAAAGGCGTGTCCGCGCTGTCCCCGGGTTGGCCGCATGAGCCTGCCGGTAACGGCTGGACTAGATAGATGGCTGCCGTCCCGAGAATATCGGGATACAGAACTCGGCTTACAGCTCTGCTTGGCACTTCTTTCTGATTTTTATGCCCCTTTGCCATCGTCAATACAGCCTCGACAATGTGGCAATACAACCGCCGCCAGGTGAATTGTCCAGCCTGTCACAGAGTGGTAGTAGCAAAAATATCAGGCAATCTTGCGTGGTACACTGCACATCAGCCGTGACACGGTTGCGCCGTTGCCGCTAAACCGCCCAGAATAGCCTTGAATCGGTATTGGCGGGGTCGGTTATAATACGCGCCGTTATGAGCCACCCCCACCTCCACGAATTCATCCTGTCGTGCGCCAATCGCGCCGGGAATCATTGGCCGGATCTATATGACGAGATGTGCCGGTCGGCTGCCAAAAAAAGGTTTATGGGTCTGGGATACCCTGAACTTCGGGCGCTCGGTTTAGCTCTTGACCTTGACAGCCTGGACACTACCGCGGCCTTGGTCAACACCGTTTTGGAAAACGCCGCCGCCAATTAAGCTGGAAAATATCAATACGGGTCAATGCCCGTTTAAGTTCCCTTGAGATACCCTATTCCCCAGTTGAGCAGATCATTCCCGGTGAGGTCCGAAGGAAAGTCCGGGGTGATCCCCTGGCCCTCGATCAGGTTCCCATTGGGTGTCAGCCAGCGGGCGATAGTCAGGTAGATGCCAGTCCCTCCGGGAAGTTCGAATAACTGGTCGACGCTGCCTTTCCCAAACGTTTGCGCTCCGGCGATGACCGCCCGATGGTGGTCCTGCAAAGCCCCCGAAAGAACCTCTGAACCTGACGCCGAATACCCGTCGACCAGCACGACCATCGGCAGATTCGTGGTAGTCGGCTGCTTGATCACATCGTAGGTTGTCGTTTTGCCGTCGCGGTCGCGTATCGTCAAAACCACGCCGTCGGTGATGAAATAGCTGGCGATATTGATCACAGTGGTCACCAGGCCTCCCGGGTTGCCCCGCAGGTCCAGAATGATGCCGGTGGCGCCGTTGGCGGCTATTTGCTGAAGGATGGGGAGCATGTCTTCATCGGCGTGTTCGGTGAAACTTGAGATCTGGATATAAGCGATCGTGCCTTCCATCTCCATCGTGACCGAAGGCGGGGTGATTTTTTCGCGCGCCATGGTAAACAACAGACTGGCGCCGTCCCTTTCGATTCCGAGGGTCACCGAGGTGCCGGCATCGCCCCTGACCAGGGGAGCCAATTCAGCTATCGTCATTCCTTCAGTTGATGTTCCGTCCACGGTCACTATGTGGTCACCCGGCATAATTCCCGCCCGGGCAGCCGGCGAACCGGGATACACGGTCAATACGATCACCGCGCCGTCACGGACCGCCATCTCGGCGCCGATGCCCACATATGAACCCTCGAAATTCTGCTGTAACGAAATAAACCCTTCGGCATCGAGGTAAGCGGAATAGGGGTCATCGATAAACCCCATCATTCCCCTTATGGCGGCTTCGGCCAGCGCGTTCTCGTCCACCTTGGCCTGGTCTACGTAATTACTGGTGATGGTATCCCACGCTTCGACCACCCGGTTAAGATAGGTGTCCCCGGGAGGGGCAAAAGCCGCGGTGATGTATCCCAAACCAAAAGAGGCGGACAGGAGTATTATCGAAAGAAGGCTTCCGAGAGCTACTTTCCAGCGCGTTGTCATCCCTGGTCTCCTAATGTTTCTCCAAATATATGTTACATTGGAACCTTAACAACTCACAGCGACCACCGCAGAAACCGGGTGCTTTAAAGATGGTGATCGACGCGGGCTCAAGGATCAAGAGAGCCAGAAGTTCAACTCATCGTCCCCTGACGCAGGCTGTTCAACAGGTACTGGATCTCCGTCGCTGTCAGGCCGTAGCGGTGCAAGCAATGGCGGGTAATTTCCAGGCTGGACTCGAACTCGGGTTTCACGAGTTCGTTGACCCCGATGTTAAGCAGAGCGTTGGCGTCGCGGTCCCTCTCCACCCTGGCGACGATATCCAACTTGGGATTGACTTTTCGGGCATTTTTCACCGTCAATTCGACATCGAGAAAGCTCGGGAAAGTGCAGATAAGAAGCTTGGCCTTTTCAAGGCTGGCCCGGTCGAGGATCTCCGGATTGGAGGCGTCTCCATAGATACATGGGATACCCATTTTCCGGAACTTTGTAATCACCTGGGGATCCAGATCGATGATGAGGTGAGAGATGTTACGCCGCGCGAGGACCTTGATCAATGATTCCGAAGACCGGCCGCCGCCGCAGATAACGGCATGGCCCGAAAGAGGTTGGACAACGTGCTTCCGATCCGAAGCGGCTCGTGAGCTGATTAATCTCTGGCCTACCGGGAAACGTTCCAGTTGGCGGTATGAAAAATTGGCCAGGCTCAAGGCAAATGGAGTCAGAATCATGGTGGTAATGGCCGCGCCCAGGGTCAGCGCGTAAGTTGAGTTGCTCAATATGCCGGCGGTGACGCCGACGCCGGCTAAAACGAAACTGAATTCGCCTATCTGAGTTAAACCGAACCCAGTGAAAATGGCGGTGCGGATGTTGTAGCCGAAAACCAGCGGTACGCCGCCGCAGATGATGAATTTCACCACGATTATAAAGGCGACCACGCCGATGACCAGCCCGGGATTATTGGTGATGAACGACAGGTCAGCCAGGGTGCCCAGCGAGACAAAGAACAGCGCCCCGAAGGCATCCCGGAAGGGAACGATATCGGCCAGGGCCTGGCGGGCGAAGATCGATCGGCCGATAAGCAAGCCCGCGATGAAAGCCCCGACGGCGGCGGACACGCCGAAGAATTGGGCGGTGATCGCCGCTGCCAGGGACAACGATACCACCGTGATGAGGAACAGCTCGCGCGACCGGGCTTGAGCCACTTTGTCGAGGACCTTGGGCAACAAAAACAATCCCAGGCCGGCCATGACCACGACGAACCCGACCGCCTTGGCTCCGGCGTCGAGAAGCGCCGGGGCGATTTCTGAGCCTGACTTGCCCAGGGTGGGCAGGATGATCATCAGCGGCACGAGCGAAAGGTCCTGCATGAGGAGGATTCCGGTCATGACTCTCCCGTGGACGGTATCCAGCTCACCCCGTTCGAGCAGCAATTTCAAAACTATCAGGGTCGACGACAGGGAGATGAGAAATCCGAAGAAAATCGCCTCGGGTGTGGCCCAGCCCAGGACTTTACCCAGGATGACACCTGCAGCGGCGGTCAATAATATCTGGGCGATGCCCCCCAGAACCGCCACCCGACCGATGCGCCTCAGTTCGTCGAGGGAAAACTCGAGTCCCAGGGTGAAAAGAAGCAGGATAACGCCCAGGCTGGCCAGGTTCTTGATGGCGTCGGTGTCCTGGACCAATCCCAGGCCGTGGGGACTTACCAGGATGCCGGCAACCAAATATCCAAGCAGGACCGGCAGTTTCAGGCGGTGGGCCAGGATGCCTCCGGCTACCGCGGCCACCAGCACGATGATGAGTTCAAATCCGAGGCCAAGGTTTTCCAAAGAGACAACTCCGGTGAAGCCCAGAAATGTCTCATTCTATCACGAAGCCCTTCCGGGCAGAAGCAGCGGAACCGGGAGAGCTACCCGACCAGCCGCCCTGCCAACCCGGCCAGTATCCTCGGGTCCGATCTCGGATCCGAGGCTGTGACGTAGGCGCTGGAGGGATAGCCGAGTTCGATGGTCAATACCCTCGAATCCTGACCTTTTGCCGGTTGTACAATCACCGGTCCGTTGTATGAAAGCGAGGATACCGGCGACCAAAACGCCCCGGTGTAGATTACTTCCCTGTCCACGCAAACCGCAAACTCCCGGCCGCCGACGGGCACTTCGAGTTGCGCTAACCTTTCGATGGCGGCGCTGGTGAGCGTCAACCAGTGGTGGTTTCTGTCGTAAGCTTGAATGTCGGACAGGCTTATAACCGGCGTGTCTTGGATATCGGGCGATTCCGATGGCTGCCATACGCCGGGGTTCTCCCGGACGGTCAGATAGATAGCGAAGCCTTCTCCCTTTTGACCGGTGCAACCGGAGGCGATTAAACCCGGAATCATTGCCAGCGATAATATTAAGCCCAGAATCCGTCTGAATTTCACATCATTATCTTAAACGAAATTCCAAGAAAAAAGGTACCGGCCGTAGGCAAACCTCTCGCTGCCGTCGGATCATAAAGCGGGGTTGAGGTCAAAATTGTAGATAAAGAAAGCAGGGAGAATGGTGGAGCCGGAGTATCAATAGGTAGAACCGGCCATGACTTCGAAGTGGTTTTTGGCCTTAGCCTTTAACCCGATAGTTCGAGTCGCCACAGGTGGAGTAGGAGGTATCAATGGGCAGAACGGACAGGACTTCGAGTTGCGTGTTGGTCCGGGCCTTTCCTGCTAGGCCATCAAGGTGAGCCAATCACGTTTATGATCGCGGACGTAATTGTCACTCCAATGAAAAAATCTATGACCTTATGACGCTTGCCACAGCCATGCATCAATAATGCTGAAGTTAGGAGCCACCCAAGATCGTCTGAGAGAGCTAGGGCATTCTAACATCGAGTTCAGCTTAGATACTTTCAATCATATGGCGCGGGGTTACAGGAGGCGGGCGCGGCATAACGGTTCGATGAGCTTTTTGACGGTGTAAAACATCTAAGCACGATCGGCTCTCAGATATGTACTCAAATCAGTTGTTGTAACTATCACGTGTACACCTTATAATGTGTACACGAACACACACCAATTCCATGTAGGGAGAGATATGACCGTACGAGAAATCGAAAAACAGGTCAAAGCAACCCTAAAAGAAACTCCCGCACTATCCCCAAACCAGCTTGTAAATCAGCTTGTCGAACGGGGCGTTTCTGACTCGAACGTGCGTGCCGTCACTTGGCGCCTTCTTGACGAAGGCGAGATTACCCTCGATGGACGTATGCGTCTAATTTTAGCTTCTGGGCATTAGCTACTGGCGCACCGCGTTGGACAATAACGGCTGATGCGAGACGACAGACTGCATCCTCCAAAAGGGATCCATGCCGATCAAAGGCGACCAGGCGAGCGTGATAGAGACCGAATTTTATACTCGCCCGCTCTCCGTCGATTAGGTGGGGTGTCCCAAGTTGCATCGGCCGTCGAAGGTCATATTTACCACAATAGACTCACCCACACCTATGAAGTTGCTCAGATAAGCCTCCGGCTCGCCCAGCATCTTAAAAGACAGACTTCGCCCGAAATACTTAAACAAGCAGGTGATCTTGACCCTGATGTTGCTGAGGCGGCCGCTCTAGCCCATGACCTCGGTCATCCACCGTTCGGGCACTTAGCAGAATTAGAATTACGAACCCTTCTCAAGAATCATTGCAACGTCGACAGTTTTGATGGAAACGCCCAATCCTTTCGGATTGTCACCAAGCTTGAATTCCGCCATGACAACTGTCCTGGACTAAACTTAACTCGTGCGACACTAGCTGCAATATTAAAGTATCCTATCAGGGATCTCGGTGATCCTGGCCAAAATAAATGGGGGGCTTACACAACTGAAACAAAAGACTTCGATTTTGCAAGAGCACTCCTGCCAGCGGGTGACCACGAACGTTCGATCGAAGCGGAAATCATGGACTTCTCGGATGACATCGCATACTCAGTTCACGATGTTGAAGATTTTTACAGAGCAAGACTTATCCCCATGCATTCCCTAATCTTAGATGGTGAGGAGAGATCAAGGTTAGTTGAGGGGATTGTTAAGCGTTTCCAGACTAAAAGCGAAAAACTTCCATATTCCCAATCTGAGATCGATGAGACGATACAACGGGTTTTTGCAGTGGCTTCATTAGGCAAACCGCTTACAAGACCTTATTCTGGTTCCGGAGATCAGAGATCCGCTCTAAAGGCATGGACATCCTTATTAATCGGAAGGTTTCTCGGAACGGGTATCACTGTCAAGGTACCTTCGAAATCATCGCCTCGACGCGTCGAGTTAAATCCAGAAACGACAAAAGAAATATTCGTCTTAAAGCAATTGAACTGGTATTACGTGATTGAAACCCCATCACTTCTAACACAGCAGATAGGACAACGGACCATTATCAGGACGGTTTTCAATGCTTTCATGGAAACCGGTAGAGTTGGAGGGTATCCTCTAACCTTCCCAGAAGTTTTCAGATCTCAATTGCCTGCCAGGACGGATAGCGAGCTTGCTCGGATCGTGGCTGACATGATTAGTTCAATGACTGAACAACAAATAATCGATATGTATGACCGGATAACCGGACATGGGATGGGTTCTATCGTCGACGTCGTCCTTCGCGGATGAAAGATTGCTATCCAACATAAACGGCCCACCAAAGGTGACGATACCGAGAACCGGGCGGCCTTTGTCCGGGGAGGGTCTTTTCGATAACCTTCTTGTGGCCTCAGAGGGAACACACCCTACCACGAAGTTCGGATCCGATATGCTAGCCCAGGCTGTTTAAAATATAGAACTTTTAGGACGGAGTTTGAATTAATTGTATAGGTTCGAGTCCAGCGTTGGGGATGAGACAGCACTCCCATGTTGGAATTGGCTTTCAGTATCACATCGCGATGAAGCTAAGGTGATTTGAGCCACCTATTTTCTATATGCGCATATTTTGGCTTCTCCGTGCAAACTGCGGATGTAGCAAGTTACGATATCGTTCTCGTACTTCTTTAAGCCCAATGCCCAAATGTTTTATCTTCGATTGATCATAGGATTGTGGGTTAATCCAATACTCTGACTTGTTTTCGCATATCTCAGCTAAATTGGCATCTATGTGACGTAAGGGAATCGCCGCAGCAGCCCAATACCTCGATAATTGAGCTTCAATATCTAAGTCACGTTCTTTTCCATTATCGGTAATATAGGTAGGTTTCGTTCAGAGCATATGAGATAGCCCTTAAAGCATTGTCGCGCAATTCTCTTCTATCCCGACCAAATACTTTCAGATTTCCCAGAAGAATAATCAGCCTATCAACCACGAACTCGATCATTCAGATTTGCTCCTTTGGCTGCTAAGTCTCACTTTGGTATTGTTCGTCTACCTCTTTTGCCATCATCTTCTATTCCTCAATATGTTTTTAAACGAATAAGGCGATGTGGGGGCTCTTTGCGTTGAGGGCAATACCTTTAGCACCGCTGAAATACCTGGCGAGTTCCTGGATTGGATCTCATTTAGAGCAATATAGTAATACAACGTCACGTGCAATCTTGAGACTTCTACCAATTTTTACCTGGTCAAATGCCACACTCAATGCCTTTGCGAACTGGGCATGTTTCTGTTCGATCCACGGTTGACCATTTCTATTCGTCTGATGTTGATACAACACCAACACATCTCCCTTGTATAAGTTTCCCCATACGTTTGAAAGCTCCTTCTCCAACACATGCTCGTAACTTGGTTGACCTTGAGGTTCCAAACCGGTGTCTGGATCTAGGAACAAGATACACGGGTGCTGGCTTTCACCCACACTCTTTATGATGGTTTCTTCATATAGGGCACGGTCTTCAAATCGTAAATCGAGAACTTGGATTCGTGGTTCGCCCACTAGCTTCTCAACATTTTGTATATCCCTAAAATGTTTGATTACACAGTGGGGAATGGGTTTGAATTCCCCGTCAATCTCGACGTTTTCCCATGTGGTCGAACGAAGATAGGCAACTTGAAGGATCTGTTTTACGCCGTAGTATTCCGCTAATGTGAGCAGCACTCCCCATTTCACAAGATCACGGGCATCGCCGTACCATTTTTCCCTCATGATACACTCCTGAATGGGCTCATTAATCCAATTTGCTGACGCTGTTATCGTTATTATTTGCTACCCAAATATCCGCTCCATCGAAACAAAGAGCCCGGGGATGACAGTTTCTAGACGCTATTCCGGTGACGCGATAATTTCCTAACAAAAACCCATCACTCGTGCGAATTTTGGATATGCTATTACTTTTATTATTTGCTACCCAAACGTTGGCGCCATCAAAACAGATTGCGCAAGGTCGATGCCTACCGGAACCGGCGACAGGATAGGTCCCTAACAAAGTGCCATCACTGGCCAACAGCTTTGAGACGCTATCGCTTCGATTATTTGCTACCCAAATATTGGCTCCATCAAAACAAATCGCGCAAGGTTGTTGGTTCTCAGTTCCAGCCACTGGATAATTCCCTAATAGACCACCATTGCTTGCACATAACTTGCTGAGAATATTGCTATTCACGTCTGCCACCCAGATGTTGTCGCCATCAAAACAAATTGCGCAAGGATGGCTACTATCCAAACCGGCGGAAGCTACATCGTAATGTCCTTGTAGAACACCGTCGCTCGCCTGTAGCTTGGAGACGTATTCACTTCGATAATTAACCACCCAAATATTGGTGCCGTCGAAACAAACAGCGCAAGGGTGCTTGGCATTTACGGTGTAGTTTCCCAAGAGGCTGCCATCACTGACTCGTAGCTTCGAGACACTGTTGCTACCACTGTTGGCTACCCATATATTGGTGCCATCAAAACAAATCGCGCAAGGGTGGCGACCGCTTACCTTATAATCTCCCAGGAGACTTCCATCGTCCATCCGTAACTTGCTGACGCTATTATTACCAGCGTTCGCTACCCAAATGTTATTGCCATCGAAGCAAATGGCCGAAGGATTCCTGCCTACCGGGAAACTAATACTCATTCTGATAACATTGTACCATCCAATGATCTGCGGCGGGCTGTAGGAGTTGTTAGACCCAATGATATCAAACGCGACAGTTCATGTGTCCCCGATCGGTTGGCCTCTGGCACTGGAGGTCCGTTGGTGAAGCAAGTATAATGCAATCACTAACGTTAACACAAGGATAGCTGTTATGACTACACACATTACCAACAAGCCTGATTTTGCGGGACAAGTTAGAGATATTTAAGTAAAGAGCCTGGCCTTAGTGTTAAAGAACTGGCAGAGAGACTAAAGACTAACCGGCAATATATGGCTGGAATACTTAAAGTGCTCGAAGAAAGAGGGGACGTAACTTTTCGCCAGGTTGGTCCCGCGCGTATTTACTACGTTCGCACTGGGAATCAAATGGAGTCTAGCTAATCAGAAAGAAGGAGGAGTCCAAGGAATGGCTGTATTAGATCTCGTGAATACAGCCGTGAATCCTGGTGTTGAGCAGGTTTCCTTGGCGTCCGTTTCGAGCATGAGAGAATCGTTTCAAAACTGGCTCACTGACGGCAACACAAAGAAGTATTCCCCTGAAGATATTTTATCCTGTTTGGAGAAGATTTCGGGATATGCCGTCCGAAAAAAGATTAGTTCCACCAGCGTTTGGGGATACACGCAGTTTAGTATATTTCAATCTATTTACAACAAACTCATTGGAGCAAAGTTACTACGCATAACTGACAGGAATACATACAAGGTATTCGTCGTTGCCGGGCAATTATATTTGCAGTTTCTTAGGGAGAAGCCGTTTGTCCACAAAGCGGCTATTGCCGCCTTTGTCGAGGATAAAGAGGGGGGATCGGCTATCGTTCCCGACCGTTCGTCAGAGGGAGTTATCGACCCCGAAGCTGTAATCACATGGCTGGTTATGCAACCTAATGCTAACGGCACTTTGTATCTAGAAAATGTGGCACGGCAGTATATGAACGCACTCCGCTCCGCACCCGGAAAACTTGAGACACCTGTCATATTGGATGATAGGTGCGTTTTCTCATGTCATACACCAGAAGAACTAAACACCTATTGGGACATTTTCAAAGCTGCTCCAAACTACAAGCAAGTGAACACGTCAAGCTCGGGGATGTTTTCTGCCGGTATTGGATGTTTAATGAGATACTTGCAACACATTTCGGAAGCCACGTCAAGGGTCGAGAAAACTGACGAGACTGACGTGATTCAGTTGGTTGAGAGCCTTAAATTAGAATATGTGGATAAACGTAATTCTGGCGGGGCGTTATGGGTCATTGGAGACAGAAAATTGACCACCATAATGATGAAGTTGCGCGGCACAGGGTTTCACTTTTTATTTAAGGAAGGTGGCGGGAGAAGTACCGACTACAGGGATGCTTGGTGGTATAAACCAACAGACTCGCACCCTGCGCATGTTGCCCCTGCGCTTTCGACAAAGCCTGCGCTTGATCCTGTGGCCGTCGATAACTTGACTAATGTTCTTTCGGCACATTTCGCCAATGGATACAGGCTGAACTCCCCTATTGAGTTGGCGCGATTCAGGTCTTTTGCCGCAAAGGATTTTGGCGAGGAAATCGTGCTGCCTGACGAGGAATTGAAAGGGTACATTTCGGCTTGTGGAACTACCTATGACGGCAAGGTATATGCCGTGTCGGCAGAGACTAAAGGGCGAATCAAAGAATTAGTAGATGAATACTTCTCCGATGGAGCCCAAGCTATCTTCTTTGCCGAATTCTATGCCAAGAACGAGAATTGGCTATTCGGCGCGAGTGTAGTCTCCGAGGATATGCTGGTTGGCATTCTCCGTAGGCTGTTCCCGAAGCTATCGTTCACACAAACTTATTTTGGCCACATGGACGCTTCGGTTTTTTCGGCTCTTGAGAGCGAAATCCTCCGTGTCTGGGGAGACGATGTGCTTCTTACCTACGAGCAACTTGCTAAACGGTTGCAGTACATACCCATCGATAGAATTAAGTACGCCCTTGGTCAGAACGGCAATTTCATATGGAGCAAAGTGGAGACCTTCACGCACGTCAACCGAATTGATATCAGCAATGAGGAACGTAAAATCATCACCGAAGCGGCTATGCAAGAGTGCAACGCTCGCGGTTATACCTCCATCACCGACTTACCTTTCAGGAACATCCAGGAGCGCAACTATGAACTGTCTGTCACAGCGGTTCACAATGCCGTCTTCTGCATTTGCCTATCGGACAAGTTCGACAAGTGCGGCAAAATCGTTACGCGTAAAGGCGACACCCTTAACGCACTGACCATTATGAAAGATCGTTGCCGAACCATCGACAAATGCTCGCTTGACGACCTACTGAACTACGAAAAGGAACTAACGGGTGAAGTTCATCGTTGGATTCCGATGGAAGCTGGCAACGCTGTTCTGGTTCGTATCGATAAAGACACATACGTCGCAGATAAGTATGTTCACTTCGATGCCGAGGCGGTTGATGCCGCAATTGAACTGTTTATCGATGGCGACTACTTGCCACTTAAATCTTTCACAACCTTCGGGGCTTTCCCTGATTGCAGGCAGACTTGGAACTTGTTTCTCCTCGAAAGTTATTGCCGACGGTTCAGCAAAAAGTTTCGATTCGATACCCCGTCAGTGAACTCGCGCAACGCTGGAGCGGTTATACGCAAAATTTGCAGCCTGGACTACACAGAGATTATGACCGACGCTGTTGCGAATGCCGATGTCCCTTTGACGGACAGGACCGTTGGCAGATTCCTCTTTGATGCCGGATACACAGGCAGAAGTACAACAAGCAAAGTTAATGAAATTATATATAAGGCGAAAGCCATACGTGAAAGGAGGGGTTGAAGGTGTACTCGTATACCTACGATTGTGAAACGGGCGGGATACTTCTTAATTCCTCGCCGACCGGATTCTCAAAAGAACCCCGCCCGGTTTACGCGCCTGAATTGGACGTACTGGGCTTCGATAAGTATTGGAAGTACGATAACCAAATCGATCGACCCTATATGTGGGCAGAGGCGAACACCTATTGGTATCGTGGTAAGCTTGTTGCTATGTTAAAAGGTGGAAATCTGTACACAGCACCTGAGATACACCTCGCGTATTTGTGCAGTGAATACAAGGAAACTCCCGATGGCAAAGTAACCCAGAAGGTGATCTGTGACTTACCTGACAAACGTCCGTCATTCATTGATAAAAAGGGCAATGTATTCGGTATTGTAAAACCAGAGCCAAACGGAAACTTTCTACGCCCTATTGATGTTGTGGCAATGGTTGAGGCAAACCGCGCAATGCTTGAAATCATCGAGCAGACCACTGTCAAAAAGATCCTTGCTATCTACACCATATACAAGAACAGGCTCAACTGCTTCCACGTGGCGTTTTCGGGCGGCAAGGACAGTTGTGTCCTTCTTGATCTTGTAAAGAAAGCTTTGCCCAAAGGTAGCTTTGTTGTGGTGTTCGGCGATACGGGCATGGAGTTTCCCGACACCTACGAGGTTATCAGGAAAACAAAGCAACAGTGCGTTGAGGACGAGATACCTTTCTACATTGCAAAATCGCACCTCAACCCAAAGGAGTCGTGGGAGTTGTTCGGCCCCCCGTCGCGTGTCCTTCGTTGGTGCTGTTCTGTACACAAAAGCACCCCACAGACATTGAAACTTAGAGAAGTAACCAGCAAGAACGACTTTATCGGTCTGGACTTTGTTGGAGTCCGAGCACAGGAGAGTGTGGCGCGAAGTACATACAAGTACGAGAATTACGGCGCAAAACAAAAGGGACAGTTCAGTCATAATTCAATCCTTGAATGGACGTCTGCGGAGATATGGCTTTATATATATACGAATGACGTTCTAATCAACGAAACTTATAAAAAAGGTAACGGTCGTGCTGGTTGCTTGTTCTGTCCTATGTCGGGCGGCTCGAGTGACTATCTGCGGCGAAGCAGCTACCCCGCTGAGATTGATATATATATCGACTTAATTAAGTCTACCTACGACGGCGACAAGCGCAAGACAAGCAACACGGAGTCTTATATCCTAAACGGTGGCTGGAATGCCAGGAAAAATGGTCGGGAGTTATCGAACAATGCATTCCGATGCATTGAAAAGATCACAAATGGAAACCTAACGCTAACAATTACGGACCCTGATTCCAACTGGCTGGAATGGATAAAGACACTTGGAGACTTAACCGGCTGCAACGGCCAGTATTCAGTTATCTTCGAGAGCGAACGTATTTGGTTTTCCGTTCGGGCAAATAAAAACGGATACATCGTGGCATTACCTGAATCCATTTTGAAAGAGAAGCCCGCGTTCGGGAAAATATTCCGGCAGGTGTTCCGAAAAGCGTCGTACTGCAAAGGTTGCCGAGTTTGTGAAACGAACTGCCGAAATGGATGTATAAGTTTTGCGGAAGGTAAAGTCCAAATAAATGACTGTATCAGGTGTCATGAGTGCCATGCAATAGATAGCGGTTGTTTGTTGTTCCACTCGTTACGCCATCCACAAGGAGGAGGGAACTCGATGAAAAGCCTAAACTCATTTGCTGACCACGCACCGAAACCAGAGTGGCTGCGCTCATTCTTTGAACTGAAGGAGGCATTTTTTTCGGAACATACCCTGGGACCGATGATGTTCGATATATTTAGGCGTTTCCTTAAGGATGCTTCCTTAAATGAAAATAACCACTTCACGCCATTTGCAGAGTTAACCTCTCAGATTGGCTGGGAAACGGACACGGCGCAAGGTTTGATTCTTATCAACCTTGTCTCCGAAAATCCACAGATGGAGTGGTATGTCAACAAGTTCGATATCGGCAGAACTTACCCACGTCAGAGGGTCGAGGATATGCTGACAGCCGTTGATGTCAAGCCGAAAGACGCTAAATCAATCGCTAAATCCTATAAGCGTCTGGTCAAAACGCCCCTCGGGACAAGTCTTCACTGGGGCTTTATCACCGATGATGGCGACCTTGTCCGCACGAAATGTATGGTGAGCGATCCACGGGTGGTGCTCTACGGTTTGTTTAAGTTTGCGGAGAAGTGCAACGACTACAAGGAATTCACTCTCGCCACGCTCTTAAACGATAGAATTGATCGCGATGGCATAAGTCCCACACGTATCTTCGGGCTTGACCGCGACGACATGACACCGATACTCTTAGGGTTGTCGGCGAAGTATCCTAATTTCATAACCGCGTCATTCACGCATGACCTTGAAAAGATAACGCTTGCGGAGGACAAATCGTCCAAAGATGTACTCGACTTGTTTGAGAGGGGATATAACAAATGACCAATAATAAATACCGCGAATACTTCGACATCGACGAGAGGTATTTCCCTTGCATTGACGATGCCGCAATCAAAGCCGGTGCTCCCTGGGACAACACCTATCCGCACAGCACGTTTATTGATATGCTCACCGAAATGGAGCGTGCTTTGGCGCGGCAAAACAACGGCAAGACGCTCTGGATTGAGGGTGCATACGGAACAGGCAAGTCCCAATGCGCCTATGCCCTTCGAAAAATCCTCGAAGTGCCGGAGGTGGAACTGCGTGCATATTGGGACATATATGATCCCCTGAAAAAGAAAAGCGACCTGCTTGAAAAGCTGATTGGTCATAAGAAAAAGGGAATCGTGGTGGCTCACCGTTATGCTTCTGGCGGTATTATGTCGGCCCGTGACCTTTTCTTTGCCATTCAGGAAAGCGTAAAGTCCGCCCTTGTGCAGCAGAAAGTGTCCTATCTTGGCGAGAATACTCTTAAGGAAAGCATTATTGCGTGGCTCGAAGACACCGATCATAAGCTGATGTTCAACAGCCTGCTGCAAAACCTTGGTAAGGAATGGAGAGCACTATTCTCCCAGTCCACCGCCGATGATGTGTTGAATATGCTCCGCAAGAATGGCGAAGTTAAGTCTTTAGTGAGTAACATCTTCCGTCTCGCAAATAAAGAGGGTATTACCGCGCTGACCATCGATTCAGATAGGCTCATCAATTGGCTGACTGACATCATCGACCACAACAACGTCAGGATTGTCTTTATTTGGGATGAATTCTCAGATTACTTCAAGAACAACCGGGAAAGCCTTTCGGAGTTTCAAAAAATTGCCGCTCTGGTTCAGAATAAGCCCTTCTACTTCATTGTGGTGACACATGAGCCTCAACAAATCTACGTGGCAGACAACGACAGGGGAAATCAATCCAAGGTGAGTGATCGTTTTATCTCAATACCCATTGTCTTGCCCGACAACATCGCGTTCGACCTCATCGGTGAAGCTTTTACTGTAAAACCCGCCGCAAGGTTGGATTGGGATACTTTGGTGGATGGCGATTTAGGCTCGCAAACAAATAGTGCTCGCACAGCGGTAATGAAGGCGACAAATATTATAGATCATCAAGTGATGAAGAAAATATTGCCTATTCATCCGATGACAGCACTACTCTTGAAAAACATAGCCTCCGCTTTCAAATCAAACCAGCGCAGTATGTTCGACTTCATAAAGACTTCGAATACGGACGATGTGAAGGCGTTCCAATGGTTCATTGATCACGCAGGCCCCTTTGATGATCACCCACTTCTCACGGTGGATATGCTTTGGAACTTCTTCTACGAGAAAGGCAAAAATCATCTTACCTCCGATATCCGCCTGATTCTGGATACCTTTCAACAGCAACAGAATTTACGCGAGGACGAGAAAGCTGTTCTGAAAGCCATTCTTATTATGCAGGCGATTGACCAGAGGTTGGGTGGTGCGATTGACCTTTTCAAAGCAACCGAACAGAACCTCAGTTATGTATTTGCAGGTATCTCATCTGGTCTGGACGTGTCCTGCAAGAATATTGCCAAAGGTCTCAAGGAAAAGGGAGTTCTAGTCGCCAATCCGATAAGCGGTGGACGGTATGCTTATGCGGCGGCCGTGCTTGCGGGAGATCAAGCCAAAATTGACGCCCACAAGAAAGATGTGCGGCAGAATAGCACAACCTCGAAACTGGTAACTGAGGGGGGGCTTTCTACCGTTTTGTCGCTTTCACCCGCTCTCCGTCTACGCTTTGAGTCGGAACCGGGTACGGGGAAAATCATGCCCGTGACCGCCGCAGACTTAACCCGTACGCTCAACATTCTCCGGGACAAGGCTACGGGGTGGAATTTCCACGCCGTTATTGCCTTCGCCAAGGACGAGGCGGAAGGGGGCGACGTTCCGTAAGACCATCAAGACGGCGGTCGCTGATAAGCAGTACGAAAACATCGTGTTTATTGACGCGCTTTCTACGCCACTTGGCTCAGAGGCGTTTGAGCAGTATGTGGACTTCTCAGCTATGGCGTTATATTACCAACGCAACAACAACACGCCATCGCGAGAAAATTCAGACAAGGCAAAGCGCGTTTTAGACCAAGACTGGAAAAACCGCATCTGTAACGGTCAGTTTGTCGTGTACACCTATGCCAACCAGGAAGGCGAGAAACTTGGCAACGGGCAAGGCGTGGCAAGTGTCCTTCAGACGATTGTGGCAACGAAATTCCCGTATGTATTCGACTTTGCCAAGAACCTTACAGAGAGCCAATTGAAGATAACTCCGGCGATGAGGCAGTCAGCGAAGTCCGGCATTATGCAGACCACAAGCGGTGTAGTCGTCGGCGTTGAAAAGCACGTGCTGCCGACCGTTTGGAAGATTGACAAGTATTGGGAAAGCCCGATGGCATCTTCGCTACCCATCTCTAAAATTAAGGTTGAGATTGATAAGCGAATCGAAGTCGCATTTGCCCGTGACGGACAGATTTCAATCGGCGAGATCTACGACTTCCTCGAGGAGACCTATGGTTTTGCTCCGTGCAATCTCTCGGCGTTCATTACGGGATTCCTCTTGAAAGAGTATGGCAGCGAGCCGTTCCGTTACAGCGATTCATCCGGCGGCCACGAGCAGATCACGCAAGACAAACTTGCGGAGATGATCGGCAACTATATCGGCAAATCACCGAAACCGACTTATATCGTAAAGATGACCGCAGATGAGATGGCGTTTTACGAACTCACTGAAAAAGCATGGGGTATTCAACCGAATTCGTGTTCATCTGCGGGACAGGCGGCTATGGCCGTAACCGCAAAAATGCGGGGCTTAAGCCTTCCTGTATGGTGCCTTGAAGAAGTGGACACCGTTGCCATTTTCGATATGGTTCAGAAATACATCGAACTCGTGCAGAAAGAAGGAAACGAGGCACATAAAAAGGCTGTTGAGATTGGTAAGATTGCATCCGCGAAACCATCGCTCGGTGAAAATCTGTTCGCTTTGATCACGAGTGACAACTGCCAAAAGGGTATGCGCGAGTACCTTCGCTCGTTTGAGGGCGGCAAGATAATGGAACTCGCTACGGCAATCGGCGCGGAGAATAATGTGCTTGCCGACACTCGCCGTTTGTTTGAGGTAAAACACTCGTGCCTGTGGAACAAGCAAACCGGAGAGGACGAAATCCGCAAGCTATTGACTGAGTATGGCATGGTTAAAGAAAGCAACTCAATTCTGAGCGTTTCGGCGCATTCCCTGGCAGAAGCATGCAAAGAGTGGCGCGACCGGATGAAGTTCATCGGCATTTCCTGCGAGGCTCTGCGGACGAAATACCCCGCGCTGGTAAAAGTCCTCGACATTCTACTGAAAATCTGCAAGCAGGAAGATCTCTTACCCGAACATCTAAAGGCGTTCCATTCAGAACTGGTGGCGCACGGCACCGCAATCAGGGAGTTACTAAACAATGACAGGCGGGTCTTTGCTGAGTTTTATAAGCCATACCTCGAAGACCTGAGCGATAACGATATTGCCGACGTTAAGAGCAAACTGCAGACAGGCTTGTTTGAATTACCAAAAACCGATTGTAACGTCAAGGTGAAAGAAGCCGCTGAGGAGTTCCGAAAGAACCAGCTGAAGTCGCAGCTTTTCCGCTTGTGGAAAGACAAGACTGGAACGAAAAACCCACGCGAGTGGTCGAACCGTTACAGGACGCCCATTCTGTGCTGTGTTACCGAAGCTGAGTTTGAGAAGGCAAAGAAAGCCTTTGAAACGCTAAACAGGAATTGGGGAACGGATGCCGAAATCAAATCTGCTCTTGCATTCCTCGAAACCACAACACTTTTCGACTGTTTAGCGGACGACGAAAAGCGAAACGCTGCGTTCAAGTGTGACATCGTCGGCGAATACAGTACGTTGCTTCCTCACCTTGATAAGGTTAGGGATACCCTCGACCGTCTTTCCGTTGATACTTATGATTGGCGTGAAAATCCAAGTGTAAAGGGCAAGGTAAAGCAGCTCGCCGAAGCCGAATACAACGCCGGCGGCAGCGATAAGGTACTCTTGAAAATCGACCAGATGGACGATACCCAGTTGAAGCAGTACCTCAAACGGCTTGTTAAGGATAGCATTACGGTCGGAATTGAAATACTGACGAATGGGGGCGGGGATTATAATGCAGATTGACTCGGTGAAGAAATACCTGGCATCTTCCGACAAGACGCCATTTTTCTTGTTCGTTAGCGACGGACAATACGCTTCCGCGATAGCCGAGTTATCAGTCTTGGGGCTTGATTTTGTCCAGATGAGTAGCTTTTGTAGCGGCAATGACAAACTGCCTGACATTGACGGACTGCTCTCCTATATCGAAGCTATTGATGTAAACACAAAAGGTAACAAGTTCGTTGTGACGGGGTTTGGGGAATACCTTGCGCTTCGCGGAAACAACGAAGCCAAACGCGCCCTGTCGCGATTAAAAGATCTTAACATCACCAGGGTAAAAGTCGTGTTACTACTACGAGGGCTTGCTTCTCAAATTGTCGGGTTGCAGACCGACCCGCGTTTTGACAACCGTCGATATTGTGTAATTGATAAGGCGGAGTGCAACTTGTCGTTTACACTTGCCGCTCCATCGGTTGGACTATCGGCACTATCTGGTTTCAAGGTAATGCTCGCGGATCTTGAAAACGGTCGGTGTGGGAATGTTGTCGTTAACACAGCGGTGGATCTCGATGAGGCTATGTTCACCGTACACAGAATAAGCAGTGCCTACGAGGGAGTTAAATTTTCCACTATTTGCTTTGCTTTGCCACGCTCCTGTGGAAGTGATACTCGTTGGACAGAACTATTGACTGAATTGAACAAGAGTAACGGCTCGCTCGATGAAGTGTTTGAGAAACATGGACTGGGCGGTAATCTGGAATCTGATTTCTATGCTCGTGTTTCGGGTAATGACTATTGCAATTGGCTCTATTTCATCTGCTTGAAATGTAAAGCCGATACATTGCCCAATGGTTACCTCCGCTTTGTGTTAGAAAGAACAAGGCGTTTTGAAGACTTCGTCGGAAATGTCCTTAATACAATAATTGAAATTAAACACTCAGACACACGATTTGTCGCGTTCTATCGGGAACGAAAGATGCTGGTCGAGAAGTTCCCGGAATCGGACATCGCCGATTTCGTTGTGAACAATCGAAAGGTTGAGTCTGAAAGCATTTATAAGCTGACAGATAGCACAAAATCCGAGCGTGAGGAGATTATCGCTTGGCTTTCCCAGAACGGCATGATTACACAAATTGAAAGCATTTATCCGGCGTTAGCGGCATATTTGAAGAGGTATGTTTTCAAATGCCCCGAAATGGCCGACCTGCTGTCCGATTATTTCGAGGCGTACAAGCAGCAAAAGATTTCGAACAGGCTTGAACCTGGATTTTTGGAAAAGGTTGATGAACTCGCCCACAGTCCGCGGAAATTCAATCGTTTGCCTACACGAAACGAAATCATAGACGGTTTGGATAAAACCGACACATACCTATACTGGCTAGACGCGCTCGGCGTTGAATATTTGGCTCTTATTGAAGCCCTAGCTCAGAAACGAGGGCTATCGGTTCGGGTTAACATCGCCCGTGCGGAGTTACCGACGATAACGTCAATGAATCGTGACTTTTTCGATGCTTGGCCAGGCCGTAAGGAAAAGAACAATGAACTTGATGACACCAAGCACAATGATGTGGGTGGCTACAACTTCACAAACAACGAACTGCCTATCCACCTCGCCAAAGAGATAGCCATTATAGAGGCAATGATTGGTAAGGCAGCCACGGACCTTGCACTAAGGCATTGTAAACGCTTCCTGATTGTAAGTGACCACGGTGCGTCACGGCTTGCTGTTCTGCGCTGCAAAGAGGAACAGTACGAAACCGATACAAAGGGCACGCATTCGGGGCGTTGCTGTAAGCTGTTCCAACCTTATGATCTCCCGTTTGCCGCAGAAGAAAATGGATACCTTGTACTTGCCGATTACGGCCGTTTCAAAGGAAGCCGGGCAGCGAACGTGGAGGTTCACGGCGGCGCATCGTTGGAAGAAGTTATCGTCCCGATTATAGAACTATCGCTGAAAAACGGAAACGTAACAGTCAAACTGGTCAATGAGGTAGTGATCGTTGACTTCCGCACTGGAACAGAGGTTATTTTGTTCTTCAACTCACCCGTTCAGGATGTGTCCGTTGTCCTGGATGGAAAACCACACCCTGCCACGCAAATTGATGCCAACCACTATGCCGTAAAACTGCCCGACTTAAAACGGGCGAGTGATTATCCGGCGGACGTTTATGCAGGCGACAATCTGATCGGTAAAATCATAATTAAGGCGAAAAGCAAGAGCGGCAAAGTCAATGATGCTTTTAATGACTTGTTTTAGGAGGTACGATGATGATTGAAAAACTCCGAAATTGTTTTGACGAGATGGTGGTATATAAAGACCTTAAAAGAAGTAACTTCTTCTCCGCTCTGAGCCTGCCTTCCTTTATGCGCGACTGGCTCTTGAAAAAATTCGAGGACGAGAACGGTCACTTCGACTCCGAAGAATTGGTTCGTTTCATACGGACTTACTTGCCGCGAAAGGACGATTGGACTTCTATAAAGAATCAGGTGGTAATTGAACACGAGCGAGTGAAGTTCCTAGCTAAGGTGTCTGTTGATATTGACATCAGGACGAGTGTGGTGTCGTTTGCTTTGCCTGACTTTGGCTTGACGAGCAAGGATACAATAATTGAAGATTCAGTGTGGCAAATCTGCAAGGAAGACTTGGTGCGCGGGCGCGAAACTTGGGGAATGGTCGAAATCGGCTATCGCCCGCCCGATGACTACGATATGGAGTTTTCAAAAAACAAGGCAAAGGGCGCAAACAGGGGTAAAATTAAACTAACTGCGTTTAAGACATTTTGCCCTTACACCATTGATATCGACTATTACAAAGATGCCCGTCGGGAATTCACCACGACAGAGTGGCTTGATGTTCTACTCGGCGCAGTGGACTACAACGCGAGCGGTTACCTCGGCGACGAGGAAAAGAAACTCACGATGCTCACCCGTTTGCTTCCGTTCGTTGAAAAGCGACTGAATCTAATTGAACTTGCCCCAAAGGGAACTGGCAAGTCGTACCTGTTCGGTCGTGTCAGCCGTTTCGGGTGGCTTTCGAGCGGTGGCGTTATGAGCCGGGCGAAGATGTTCTATGACCAGAACAAACGGGTTGAGGGGTTGGTGTCCGGCAACGACTTTATAACGCTTGATGAAGTACAGACCATTTCCTTCCCGGACGTTGACGAAATGCGAGCAGCGTTGAAAGGTTATCTTGAATCGGGCATCTTCACCGTTGGTAATTATGAGGGGACCGCCGAGGCGGCCGTTATCCTTTGCGGCAACATCAAAAAGGAAACGATGGACGAGGACGGCTTTGCCAATATGTTTGAAGAACTGCCGTCTGTATTCCATGAGTCGGCGTTAATTGAGCGTTTCCACGGCTTCATAAAGGGGTGGAATATACCCCGAATGAACGACGACCTTAAGATTGCGGGTTGGGCACTGAACTCGGAATACTTCTGTTCGATAATGCACGAACTGCGTGACGATATGAGCTACCGCGCCATTGTGGATGAACTTGTTGAGGTTCCTGAAGCCGCGGACACACGCGATACTGAAGCGGTTAAGCGCATTGCTACCGCATACTTGAAATTGCTGTTCCCGCAGGTTCGCAGTGCGGACGACATCAGCGCACGCGAGTTCAAACGTTACTGCCTCGACAGAGCACGTAAAATGAGGGATACCATCAAGTACCAACTGGGTATACTCGATGTAGAATATCGCGGGAAGGACATCCCTGCGTTCAGCGTCAGACCAGACCTTGAAGAAGTTGTGTAATTGTATGGAAAAGAAAAGCTGTTATATGTGCCAGAAAGAATCCCTGAGCAAAAACGAAATCGGGTTGACCAAGAAGTTGCTTAACAAAGACTCGAAGGGGTTCTTTTGCCTTGATTGCCTTGCAGAATATCTGGAAGTGGATACAGAGTTCCTCCTCGCCAAAGTCGAGGAGTTCAAAGAGCAGGGCTGCATATTTTTCTGAAAAGGTGATACCGTGATTTACGCTGACAACGCCGCTACGATACAAATATCTGGTCGGCTTTTGTGTAGAAGCTTCCGTTTTTGCGTGAACAATACGGCGATGCCTCTAGTTAGTATACGCTTAATGCATTGCTGAAACCTACCGCAACGAGCCGATGCACATTATAGCCTCTGAGGTGGCCCCCCAGAACTAGATAGATTGTTGTATACGCAAAAAAAGAGCTGGGAATTTTATCCAGCTCTTTTTTTGCGTTTCTTTTAGATGAAGGCTAGTCACTCGTGGCCTTTATTTTAGCGGGTCCGTGAACTTTGTTATTGCCAAACAAGCACAGTGTGACCGGAAAGTGTTGATCGGGCTTTGGCCGAAACCATTCCAGAAATCCAAAAGATAGTGGTAGTAATCTTGGTACTCCTGCTCTCGAACAGCTAACAGGCAATCGGCGAATATCCTGATGCAAGCTCCTTTGTTTCCCCACAAGACGATGACCGATGGCAGGCAGGTTTCGTCACGCTCTGTCCTGAACGATTCCACTCTCAGCTTGGAAAGCTTCAAGTTGTCCATCCAGAAGTGGCCGCCACCGGCGCTGTATGAACCGATGAAAATGTCGTTACCCTCCAATTCTTTCAATATTTCCATGAGACGTTTTGCAGCTTCTCGTTGCTTTGTTCGCAGCGGTATCTGGGCAGCCCTCCGGCCGAGCTTCACCGTCGTTTTCGGCTCCGGCTCGGACAAATTAATTCCCTGGAACAGATCGAGCTCACCTGTCATAGCATTCTCCTTCTCCATCAGATTTTGACATGGGTATCCGTTTGAATTCAGACTCAGCGGTTGATTAACTTACGAGGACGAGTTGGCTGCCGCTTTCGATTCGCACCTGTTCTTCCGCCGCGGCACCAATGGGTAGAGATTCCCGGACGGCCTCGATAGAGCTTCTAATACTGTCAATGCGCTCAATGTTGACAATGAGACCGGCGAGACGTCCATCGACATACTGAGGAATGTTCGCTATTTTCCGGGCTTCAATCGCCACGATTTTCGCTTGTTCCAGCGGTTCGATAGTTTGATCAATGAACTCCTCGACCATATCCATCGCCTCGCCGACCTTAAGAGCACTCCACTTGATTGGCATAGCTTCCCCTCCTTTCAGTAAACAGCTCTGTATTCCTGCGTGGTTACGGATGCGCAGCCCCGTGAAGCGGCTAATTACCAGAAGACCTGGCGTGCTCGGTTTTCACCAGGCCGAGGTCTTTGAAGTTCTGAAAGATCTCGTCGAGTAAGCTGTAGTCTTCCCCTGACAGACTCCGGCTTGCCCCGTCATACCAGTCCAGAAAACAGTATTCGATTTCAACCGCTTCGAGATTCTCATCCATGTAAAAGCGGAACTCATCCGCCGGACCACCCCATGACAGTTGCCAGCGGAAATATCCCCGCTTCTGGTCTTGGAATGTTCCCTTGGCCACGTAATCGCAGCCCAAACCGTATTCCTCGAAGCGTCCCAGTTCTCTGTGAGAGGCCTCGGGGTTTCTCTGGTATAGCCGCCAGAGCGTTCGGATGTCCCGTAACCGGTCTTGAAGTTCAGCTTCAAGCCGTTCCTGGCATGATTTCTGCCGCATTTTTCACCTCCATTCGGGCAGACTTACCCCTTCATATTTACCGACTTTGATAACCCTAGCCGGCGGACAAGCCCGTGATGGGTCAGTATTCCTCGGGGAATAGGATCGTCGTTGACAACCGGTCTGCTTCGGTGATGATCCAGATTTTGGGCATCCCTTCGGCTTCATAGGCTGAGAGTGTTCTGAAGCCCTGTTTCAGGCTTAACTCATTCTCCTGCTTGTCTGCGTCATCGAGATTGCCCCAGTCGCCTTGAGCATGGCGATTCAGAGAACGGCGCATGAACTCGGCAAACTCCGGCTTCTCACCGGCCAGCGCGTGAACTCCCCGGGTGGCCACCACCTGGCCTAAAGGAACAATGGGGTTGATTACCAGCAGCGCATCCATAACTAACATCTCCTTTCAAGTTGCGTTAGAACAACAGGAAGGGGATATTCCCGCCGCCAAGGGACAGGAATATCCCCTTACAAAAAGAAAGCACAAAAAGGGGCACTAGGCCCCTTCATGTGCGGCTGTTTTGTGAGTTCAAGCGTTTCAGTTCAGGTTTTAGGCTACGGCGACTGGTTCTTTCGCCTTGCCGTGTTTCTTGGTCTTGGGCTTCTCGGCCTTCGTGATGGCCTCGGCCTCGGCGACGGCTTGGGCGACTTCCTCGGCGGCGACCGGCTCGGCGGTTTTAGCTTCCGGCTCGGCGACCGCTTCGACTGTCTCGACCTTCGGCTCGACGGCTTCGACGGGTTGGCTCGCTTCGGCCTTGTCCCCGCTTTCGGCGGCTTTGGCTTCGTCCCTCGGCTTCTTGGCTTCCGGCAGAAGCATTGGCATGACCACCAGCTCATAGTCCGGCGCGGCAAAAAGCATCGGCGACCTTGCGTCAACGAGTTTAAGCTCCACCATCCCGCCGCAAGCCCTTAGAGCTTCGGCGAGATAGCCCCCGTCAAGCCTTATCTTGATTGGCTCGCCGGTAGTGTCGGCGGGTATCTCGGCCTCGCCCTTGTCGTCGGTGTTCGCCATGACCACCTTGCCGTTACCGATGGTGAGGTCTATGGCATAGGCTTTGACGTTGGCGATGACCTTGAGCGAGCTTACCGCCTTGAGCGCCTCATTGGTGTCGAAGCTGGCGCGGGCAGTGAAGTCGGCGGGTATGAGTTTCTCATAGTCTGGAAAGTTACCGGCGCATCCCCGCCATCCGTAGCGGATTAGCTCGGTGTCCAGATTGAGGTCCATCCCCTCGCTGTCTTTCCTCTTTTCGAGTGACAGCCTGACCCGTCGCGCCCGTCTTAGGGCGGCGGTGACGCCCTTTAGCTCATCGCGACTAACGAGAGCTTGTCCCTCATCCCCGACGAAATCCAGTTTGAGTACGGCGAGTCGGTAGCCATCGGCGCTAACGAGGGTTAGCTTGCCGTCCTTGACTCGAAAGAGAACGCATTGAAGTACCGGGCGGGTGTTCTCATCCGAGGTGAATGGCAGTACCCTTGAAAGGGCTTCCGAAAGCTCCGTCGCGCCGAGGTTGGGACTTACCGAGTATGAAGGGCTTATCCTGATGTCGCACAGAGTAAGGGGTGTCTTTTCGCCGACCCAGGCCATGTTGTCAAGGTAGCTGGTATTGGCTCCGCAGACCACCTTAAGGCATTTTCCGGCGACCCGCGATACGCTGGCATCGCCGTTAGACGGGACGATTTTCACGATGTTCGATCCGCCTAAAGACTTCAGGTAGGTAAGAAAGCCTTTCCGCCCGATGGTAAGGTCAAGAAGCATCGCCCTTTCGGCGAGTGTCCTTGATAAGGCGTTGACCAGTACCGCCTTGTGCGCTAAAAAGCCCTGACCTGAACGCTTGCCCTCAATATTCAGTTGTTCGATTGTCCGACCCCCTTTTAGCTATCCGACAGTTGGGCAACTCCATCGGCTTCGCCTAGTAGTAAGCTCCTAGCTACCCGCAATTCGCTGGCATAGCCGAAGCTCCCACTGTATTAGTTGCGGAATATGGCCGAAACGTGACACCCGAAAACAAAGATTGTTGTTCCCTTTGCCGGAAGCGGCATAGGTACTGTCGCTCAGTCTCATCCAATGTTATGCCGTCCCGCCGCTTTTCGGCGATGGCGATTAACCTGTCGGGACAATGGAGCAGAAAAGTGCCGGCATCGAGCCAGGCATCGAGGTCTAACGCCCTGTCGTCGGCAATCAGATCGCCGAGTTCGGTGGTATTGCCTTCATCGTCTATGACGGGCTTGTTAAGACTTTCGAGCTTGACGGCTTTGGGACACGCCGAAAACAGCCAGTTCTCTTTACACTTCTGCCGTTGCGCCTTGCTACAATCCCCGCAGGTTAGGCCGTTGTCTATCCGGTAACGCTTTCGCCAGTACAGGGCTTGGGCGCGGCTGGCGATGCGATACATGGCGGCTTCGGTGAAGGGATGGTATCCGTTATTCCGCTCGATATCGGCAAGGGTGATGATAATGTCGTGGAGCAGGTCATCCCGCTCATCCGGCTTGGCCTTGTGGCTGAACTTCGAGGCGATGGTATAGAAGGTAAGCCATTGGCCTCTAAGGTGGTCATACCCGCCAGTTTCGGTTTGCTTTGGTCTTGTGCTTCGGCTAGACTTGAAGCTACGCAAGGCGCTTGTCTCTTTGGTCTGACAGGTGGCGACCTTTCCGCACCATCGGCAAACGCCTTGCCGTTCTTTTAGCACCCAAACCTTATGACACCGGTTACAGAAGCCCCCAGGCCGATTGTACTCCCCCGTTACTGTTACGCTTGAACTCACGCTTTCCCCCTTTCAGGGCAAGCGTTCAGGTCAAGGCTTTTCACGTTCAGTTGTTAAGGTGCGTTTGCTTGTTTTTCCAGCTTCATTGTCAAACAAAAAGTCATTTTGTTCATCCTCAAGAACTAGCACGATTTTCACCCCTCCCCCGGGGTGAATTAACTGTCAGGAAATGAAAAAAGGGAGCCTGAAGCTCCCCTTATGGTGTCTGAGCTGACGCTGGTTTCTTATTAAACCGGGGGGTTCACCCACTCGGTACTGCGCGGTTGGAAGGTGTTACCCTTATCAAGGGTCAACAAGCAGAATATCATCAATATTGACCCTCAATAGGAAGAGCCGTTAAATACCCACAACGAATTAGAGGAGGTCATTTACTTGTCAGCAAGAGTTGGGATAAAAGCATTAGATGAGGTTAAGCGTGCACTTCAAGAATATCGTGAAACCTGCTGGACAAATCTCGGAACCGATATATCACGCGAAACATATTTTCACTACGCTGAACGGTTTGTTCGTTGGATGGATGGAGACTTTACCCCAGGTAAAATGCGTCCAAAGTAGGACCATCATTACATTATTCGGGTGCTTTACAAGCATCTGAATTTAAGTCGGATCGGGGGGCCGGGTGGAATTGAACTAATCGTCATTTTGTTGAGCTCTAATGGAATATATCTGAATTTAACTAAAATCACAACCCGGGCTAAGATGGATGTAGTGGGATGGGAGAGTGCTCTCGACGTATAAACATTCTAGAAAGCTGGTTTTTCATTCTTGGCGTGGTTTTTATTATCTTGTAAGGAACGTCGCCAGCTTTTAAAATCTTGTGAGGATCATTTTCTAGATCTAGCCTGATCCATTCGTGGCAACGTGGACACACGATCGCGCAATTGTCCAGATCTCCATGCTCGCCTGAACTGATAGGCGCGATTGCAACGGCATACGATTCGGTCCTGTTAATCCATGTCTTGCATACAGCACGGTACCAACCATTACCATCACCTCGGCCTTGTCTAAATCTGACCTGTACAATAATTACAGGTTGAAAATCCATAGGTCGCCTCAATCGAGGGTACACAAATATGTGCAGAAACTCACAACGACCCTACGAAGCTAGGGTTCTAGGCAAAGAGGGGGTCCGAATGCAAATGGGTTTAGTGCTTGAAATGAGTTCCGTCTGGCCTGGGGGCCCATCGTTTTGACTTGTCGGTTGTTGTTTTTTAGTCTCCCGTTTTTCAGTCAACCTACAAATTTTTACTAGAATATCCATCAAATCTAATGGTTTTTCGATGGACTCATTCGCTCCCAGATTGATTGCCTTAGGAATATCGTTTACTGTTTTCAGGTCCGCCACGGCTATTATTGCGACTTCAGAAAAAGATCTTATATTTATTATAGCCTCGAACCCTGCCATTTTTTTTAACCCAAGGTCAACGAATACAACATCCGGATTAGTCCCCCGTATTAGACTTATCATATCAACCTCAGGCGTAACGGCAATTATCTGGGTATCAGGCCGGCCGACACTAAAAGCCAAGGACACAAGATCCGATACCTCGGGGGAGTTCTCAATTATGACTAACTTCATAAACAGACAGCCTGCGAAAGGACGGTATCGACTCGAACCGTGCCCACACCAGCAATATTGACGATCATGGCTTCCTTCAAGGCTTGGAAGGCCACCATTTTGGGGAGTGAGGGATTCTGGACTCGATCAACCACATCCTGGGGCATTGAAGCCAAAGTGCCTCTCCTCAGAATCAATTATCTCGAACGGTTCCCAAGTTTAGGCGGAGTATAATATCACGTAGCGTCAATGTCAATCCCTATAGTAATGTTTATCCCGTACCTTCATTGAAAAAGATATAACATTGCGTTACAATCACGGTATGAAATCAGAGACAGTACACGAATCTATTCTCCAAATTAGTGACATCGCCAAGGCGGTTGGCGTCAGTCTCAGGATGGTTCGATTTTACGAAGAGTCGGGGCTTCTAAAGCCGTACGCAACCACTCAATCGGGGCTCAGGCTTTACAATAATAAAGACGTTATCAGATTGCGGTTCATTAACACACTGAGGCGTCTCGATATTTCTCTTGATGACATCAAGACAATCCTAGGGGTTAACAGCTCCTCTGCTGGGACAAAGGCAGAAGTGTTGAATCGATCCTTGAGTGCTTTTACCCTTGCCCAACAAAAAATCGACGATTACCAGGAAATTTTAAACGAACTCCGAAAAAATAACTCAATCGCTTTGGAATCGGTTCAAAATTGTCTAAAGTGTGATGCTTCTAGTTGCAAGGACTGTCCCCAAAGTGTTTATATTTTTTCGTAGATCCCCAACTAACCTGCTAGTCACTGATCTCTAACATAATGTCGATGGAATAAGTCGAGCTCCGCTTCATTGACTACGTTTCCATGTAATCCACGCACCAAATAAGTATGTTTGATAAAAACGAACAGGGACCTCAAATCCCGCCTCTATTAATATTGCGAACAACTCGGTCTCTGGAATGAAAGAAATATCTCGTTCAATATGATTTTCGTTTTTTATTAGGACCTCTGCGGACCACCCTTGTGATTCGCATGAAACTAACCAAGCCGCTGACAAACACTGGAATTCATCTGAATCTTTAGCACCGAACAGATCAGCGAGAATGAACGGGGCACCAGATTTTAGATTAGCGGCGATAGAGCCAAAATACTTTAATTTATCTTCGCGCTCTTTGATAAAGTGGGATACAAAAATCGAAGATGCTGAATCGAACTGGAAGGTTGAATGAAAATCTTCCACCCTGCCAATTGAGAACTTTACTCGGTTGTCCATTCCTGCCTGAGTGACCCGCTTTTGACAGGTTGTAATCATACTCGCAGAAACGTCAACAGCGGTGAACTGCCATAAAGGGAAATGTTTTCCGAGACAGAGTATTTCAGTTCCGGTCCCAGCACCAGATGAAAGGAATTTAGACCTCTCAGGTTGGTTTCGGAGCCAATTCAAAACCATCTCGTGTAAAACATCGTAAGAGGTGCAGAATAAGCGGATATTTTCATCATATTTCTCAGCAAGATCGGTATTAAAATGCACTGCAGCATTGAATGGTTTCTGTTTGGACGGCGTATTGCCGTTTTGAATCGCCACAGAGTTTATCTCCGATCCAAAAATAGATGGCCTGGATTATACAGACCATTCTCTAAGCCTTCAAACAAATTCGGCTAGATAACGACAAGGCGGTTCTAACTTATGATGCAGACTTTCGTAGTTGACTATCGCGATGAACCCGATTTACATTTGGCATTTCCCAAATTTCAGAGCAATCTCGTTTTGAATTAAACACTGACGTATGGTATTGACAGTGACGTAAGGTGATGATAAACTTTCAGCCATTCCAATGAAAACTAGAATACGTTTTCATTGAGAAAAATTGTTGGAGGGAAAACACATGGCGAAAATGCCCAAGGAAGTTATCGATCTGTTCCAAGATGCCTCGGTACCTAAGATGGTGGCTACAGTCGACAAAAAGGGAGAGCTCAACGTCACTCCAAAAACAAGCATGACCGCGGTGGACGCAGAGACCCTGGCTTTTGCCGACCTATATGGCAAAACTACCAGGACATTCAAGAACCTTGAAGAAACCAAAAAAGTGGCGATCGTCGCTGTAAAGATTCCTATCGCCCCTCCTTTCACCACAATACAAGTTAAAGGGACTTTCCAGAAGTATGAGACTTCAGGTCCACTTTTTGATAAGTTTGCCGAAGGTCTGAAGAAAGCGATGGGTGTAGATATCACTGGAGTGGGAGTTGTCCACGTGGATTCGATTTTCTCTCAAGCTCCACAGGATAAGGGCAAGAAACTAGCGTAATTCGGATTGACTGCTTACAAAGAGCGAGTGAGCCCAACCGGCTCACTCGCTCTCGTGTCCTTCACAATAAGACTTCGTATCAATAGAAGTATGAAAACAAATCTGGCAAAACATTAACTCCGGTATTTACCTGTACCACATCTACCAATCGGTTGAAGGAATTTGAATGTTAAATACGGATAATCTTAACAAGGCGATAGTTGATTTTAGGCAAGGGAAATTTGTCATTATTGTCGATGATGACAGCCGCGAAAACGAAGGTGATCTGGCAATAGCTGCTGAGGCAATTACACCTGAAACAATCAACTTTATGGCTAAAAACGCTCGCGGTCTAATTTGTGTCCCCATGGATCCGGATCGTTTGGAGATGCTCAATCTTCCGCTAATGGTTCATGACAACACTTCAAAACATTCCACCGCTTTCACAGTGTCAGTAGAGGCTCGTTTTGGAGTCTCTACAGGAATTTCGGCTGCCGATAGGGCGGCAACGGTGAAGGCTTTGATCGATCCCTCAACTCAACCAAATGATTTAGTGAAACCCGGGCATATTTTCCCGTTGAAAGCCCTCAAGGGTGGCGTATTGAAGAGAGCTGGCCACACTGAGGCTTCAGTAGATTTGGCAAGGTTATCAGGATTGTATCCGGCCGCAGTGATCTGCGAGATTATGAACCCTGATGGGACTATGGCGCGTCTTCCCCAACTCAAAATAATGTCCAAAGAATGGGGCTTCACCATGATCAGTGTTGCCGAATTAATTGCATATCGCCGAAGAACCGAGCATCTGGTTCAACGAGTCGCAGAAACCAAAATGCCGACCCGTTATGGGGAATTTCAAGCGATCGCTTATCGTAGTGAAGTTGAAAGCGGTGAACACGTTGCTTTGGTGAAGGGAAAGATCAACGGAGATGAACCTGTTTTGGTCCGGGTGCATAGCGAATGTCTTACCGGGGAAGTATTTGGCAGCCTGAGGTGCGATTGCGGTGAACAATTGGACATGGCGATGAAAGCCATTATTAACGAGGGTTCTGGGGTGCTACTATATATGCGGCAGGAAGGCAGAGGCATAGGTTTCCACAACAAATTACGAGCTTATGCCTTGCAAGACCAAGGGTTGGATACGGTAGAAGCAAATCATGAGCTGGGGTTTGAAGATGACCTTCGGGATTATGGAATTGGCGCTCAAATCCTATCCGATTTAGGATTGACTCGTATCAAATTGATGACCAATAATCCGCGAAAAGTGGTTGGACTTGAAGGATACGGATTAACAATAACAGAAGTTTTGAATATCCAGGCGCCTCCAAATTCTTACGACAAAAAGTACCTTAACGCCAAGAAAAACAAACTTGGGCACCACCTTGAATTGGTGGCGGATCCCTAGGTCGATAAGCTTGATCGGTCCTTCGTAAAGCAACAAGGGATTCATGAGAATATTACTCGTTATCCCATCCAGGGCGTACGGCAATATGCCGGGTTACACCAAATTTCCGGATGAGATGCTGTCTATCGGCGGCATGCTGGAAAGCTGCGGACATGAAGTCAAAATAATCGATTGCAACCTGGATAAGAAAAGTCAGCCGGCAGACTTTATCGAATTTGCCCCCGCGCTTATCGGGTTTGGCGTGGCTACGGGCCCGAATATCGCCAGCGCCCTGTCTCAGTCAGCGGAATATAAAAAACTGCTGCCTGGAGTTAAGATCACCTGGGGATTCAGGCACGCCAGTGCCTATCCGGCTGATGTTCTTGCCGAGCCCTGCGTCGATTATGCCGTGATAGGGGCGGGTGAATTCACTATCGCCGAACTCACCGACTACTTACAGAATGGTGATATTGAGATTTCATCGATTAAAGGGTTGGCCTACAAGGACCCTCAAGGCAAAGCGGTAATCAATGAAGTCAGATCTTTCATGCCCGATCTCGACAGCCTGCCGGATCCGGCCTGGCATCTGATAGATGTCAACAAATATTCTGACGTCACTCTGAATACCTCCCGGGGCTGCCCTTATAAATGCACTTTTTGCTCCGATGCAAATTTCTGGGGCGGCCAGATGTGTGATCTTTCCGCCAGGCGCATCGTGTCGCAGATGGAGAAGCTGCATGAGGAGTTTGGAACCCAGCACATCTATTTTTCTGGGGAGCGGTTCGTCATCAACCGCGAGCGGCTCAAGGAGTTCTGTAATCTTGTCATCGCCAAGAAATGGAAATTGACCTGGAACGCTCCAGTCTCAGGTGGCATTGACGAAGAGACGGTTAAGCTCATGGCTAAGAGCGGTTGTACCTCGGTGCTGCTCGAGGTTGAAACCGGCAGCCAACGAATGCTGACCTTTCTGGACAAGGGCACTGTGGCCGAAATGGAATCCACATTCTGGTTTTTAGTCAAACACCGCATCATCCCGACCATCTTCATGTACTACGGGTACCCCAACGAGACTCTCGCCGATTTCAGGGAAAGCCTGGACCTGTTGAAGCGACTTGACGATCCGCCCTATCTCTACATGAAATTCGTACCCTACCCCGGTACTAAGCTTTTCGATTATTGTGTCGAGCACGGACTCCTGGCTCAACCCAAGACCTTAATAGAATGGGCCGATTTCCCTCTCCGGTGTGCTAACGAGATGAACCTGTCTTCTGTACCTCAAAAAGCTATGGATGATGCCATGGCCAGCTTTCGCCGCAGCTATGCCACGAGGCGAGTGCGCTTCATGATGCGACATAACCCGGCGTTCTTCCTGACCGCGGTCAAACGTCCAGGTGAATTCTTCCGTTCGGTCTGGGACCTGGGAAAGTATTACATCGACATTATGATGGACCAAACCAACAGTTCCGATTCATGGATGTTCAAACTGTTTAAAAGGATGGGTTGGGTAGGTAAGGAAAACAAAAAGCTCGATGAAGCCAAGGGTATTACACGCGGTGGAGAGGTGAGGTAAGGTAATGAAAGTCTGGTTGGAGAATACCGGCCCTTATATTTGATCCCTTCTCGGCGGGTTACTAATTACGCTGCCCTGCCCGATCCCAACATCCCCATGTGGTGCTTCCCTACTTCATCACCGACGACAGACCTAACTCCGTCCGATACCCAAGGCATAGATGAAGTTGTTACCTAGGCAGAAAAAGAGCCGCGTCTTCTATCTCCGCGACCGACCTATTATATAAAGAAAGACGGGGACGATTTCTGAAAATCGTCCCCGCACCATCTTATCTAATCTCCTTATAACCTATGGCGCCCGTAGGTTCCGTCATATCCCCATTCACTGAGGTTTTCTCCAGAATACATTAACGCATCAATTTCTTCTTGCGTTGTTTCTCCCCAACCTTTGGCTTTGGACCCATAACCGAAGAAATCGTCCATTTTCCTAAAGAACCCGTTGAAAACTGGAGTAGTTGATGCAGTCCCCATGATGACCTGGTGAATTCCTGCTTGATCAAATTTCGAAAAAGTGCAGTTGGGCTGGCAAAGTCCGCAATACCCCGAAAGGGATTTTCTCCAGCCTTGATAGCATTTATTGTGATCCAGATACCAGGCATTTAATCCAGCATTGTTGAATGTCTCGGGTTGAACATAATTATCATATTTCTTGGTGATGTCCCATGATGGCTCTTTTTCTGTACTTATTGCTCCCATTGGACAGACATCAGCGCATTTTTTACAGGTAAAGCAAAAGCGACGAGCCCCAAATTCAATCGGATTATCATAAGCGAGTGGGAGATCAGTGAACACACAACTTGTGGCTCGTATTTGGGGTCCTCTTTCCGGAGTTATAACCATGGTCATGCGCCCCATCTCGCCTAACCCCCCCATAACCCCAAAAGGAGGAAACAGATGATTACCTATTGCATCGGTCGAAGCTGCGTGCCAACCCAAGGCCTTAAAAAATTGCAGTAAAGTATGTCGAGGGACATCTATTTGAATACAAGTACCTCCAGATTGCTGTGCTGTATGCATACCAGGAACATTCATAATGGCTTTGGACATTTGCCAACTAAAAGTCACTGCAGTCGTGAATTTGTTTGGTATAACAAATTTTGATTCTGAATTGTCTTTACCAGAATACTTAAGGTACGGCGCATCCACATCTTCAAATTCAATTCGCATTCCGGGATCTCCAATTGGTCTAGTGTTGATAAACCTCCTTGTTTTCTCATTTAGAGGTACAAAACCGATGGTAGATCCTCCCAATGTCCTGATAACCGTTCGGAGAAGAGCACTGTTTTCTTCAGGGGTACCACTCCAAGGAGGAACACCTAATTCTTGTGGGCTCCAAATACGGCTCATAATCCGGCTATCCCCCATGAACATTGCATGAGGTTCCAACAATTTTGAAGGCCAGGTCACCATACCATGCCCAAACGCAAATTCCCTGACGCTGTAACCAGGTTTCTTATTTAACATAGCTTCAATGTGTTGTGAACCTGGTTGCCACTTGGGAAACTTGATCATCGCTGCAGTGTTCCCTAAATCGTGTTGAAGAGTTTCGAGTAAACCGATCATCCCCGTTTCATCAGTAAGTTTCTTGGCTTCGTCCGGAGCCATGTTCCCAAGGAACGGTACAGTATTGAGCGCACCATCGTATCTTTTATAGATATCCCAATCCACCGGAGTAGTTGAATCCAATGCCTCGCGCTCTTTTACCCACCAGGCGCGTTTAGCTTTACCAATTCCAGTTGCTCCACCCAGCTCATCCAAGTCATGAAATACTGGGTTTGCCAGTGCGGCGGCTCCAACCCCGGCTCCAGCCAAGCCAATCGCCTTCATGAAATCACGACGGGTCACGGTGCTATGGAACTTGCTCACATCATTCTCCTTTTAACTTATTTACCATAAGCTAATACAAACACGTTTCTTTGGCAGTAAATATAAATACAATGAAGTTGTATTCTGGATGACATCCTGGGTGGCTAGGAACGACCCGACCCTTTTTACACTTATCTCATCTCCCTCAAACAAATTTGTCCCAAAATTATGTATTACGGATTACACCACGTCTCTTAGGCTAGTGATATAATTTTGATATAGGGATTTTTCTGCGCAGAGGCATTTTTGTTACTAGTGTTAAGAGGGTGGGATTGAAATGATAGGTTGTATGTCTGACTTTTGGTTGTTCGAATCGCTAAATGCTTCAGAGAAAGAATATGTTCGGACTTTGTTTCGCCGACCGATGTATGGTAAAGGTGAATACCTGTTCATGCAGGGGGAGCCTTCGACAGCGGTGTTCATGGTTTTCGAGGGCAAAATTAAGCTTTTCAAGACGTCCGATGAGGGCAAAGAAATTGTCTTGGGCTATCTGACATCACACGATCTTTTCGGTGAGGAAGTCCTATTCAACGATAGTGTTCATGCCCTTTCAGCTCAGGCTATGGAAAGATCCCGCCTTTGCGCCTGTTATAAGACAGATTTCGAATCACTTATCGCTCAGAATTCGTCAATAGCGATCAAAACAATCCGAATTTTAAGCGAACGTTTGGGAACGATGAATGAGCGGCTGGCTGACATGGCAATTTGTGATACTCAGACGAGATTAGCTCGGATGCTTGGCCGTCTGGCTCAAGAACACGGTGAAGTAACAAAGGATGGCCGAAGATTGGCTTTTAGAATGACTCACGATGAATTGGGAGCGCTGACTGGGACATCCAGAGTAATGGTAACTAACGTCCTGAAAAATCTTAAAAAGGCTGGCATAGTTAAGGACGATTTGGAACATAAATTTATCATAAGCAATTGGTTCCTAAAAGAGATGGAATTGCACCCCAGAAATGAAGTTGAAGAACTAGTCCCGAATCTAAATTGCCAATGCCTATCTCAGTCTTAACTTATGCAGTGGTTTTATGACCAAATATCATGTTACCCACACAGAAAAAGCCTTCACAACCCACTTTGATCTCCCTTCACATGTTTTTCAACAGTCAATTGCTAGTGACACTTTCCATGACCTTGACGAGGTGCTGGCATCCCAATTAGCCAAAAATCAACGACCTTGGTGGGTTTCACCTCTCGAAATCAACCACCCCACTTGTGAAATTAATTGGGAAAATATTCACCGTTTTGACGGACGAGAGTCTTTGCACACGATCCATAGTCTCGCTAAATATATTGGCGGAATCCAAGCAGTTTACGATTCAATCAACTCGGGACACAGGGCTTTACTATCCGAAATACGCCACTCTCGACTAACACTTTTCCGTCAAGCCTTAATCGAAGGTAGTAGGATCAAACCGTATTTTGCGAAGACGTTTTTGGGGCGTGAACATGCAGAAACATCTTCCGCTTACAGGGAACCTATAACTTGGCAAGGTACACCGGAAGAAAACCTTGGAATTCTAACTGCTGCTGCTCGGTACTTTGGCGCATACACAATAGGGACCATGGAGCTTAACAGCCTCGAGCGTAAATTGCTTTTTACCTATCCGAGAGGAAACAATAATCCTCCTGCAAAATATGGGAAGACAAAAGCTACAACAAATGATTTCACGCATGATTGGCCGCCACCAAATGATATTATAAAACCCATCGTATTCGAGGATGTTACCCGGGCATACGAGTCGGCAAACCGATATGTCATACCAAAGAAAAAACTTTGGATTGTCAGTATCATGATGCCTCCGATTCGTTCGACTCACGAAAATTCTTCGATCTGGGGACCGCGTTATTACGATAACAGTTATAGGACGCATACAGCTGTACAAACGTGTCTTCAGGATTTCCTGAGAGCTATCGGATACCAAGGCATGGGGTACATGGATGATACACAGGGGCTGTTGCCTGCCGCTGCCGCCGCGATATTGTCAGGACTAGCCGAGGTCACAAGGAATAACAATTATTGTTTTTGTCCAAAGCCTCAGAACAATTCGAGTTATTTCAGTATGATCACAGATCTCCCGTTAGCTCCCACCGGTCCAATAGATTCCGGGGTGTTTCGCTATTGCCATACATGCTTTAAATGTGCAACCGTATGTCCGAGCGGCGCGATTTCGAACCATTCTGAAGCGAGTTGGGAACCGCCTACGTTCGAGGGGATGTCAAACGAATATACAGTGCCAGGTAAAAAATTGTTTTTTAATAAGACGCATTTGTGTAAGAAACACAGCCTCGAACAATCGAGTGAATGCAATTTATGTTTGGCCACATGCCCATTTTGCTCAAGCCTCCTCAATATTCCTCGATCATTTTAGGACAGAGAAAACTGGTTTCAAACGAATAAAACTTTCCCGATCAAACCAACCATACCGTTACCTATTTTTACCATTTTGTTACCATGAGGCATGCTATAATACTTCCTGGTTAATAAAAGGAATTCTTACATGCCAGCGACCAGCGTTAACCGTATACAGTTCTATAACGACCTTCTTGAAAAAGACTTCAATGCTGAAAGAATATATTCGAGTGAGGAACTGCTCGCCACTGTTTGCGACTTAACCACTCAATGGGAAGCAGGAAATGTGAATGCGGCGGAATTAAATGCCGCATTGAAATTTGTTAATCATGGATTATCGCTTATCGCGTCTCACCATTTATCTGAAACAGTTATCCCAATCTGTTATTTTTCTGAGTTCATACCTAAATCCGTTGAACTAATTTATCTACTGTTGACATTATCAGGGTTTCGAGCTCGACCCACGTCAATACTAAACCCTGAAAGACAAAAAACCGAATTCATAAACGGTAGGTTCATCGTAGTCACCTTGCCACAATATAACCACATTATTCTATTAGACAGATTTCTTAAATTGTTACGTGGTAAGGATATACGTGTTCTCTTGGGGGGGAATATATTTATTCTAAAACCGGAGTTAATGGATAATTACCTATCATCATGCAATTTCCCTCCCAGCATATTGGCCCTTCCTACTATACTTAAAGATTCGTTGCTGGAGAAAATGGAATGAGAATCGGCCTTTTAACCTGCGCTTCGATGCTTGACCAAGTAAGATTGGTAACAAAAACGTTACCTGATAACGCCTATTCTATATATCCGGTGTTACCCTGTTGCCTTTTTCCAGTTGGTAGTCAAACGTTAAGAACACAGATTGACAAGTCAGTAATAGCAAATGAATCAACTATTATTATTTACGGATCTTGCCATCCTGATCTTGAGAAACTCATGAACAAATACCGTGATTACTCGATATCTATGCTGGGAGGGAAGAATTGTTGGGAAATGTCACTTCCCCCTTCGTTGTTACGAAAATGCTTAAGGAATAATGAATGGATGTTGAGTAAACCCTTTTTGACTAAATGGAGGAAGGAAGTTATTGATGGTTTTGGGTTAAACACAAAAAATGGGAGAGTTGTCCTTGATTCCAACGTGACAAAAATGGTTGCGCTTAGGTTTAAAGGAATCAAGTTTGAAGAACAAATAATAAGCGAATTTGCCGACAAGGTTGGGATACCGTATTCGATACAAGAGGTAAGTAATTCACATCTTAAAATAATGTTGACCAAAGCGGTAGCTAAATTTGACCTGCCCCCGATAGCGATACCACTTCTTAAGTAGTTATTGCAGCTATCTTGGCCTCTGGCGCCGGTGGACGGTAGCCGAGTGAGCTGTGGGGCCGGATCTGATTGTAGTCCCTCCTCCACTGCTCAATCAATACCTTCGCCTCAGTTAACGTACTGAATATTTCCCGGTCCAGGAGTTCATCACTGAGCTTGCCATTGAAGGACTCAATGTAGCCGTTTTCCCATGGGCTCCCTGGCTCGATGAATAGCGTTTTAACTCCAATCCTGGCCAGCCATTTGCGTATCTGCCTGGCGGTGAATTCGGTTCCATTGTCGGAGCGGATGTACTCAGGTATTCCCCGGAGCACAAAGAGTTGGAAAAGCTGGTCTATGACATCATGAGAAGGGATACTGCGGGCCACCAGCAGCGCCGGGCACTCCCTAGTGAACTCATCGATAATGGTCAGTATCCTGAAAGCCTTGCCGTTCTCTGTCCTACGTTTAACAAAGTCGTAGCTCCAAACGTGGTCCTTGTGTTCCGGCCTCAAACGGATGCACGAGTTGTCGTTAAGCCATAGTCTTTTACGCCTTGGTTGCTTCTGGGGCACCTTTAAACCTTCCTGCCGCCATATTCTTTCCACCCTCTTGTGATTTACCATCCAGCCTTCCGATTTGAGCATAGCCGTAATACGCCGGTAGCCATACCGGCCAAACTTGGTGGCCAGGGAAATGATATCGTCCGTCAGACTCTCCTCTTCGGCACTTGAGTTGTGACTCCGCCGTTGAGTAGATCTCGTCTGACCTAATACCATACATGCCCGCCTCTGGGAGATATGAAGTGCATCCGATATTCGGATAATCACCTTCCTTCTCCTGGACGGGCTTAGGAGTTTCCCCGGGCGGCTTCGGCCAGGATGGCCTTATCGAGAGATAGATCAGCCACCAGGCGCTTCAGGCGTGCGTTCTCTTGTTCGAGTTCCTTAAGTCGTTTTGCCTGCTCGATGCGCATGCCACCGAACTCCTGGCGCCAGCGATAATAGGTGCAGTCGCTGACTCCGATCTTCTTGAGCATTACGGAGAGGGTAGTACCTTGGCTGATAAGGACCTCAGCCTCTCGGAGCTTGTTGATGATCTGCTCTGGCGTGAAAGATTTCCTGGGCATCTGCTTCCCCCTTTCTTATTTTCCAGTCTAACATGAAACTGGACTCGTTTTAGGGGGTCAGGTCAATGGATGATGCTTTCGGTTTCGGCCAACTACCTGTTGAACAATATGAAGATTGGTGGAATCTCGGAAAAGAAATGCCTATTTTTGGTATGGATCAGACGTAAATATCGAGAAAGGAAAGTACAATGTGGTATTGGTATTTAGGGATTCTTGGTTTAGGGATCGTTTTAACCTCGATTATTTATTGGGTTCGAACGAATAAAATTGCGGTTCAATGGTACGTGTGGGTTCTATCTGCTATTGGATTGCTTTCAACACTATTCGCTCTTCAAAACATCGTTGGGACATATGAAGAGCACTATCCGAAAGCTGCGGCAATGTCGGCTCTTCTCTTTGGGGTTCCAGGCTTAATACTATTGGGAATCGCGACTCAGCTGATGGTTCGATCTCGAACTCACGAAAAAGTGTAGAACAAAATAGGGACCGGCTGGCTCAGACTGCTAAAACCTGAATCACTTAAATAATTATCGAGTCAGCCGGTCCCTATTTGTCTTGCAGACAATTCTTGCGTCATAAATTACAAGATAATTAATTTGATATTCCAATGAAAAAAATGATTAAGTCAATCGATAGTAAATGTTTATTACGCAGTATCGTTATTACTTCACCCATTGTACTTTGTGCAGTGATAAGCATGACCTATAGTGTTATATCAATTACAGATCATGTAGATGCAAAAACCAGTACGACCCATGTGGTAGTGAATACGACAAGCGGATCAAATACTCCAATTATATTGGACGCATCGAAACTTTTTACCGCTTATGCCACCAATTCTTCAGATGCAAACAAGAACTACCTCGAACGGGATGTGGTTCTTAGCGGGAAGCTTATCTCATGGCAAAAGCAGGTTGATGCTGTCAGTGCTTCTGTCGGTTATTATCTATTTGTCGGGTCTGACAATCCAAGTGATCTATTTAAAATAAAATGCATTGTGCAAATCCAAATACTTTCAGACACTCAATTAAATAATGTGGTCGGGAAAGATGTCACCATTACTGGGGTATGTCTCGGTTTAGTGAACAACGAATTAGTCATAGCAAATTCATTTTTAAAAAACGCTTCCTGAATTTGCAGCTTAAGAATCTGGAGGAATGGATGCAAATATAGGGCAGATTCAAAGTGACCTGAGTCTAGTGATTATTATTAGGTGAAAGGATTTAAATAAAATGGCCAAAATGACAAAAGAAGTGGTTGCTCTGTTCCAAAACCCGAGCGTTCCCAAAATGGTTGCGACGATAAGTAAAAAGGGTGAATTAAATGTCACACCTAAAACTAGTATGACCGCCGTAGATGACGAGACTCTTGCATTCGCAGATCTGTATGGCCGAACGACCAGGACATTTAAAAATCTTGAAGAAACGAAAAAAGTTGCAATCGTTGCCATCAATTTGCCAATAGCCCCTCCATTTACGGCTTATCAAATAAAAGGAAGTTTTCAAAAATATCACACGAGTGGGCCGTTATTTGACAATTTTGCTAAAGCCATCAAGGAAGCCATGGGCGTAAACATTACTGGAGTTGGTACTGTAAAGGTAGAGTCCGTCTATTCCCAGGCTCCTCAAGACAAAGGTAAAGCAGTATAGATCAGTTCTCAATTTGATGCGTTGGGCTGGTAACCCCAGCCCAACGCATGCGACTATTTTATGAGAATACTGTACGAGAATAATTCCGAGAAATTGGTTCAATAGGTCCCTAGGTCTATGTAATGGACATTACTGAAACCCACGAAACGACACTGATATATTTTAAGATGAATGGCCTCCCGAAATGCTTCCTGTTGGATTCCGATACAGTAACTAGTGAACTAGTTCTGGATCGACTTGGTTATGGTAGACAAGGAGAAATCGATGGATGTGTTCGTATCTTGGAGCGGTGGAAAAGACTGTTCGCTATCTCTGTTCAGAGCACTCAATATTGGCCATAACGTTAGATGCGTTGCCAGCATGTTCACGCGTGAAGTGGGGCGGCTTTATCCTCATCACCTTACCCTTAAAGTAGTTGAGCAGCAGGCAGAAGCCATTGATATCCCCCTGACTGCCAATTGGACTGACGGAGCCGGTTATACCACCAATTACATCAAAATGCTTCAGAATTTCAGAAAAGACGGTATCACAGGTGCCGTTTTTGGCGATGTCAGCCTTGGTAATCCCGATGCCCTGGAACACCGGATGTGGATTGAAAGAGTCTGTCGAGCGGCAGACATGGAACCGATCTTACCTCTCTGGGATGAAGATCGTGAATCAATCATAAACGATCTCATAGATTCCGGATTTGTGAGTCTGATCATCGCCGCGGATAATTCGAAATTAGGTAGAAGTTGGCTCGGGAGAACTCTCGACCGAGATTTGCTGGATGAACTTAAATCACTATATGTCACCTCAACCGATGGTAAGGTAGGTTTGTACCATACACTAACTGTTGACGGGCCGATCTTTAAAAAGCGGCTTGCTTTAGGACAACAGAAGGTTGTCTTCAAAGAATGCGGCCTATACGATGGCAAACCAACTGTATCGCCCTTCTGGTATCTCGAAATTGACAATTGTTCACTTATCGATAAACCCGAATATGGCGAAGAAACCGCGTTATTATCCAACTCAATGGTATAAATTTGAAAACCAATATCTACCATATCACTCATACTCCAGCCACCGACAGTGTTTCACTACGTTTCTGGGGCTGCAACATGGCCTGTTTGGGATGTTTGTGCAAGGAAGGTATCTACGATCACCTCCTTAAAGATGATGACCAAAAATACTTTGCAAATGCTCCGAATGCGCCGGAGCGCCTGTTAGACCTGGATCAAGTGCTTGATCGACTTGATGAACTCAATCCCAGACGAATATATCTCACTGGCGAAGAAGCAACTCTCGATCCGAATTACGCGGCGATCACCAAAGCTTTCCATGAGCAGTTCAACTCAGAAAACGTCCTTTACACAAACGGCTTCAAGATGCCATCAATGGACGACACTGATTCGGTTGAAGTGGGTATCAAAGCCATCACGGAGGAACTTCACCAGTGGTATACCGGCAGATCAGCTGAGCCGGTAAAGAATAACTTCATTAGGTACGCCCGTTCCGGGGTTAGACTAACCGCGGCTTCGATTTTGATTCCTGGACTAGTGGAGATCGCCGAAATTGAGCGTATCGCCCAATTTATCGCCGGAATCGACCGGAATATCCCCTACTACGTCTTGCCTTATTTTCCGGCAGGGGAAAACAAGTGGCGGAAAACAAAACCGGAAGAAGTTGCAGAGGCTGTTGAGCGAGTAAGCCGTTACCTGACCAACGTATCGGGCTGCCAGGGTGTGAAAAAGGAAATCCTGCATGAAGTGGAACGGGTTGTCTAAGGCGGCGGGTTGTTGGGACCTGTCTCAACCCAACAAAGTTGGGGTGTCGATAATCGGCACAGGCCCGGGCAATGGTGAGTTCATTACTCCGATATCAGAGAGATCGCTTGATGAAAGCCAAATCGTCATCGGATGGCCGCGGTCGCTTAGAGAACTCGGACTTAATTTGAAGCAAAAAGTCGTTTTGCAGCAGGATGCGTCGACTTATCAGAATGTTCAATACCAAAGTTGGGAACTGGGGCTAATAAGTAATCAAGATGTGGCGGTATTAATCCAGGATGATCCCACTACCTACCCTGCCAGTCATGATTTCGAAAAACTGTTTCCTTGCTACAAAATCGAGCTAGTTCCTGCCATCTCGAGCCTGCAACTCCTCGCTGCGGCAGCTTGCATATCACTCGAGGATTCGCTGCTGGTGGTTTACGCTCCCGATCCCCAAGGCAATATAGACCAAAATGACCTGATGCGGAAAAGGCAGCGGATGATCCGGTCTTTTCGCAACGGTTACAATTTGATTGTTTTAAGTGACATTGAACAGACCTTGTCTCAGACGGCATCTTTCCTTCTGAAGAATCGGATCTCGAAAAACACTGAAACAGTGGTGGGTGAATGCATGGGATGTGCGGATGAACAAGTCCGCACTCTTACTCTATCAGAAGTGGCCGCTGGCAATTTCCATTGGATATCCTGCATGGTAGTAAGGAAGGAAAAGAATTGATGATTCCGCGGCAAGCTTTGTGGTGGGGGAAACCGGGGTGCCTGACTGCGCGACTCAGTCTGGCTTAATAAGCTGTGAAACCCTTCCCGTGGGCTCCTCGGGTGTAATCGGGGTTCACCGCCGGGCTTGCCGAATTTTTTAAATATGAGTCTTAGGACAAACCTGATTTAGAACATAGATCTTTATCGATAAGGAACAACGCATGGCTACCCTGACCGAATTTACACCCAGTTTAAGCGCCCTGAAAAGAAGCCTGACGCACGTCTATCACATCGCCTACGCGCCGGCGATTAAAAAGGCTTATCTGTTTCACTGGGGCTGCAACTTAAAATGTAAAGGGTGTCTATGCCATAAAGAAATCAACTGCATGGCACTGGAGGAAAACCTAGACGTGGTCTTCCGGGATCCCCGGCTCAGGCCGCCGCAGACTCCGGCGGGATCGCTTTCATTTGATGAACTCATAACCATCCTGGAAAAAGTGGAACTTGCCGAGGTAGCCTTTGAAGGCCAGGAAGCATCGCTTGATCCGACGCTACCGGAGATCTGCCGCTATTTAAAGGGCCGGAACGCAAGGGTAGTGCTTCATACTAACGGAGTGGCCAAGGCGGACACGGCCAATATTGACGAGGTGATAGTCAGTCTCAAGGCGGTGACGCCTCGAATCTACCAAGAATATACCGGTCTTTCGAACTCGTTCGTCCTTGAAAATTTCAAGCGGTACCATGATTCTAGTGTCCTTTTGAAAGCCGAGAGCGTCTTTATCCCCGGGTATATTGGGTTTGATGAGACTGAGAAGATTGCCAGGTTCATTAGTTCGGTTGATAAAAGCATTCCATACCGCATAGATGCTTATTTTGAATCCGGGGATAATCCCTGGCGGGCACCTGAGCCGGCAGAGATGAAAGAAGCGGTCGGCATCGCCAAACAACACCTTGCCAATGTCTACAGTACTCAGCAGACCAAAAGAGAACTCACCAAAGCCGACCTGCTATATGAAGTAATCCGGCTGTATTGAAAGGGGTATTTATGCCAGTTTCAGCGATCGAAAGACGCCCTGTAACCGAACTCGAAGGTCTTTCTGCCGAGACCATTTATTATACGGCGCTTGGCGTACCCAACAATGTCTTTGCCATAAAATTTGACGAGGCTAGAAATGTCATCAGCAGTCGTCATGGGTTAGTCAAAGCGAAAATACTTTTTAACTGCCACATCCCCGACGAACTCGGACTATACATGCATGATCAGAGTAAAGATCATTTCTACTACTATGAGCAACTGCTGAAAGACATCCTCACAGAACACAGGGTGGACATCAGGGACACTGCCTTCCTCTCCACCGGTGTGCCGATGGGGAATTTAGCGTGGGCGGTAGAGCGCTACGAGGAGTTGTGGGTCGCCTGTTTCACCACCGCGGGTGTACGCCACAACGCTGTCCGGATTGGCCGCGATAAATCAGTGGGCATGGAGAGGAAAGGACAGTTCATTCCCTTTGGCACGATCTGCCACGTCATGGTGACCAATGGGACGTTAGACCCTGGGGCTTTGGTGTCGTCGGTCATCACCGTTACCGAAGCCAAAAATGTGGCTCTCCAGGAACTCGACATCAGGAGTTCCAAGCACCCGGAGTGGCTGGCTACCGGGACTGGCACCGACCAGGTGATTGTGGCTTCAGGTTTTGGAGAAAAGTGCCAGTACGTCCAGGGCCATACGATTATGGGTGAGATGATGGCGCTTTCTGTAATCCGTTCGACCCAGGAGGCAATAGCGACAAGCATCCGAAATTCCAAAGAAACCTGTTAAGCGTTATGAATGTCTACCACATCACCTATGAACCATCTTTTCGGATTTTAGACCTCCATTTTTGGGGCTGCAATCTCCATTGCCTTGGCTGCTACAAGAATTTTGAGATTCATGACTTGGGACTGAATGAGAATGCGGTTGAACAGTTGTCTCATGCCGCCCCAGCCGAGCCGCCAACCCACTTTTTTACTCTGGCAGAGGTCCTGCATAAAACCCAAGGCCTCGATCCGAAATACACTATTTTTATGGGGCAAGAGGCTATCATGGATCCCGAACTGCCGGCCTTGGCGGCATCCCTCCATGAGAGAGACCATAGTCAACAGATTCTTCTAACCAACGGGCTTAAGGTGGGCGACCTGAAAGATATCGATGAGGTAGTATTCAGCTTCAAAACTTACTTCAAAGCAGCCCACAAAAGATATACCGGGCAAACGAACGAAACGATCATGACCAATTTCAAACACATTTTTGACAACGGTAAGAAGTTACAGGCCGAGATAGCGTACATTCCGGGTATCGTGGAAGAGCCTGATATAAAGCAACTGGCAAAATTTATTGCCGGGATCGATAAGAACATTCTCTTCCGCGTGACATCTTATTTCGCCGTACCCAAGGCGCCGTGGCATTCGGCGACCCGCGAGCAGGTTGAAAACGCCGCCAGAATGGCAAAACTTTATCTCAACAACGTGACAACGGTCACCTCAGAAGAGAAAAGCGGCCAATGGAAACCAGTGGTGGTGTCGTAAAAGATGGAACTTAGCCAAAACGCCCGCATTATTTTAAACAAGCGCTATCTTAAAAAGGATGAGGGTGGAAACATTATCGAGACGCCCGAGGACATGTTCCGCCGGGTAGCCAACGTCATCGCTTCGGTAGAAAGGCGTTATAAGACAGACGAAACGGCATGGGCGGATGAGTTCTATCGGATGATGACCGGACTTGAATTCCTGCCCAATTCGCCGACCCTTTTAAACGCCGGTCGCGAAAGGGGGCTGTTATCGTCGTGTTTCGTGCTGCCTGTTGAGGATTCGATTGAAGGTATAAGTTGTGCCTTGGTTAAAGCGATGACCATCCATAAATTCGGCGGTGGTACCGGGTTTTCCTTCGGGCACATCAGGCCGGAAGGTGACCTGGTGTCCGGAAATCTGAGCTCTGCCGGAGGGCCGGTCAAACTGATCAAGGTGTTTTCCGAAGCGACCAATTACATACGACAGGCGGGGGTGCGCTGTGGCTGTAACTCCGCAAGCCTACCGGTCAACCACCCAGATATCCTCAAGTTCATTCAGGCTAAGCGAGATGGGTCGGCCTCAGCCAATTTTGCCACGAATATCGAGATCACTGATGACTTTGTTGATCGGGTCAGGCATGGAAAATATTGTCAACTGATTAATCCCCGTAACGGTGTGGTAACTGGAGAAATCCCTGCCAGGGTAATTATGGACAGCATTGCAGAAGGCGCCTGGGAGACCGGAGACCCGGGGATCATGTTCATCGATCGGATAAATGACAGCAACCCCACCCCCCAGTTGGGTAATTTCGAGACGACGGATCCCTGCGGTGGCCAGCTCCTGGTGCCTTTCGAATCCGCTACCCTGGGAACGATAAACCTGTCGCTCATGGTTTCAGAGGATAGTGAGAAACCTTCGATCGATTACCTGCGGCTGGGAGATGTTATTCCGAAAGCGGTGAGGTTTTTGGACAACGTTCTCGATGTTAATCTTTATCCGCTTGGCGACGTCGAAAAGGCATCGAGAGCCACTCGGAAAATCGGCTTAGGGCTCATGGGTTTTGCAGAACTCCTGATCAAACTTGGCATCCGTTACGATTCTGACCAAGCGCTGGAAATAGCCGATGAACTAATGTGGTTTGTCCGCACAAAAACCTACGAAGCCAGCGAGAACCTGGCTAGGGAACGGGGGACTTTTCCGGCATTCACTGGGAGCGTTTTTGATCGTCAGGATGGTCACCCGATGCGCCATGCCTCCTGCCTGACCTTCACCAATACCGGTACGACCAGCATCCTGGCCAATACTTCTTGCGGCATTCATCCAATATACGCCATGGTCATGGTACGCAATATTCTCGACGGTGAGCGTCTATTGGATATTAACCAAGCCTTTGAACAAATCGCCAAAAAATTTGGGTTCTTCAACTCCAAACTCGTTGAGGAACTCCTGTCCGGGGTGAGCCCAGTCAACTGCCAAAGAATCCCCGAGCCTTTCCGCCAGCTTTTCGTTACTGCCCGGGACATTGATCCAGAGTGGTGCATTCGGATGCAGGCAGTTTTCCAGAGACACATCGACAATGCCATTTCTCAGACGGTTAATTTTCCAAAAAGTGCTACCGTGGAAGACATCAAGTCCATGTTTTTGAAAGCCTATGATTTAGGTTTAAAAGGAGTCACTGCCTACCGCGACACCAGCCGCGATGCTCAGGTATTGTGCACCGGGCCGGAGTGCGTCGAGGTAGCCCAGAGATATTTCCAAAGCAATGGTATGGTTGAGGCGGTTTGATGCCGAATCCAATGACTACGGTTGGCAAAATACACGTGTTTCATGGGGACGGGCGCGGCAAGACCTCGGCAGCGATGGGCGAGGTGCTTAGAGCCAAGGCTCTGGGGCAAAGAGTAGGCGTCGTTTTCTTCATGAAAGGCAAACGGAAAGGTGCGGAATACAGATCCCTGGAAAACCTGGGGGTCGAATACGCCGTTTTCGGCCGCAGCGGCTTTTTAAGCGGTGCTGATGCCGAGACCCAGGACAAGGTGCTAGCCCGGCAGGCTTTAGAATACTCCGGAGCTATTTTAAAGTCAGGCCGTTTTGACCTGGTGATTCTCGACGAGATTATCAATGCCCAGTATTACGGTCTGATTTTAGCCGACGACATTGTGAAACTGATGGTTTCCAAGCCAAACGGGATGTCAATGATTCTTACCGGTAAAACTGCCGATAAAAGGATTCTAGAACGCGCTGACCAGGTGTGTGTTTTTCACAAAATCAAGCATCCATACGACAAAGGTATTTTTGCCAGGAAAGGCATAGATTTCTGAAGGCAGCTGAAGCAGGGATATATCCGTGAGTTACGACATCTGGATTCTCTTAGGTGCGGTGCTGTTAGACTTGGTGATTGCCGAACCCCCGGCAGCCGTCCACCTCACCGTCTGGATCGGGCGAGCGATCTCTGTCGTAGAAAAGATCGGGCTTGGGATCAAGAACCACACCCTGCAATTCGTTTTTGGCATGTTTGCTTCCCTTATCCTGATCGCCTTTTTTGGTGGCATCACCTATTGGCTCTTGAGCTTGTTGAAAGGTTTAAATATCGTCCTTTATCTCCTAATCGGGGTAATCATCCTGAAGCCGACATTCTGCCTTAAATTCAATGGCCAGATGTCGCTGTTAGTGGAAAAATATCTCAAGGGTAGCGACTTACAGATTGAGAACGCCGACAAGAAGATCCGCTATCTGCTTACCACGGTTGAACGAGGATCGCTTGATGAAACAGTCCCACCAATCGTGTCTTCGACCGTCAGATCCCTGGCCGAGAATGCATCGGATTTTTTGGTTGCTCCCTTATTCTATTTTCTCATCCTTGGAGTGCCCGGCGCCGTGGCCTACCGGGTAGCCAATACCCTTGACGGCATGCTGGGCCACCGGGGGCAGTACGAATACCTTGGAAAATTCGCCGCCATTTTCGATGACGTCGTTAACTTTATCCCGGCCAGGCTGACTGCATTCTTCTTTATCACCGCAGCCTGGCTTACCGGTCTGAACTCGAAAAAGGCCTGGCACATTACGATGCGGGACCACGCTAAAACCGAAAGCCCGAACGGGGGTTGGCCGATGGCGGCTGCTGCCGGTGCCCTTGAGGTCAGACTCGATCGAAACGCCCACTACGCCCTGGGAGATGCCGATCTGCCCCTGGCCCCAGGTGTAATCGGTCATGCGGTGCATCTCTTCTGGTTCATGGCCGCCACCGATATCGCACTCAGTGCAAGTGTCCTCTGGCTGGCATTTTACGTATTTTAAGCGCTTGGAGGTTGGAAATGGCCAAAGAATTAGCCCATTGCTTCGTAAAGATCCCGGTCAAACCCCTTGATGATGCTGCGCTGGATAAAGTCCGGGCGCTCGAACGCAAACTTGGGGTACAGCTCATCGCTTTCTCGGCGATGAATGAAGAATACGCCAAACTGTCCCAGGATCAGTTGAAAGAAGTGGAAGGCCTTGGTAAGGACATCGACGCGGCGGTCGTTGCCTATAACGTTAAAAAATCTCAGGCCCGGCCTCGTGCCTGTTAAAAGGAAAACGATATCCGATTAAATAATCCCGATAGGCACTTAGACGACGTGATCTATCTTGATCATGCCGCCGGAACGGCTGTCGATCCTGAGGCGGTGGCAGCGATGCTACCGTATTTTTACTATGATTACGGCAATCCGTCTTCGATTCATCCCTTGGGCCGCCGGGCCAGGGAAGCGGTCGAGAGGGCGCGGGAACAAGTTGCCCAGCTCATTAACTGCCAACCAAACGAAGTTATTTTCACCAGCGGCGGCACTGAGGCAGATAATCTGGCCATTTTGGGTGTGGCGGGAGCCAACGTATCTAAGGGGCGGCATGTCATCACTTCACAAATCGAGCACCATGCTGTGCTAGAAGCCTGCCGGAATCTTGAGCGAAACGGATTTGAAGTGACCTATCTTGAGGTCGATCCTTTCGGAATAGTGGCTCCCGAAAACGTCAGGGATGCGATCAGGCCAGACACCATCCTTGTCAGTATCATGACTGCCAACAACGTCATCGGCACGATCGAGCCGGTAGCTGAGATTGGCGCCATCTGTCAGAAACTTGGGGTCCTGTTTCACACCGATGCCGTCCAGGCAGTAGGGCATCTTCCTATCGATGTCGAGAGAAGTGATATCGACCTGATGTCGCTGTCCGCCCATAAGTTTTACGGCCCGAAGGGCGTTGGCGCCCTGTATGCCCGGGGAAGCGTGGCGCTGTCGCCGATTATTTTCGGAGGTGGTCAGGAGGAAGGGCTCCGATCGGGTACCGAAAATGTCCCGGCGATCGTAGGCATGGGCGCCGCTGCCGAGATCGCCAGGTATGAATCAGCCGGAGAGGAATTTTGCCTTAGAAAGATGAGCCGGGATCTTATAGCCGGGATCATGACTTCTGTTCCCGGCTCGCGCCTTAACGGCCATCCCGATAAGCGTCTGCCCGGAAATGTGAATGTCAGCATTGAGGGCATGGAGGGAGAGTATCTCTCGGGGGAACTAGCCAAGCGAGGCATCTGCGTGTCCACAGGATCGGCCTGCAGCTCGGCGACACACGAAGCCCCATATGTGCTCCTGGCAACCGGGCTCGACCGTGATTTGGCCAACTGTTCCATAAGATTATCGCTGGGCAAACACACTACGGACGAGGATATCAAAAGGGCAGTGCAGACGCTTTCCGAAATTGTCCAAAAAGTGCGGGCTGAATCAGAGGTTTATTCGCGATGGTAAACCCCAATTTCGGACCTTCAGTGATGGTTACTGGTACCGCCGAGGCAGGTGTTTTTCCTGGTGGCTCAACCGAAATTGTAACCCACCGAGCCTGGAATACCGATGCCAACACTCTGGTGATACGGTTTGATGAACCGCACGCGTCCCTCTCGGGTGATGGGGGATATCGGCGCATTAAACTTGTCTGCAACTCCTATATGCCCAAAGATCTGTGCGATCACCTACATTTTCATGACCTGAGCTACGATAACTACCTGAAGGATCTGGTAAAAGTGATCGCTGATCGTTACGGTGTGCCCACCAGGGAAGTCACGACGCTGGCCACCGGGGTGGACATGAAAGACATGTCACAGGCCTCCGAGAGTTTTCAGAACTTTTGGGTACATTCCTGGGTCACCGCGGGTTTCCGCCACAATGCTATGCGGGCTGGAGTAGACAAAGCCTGCGGTACAGAGGTAGAAGGCAAATATCAGCCGTGCGGTACGATCAATATCGTTCTAACCACCAACGCCAGACTATCCCTGGGAACTATGGCATCGAGTTTTATTACGGCCACCGAAGCCAAAGACGTCGCCTTGCAGGATTTGGGTATCCATAGTTCATTCAATCCCACCCTCCAGGCAACCGGCACCGGCACCGACCAGATAATTGTTGTTTCGGGCAGCGAATTCAAATGCCGGTACGCCGGCGGCCACACCAAACTAGGGGAACTTATGGCCAGCACGGTTACCAAGGCCTGTAAAATAGCCTTTGGAAAACAACTGGCCAAGGACCCCAACTATCATCTGGAAGGCGGTCTGAAAAAATAATGAATACAGTCTTAAATAACCAGCTTGTGATCACCGACCAGGCCGGCCGTCAGATGTGGCTGGAAGTCCCCAAAACCCGGATTGTCTCGCTTGCCCCCAGCAGTACCGAAATCGTCTACGCGCTCGGGGCCGAAAATAACCTGTACGGGGTTACCGATTATTGTGACTATCCGTTGGATGCCAGGTCCAAACCTAAAGTCAGCGGCTTTAGCACGGTTGACCTTGATCTCATCCGAGAAAGCAAACCCGATCTGATCATCGCCGCTGCTATCCATTTAAAAGGTTTGCTGTCTGATCTTGAAAGAATAGGTTGCCCGGTGATTGTTCTTGAGGCAAACACCATTGAAGAGATGATTAAAGCTATTAGAATCATTGGTTGGTGTGTTGGTAAAGACCAAGCCGCTGCCGGACTTGAGATATCGATTAGAAGCCGGCTCTGCTTTGTGAGCTCAAAGGTCGCTCGGGTGAAAGCAAAGGACCGGCCTCGGGTTTTTTATCTGCATGAATCAAGCACTTGGAAAACCTTCGGCGCTAAAACTATCGGAGACACTCTTACCGATATTGCCGGTGGCTACAACGTCGGTCGGGATTTCGGCGATTATTATCCCTACCCGACGTTTACTGACGTTGTTAAAAGCGATCCGGATATTATCATTGCAGAGACGGGATACTTAGCAAATCCCCAAGAACCTTTAGAGATTGCTCGTAAAGAGCCTGCTATTGCCGGGACCAAGGCGAGGCAGACAGGCCGTATTTATGGTGTGAGCAGCGACCTGATCAGTCGCCCCGGCCCCCGGATGGTGGAGGGAATCGAAAAGCTGGCTGAATTATTCTATCCTGAAATATTCAACAAGACGGCGACTTTTAAAGGAATCCCTAGTGGATAAAAGCAAAGTATATATCGTTGGTGTCGGACCGGGCTCACCCGATTGGGTCTCAAGAAGAGTGCGGGAACTGGTGATCTCTGCCGATATCCTCGTCGGCTGGGAACAGGATTTTAGGCCGGTAGCGAGCCTGGTACGAAATCAAAGGATATTCCTCCAGGAATGCCATAATTACTTGGAGATTCCCGACCAGGCAGCAATTCAGGCGACTAAAAACGGTTCGACGGTGGTAGTACTTAAAACCGGAGATCCATTGGTGGCGCCGGCTGGTCTTAACGAGTTGCTTTCGACTTTTGACGGTTTCGACGTTCAAGTCGTTCCCGGGATCAGTTCTGTCCAGTTGGCAGCGGCCAAGGCCAAAATATCCCTGGCTGATTCAGCCATTATCACCTATCATCCGTTGCCCAGGGATGGCGGCAGAGACCTTAGATTGAAACGGAAACGGATGGTGCAGGCGCTGTCCAATGGCTTGAACCTGATCATCCTGTCTGGCGTCCGTCAGATGCCGTCGCTAACGGCTCGCTTTTTGTTGGCCCAAGAAGTCAAGCCGACTTCTAGAGTGACGGTATTCGAAAACCTGACGTTGGAAGATGAGCACGTTACTCAGACTTCACTTGGCACGGTGGCTGGAATGAAGTTCAACTGGCTGTCGGTCATGGTTGTCTATAACGAGGGTAGCATATGGGAATAAACTCCTTGATTGAGATGTGGCGATGACCGAACGGAAAGGCATGATCCAGGTGTTTCTCGGTGAAGGTCATGTTGAGACTTCGGCGGCCATCGGAACCGCGATCAGGGCAGCAGGTTACGGTCTTAAAGTGCATATCGTCTTTTTTGGTAGCGCTTCTGCCGAAGACATTACCAGGTCGGGAACACTGAATCGGTTGCCTGGTGTCGTTGTTGACTTGGTAGATTCAAGCGACAAATTCTCTCTTCTCGACTCCGATAGTACATTCTTGAATGCTGGGGGCGAGAATTTCGATGTGGTGGTTTTCGACCAAGTCTTAAGCAGGGGCGAGCAAAGAATTTCAGGGGAACGAATCTTGGAATTGTTGAAAGTTGATCATGGCAAGACCGAAATCATCCTGACTGGAAACTACGCCAACGAAAAGGTAATTGGGGTTGCCGATCTGGTTACCGGGTGCGAGTGTGAGAAATGTTGACACGTGTGAGTTTGTTGCATATAAGTCCTAAACCGGGCGAAATAACCCATAACCGAAAGCTAATTGAAATGGGAATACTGAGATCGGCCGATTTGGGAGCCACCTGGATCATTACCCCTGAATTAGCCGTTTGCGGTTACTTTTTCTCCGATGTTGTCGGCACCGACTGGATACCTTCCGCATCGGATGAATGGTTAGGAAGGCTGCAAACCCTAGCATCATCAAGGAAGTTGAACCTTATCATTTGCCAACCGGAGCGCGACGCTGCAACTGGGAACTTACATAACACGGCTTATGTCATCGATTCAATGGGAAAGATTGCCGGAAAGCACCGGAAAATTATGGTTCATCCAGGTTTAGAAGAAGGCTGGTCAACTCCAGGAGAGACGATTCAACCGGTCTTAATAGACGGAGTGAATGTTGGTATTCTAATTTGCGCGGATATTTATGAAGGTCAGTTAGCGATGCAACATAAGGACAAAGGCGCCCAGTTGTTAATATGTCCCGCCGCATGGGGTGCGAAATATGGTCCGGGTGACCGCTGGGAGAGGCGAACATTAGAGGCCAGTATCCCGCTCTGGGTATGCAATCGCACCGGCACTGAAAAGAACGTTGATTGGATCGGTGGAGAAAGTGTCGTTTCCAAAGATGGGCGACGACTTCTGAGTCATTCAGGAATGCAAAATAGTTTGCTCATCTTTGATTGGGATATGAGCCTGATGGAATTGGAATCTAAGCACTTCCAAGTATACCAACTAATAGGGTAGCCTACGGTTAGAGTGTGTGAAAACTCGAATCTAACACTCATTGAGGTTTAAAGAATAATGGCAATAAAGTCGCACTCGTGTTCAAAACCCTGGTGCCAACAACTCTCGCCGCATTAGCATCGCTCATTTCGGTTTCAATTTTGGCCGGCTGTAATAGCTCAAGCACAACACCCGAGATACCAACAGCCAACCCATCCTTACGACAAGTGCATCTTCTGGATCGCTCGATTTTCCACCAGGTAAATACCAAAAGACCCAGATTTACAATGATATATTTAACCTTAGTTGGAGCTCTGATACCACCTACGTATATATTGGACTCAAAGCTCGGACAACTGGCTGGGCCGCGTTGTCACTTTCTTCCGATGCACATGCTGGGGATTCTGACACGTTTATTGGGTTTGTTCAAAATGGGCAAGTCGTCTTCAATGAATTTATGCATATCGACTTCACGGGAACTCATTCATTGGATACTAATCCTACCGGTGTCTTGGTGTCAGGAAGTGAAAATGATGGTATTACTACAATTGAAATTCAAACGTAAATCAAATCCTGGAGACTTAACACACCGCATTTTGGTTAAGGGCAACAACGAGGTTATGTGGGCATTTGGTCCGGATGACTCTTTCCTGTCTGAGCACAACACCGTGGGACTGATGGATATTGTGATTTAAACATGCTATTTACTCGTAATAAAGATGTTACGTGGTTTTGTGTTCAACGTGGTACGCGCAGGTTTTTATTCCGATGTTTCATAAAAATTGGCTCGAACAATTGCTAGGCAAGCAAGAGTTTGTTTAATAGCCTCGCAACAATATCTGCGAATGTGCAGCATCCCCCAGCGAGATGCTCAAAAGGAAGTGCCCCACTTAGGCTTTAGCAGGGTCACCATCCTTCCAGAGGTCGTCGTACCAACGCCGATGCTCCTCACCGGCGACTTTACGATACCGTGCCGTAGTGTTGAAGCTCTGGTGACCAAGATGTTCCTGAAGCATTCTCAGACCGTCGCCGGTGTCGTTGTGTTTGACTGCGTGGACGGCGAAGGCGTCCCTAAGCTTGTGCGGTGAAACGTGATGAACCTTGCCTGATTCGTTGTTGATGATCCTCGGCAACTGAGCTTTCTCGGCGAGGGTTTTGATAACTTGCCAGGCTCTGTGCCTGTTGATTCCGAAAAGGAGGTGCTTCCCGTTTCGACATACCAGGCTCCCGTTGGAGATATATTCCCGGAGCAGGGTGACGAGGTCGCAGTCCAGCGGCAGCACCCGTTGCCTGCGATGCTCTCTCAGCTCTTTGACCGCTGCCTCTACCTTGTCCCCGCATTTCGGGCAGAAAACGGTTGCCAGGCCGAGAGCAGAGCCACATTTAGGACATTTCAGCTTGATGCGGGATTTCAAGTGCTTAATCGTGACGGCCCTACCGTCGAGGTCGATGTCATCGACCGTTATTCCCAACGCTTCTGAAATCCGGCAGCCAAGATGGAATAACATGGTGGCCAGCAGCCTGTCGCGTAAATTGTCGGCGGCGCTAATCAAGCAGCCAATATCTTGCGGTTCGAGATAGCTTTTTGTGGTCAATTGTTTTTCAGGTGGTTCGGTCCGATTTCGGGATACAAAGTGAATAGTGGATTCGCCCAAGACCGGTCATCGGCCGAGATTCCTACCCGGGTCAGTCGGTAATATGTCCGCTCCGGGGCATCGGGGTAATTGTCTTGAATTGCCGACGGTTCCATCCTTTCGGTCGCCTCCACCCACCCCAACCTCTTGAGCACGCCGAAATACATCAAGAATGAGTGATACCGCATGTGGGTGAACTTCCGTGAAACCCTCTTGAGCTGCTTCTGGTAGATTTCTTCGGCATATTCCTCGGTGACATCTACGCCCCGGACCACTTGCTTGCTGATGATCCGTTCGGACCTCTCCCTTGCCGTCGCCCTGGCTAGCGCTTCCTTGTATTCGTAGTTGATGTCTGCCTGCGGCGCGCCGCGCTCCCGGTCGATCCGCGGCGAACCCTCCGGCCCGTTTCCCAGGAGGTACTCCCGGATGAACCAACCGCAGCCGAACGGCCGAAGGAAACCGCCCCGACTCGGTCTCAACTCCATCTCCATTGGCGCGGCCTATACCACCCCTGCCGGCTTTTTTGCCAGGGATTCGAGGCCTTCGATGATTCTGGTGGTCACCTGGCGGATCGAGGCCAGATTCCGTTCAAGGACCTTCTTATCCTGCGCCCAGAGAGCGACGTAGGGGAAGGACCTGGTACCGGTATCGAAGCCGAAGTGGGCGCCGATGGCAAAGGCAACGCTTTCGGCGATGGTTTCGGCATCTCGCCTCGGAATGTGGAAGACTCCTTCGGAATAGTAGTGAGCCACCTCGTGGATAAGCGTCTTCAACTGTTGGGCCCGCGATTCCTCAGGCCTGACCCAGATTTCCTTGCCGGAGAAGAAACCCTTTATGGCCGGATCCTGGTACGGCTTAGAGTCAAACCCGACGTGCACGCCTTCACTCCTGACGAGATGCGTAATATCGTCGAATAGCTCCTCATTGGCTTCGCCGGTGAGCACCGGAACATCGAATTCGGGCAGCGGTTTGCCTTCGGTCTGACTGACATCGAAAACATAGACCACCTTGAAATAGATTGGCCGCAGCAGCTCCCGCTTCTCTGTTTCCTCGTCATCTTTCCGGCATTCATCTTCGCCTGATGGCTCGGTTTTCAGACTCGATTTCGATGGCAGGCACGGTGCCAGGATGGCAATTCCCTTCTCACCTTTCATCACCCAGCGGCCGAGATCTTTCCAAGTGTTGAAGCCGGCCACCCGGGTAGCGTTAGGATTCTGAGAGGCGATGAGAATCAGGTTGCCGATGGAGTAGTCGTGGAACTTCGACATGGTAAGCAGGAAGTTCCGGAAATGGCTGCTTGACTGGATGCCGTCGACGCCATCTTTGAGTTGCTTTAAGACCTCATCGATGCGGCGTTCTTTGGCTTCCGGCTCGATGGAAAAGCTGTAGTCCGGCACCGGCGCGCCGACCCAGCTCATCAGGTCGTAGCTCCGAGGTTTCACGATCTCGCATTTGGCTGACTGGTCCCCAGCGGCTGTCGGCAATTCTGATCCTGAAGAGCCGACAACAGTATCGGCGAAATGGCGGGACAAGCCGATCAGAAACACCCCGGCTGCCAGGGAACCGCCGAGTAGAGCAATGGAACTTGCCCAATCTGGCGCCATGGGCGGCGTTTCCTGGAGTGGAAGCCAGCTGACCGAGGCCTTGTCGCCAACCTCGATTCCTTCCAACTCGCCGGCATTCACCTCGATGAAGAACCGTGCCGGTAAAGCCGAAGTCACCAGGTACCCGGGCAAAATGTCGCGGTAGATGTCAATCACTACGAAATCCTCGGAAAGGAAAGCGATATCGAGTGAGAAAAACATCGGTGCCGTGGTCACTTCAACAATCCGAGAGTATCCCAAATCAAAGAACATCCCGGTCGCCGCGGGCAGCCCAGGCAGACCACCCAAGCCCTGAGTAAGTTCCCAGGGGGCGGCCGCCACGGCGGCGATCCATTCTCTGTCTTTGATAGTTATTTTCACCTGGCCGGCCATTACCGCCTCCCGGGGATCCGTTTGATGCCGTTCCGCTTGCTCTCAAGACCCAGCTGCTTGTTCTCAAAGTCGGTGTCCCCGATATCCGATCCGCCGAACATGGCCAGGTCGAAGTTGCGGTGCCACCTGGCCGAGGCCTTGAAATCGGTCTTTTCCTCGAACTTCTCCCCGCGGCTTCTTTTCGGTCGCATGCCGGGAGGCGCGATCGCCGACATGCCTTCAAGGAAAGAATCGCTGGTCGTGTCCTCGCGGTAGTTGATCGGGGCGTTCACCCCGAACTCTTCATGGTTGGTATACCTACCCATTTGCTTTTCCTCCATTCCACAGTCTCCGATACCACTCTTTTTGCTCTTCACCGGAAACCTTGCGGTATTTCATAGTGGTGACAATGCTCCGGTGGCCCAGGTGCTCCTGCAGCAGCCGCAGCCCGTCGCCCGAGTCGTCCGCCTTCACCGCATGGACGGCAAAAGCATCCCGCAGCCGGTGGGGGCTGACATTGTGAGTCTTGCCACTTTCGGCGTTCACCAGGCGCGGAAGGCCTGCGCGCTCGGCACACTCTGTCACGATCTGCCAGGCACGGTTACGACGAAGATCAAAAAGGCACTTTTCGCCATTTCTCTCGACAGCGCCGCCGCGACCGAGGTACTCCTTGAGTAGGGAAAGCGTGGTCTTATCCACCGGCAGCGTCCGGTAACGGTGATGCTCTCTCTCTTGGGCGACTGCCTTCTCGACCGGCTGCCCGCAGCCCGGGCAATACCTGTGTGCCTTGCCCAGGCGCGCGCTGCAGCCGGGGCATGACAACTGGATTCGCGACTTCAGGTGCTCGATGGTCACCGTGCCGCGTCTGATGTCGATGTCCTTGAGCCGAAGCGCGAGGGCCTCAGACACCCGGCAGCCAAGGTGAAACAAGAGCCGGATCAACAACCGGTCCCGGAGATACTGCGCCGCGTCTTCGAGCTTGGCCACGTCGCCCGGTTCCAGGTAAGCCTTGCCCACTAGCCCGACTCCTCACCCAGATTTTGCGTCATAGGCAAGATCATGCCCATCATGAGAAGCATCATGAGCATAGGCATCATCCCTGAGAGCATGTCGCCGCCCGAAGAGTTGCCGGAGACGATGATAACGGCATCCTGTTCGGCCACGGCGTTCGTGTCTTCGATCCAGACGCGGAGGCCGAAGGTGCCGTCGTCGATGCCACCGCTTGACTTGGGCACAAGCAGGAAATCGACCGTGCCGTTCCCCTCGGCCGGTGTCGAACTGGCCGGAAGGACGAGGTCGGCCAGACCGACACAGACATCCACCATGTGCTTGCCAAAAAGATTTGTCGAATAGGGACCGGCCAGGAGCTTCACCGTTTTGGTCACGCCAACAACGTACTTGAAGGACACCGTCACCCGGACGGTGTCCCCGGCATTGAAGGTAGTTGGTGAAAGCGCCATCGGCGCAAATGCGATATCGAGTACCACGATCCTCTCCTACACCTTGGCGAAGTCCGAGATCTTGAACTCCGAAATCGTCGGCTGGATCCCGGCGACTAAAAGTGCGTTTTCGTAGCCGAAAAGGTAGTTCGTCGTCGCCTGGCCGCCGATGCTGGGACTGCCGCCGAATATCTTCACGTAGATGTCGTCCCAGTTGGTGTCGACGTTAGATGGGATCGTGAACACGTAGGAGTTGGTGACATTGGGATACGACGGCGGAGTCGTCACCTGCGGGATGCTGAATGTCGTTTGCTGCACCAGCTTTTCATCGAAGCCGAACATGCCGTTCGTGCCGATGCAGTAGTATCCGGTGACGCCGCTGACCGCCGGGCCGGTGTACTTGAATGAGATCGAAACCATGAGCCGGTCGCCGGGGGCGATCGCCACCTGCTTCGGCGCCGGGTTTATATAGCCGAGGGGGATGTAGACGCCGCCCGCGGCCGTGAAGAATTTGCCGGCCACCGGGTCATAGAAGACGCGAGCGCCCGTTGCCGGGTCGACGTACCAGCCCGGCAAAACCGGGTCCTCCGACAGCGCAACGGCACCTTCCCCCAATGCGCTAAAGGCCTTTAGTTCGAGTTCCAGTTTCTTGAGAGCCATGTTTTCCTCCTATGTTTTGGCGAAATCGGCGATGCGAAAGTCCGAAATGCTGGGCGACCCGACCGAACCGAGGTTCACCGTCTTTGTCATCTCGTCGTCGGCATACCACACTCCGTCGGCGCCGTACCAGAAGCTTTTAGCGCGAATGGTCACCTTTTGGCCGGGCATGTAGAAATAGCCAGAGAACGGCCAGGTGACCTGCGCGTCGACGTTGGCCCAGTCCACCGGGATAACGGCGCCCGGATAGGGCGAGACACCGTATTCCAGCGTCGCCGCCACTTTGATGGCGATCGGTGCGGAATAGGTGTTCTTCACCCGGATCGTGAGATCCACCCGGCTGCCGGAGGCGGCCTCGGACGGTGCATCGATGGAGACGATATCGGCGTACTGCGCCATTTAACTCTCCTCAGCATCCTCTGGAGTTTTCTGCGTCATAGGGAAACTGCCGTTGCCAAAATTTCCTGCTAGGCGGTTGCCGATGACATCGACACCGGCACCGCCCAGGAAGGCGTAGAAAAGGACAGCGACATCGACCGGACCGGCAACGCCGGAACCCAGACTGATAACTACTCCGGCAATTGCGGACCGGACGATAGATCCACCGAACTTCCGGAGATCAAATGCTTCCCCGCTTTCCAGCCAGCCAAGACCAGCAGCAACGATCCCCCCGAACAAGGCGGCAAGGGCGATATATAGTCTCTCCACGGCCGTTAATCCTTCCTGCGGTTGATGCAGATGAACTTGCCCCAGATGACGCCGCCCATAGCAATGAGGCAGCTGCCGGAAGTGGTCACTACAAGCCCGAAATCAACATTGCTCGCCAGTTCGATACCGATACCGATGCCGGTGGCGCCGATACCGACAAGCTCGATTACAATCGCCGCGATCATGCCTTTGTTCATCTAAATCGCTCCCATTACGCCGGCCATCATCATCATGGCCGTCATCATTTGCACCATCTCCGTGGTTTGGGCGTTAGGCGAAGCGCTACTCATCACCTGGCCGAGCATGGCTCCCATGGCCGGCAGTCCGAAGCCGTAGGCATTGTCCTTGCTAAGTGGCGCGTCTTGCGGCTTGGTTGAAAAATAAGGCGCCACATCTCTTGCCGCCGTCCAGCGGTACTGCCAGCCTTCGCCATAAGCCCGCCGGCCGCTCTCCCAGAGAAGTCCGGTAAGGCCTGCCAGCATGGGCGCGGCAAAACTCGTTCCCGACTTCACCAGGAAGTCTTCGTCGTTTTTGTCCGAGGCCATTTCGAGGTTGGTGCCCCAGATGACAAAATCCGGCTTGGTCTCGCCCTGGACGGTCGGCCCGCGCGAGGACCTCTCCCAGACAAGCAGCTCGCCGAACGTCTCTACAGCTCCTACGGCGATGACCTCTGGCTCGCACGCCGGCAACATTACCGTCGTCATCTTGGGGCCAGTGTTGCCGGCCGCGGCGATGACATCGAGTCCGTATTCCTGACTCGCCTTGCGACACGCGACCCGGACCGGATTGTCCGGATCGCCGTCATCCTCACCGCCGAGGGAGAGGTTTATCACATTGGGATATAGGTCGTCGGTCGGGAAAAGCCCGGAGGTCCTTGCCTGTTCGGCAAGGTCGCACACCCGGTCGATGCCGAGGACAATAGCCTCATCGGAGGCGATGCCTTCGTCGCCGATAACCTTGATGTTCATGATCACGGCTCCGGGCGATACCCCGGAGTTCTCACCCAGGGCATGGTGCCCGCCGGCCACGGTGAAAGCTACCTGGGTGCCATGTCCGAAGACGTCGGCGGCGGTCGGCGATTCGGTGAAGTTGGCTTCATAGACCACCTTGCCCAAGAGCGACTGGTGGGTCTTCCGGACGCCGCTATCCAGAACGGCTACGGTAAGGCCGGTGCCGGTGATCGGCGGAGCGAAGTAGCTCCGCAGCAAATAGAAGACGTCTGAGATGCTCTCGGCCGGCGGCGATTGGGCGGTCATCTGACTGGTGCCGTATTCCTTGAGGGGCTTAAGCACCAGCCCCGAGACTGCGGCCAGCTTTTCGGCCTGGGCCTGGTCCAGTTCACAGAAGATCTGGCCGATGACCTCCGCCTTTTTCAGGTTCCGGGCGCCGATCTTTTTTGCTTCGACCTCGATATCGGTCAGGCTTTTACCTTTTGGAATGATGGCGTAGCGCATTTCATCTCCTTATGCCGGGTAGGCCAGCTGGATGGTATAGGTCACTTTGAGTTGGCCGGTATTGGGCACGGTGACTGTCGATGCCAGGAGGTCGCGGGAAAACATGATCGAGCCGGTTCCGGCCGAGCTGAATTTAACCCTGCCGTATAGGGCGACTTCGTTGATCCCGATAGCCGCGCCGGAGTTGTTGTTGATGTACCGGATCAGGGTGTCTGTGAGAGTCTTGGTAGGTGCGTCGTAGCTCACCACATGGAGGTCCGACTGGGCATAGTCCATTTGCCCCGCCCCTGAACCATTGGCGATCGCGGCTCCCAGGACGTATCCGTCGAACGATTCGGGAAAGTTGTTGGTGCCGACGATGATGCCTTTATCCGTTGAACCGGCGGTAGCCAGCAACCCGGTGTTAGTTGACCGGTCGTTGAGGTTGATATCCTCATCCCAACCGCCAACCTTGTTCAAACCCCAGTTGGAACCGTTGGGGTAGATGCTTCCGGTGGTCCATTTGAGGGATATGGCGCCGGCCTCGAATATGTTGGTCCCGGTGAGGCCGTAAGCAGCCATCTGGGAAAACAAGAAGTTATATGCGTTGCGGTTCCAGGAGTGACTCCGCTGCTTGTGGGCATGGATGGTGTTCCCATCCTTGTCGAGGACCTCCATTTCGAGAAAGGTCTTAAAAACGGGCAGCTTGAGCTCGGTGCCCAGCTTTTCGAAGCGGCGATACTTGGTCTCCAGCTTTAGGTCTTCAATGTAGAATCGTTCGTTCATTTCCGTTTTTCTCCTAAACTAGTTGCGCTGTCACGCCAATACTCGGCGCCGGGACTGCTAGTGGTATGGCTTTGTTTTGAGCCGAATCGACTCGGGCTTCGCTCAAAACTGCGATGCCCGGCGCCGCAAAGGAAAGTATCTTGCCGGCCGTAAAGGCACCGCCTGAGTGGTCTTCGGCCGCGATAAGGACCATGGACGGTCTCGGCATGACGAGGAGTGGCGGGGCGGCGACCCGGTTGACCGCGCCGGTCATGTAGATGATGAGTTCCTGGATGTCCAGCCAGCCCGGCCGGCCCGCTCCGTGATTCAGCGCCTTGAGGACGTTGTATCCATTACCGTACTCCAAGGCGAGCCGTTCAAAGACGCTTGCGCCCCGATAGATGATGTCGCCGGGCTGCATCGAAGGACCGATCCCGCCGAGGTTGCTGAGGCTCTTTCCGCCCCAGTCTTTGTCGGTGTCGATTTCGATTTCCGACAGCCTGGTCGCTCCCGATTTTGCCTTTACTAAAAGGCTCACCTACATCGCCTCCAGTAGAAAGTCGTAGTCGATTGCCTTGCCGTTATCGGCAGGGTCGTTGCTCTGGACGGTCACCCTTAGTGTGTCGTGGATCGCCCAACTCCCGTTCACCACCGGCAGTCCTGGGCCGTCAGCGGTGGCATCGAATAACTGCGCGTAAACTTTTCGCTCAACACCGTTTATCTTCTTGTACAACCGGACCGTGACCTGGGTTCCGGCAAGGTTCTGGATGCCGAGCGAGAGGTCGTGCAGCTTGTATTTCGCGCCGGGCGCTCCGACGACGATCAAGTTGCTTTCGGCGGCCTGCCAGTCGGCGACGGCGAAACCTACGTAAGGCACCTCGCCGGCAAGCTTGTCGGTCTGACTCCTGACCGCCTCAAGTTTCGCCTCCAGGCTGGCGACGGCCGCCTCGATGACCTTGAGAGAGAGCTTTGCCTTGTTTCCCTCGATGTAAAACTCGCCGGGCATCAGCTTCCCCTCCCCAGCGGCAACTGTTTCACCGGCTCTTTTCCCGGCTCAAGTTTCTTGGCTTGGTCCTTTTTGGACTTGGTCGCCGAAGCAACCATGCCCAGCATCAAGACCGGCAGCATGAAGCCCATGAGCGAGGTCCAATCGAAGCCACTGGTGCCAGTGTTCACCGGCGCTCCCGGCCAGGCAGGCGGTAGCACCGAGCTGCCCGGAGATACCAGCATGGTGGCCACCGAGTCGATGACCTCGCCGCTGTCTTTCTCGTGTAGAAGCAGCGTCAAGACCGCGTTGGTCTCGGAAAATCGCAAAGAACCCTTGAGCTTTTCGACGTCCCCAGGCTCGACCTCAAACCAGGTGTAACCAAAGACCGGCAAGGCTTCCTCGCTGATCTGGGTCGTATCCCGCGACAGCCGGGCCAAGAGGGCGTATTCCTGCTCGACGTCCGTGGGATTAGCCACATAGACAGAAAGTCCCAGGTCGTAGCCCGGAGTGTAGTAGAGCCACGGCGGCAGATCCCAGAAGACATCGCCGGCTGCGCCGCCCATCACCGAAAGTGCCCGGCTCACAGCGGGAACTCCACGTCCTCGCCCTTGAGGGCTTTCCTTACCATCGAGAGCGCCCAGGCGCCCATCGCGACCATCATGGCGATGCTGATAACGCCCGAAACGGCCGCCTGCCAGAACATCGACTGGTACTGGTTATATTCCACTGGGTAGCCGTTCATGCTTTTGCCTCGGGTAGTTTCTTGGGTTTTGAAGGTGCCGTGAGTGGCTTCATCACCTGCATCAGGATGAACATAACAAGCAGCATCATGCCCATGTTGATGAGGCTCGAGATGAGGTTCTTCACGTCCTCCGGGATCAGCCACCAGATGACGGTGCCGACAAGCGGCGGCAGGGCGATGAAGCCGATGATGCCGGCAATGATCGGCAACCAGGCCATGCCCTTCTGCCAGGCAAGGTATACCGAGGTCCGGCCGGAATCTGCATGGACGACGTACTGGTAACCCGGCCAATGCTCGACGCCGGCATCGGTAAAGGCTTGCTCCATCTGCGCCAGCATCTCCGCAGAAGGGGTTTCCTCGAGATCGAGCCGGGCTAAGAAAAGAGCGCCTTCATCCGAGCTCTCTTCGAGCGGGGCGAAGGCGCCCAGTCCTTCTATGCTGCCGGCGATTCCCAGAGGTATCGCCCGGTAGCCCGGCGGCACCATCGCATAGGGCATGGGAAGCCTCCCTACGCTTAGATTAGCCGCCTTGCCTTGCGGCCAAACGGATTCAGGGTCACCTTGCGAGCAGCGGTGGTGCCGCCGGCGGCGGTCACCGTGGCGACCACCGTCAGCTTGTCGCCGCCGACAAGTCGGAGATCGGCGCCGAGTTGCCCGGCCTCGGCCAGGTCGTAGTTGGCGCTAGCTCCGGCCGCCTGGTCGGTGCCCATGTATTTTTTATCGATGGTGTCCGACTTGGGGAACTTCGAGACGCGGATGTTGCCGGAGACCTCAGCCTCGGTGACGAGGTTGAGGCGATTCAGAAACCAGACTTCGCCGGCCGGCACTTCGAGCTCGACGGTCTTCACAGTGTCCTGAGCAGAAGCGTCAGGCACCGTAACTTCGGTTTTGTGGCGCTCGTCGATGCGGTCCTCGGTGTGGATGGCCTCGGCGGATAAGAGGGCCTCGCGGAAGACCTGGAGCGGCAGGCCCATCCAGTTGCCCGACTCGTTGTCGTAGACGCCGAGCAGGGCGAGGGACTGCCCCAGCGGAGGCACCCAACCCTTGGGAGGCCGCGCCCCGGGGTAGCCCGGGTACTGCTGCGGGATATTCTCTTTCGTCATGAATTTCATTCCTCCTGTCTAGCGGGGTCGCCTAGGACTTGCCGGTGATGCCCTTCATCATCGGCATCATGATGGCCATCATCATCACCATCATGATCATCGGCATCATCGCCGAGAACATGCCGGTCATGTCGGTGGTCTGAGAAGGATAGTAACCGCCGACGGTGCCGTACTGGTACTGCTGCGGGCGGAGCTGCTGGGTATTGAACTGTTGGGCGGGATACATGTCTTAGCTACCTCCTATAGTCAACTTCGTTTTGGTTCAATCCTTGGACGTGACGCCCTTCATCATGGGCATAATGATAGCCATCATCATCACCATCATGATCATCGGCATCATGGCGGAAAACATTCCCGAGAAGGGATCGGTGGTCTGGGACGGGTAATAGGCCGAAGGCCCGGCCACCTGCATCGGGCCCGCCTGGCCCGGCGCGAACGGCCCGCTGATCTGCTGTGCTCTGTACATCGCTTTCTCCTTACTGCTTTCGGTTGATCTTCATGCGGTAGCCTGGTGCCGCCCCCCCTGGGCTATCACCCATACCGCCGCCGCGACGGCGGTATGGGATCTCAAACAAGCCTCAAGGGGAGGGCGCCAGGCGAAGGTGGCGCTATTCGAACATGGCGCGCTTGTAGCCGCTAACCATGACCGGACCCTTGCCGTCGACGCCGTCGCGATAGTGGTTTACCCGGCCCTCCTTGACCTTCAGGCCGGACGGCGCGATGCCGTTCATGCCGGTGCGGAAGGCTTCGGGGGTGGCTTTCTCCTGATAGGCGACGGGGACATTCTTTTCCAGGTCGTTCCAGCTGGCGTACTTACCCATGCGGGCACCTCCTTGTTAGTCTCGGTCCGTTCGCGGCCGGGACAATCTTTGGGGTGCACTCTGGTCGGAAAGGCAAAGGGGTCAGCCTGAACCTAGCCGATCCAGAGTGCTGACCCCTTGTTGAAGCCTGTGAGCTGCCGCTGAAATTAAAAAGCCTCGTGAGCCAACTTCAGTCGGCAAGCTCACGAGGCTTACGATTTCAGATTATACAGGCTCCATTCAGCCTGTCAATAGGGCGAGGGTATTTTAGCTTTGTCTCAAATCCAGCATTCAGTGCTGACCCAAAGACAGCTAAAAGACAACGGGGGGAAAGACTCACGAGGAATTCAAATTTGAGATCCTTATTCTTTGGCCTTCTTCACATATTCGACTTTTAACTTTGGTTGCACACCATGGTGCCAGATCATCTATTGTCAATATTTCTATTTCTTGTTGTAATAAAGAGACAGGCGAAAAAAACGTGGTCACAAATAGTCCTTTGACTGTTGGTTGAATCGTACAATCTACTTTCAAATGCTTTAAGACCATATTTGTATTGTTTGTCACCCATTGCACCTTTTTAACTAATTGAGTTAAATACCCCTTTTCTTTTGTGTAGGTTTGGATTTCTTTTCTGAAATGACTTGTATGGATGTGTTTGCCTGATCGATGTTTGCATTCTACGACATACAATTGGTTATTGATTGGATTATAAGCCACAACGTCCAACTCACCGCATTGATCCTTTAAATCAATACCATCAATTTCTTTTATCAGCTGATCACAGATAAATCCGTTACTCACAAAAATAGGCGATACCCTTTTTCTTACAAAATAATCAGCGTATCCTTGACTAATCTGACCGTAAGCCTTTTTCAGGTCGTTACTTTTCATTTCAGGGCTATTGCCAATACAGTATTCGATCTGGAGATGTAGGGCTGCTCGACCGAGTAATGCAGGAGAGACGAAATAGGCGTTAGTATTACCTACAGGAATCGCGACCAAGGGTTTTCTTATTATGCGATTAATCCGCCGGAATTCAAAATAATAAGCATTCTCTTCTCTGAGATTATGACCTGTCAAGGAAAGACTATCTATAATGAAGGAACACTCTTCATGTTCGAGACTCAGATTAGTTTTAATGTAATTAATGAGTTCTTCCTTCGTTATCCAATCTCGATCTAACGCTTTTGGCAATTTGGCAATAAGAAGGGTGACGGCGAGTTTGTGGTTGAAAGCATATCCATACTCTTTTACATGGAAATTGTTGGTTTTTAAAATAACCTCTTGAAGGTCTTCCCAAGTATCATCTATCAGTTTATAATTATTATTGGATAATTGCATTATTTCGCTAATTCTGTCTTCAGAAGAGCTTGCTGCCGAGTCATTGTCCACTTTATTATCTAAGCTATGACTGACGTCATCTTTCGACCAGCCTGTCATTAACGAATTAAGTAATTGCTCTTGTTCCTCTGGAAAATTTAAATCCCATGAGCAGGCTGTTATTTGAAGTTCCCCTTTTTCTGGAAACAGATTGAATGTCTCCACATGATGATTGATGGTTACAATTTCTGAAGCTAGTTCAAGTATATTGTTCCAGGGGCTCTTATTATGAGAAGGGTACTTGGAAAAACTATCATTCTTGAGGGCTGATTCAAGAATAAGTTCGAGAGATTTCCCGTAAGACGCGAATAATTTATTGAAGAATAAATTGCGATCAACATGTTCGTTTAGTGGAATAGATGATCTCGAATATTCCATTAATTGAACCGACCTAAGTGTATATAAATAATCGAGCCGATTCAGAATCTCCGTGATCGCTTCATACTTTTCGAATGAACTGATTTCCTTGGTGAGAAGCAAATGTAGCGAAGCGCATAGACGATTTAAAACCGCTCGTATAGACTCGGGCGTATTATAAGTGCCCGATAAATTCAACCGTTTTATCACGTTCTTCAATAACTGAATATTAATACCAGGATGGCGGTCATTAACCGATTTACTTGTTAATATATTGCTTGGAGTAAACCAATTCTGATAAGGAACTCTCAAAGCCCGAAAAAAGGATGAACAGCTTCGGCATGTTGTCACACCATTGATCGCAGTAAGTCTAGTACGGCCGATTTCGGTTAAACAAGTAGGGCAAAGCATTCTTTGATCCTCAATAAAGGATGACATGACCCTTATTATACGCCGTACTCACTACTTTACCGATCCACGACAGAGCGAAGGTACTGCTAGGCTAAATGAGGAGATGCGCCTGTCACTCATGGTCAAACATTGAGTTTACCCAATTCGACCACTTCTTGTCTTGTGCCTCTGCATATTTTTGGACCGCCTTTTCAGTCCACTTCTTTTGGAGAGGGGGCAGACGTGTTGGAGTACTCTGTTCCGGTCCCTTTGGCGCGTCCAAAGGCACTCCCGGATCAATACCGTTTGCTGCCTCATATGACACCCGCCACAACGCCAGAAAAAGCAGTGAATATAACGGTGACATCCAGCTATTCATAGATCTTCACCTTGTAACCTACCGCCTGGAAGCCCCGGCTCAGGAGATCAACCCAGCTCTCTACCGACTGCTTGGTCATCTCTTCAACTTTGGCGTTGTCGCTCCGGCTCAGACGAAGCTCGAAACCACGTTCGCCCTTTTTAATGATCACTTCCACCCGGGCAACCGCGTCCCTGACCTCCGGCGGCGCCTGTCCCATCTGCCGACTCATCATCCGGAACATCATCTCCTGAGACTGGGGGGAGCTGGCCATCTGCATGAAATCAAACATCTTTTTCCTCCGTTTCGTTTATCTTGTATCGCTCGATAGGTTGCGGGTTTGGCGGCGGCTGGGTACCGGGTGAGACAGGCGGCGGGGCACCGGGCATCACGCCCGGCATCGGCATACCGAACATCTGCGACAGGCTCTGCATGGACTGCATCATGTTCGTGAGCCGGCTGAACGGATCGTCGTTCTTGCCATTAAGGATCTGCCTGATCTGTTCCAGCGAGCCACTTACTTGGGTGTTGTTTTGGGAGATGGCGCTGAAAAGGTGAGCCGCAGTTTCATGTGCTGCCCGGTCGGCGATTTCTTCGCTCGAGGCCTTCGCCCTGGCGGCCGCGGCGTCTTGTTCTTCCCTGGTCTCCTTCATCAGACTTAGGATTGGGATCATGCGCTTGGCATCAGCCTCGGCCGAACCCTTCTGGATATTCACCAGGTCCATGACCATGAGCATGGACGCCCGGAACTTCATGATCGCTCGAAGTTCAATTTCCTCCTCCGGCGTACCGCCCATGTACTGGCGTAACACCGCCTCAGGAGAGATGACCTCCATGCCGCCACCCATTTTCCGGACCATCGGGAACTGACCGTTGGCCTTTTCCTTGTCGTCGGTCTTCTCCGAATCGCGGGCGCTTTTCAGTTCTTCACGAATGATTTTCCGCAGCTGTTCTTCGGCCACCTGAGGAGTGTCGTCCGATGGTGCCTTCGGGGCGGCGAGCACCTTCTGTACCTGGCTTCGGGATACGTTGAGTTTCTCGGCAATCGTGCGTTGCGAATCGCCGCCCGCCGCAAGCTCCTTCACCTTCTCGACAAACTGGTCATTCATATACCCTCTCTTTCAACCGCCAAAGCTAGACTGGTTAACGGCTGGTTTTGGCATTAAACGCAAGCCGGTTTCGAATCGGTTACGGCCAACAAAGCTAATTGGTTGGTTTTCAACCACCTTTAGACCATTCATTTTGAAGCTATTTTGCCTGGTGGGGGGTCACCCCCTCCACCGCTTCGGCCTCATCGAGCACCCAGCCGAGGATGCCGGCCAGTGCGGTGATGAGCTGTAGGGCGCTTGCCGAAAGCGAACCAAACCACTGTCTGATGAACTCCTGCTCGGCCGGAGGAAAATCGGTGGTCACCTCATCGACGTTAGCCCCGGCAGTGAGCAAGTGCAGGGCGTCCTCGGGAAAGGGCCTCGTGCCTCTACCGAAGCCGCTCGACCTCGTCCTGGTCCTTTTAGCCTGGATGACTCCAAGGATTCCCCGGTAATACTCCAGCTTCTGCCTGATTTCCTTTTCAGTCTTCATTTGACGCTCCTCCTAAAAGTAATTTGATCGCCTTCTCGACGCCGAGTTGCGGCGCCAGGCGAGCCACTCGTATTGCGTCCCGAACGTTTTGGGTCAGGCCGTCGAGGCGGTCGGCGACCTCCGTGGCAAGCTCGGAGCTCAAGCCCTCTGAGCGGACGAGGACGCCTTTCACAACAGCGAGGTACTCCGCCCGGCCGTACGGATTCAACATCCGGATCGCAAACCGCGACCGGAGTTCCGGCGACAATTTCTCGCACCGGTTTGAGGCGGCCACCACCCACAGCGGATTGTTGATGTTAAGCTCGCGGCCCCTTTTGGCCCGGATCAACCGGCCGCCTTCCATCATGGTCAGAAGCGCCGCGGTGTCGGCTGCGTTCATCTTGTCGATTTCGTCAATAAGAAGGATGGAAGGCTCGCGTCCGGCAACAAGGTCCCAAAGACCGGCCTTCGATGTTGCCGAGCCCACCAACCAGATGGCCTTCTCGCCGCCGGCCTTTTCGATATCCCAGAGGAAAAGCGTCTTGGCCAGGGCGGGCGGTCCGGTGAGAAGGACATGCACCGGCTTTTCGGCAAGAAGTGAAGCCCTGAGAAGCTCTTTTACGCCGTCATGCCCGATGATATCCGCAAATAGAGAATCGGGTGCCGCCAGTTTTGGCCCCTGGCGCGCCTGGGGCGGCGCATTCTCGGCCGAAAGAAGGTGTTTACCGAGTTCGCTCAGCCGGTAGCCGGTGTGGGAGTTGGAGCGAAAGACATTTTCGAGATAACCCTCTTTGAAGAGTTTCGACAGCGTCGCCGGCCAGATGCGGACCTGCCGCCAGCCCCAGCCGATACGGTAGTTCTTGTCCATGTCGACCGACGCCTCGAATCTTGCGATCTCGGAAAGTTGTTCCAGAACACTTTCATCCTTCACCTTTACCACCTCCTCTCGACGGAGATCTTCTTGAAGGCCTCGGTCACCAGTTGAGTCAGGTATTCGGTGCCCTTGATGCCGGCGGTGTCCGGGTGAAGCTTTCGGAGTAGGTCCAAGTAGCGGCGTCTTACCTGCTCCTGCGGCGTCCCCCGGTCACAGCCGAGGACCCTGTAGGGATCCTGAGCAGGCGGTTGAGGCGGCAAATGCTTACCAGCCGAAACGTCCACGCCGAGCCTCTGGGCGAAGTTCATGACAGTGGTTGGGTCGGCGGCGCTGGTAAAGAGCTCGCACATGAACACTTGAAGCTCGTTTGCCAGGTCTTGCTGTATCCTCTTGATTCTGTTGAAGCGTTCTTCCATGGCATCACCACCAGAAATGGCCGCACAGGATTCCGAGGAAAAAGCCGATAAGAATCTGCCACCAATACTTTCCGCCGAGCCTTGCAAGCAGCATACCCAGGCCGAGAAAGATAAGCATGAAGAAGAGGGGCGATTTCTTCTGGTCGTCGCGGATGATCTCGGTCCAGGGTTTCCCGCCGACCCGGCCCCATAAGCTTTCGTAGAGTCTTCCCAGAAAATCGATCATCTTTTTGACACCTCTTTCTTTTTGAGCCAACCGCGTTCCCCATCCGGGACGGCCGGTCCCAGTCGGTTGAAATCGAGGCAGGCTTGGCAGATGTCGAGCGCCAACGGCTCGCCGCGGGCCAGCCGTATGATGTCGATGCCGCCGTTTCCCGCCTTGTCGGACAGAGGGAACCCCCTCCGGCAGAAGATCCTTTTCCCATACGCCCTGGCATGGGCGCATTCATAGAGAGTCCTTTTTTTCTTCATGTCGTTCCCTCCGGCTGATGATAAGACGCCGTATTCCCTACAGAACCTTTCGAACCTTTCAAACCTTTCGCCTCACGTTCAGGCTCACGTACGAAAGGTTTTTCGAAAGGTTTTTCCGCCCTTTCAGAACCTTTCGTCCCCTCCAAAGCTAAATCCGACGAATTTCCGGCTTTTTCAGCGAAAGGTTTTTCCTTCGCTTGAGAACCTTTCGGGGAATCTGAAGCTGTTTCGAAAGGTTCGAAAGGAGTGAAAGGTTTTTTCTCGGATACGGGGGGTTCGAGCTTAAGGCCATATTGCTTGATCAGGCTTTCGACCCTTGCCTGATCCCAGCAGACCACCCTTCGCCGCGTGCTGCTGCCCTTCTCTTTTTGAAAGCCGAGCCGCCGGGTCAGCCAGCCAGCCTTTTCCGGGTTGAATGGAGCCTCCTCTTCATCCATGGCGCTGGCGCTTATTGCGATGTTTTTGAGTGACAGTTCCTTGTTTTCCCGGTGCAGTTCAATCATTGCGGCAAGCACCCGTCCGGCGTCGCTTTCTCGGCGTCTGGTGTAAAGCGATTCCTGTAGCCGGTGGACGAAACTGCCCAGCGCCTCCGCCATGGCGTGGTCGCCGTTAAGCATGGCCTTCATCGGAATGAGTATCTCCTGAAGGCGCGGCTGCAGGTTGGGTTCGAGGAGTTCGTTGCCGAAGGTCTTGCCCCTGAGACGGCAAAGGTTGTGAAGGCGAAAGGTGAGCAGCTTTGACCGCAGGGTCCCGACCTCTTTGTCGAAAGACGCCGGCAGCACGCGGGGGATGTCCTCGCGGGTGAGCGGCATCATCTCGGACGTCAGACAGCGACTCTCGAGGGCTTCGTCGCTGAATGGGAACCTGGTCGACAGTAGTTTCGGCCCGAACACCTGGTAGCCGCGGGGAAACCATTTCCCGTTTTCCTTGTCGGCTCTAAGGACCGGCATCCCTGGCCGGTAGCCGTTATTGAGAAGCTTCACCATCTCCGTCCAGGCTGAGGAATCCTTGAAGTCGGCTTCATCAAGCACCAACGTTCCCCGGAATTGCTCCAGAATGCGAAAGATCGGCGACGGCGTGGTAGCGCCCGAGGCAAACATCGGGCGGAAGCACACGCTGCCGACAACCTGCAAAAAACGTGTCTTGCCGGTGCCCCAGTCGCCGATCACCCGGAGATATGGAATCGAAGGGGCGAACTCGTAAACCCAGCTTAAGAGGACGTAGAGCGAAGCGATCTCCTCGAAATCAGACGGCAGCTCCATATAGCGGTGGATAAAGCCCTTTATCTCTCCGAAGAGTTTTGCCTGAGAGTCATAAGGCGCGGCGCCGGGGGCGAAGTGCACCACATGGCCGACCAGCGAATCGGTGGTCGGCAGGTAGGTCACCTTCGAGGTGTCGTATTGCCAGACTTTCTTGATTGCCCCACCGTCTGAAACCATGAAATACCGGTCATCTTCATCGACCACCATCTCGCCCACCGTGCCGTCGCGGAGGATGAAACCGGAGACATACCGCTCCCGGTCTTCTTCTTCCAGCTTGAACTCACCGACCAGCTTTTCGGCATCGGCGAGGGAATACTTGAGCAGGTAGTCGTCGATGCCCGTTTTGCCCTGGCCTTCCAACTGGGGCAGTTGGACGATTTGCACTTTCGCCCCTTTACGCCGGATGTGCTCGGCGACATGAGACAGTGCTTTCCTCACCGGCTCCTTGGTCATGATGTCGGAGTCGAAGGCGAGGTAAACGGTGCGTTCTTTAAGGGCGATGTAGTCCCAATCGGCGAGGAAGGTCACGCCGCCGAACTCGTTCTTGCCTTTGAATCCCCAGACACCGGTGACGGATATGGCGCAAGCACCGCGGCCGGCCAGGGCATCGGCTTTCTTGGAGCCCTCGGTGATCCAGAGCGGCACCTTGGGGTTGCCGAGAGCTTTCTGGCAGCGGGGCGGGCAGTCGAGCCGGTTTGCCGACCCTGCCGGCAGCTCGTATTTCACCATCTTGCCCTGGTTGTTGGTGCGGGGGTTATCGGGCCGGAGTTGGTACCCGGCCGCCTGCCCGTCGACGCCCCACAAAGGGATTAGGAGGCCGGGCACATGCTGTTGCGACTGTGCAAAGCCGAGCCTTGATAGCTCAGCCTTGCACACGATGCTCCGGTACTTCCGCTCCCGGATGATGTCGAGGTCGAGGCCGGTGTCATCCAGGAGATGCCTTAAGTGACTCTCCAGGAGTTCCGGCACGGCCTCGCTGAACGCGTCGGCAGTAGCGGTCTTTTCGCCGCGTGAGTCTTTGGTGGTCATGTTCTGACTAACATGCGGTGTCGCGGTCTACTGCTTTAAGGAACCGGTTAAGCCCCTCGGCGGTGAATTTCGCCGGCGGTAGCGGCCAGTTGAAATCTCGTATCTCGACATCGATGTTGCAGTGCTTGCTAAACCACTGCCTGAGCTGGTGTTCCCTAATATCGAGTTGCCACACCTTGCTCTTGGCCTTGTCCCAGAGTCTGATGAGGTCGCGCTCGGTGGCACCGTCTTCGAGCCTGATATTCTCCTTATTGATATTGATTGCCTCTTCGGGGAAAAGGTCGTCCGGCACCGCGCTGTCGGGCGGCGGCAGGAGCAGCACTTCGCTCGGCGGCATCTGTGCGAGCTTCTGGATCTCGGCCAAGGTAGAATGGGAGGTCAGTAGCAGCACCCGGACCGTTTTCTTCCTGCCCTCGATGTCGACCTCCTTCTCGATAAGCCTTAAAGAAAGCGGAATCATCGACAGCCGGCCGCAGGCACTCTTGATCAGGTCAAGGCTGTTGTTGACGTTGAGGATGGAATGATACGAGCCGGTGTCGAGCTGGTAGACGCCTATGCCCGGGCAGTCGGGGATGAGGAACTGGAGGTTCATCACCCGCTTGCAGCGGCCGGTTTCGTAGTGGTGGCACGACTTTGGGCTGCAGGCGATTTCCCTTAGTTCGGTCTCAGCATCCTCGTGGGTGGCGACCTGGCCGGTTTTCGTGTTCACCCTGGCCACTGCCGTCTCGCCGTCGCCGCGGCAGATGAGGCCGCGGTAGGCCGAGTAGCATCGTAGGTACTGGCTGGCCCACTGGTTCGGGTTTTCGGTCGGCAGCATGACCGAAAGCTCGGTCGGACACTGCCCAAAGACCTTCTTCACCTCATCCGGGCAGACGAAGTAGTCGGTCGGGACTGGATAGGAGAACCCTTCGCTAGACTCCCTTTGCAGCCCCAGCCTGATTTTCCCCAGCCTCGGCAACCTGATGACCCCGGTAATTCCCTTGATCGGCATTTCCTTCTCCCTCCGTGTTGATTTCTTTCGTTCTGGCCAAATTCTTCAGGTGAGCCCTAGCGATCATGCGGGCCCAGATACGCAGACCGTTCTCAAAGTCTTCCCGATCGGCTTCAATCGTCATTACCAGCCCCGTTTTCCTGGATGGTGAACAGGTCGTCGAACGAACTGCCTTTGAAGTAGTCGAGAAGTTGCTGGCGTACTGCGGCAGTCGGGGCTTGCTTGCCGGCGAGGATGCGGCAGAGGTAACTCGGCGACAGACCGATCTTCTTGGCAAGGAGCTTGCGCGAGAGGTTGTGGCGAAGCATTGCTTTTTCAAGGTTATCCCTGTTCAAAACCACCTTGAACATGTGCCACTCCTGAAAGAATTAGTGAGCACAATAGTAAAACATCAGACGGGTCAGGTCAAGGCCGGAATGTCACTTTCATCTCAAAACAAACGTAAAATAATTGTCGGAAACATGTTGCATCTGTTACCAGAATGTGCTAACATTGTGAACATGGAGGACCTATGCCAGATTTCGCGGGATATATAAGACAACTGCGCCAGAAGCAGCGGCTTTCCTTGAGGGACGTCGCGCAGAAGACCGGCATCTCTTATTCGTACTTGGCCCAGATCGAGCAGGGCCGGAGAAATCCGCCCGGACCTGACTTCATGAAGCGCCTGGCGCCCGTCTACCAGGTGACGCTCAAAGACCTCCTCAGGGCGGCCGGTTATCTCGAAGAGAATGAACCTAGTCTTAGCGACGAACAGGAAGTGGAGATGGCTTTCAATTACGTCATGAACGACCCCCGCTACCATTCCGGTACCCGCATGACGGGTGAACTGACGACGGACGTGAAGCGGTTTATAGTTGAGATGTACGAGAAGGCCACCGGGAAAAAGCTGCTGCCGGGGCGCAGCGAGTGAAGAGCCTCAATGACCTCGAGGGTTTCTGCGACTACCTGGTTGGGAAGTATGGCAATCCCAGGGCTTCGACCGAGGATCAAAAGGCAGAGGAGTTCAGGCAGATCTATTTGAGGGATTTACCGGCGAACGTGAGGGCGCTAAGAGCGGTTGCTTCATGTTTCGGTGTCCACCTGAAAGAGTCGGAGAAAATGCCGCGAAATGTGAGGGGCTATCACGAAATGTGCGGCGGCCGGAAATACATCTATTATCGCCGGAACGATACGGCCAGCGGCATCGAGAACACCATCCTTCATGAGCTGAGAGAGATGATGGAGACTGTGTTTGTGCAGACTGAGCCGGGATACGAGCCGCTGAGGACGAGCGCCCGCCACATCGCCGCCAACCGGTTTGCATCGGCGGTCTTGCTGCCTGAGGACGAATTTCGTGAAAGAGCCTACCGGGCTGGATTCGATGTCATCGGCCTCTCCGGGATTTACTCCAAGAGCTGTTCCCAAATCCTGCTGCGTATAGGTGAAGTGATCCAGGACCGGCTATTTTTCTACGGCGCGCTGTATGAACCGGACGACGCCGAAGGCAAAGAATGGGCAGTCACGTACTGGTCGGGCTCCCGGAACGGAGAAACGAAACCAAGCATCTTCGGTATCGACGGGCCTTTCCCCAAAAAGGGCAGGCGAGCGTTGCCCGGTTCTCTCGTTGACAAGGCCGTGAAAACCAAAATGCCTCATCTATCTAGCAAAATCACCCTGAATCACGCCTGGAGTTTCAGTGACGAAAGACTCATTGCCCTGGCTCAACCCATGGTCAATACCGCCGCCGAGGTCGAAAAGGTGGCTCTCATTATAATGAACACCTGTGATAGCCACCTTCTCCAACCTCAAATAGACGCAATTAAACCAATCTCGCTGGAGGGCATTCCGGCATCTGTAGGAGGAAAAGATGGACATTGAATCTAAAGCAGTCGCCCTTTATGCCCGGGTTTCGTCAGACAAACAGGACACCGACCTCTCGATTTCAGCCCAGATTCGTTCGATTAGTGAGTACGCTGCCAAAACCAATTGTCGGATAGTACGCGAATTCATCGACGAAGCGGAAAGCGGGCGTACTGCTTCGCGACCGGCGTTTAAGGAAATGGTCGCCTTGGCCCGGGCCAAGAATCCGCCTTTCTCGGCCATCCTTGTTTGGAAGCTTAACCGTTTCGCCCGGAGCCGCGCCGACTCGATTACTTACAAGACACTGCTTCGTAATAAAGGCATCGAGGTAATTTCGATCAATGAGCCGGTTGACGACAGCCCGACCGGGCGGCTTCTGGAAGGCGTCATCGAATCCATCGATGAGTTCTACAGCGCCAACCTGGGCCAGGATATCCGGCGTGGTATGCGTGAAAATGCCTCCCGAGGCTTTTTCAATGGCAGCAAGCCTGCTTACGGCTTTCACGTCGTCCATGTCAAAGATGGCGACAGGACCAGGAACAAGCTTGAGCCCGATTCTGAAGGCTCATCAAGTGCCCAGACGGTCCTTCGTATCTTTGATATGGCCATGAAAGATATGGGATGTAAAGAGATAGCCAAGACCCTGAACAGTGAAGGACTTCGAACAGAACGCGGCCAGCGCTGGGGCCGGACTACTATTTATAAGATACTATCAAACGAGGCTTATACCGGAACGCTGGTCTGGGGAGACCGCCCGGGCTGTGCAGTCCGTCGTTGCGGCGAGAAACCGGTAAGAGTCGAAAACGCCTGGCCGGGTTTGATCGACCATAAAATATTTAAATCTGTCCGACATAAAATGTCCATGAAAAAGCCAGAGATTACCCATCCCAGGACTGTCCCGAGCTTCTATCTACTGAGTGGATTGTTTCATTGCCGCTGCGGCGGGGCGATGATGGGCCACAGCGCCAAATCGGGAAAGCACTTTTATTATCTATGCTCTAAAGGCGCCAAGCAGGGCAAGGCTGCCTGTGATATGCGGATGCTGCCCAAGGAAAAATTGGAAAGACAGATCGTTCATGAACTGCGGACACGGGTGCTGACCGATGAGAACATGGAGAAAATGGCACTTCTTACTAATGAGGAGCTTCGGTCAACTTCAGGCGCACTTAAAGAACAACTGGATGTTATTGACGCCGAACTCGCTGATACCAGGGCCAGGCTGTCAAGGCTGTACGATGCGCTTGAAACTGGAAGAATTGGAATCGATGACCTTGCGCCGCGGATCGGTGAGTTAAGAAGCCGGCTGGCGGAACTTGAGAACAGCCGACTCAAGGTCGAAAAGGAAATCGATAAAGAAGGGGTTGAGCTGATTGACATCGACTCGGTGAAGACGCGTGCCCGAGACCTTCGCCAACTACTGGTCGATTCGAGCCTGACCGAAAGAAAGTCTTTCCTCAGGTCGTTTGTCCGGGAGATAAATACCGATGGAAAATCCGTGAGGGTGAGATATAAGCTCCCCATCGTGGTTGGCCCCGATGGGAGCGGTTATGATGCGGTTCTACCTATTGATAATCATGGTGGAGCTGAGGGGATTCGAACCCCTGACATCCTCCTTGCAAAGGAGGCGCTCTCCCAGCTGAGCTACAGCCCCACGAAGACGCCTGAATTATATCAGCGGTTTCCGTTATCGCGCAATCGGTCGCTGATCCTCGGTCAGGCGCACGTAAATGGCGTCAGACATTTCCCGGTCGGTGGCGAACTGGCTCATACCGGCTTGGAAAACGTAAGATGGGAAACTCTGGATGAGCTTGACTGGAGCGCCCGGCAATACGCCCATCGCCATTAATTTCTGGAGTTTACTTGCCTCGGGGGCGTAAAGATAGGCCACCGTTCCGTGCTGGCCCGGCCTCAATTCGGATAATGGAGAAACCAGCTTCTGCGGCTTTCCTGCCGCTTCCTGGCAACATCTGCCTGGAGGGATGGGCTTGTTGTGAGGGCAGACTTTGGGGTGCCCGAGGAGGATACAGATGTTTTCATCGAGACCCTTGTCCAGCAGGTGTTCGAACTTGCAGGCCTTATCATGCATCAGGCGGTCTCGGGTACCGAGGACGTCATAAAGCAGCCTCTCCGCCAGGCGATGGCGGCGGACGACGCTGCGGGCTTCGGGCAAGCCCTTGTCGGTCAGAACGAGCGAACCATCCCCGCCTGATACGATCAGGCCTCCCTCGATCAGTTGCTCCAGGGCCTGGTGAGACTGGAATTCATCGGCTTTGACCGGGATTTTTTCCTCTTGTGTTCGGATCCACATCGTTTCCAGGATTTCTTCGCCATGTTCGTCGATGTTCATGGTTTTCTCCTCAGCCGCTTGATCGCCGAGAACAGCTTGGGCTCGGCCGGCATTTCGTAGGCGCAGTTAGGGCACCTTAATAGCTTGCAATTCTTCGCCAGCGGGCATGATCCGCAGTAACCGGTGCTTGAGACGGCATCGAATTCGAAGCCGCAGAAAGGGCATTTGATTTTATCGTTGTCCGTTTCATTCATAAGTTGATCCCCAGGATTTTTAAAGTATGGTTCAGGACAAAGCCGACCAGGAACGCAAAGGGAAAAATGAAACCGGCAATCGCCAGCGCGGTCTTTAATCCGCGCTCCTTGATCATGACGCTGAACTGGGCAATGCAGGGTACGAAAAGGGTCATCACCACCGCCGAGATCAGCAGGGAGTTGCCGGTAAGGATCCCCTGCGTCGCCAGGGCATACAATCCGGCGGCGCCGAAGTCCCGACGGAAAAAGCCGATGACGAAGGCTACAGAGGCGGCGGCGGGAATGCCGGCGAATTCAACCACGGGACGCAATCCCCGTATCAGGAGGTCGAGCAGTCCAATAAGATCACCTGCCCACAGGACGACGCTGGCCAGGATGAAAATCGGGATGACTTCCATCAGGTACCACTCCAACCGGGCGTAGGTCTTCTGAAGGACGTTGGACAGCCGGGGCAGCCGTAGCGGGGGTACCTCCATGTAGAAACAGGCGCGTTCTCCGGGGATGATCCTGGAAGCCAGCCAACCGACCAGAATGAAGATCAGGACGATAATCCCCAACCAGGTTATAAGCATACCAGTCGACACTGAGAGGATGCCGAAGATCACGCCGAGCTGAGCCGAACACGGGATGGCGAGAGCCAGCAACAATGTGGTGATAATTCTTTCCCGCTTGGTCTCCTGCGTCCGGGTCACGATGGTGGCCATGGTATCGCAGCCAAAGCCGAGAACCATCGGGATGACCGCCCGGCCATTCAGGCCGATGAATTTGAACAGCCTGTCGATCAGCATCGCCAGGCGCGGCAGATACCCGGAATCTTCGATCATTGAAAAAATCAGGAAGAAAGTCGTCACGATCGGCAGTATGATGGCGATGGCGTAGGTCAGTCCGAGGGTGATGATGCCGTACTGGCCGACGAACAGGTCGGAGATCGGTTTTACTGGGATCAAGGTCGAAAGCGTATTTTGGAAGAACGGATTGATGATCTGGCCGAACAGCGTCTTTTCAAGCCAGCCGACCAGGAAACCCGCGCCGAACACGCCGACAACGTAGTACATGGCAAGCAGAACAGCCGCCAGGATGATGCCGCCGCTTAACGGCTGCATCATGGCCCGGGAAAGCCTTTCGTTGAAGCGGATCCCCGGTGTTTGCCGGTGGGTCATCACCTCGGAGGCTAGTTTGGAGGCTTCCTTCTGCAGATTCAAGGCCAGGAGATAAGCCGGCGGCTGGGGTAGGGCTAGCATCGTTTCCTCGACCACCCTGTCAACCGTTGACACATCATTGCCTTCGCCGGCCACCAGTCGCCGCACCTGTTCGTCCTGGCGCAGAAGAAGGAGAGCCACGGAGCGCGGTGAAATCCTTTCGGAGGGCGGACTGTCTTTGACCGAGGGGACAAGGCTGTCGATTGCGTTCTCGATGGCCTCATCGTAAACGATGGGTTGAATAAATCCCTGAGATTTGAAATCGAGGATCGCCTGCTTGAGTTCCGGCATTCCCCGCCCGAGGCTTGCAGCTGTTTCCAGCACCGGAACCCCAATGGCGGCTGATAATTTTCTTATGTCGATCGATAAGCCGTGAGCTTCGGCTTCGTCGATCATATTCAAAACGACGATAATGGGGAGTCCGGCTTCGATGAGTTGGAAAGTCATCGGCAGCATGCGTTCCAGGTTCTTGGCATCCAGGACATGCAGGACGACGTCGGGTTTTTCTCTGAGCAGGATGGCGCGTCCGACCCGTTCTTCCTCGGTGATGGAGTGCAGGGAGTACATTCCCGGGGTGTCGATGACCTCCACCGAATGCCCGTCGAGGACAGCGGTACCGCGGAAAATATCGACGGTGGTACCGGGATAATTGGAGATGATAACCCGCCGCCCGGTGAGGGCATGGAAAACCGAACTCTTGCCCACGTTGGGACTGCCTACCAGGGCTATTTTCAGCGCCGGTGTCCCGGCCAATTGGGATTTTGTGCGCTTGGGCATGCGCTCGTGGCAGGAGGCGCAGTCGTCAGAATAATCGATAACAAGGTCGGGTTGGGACATGTTAAGGTGCTTTCTTCCGGCAATCAGGGCAGATACCTGACAGGCTCAGTTCGCCGCTGTGGTTAATCTTGAAACCCGCGGCCTGGGGAACTTTCTCGATAACTATCTCGGTCAGCGGCAATTTGAATTCAACGACCTTGCCGCAGCCGGTACAGATCAGGTGATGGTGCTCACCGCGGTGAGAAATCTCGTAATGATGGTGGTTTTCGTCAAGGTGCCGTTCTTCGATAAGGCCGGTCTCCTTGAACTTGGCTAAAGCGCGATAGACGGTCGAAAGAGATAGGCGCGGCAGTTTTTTGCGCGCGCGCTGGTAGATCTCGCCGGCATCCAGGTGCCCTTTGCCCGCTCTGACGATATCCAGAATGACCGAGCGCTGATCTGTTGACTTGAGTTCGGTTTCACCCAATGGCGTCATGTTTGCCTCCATGGAACTGTCGCTGATATGCAAATGCTAATCATTTGCAATAAATATTATAAACCAAATGATCATTCGCGTCAATCTATGTCGGGTGATGGCCGGCGGGGTGCCGGAGAAAGCCGCCTGTGCCATAATTGGATGATGACGGTTGTGTGCCATGAGTGCGGCGCGGAATTACCGGCTGGCTTGTCTTGTGAAACTTATTTTCACCGGGCGCTGGCCTGGGACTTCGAGGACCCGGCGGGAGCTGGCGCCGTGCATCACCTGACCGTGCTATGCTACTTTTTGCAGCATCCCAGCCGGTACTCCCCGGAAGGGTAGGAGCATGCCCAAGGTCTTCTCGTTGAGTTCCTGGGAAACGGAAGGACTCCGGACTCGATTCGCCGCTCGGAAAGCGAAAAGGTGCGGAACAGCCGCAGGAATTGGCCGATCACCGCGCGCCGTCCTGGAGTGGGGGAATATGACCGCCTTCCGGTTTGGACGATGACAATAAGGGATGTTGTTGAGGGAGGCCTTGAAAAATACCCTGCAAGTGTTAAAAATTGGGCGAAATCGGTTCGTGACGCGCTGTGAGCAGCCGCAATCTGAATCGGGTGGAACCCAGGGCTAACAGGGCGGCTCCGGACTTTAAGTTTAGGCAGAAAGTCAGGACTGTATCGGTTTCACCAGGCGGTAGCCCAGGCCGGTTTCGTTGAGGATCATCGAAGGCCGCTTGCAATCGTCGCCCAGTTTTTGCCTTAAGCGTTTAATGTAGACTTTTAAGGTCGCCGAGGCGTCGGGATAATCGTCGCCCCATACCTGCTGGGCAAGGCTGCTGTAGGTCACGATGTGCCCGACATTTTCCATCATGTGCCGCAGGATGTTGTTCTCGGTCGGGGTAAGGGATACCTCCTTGTCACCGACGTACACCCGGTGCAGCAGGGCATGGAGACGGAGCAGGCCTACGACCAGCGACTCGCCTTCGTTGGAGCCGTTCGCCCGCTTGATGATGGCCTTGGTCCTGAGAACCAGCTCCAATGGTTTGTAAGGCTTTACGAAATAGTCATCAGCTCCGAGTTCAAAGGAACGTACCATGGTGGATTCATTGGCATCGTTCGAAACGACGACCAGCGGAACAGCGGAGAAGAGCCGGATGTCACGGATAAGATCAAGCCAGGCTCCGCTGGGGCTGGCGATGTTAAGCAGCATAAAATCGGGATGCCGCTTTTCAACGATGGACAGAGCTTCCTGTGAACTCGTAGAGGTCACAACGTTAGTGCCCGGCCATAGCATCTTGAATATGGCAGCCGGAGAATCGGTATCCTCTTGCTTTGGTGCTACTACTAGAAGGTCCATCGTTTTAATACGTTCATAAATTAACACCTGAATTATAACCTGAAATTCGGCAGGGGTATATCCGCCAACGCACGTATTTAAAATTACGAAACAGTTACTTGTAATGGGAATATATTAAGATTGCATAACCTGAATAACCAGCCTGATTAATAATTATTAACAGGCAGCCATTTTTGAGATACAGGCACCGAAACCTGAATCGCCTGATTACACAGGTTTGGCCAGATAGTAACCCACCCCGAAACGGGTAAGGATTATCTGGGGTTTGCCCGGATCGGATTCGATCTTTTCCCGTATGTGACGGATGTGGACTTTGATCGCTTCCGATGCTTCCGGGTAATTCGAACCCCAGAGTTTTTCCGCGATGGCGGAATGGGTGGCCGTTTCTCCGGGTTTCGACATGAGTTGTTCTAAAATATTGGCCTCGGTAGTCGTTAATATAGTGTCTCTGCCGCCGGTGTTCACCAGCCGCTTCGCCGCGTCGAAAGTCAGGCTGCCGTAGACCAGTGGTTTGAGTTCGCCCTTTGCCTGGTTGCGTCGGATAAGCGCCCTGATTCGGGCGATGAGCTCCATCTGCCCGAAAGGCTTAACGACATACTCGTCGGCGCCGAGTTCCAACCCCCTGACTATGTCCTTTTCTTCACCTCGAACCGTCAAAACAATTATCGGTACCTTGGAAAAAACCCTGATCGACTTGATGACTTCAAAGCCGTTCAGTCCGGGTAACCCGAGATCGACGGTGACGACATCAGGTTTGACCTTCCCGGCCATGTCAATGCCTTTTTCTCCAGTGTCAGCCACCTCAATTTCAATCCCCGGCCAGCCGATGCCAAGCGCCAGGGAAATGAAATCTACAATATCACGGTCGTCCTCGATAACCAGGATTTTCATTGCTCAAGGGCCTCCTTAACCGTTGTTAACGCCTTTGCGCGGACAGGCAGTGTGAATCCCACCGTTGTCCCGCGTCCGGGGCTTTCAATCCAGATTTGACCGCCGTGAAGGTTGATAATTGTTTTGCATAAGGCCAGACCCAGGCCGAGTCCGGCAAACTCGGAGTCATCATCCGACACTCTGGAGTAAGGCACGAACAGGCGATTCAGCTTCTCGGGTGAAATGCCGATCCCGGTATCGGTGACCTCGACGATAATCTTGCCCTTTTCCCGGCGGGCGCTGATACTGACCTGTCCGCCCCTGGGGGTATATTTGAAAGCGTTGTCCAGCAGGTTCAGCAGCACCCGGTTGAGCTGTTCTTTTTCACCTTGAATCCGGGGCAAAGCACCCGGCAGGTTTATTGAGAACACCAACCCCTTTTTTTCAGACACCGGGGTTGTATACATGGCGACATCTTTGATCAGCTCTACCAGATCGACGGGCCGCAACTTTAATTTTAATAGGCCGACCTCGCTTTTTGCCAGGTCAAGCATCTGATCGATCCGTTGTTGCAGCTGCAAAGCGCCGCTGCGTATATTGCGGCTCAACCCTATCAAGGGTTCTTCCTGGGCCAATTTAGCCATAATTTCACTCGAACCAAGGAGCGGCGTCAAGGGGGTTTTCAGTTCGTGTACCAGCGCCCGGGTAAAGAAGATTCTTTCGTCGATCTGTCGCTTCAAAGCCTGGCTGAGCGAACGCTCGCGTTCGTAAAGAGACTGAAGAGCTTCCTCCGCTTTTTGCCGGGATGCTATCTCCGCCGATAGAGCCGCGGTCCGTTCTTCGACCTTTACCTCCAGTTCAGCCTGGTAGCGCGCCCTTTCGGCTTCAACCCTCTTGCGTTCGGAAATATCGCGGATTACGGACATGACCACCCGCTTCCCTTCCAGTTCGAAGGTGTGTCCGTAAACCTCGCTCGGAATAAACCTGCCAGCTTTCGTCTTATGGGTTAATTCATAAACGGCATAGCCGGTCTTGTTCATCTGTTCGCCGGCAGCTAAGGTCCTGGAGAAGCTCTCGGGGGTATTTAGATCCGACCCGTTCAGCTTTAGCATTTCTTCCTTGGTGTATCCGTAGCGTTCCAGTGCCGTCAGGTTGGCTTCCCTGACGCGATAAACGCCGTCGTCCTGGATCTCCCACAGGATCATCGCGTCGGAGGCGTTGTCAAAGATCATCCTGTAGTTGGCTTCGCTGATCGCCAGTTCCCTGGCGATCTGTTTTTTATTGGTGACCTCAAGGGCATAAAGGTTGAGAACGCCAAGCTCCGGGTTCGGAAATATTTTAAGATCGAAGAAACGCCCGCCGCACTCGATTTCATAGTCCTCCATGTTGCCGCGGCTGAAAATTTCGTTGATTTGAGACTTCCAGTAATCCGGGAGCGTTCCGCCGACGGAGGTATTCCAGTACTGCAGTATCGGGAGGCTGGCGTTGTTGGCAAAGATGATCTTACCCTGGGGCGATAATTGCATCACCGGGTTCGGATTTACCGGGGGTAACGAAGCTGACCTGTTCTTTTCCGCTTCGTTCCGGCGCTGCTCGGTGATGTCCAGGAGGAAGCAGTGGCTTTTTGTAAAGGCGCCTTCGGAGTCGTAGTCGATTCTTCCGGTGAGCGAAATCAACGCGTGAGTGCCGTTTTTTCTATGCATAGTGAATTCGGTTTGTATTTCACCGCGTTTTTTGAACAGGGGGAATCTTTCCACGAACAGAGGTACCTGCTCCGGGATCAGGAAATCACAAAATCTGTGGCCGATCACCTCATCTTGTTCGTACCCCAGGGCGTTCAGCCACGCCGGATTCACTTCCAGGATAAATCCTTCGGCGTCCAGGGACTGGTATCCGATCGGCAGTTTTTCGTAAAGAGATCGGAAATGGACCTGATAGTTTCGTAATTGCGTCTCGATTTTATCTTTTTCAGCAGTTCGGGCGGCGAGTTGCTGATTAGCGGTCCGCAACTGCCGGGTCCGCTCGTCAACCACGGCTTCCAGTTTCTCACTGGCTAGCTTTCTGCCGGTGATATCTTCGAATATCGCATTGAATTCGCCGGGCGACAGGCGGCAAGCTGCTATTGAAAGCCGCCCGTTTGAACTTTCTAAGAACAACTCGGAGATCCGGGGTTCACCGGACGCCACAGTCTTCGTAATAAAATCAAGAGGGGGAAGCGCGAGTTTCCGCTGGCCACAGAGGGTTGACGCACTACGGCCGATTACTTCCTCCCTGGCGAGGCCGGCATAGCTCAATAAGGCATCATTCACATCGACAATCTCGTAATCGATCGGTGCGGAGCTTTTATCGTACATTACCCGGCCCCGAATGAAGCCGATCAGTGATCGGCCGAACAGTCCGGGCGCCTGATTGTCAGAAGAATCATTGTTAGGTTCAGTGTTCAATCCGGTTTCCGACACCTTTTCAGCCAGGGATCGTTATCGCTTTCAAGCAGGCAGACGGCGATAGCCGGTATCTGCGATGCCCATGCGGCAAAGAAGATTTTAATCCCTGCGAGGCTGGCGGCACAACTGCCGGTTTACCAGATTGAACGGATGATGAAAAGGCCGATAAGGGTGCAAACGGCTATGGGTGGCAGCGCGGGAACCGGTTTGCCCTTCACGATGAATTTTTGGATAAGATAGGCGCCGCCCAGGCCGGCGGTCCCGGCGATGGCCATGATAATTCCGGGCGCCAGGCCTTGCGCCTGGGAAAAATAAACCGAAGCGGTGAGCAGGCAGGGGAAGCTGATATCGCCTCCGCCGATGATCGAATACTTCCGGTCGGCGGGTTCGGTCTGGACGAGGGTTTGGACGCCTCGTTCCTTGATGCTGTCCCCCCATTCGCCGGCATAACGCGGAATGACCAATGCCGGCAGCGCCGCGGTCTGAGTCATTTTGTCGGCCATCCACACCATGAAACCGGACTTGACCGCGACAAAGTCGTAGACCGCCAGGGCGCCTATGATGATCATGCCGGTCCACGGCGTAATGAACCTGCCGAAGACCGCACCGAGGCTCACGAATGATATGACCAGCGCGGCATCGTGGAACCACACGCGGGGGATGAAAAACCAGATAACGCTGACGGCCAGGGCCATTACGATCGCGACCTGAAAAGGCAGCCACAAGGCTGCCATGATGAAAGTTCCCCACCCGAAAACCAGGGCGAAGACCCCCCGGAGCACCGTTTTCAACATCCTGACCGGGATCAACGCCAGCACTAGCCCCACAATGGCGACAACGACGGCAAAGTAGATCAGGATAGGCCCGAGAGAGGAATAGACCGGGACATCGATCACCTCACCGGAGGGAAGGGTGGTCTCGCCGGGCCAGACGGTCACGTCCTGAGGTGGCTGGCTCGGGACGTAGATGTTGTTTTCGTCCAGGAATGGATCGATCCGGTTGACCAAAAGCAGGGTCAGCACCTGGGCGATGACGAATAATAGTAGTCCCCAGACTATGGGGTTGATTTGACGGGTTTTTTTGGGTGTCGCCATTATTCGGGCGTTCTACCTGCCTTTGGCAAGATTGCTTCGTATTCTAACACAAGGCTAAGCTTAACAGTATTAACGCTTGATCGGCTCCAAAGTTAGGATGTGAAATATCGACAGAATTAGACCCGTTTGATTATTGCGGTGTGATTGTTTATAAAATGTCCGATGGTTTCCGAAAATTCCACGGAATCGCTTGAGGAACTGCTGCGCCGGTTCGGCACCGACATAAATTCGGGCCTCACCCAGGCTGAGGCTGGAATTAGGTTCGATAAGTACGGGCCAAACCTTATTCCAAGGCCGCCGCGTAACCTGTTCCAGGTCTACATTGCCCCCCTCCTCAACTGGCTGGTCAATATCTACCTGATTATCACCTCTATTCTGGCCCTTCTGGCGATCTTTGTCCTGCCCGATTTGTGGGGGCAGGTAACCTTCTGGATCGTTTTCATCGTGCTCAACGCGGCTGTGGCTATCATTCAACAGATCCGGGCGCAGAAGAAACTTGAAGCCCTGGAGAACATGTCTCCGCCTAAAAGCAAGGTCATCCGAGATGGCCAGATCAAAGAACTGAGATCGGAGGCGCTGGTTCCGGGGGACCTGATAAAACTGGAGCAGGGCGACCGGGTGCCGGCGGATTCGAGGCTCATCAAGGCATCGTTCCTAACCGTGAACGAAGCGCCGTTGACTGGAGAATCCGTCCCAGTGGAAAAGACCTCGGAGAACGCCTCTTCAGTTTCAGAAAACGGAAACATGGTTTACTTGGGAACATACGTTACGTCGGGCAATGCGATCGCGCTTGTGATCGCCACCGGCAGCCGGACGCGCCTTGGCAGCATCGCCGAAACCGTAACCAGGTTGAACACCGGCGACATCCCGCTCAGGCAAAAAGTAAACAAGGTAGCCCGCTATCTCGCCTCGGCGGTGGCGGTGTATCTGCTGATTTCACTGGCCTACCACCTGGTTTCATTGTACCGGGACGGAGAACTTGTGGCGGGCGGAGTCTTCAACACTCATTTGCTGGCTGAAACCGCCTCCCGGAGCCTCATTACCTCGATGAGCATCATGCCCATCAACATTCCCTTGCTGACCACCGTAATCTTACTCGCGGGAACCCTGGCTATGGCCAGGCACCAGGTGGTGATCAGGGACCTGTCGGCGGTGGAGAGCCTGGGACGCGTTTCGGTGGTGTGCACCGATAAAACAGGGACGATCACCAAAAACGAGATGACGGTCAGATGGCTCAGCCTGCCCGAAATTAAGGGCGCCGATCACATTTTTGGCGCCACAGGTACCGGTTTCGATCCGGCCGGGCGCTTGTTTGTCGCTGCAGACGCACCTGAGTCAGCGGTCGGAGTCGAATTCGACCAGGTGCCGGATTCCAGGCCAGCCGCATCGGTCGGCCCTGGGTCGGCGCTGGAAATGGTGCTGGTCTCGGGCATGTTGAACAATGAGAGTTCGATAGTTAAAGTCTTGAACAAAAATGCCGGTGGAACGGCCGAGGAGGCGTCGTATTGCGCCGTAGGCGACACCACCGATGCCGCCATCCTGACCCTTTTCCGCAAATCAGGCCTGGACGAGAATTATTTCCGGTCGATTTTCCGTGAAATCGCCTCTTTCCCTTTTGACTCGAATCTGAAGCGGGTGAGCAAGGTTTTCGCGGGCGGCAGGACCGTAAAAGTTGAAGTCTTTACCAAAGGCGCCACTGAAAGAGTGCTCGAAAAGTGTTCATCCCTGGTCACCGGCACGGTCAATGAAACCGTGGCTCTCGGCGATCAAGAAAAAGGCTACCTTATAAAGAAAGCGGAGGCGTTCGCCGCTCACGGCTACCGGGTCATTTCGCTGGCTTTCAAGTATATCGATGGGGCTACGCAATCATTGTCTAGGGATTCGGTCGAAAGCGGCCTTACCTACCTCGGTTTCGTCGCCATCATTGACCCTCCCCGGGATGGCGTCCTGGACTCGGTCGCCGAGGCCGGGAAAGCCGGCATCCGGTCGGTCATGGTCACCGGCGACAGCCTGGAAACCGCCCGCAGCATTGCCGGCCAGGTCGGAATCGTCCGTGACGGCGATCTGGCTTTTGCGGCGTACGATAACCGCCTCACCGACGAAGAATTTCTCAAAACCTCGGTCTTCGCCCGGGTCTCGCCCGAGGATAAGATGGCCATTGTCCGGCGGTACAAGCAATCCAACCGAACCGTCGCCGTCACCGGGGACGGGGTGAACGATGCGCCTGCTCTGTCGACAGCGGATGTCGGTATTGCCATGGGCGTGACCGGGACCGATGTAGCCAAACAGTCGTCGGATATGATCATCGCCGATGACTCTTTCAATTCAGTGGTGGTGGGAATCCGTGAAGGGCGGGGACTTTTTCAAAAGATCCGGTCGCTCATCTTTTTCTACATCGCTGTCAACGCGGCAGAAGCGCTGGTCTATTTCGGCGCTTCCTTTATTCCGGATTTCAGTCTTTTGAACTCCTGGCAGAGGATATACATCTTTACCACGGCGCACGCCATCCCGCCGCTGGCCTTCATCTCGGACCGTCTAAGCCGAGACGTCATGTCCGAAAAACCCCGCGACGGCGAGGACATTTTCAACCGGAGAACAACATCGGCAATGGCGCTGTTCATCGTATCGCTGGCCGCGGTGCTTTCATTGACCTACCTTTTTGCTTCTTCCGGGCTGGTGCCGGTCATGGACGGTAACCACCTGGGAACAGTTCCGGATTTCGGTGGCGGAGCCCTGGACCCGGTTGGATGGGCGCAAGCCAAGGCCCGCACCTTGCTGCTGACCGTGGCGCTGTTGAGCGAGACCTTGCTCGTGTTGTCCTTACGCCGTTTGAACAAATCGGCGTTCAGAACCCTCAAGGATGACAATTACTTGTTTGTCTGGCCGTTTCTGGCGTTCGTTCCGGTCTTTCACCTGGCTCTCATGTATTTTCCAGGGCTTCAGGCATTCCTGAATAATAGCCTCTCCATCAATCTGGAGATAATACGTCTGACCGCGGCGGATTGGATAGTTGCGCTGGTTTTTGCGCTGATTCCGATTGGTTTGCTGGAATGGTACAAAGCCCGCGTCCGTCAGCACGGCAGGTTCTTCTAGCCAAAAACGCTCCTGACCGCGTAGTTCCACTTTTATTGAGGGGCGGGTTTTGGATTCCGATACTGGCCGAATGGCCAATTAAAAACCCCTCCTCCGTCCACCCCAAATCCCGCCTAACCGCGGATACCGCCCCCGGGATGGTCCGTTATGCTTCTTACCATAAACAAAGGGGGCATGCCATGTGGATCATTCTCATCATTGCGGCGCTAGGCGTATTTTTATGGTTGACCGAACCCAAGCCGGAGCAATCGCCGGTAAGGTCCAGGGAGACGCCGGAAAGAAGTCCTGAAAGCAATTTTCACGCCGGCGGGATCAATCGTTTTCTGGACCGCTGATACCGGAGAAGAAGCTCGGTGAGAGTACTCATTGCCGACGATGATTTACAGGTGAGGAGAGCTTTACGGCTCCTCATCGAACAGCACTTCGACCATGTGGTGATTGAGGAAGCCGCAGCCGCCGAGCAGCTTTTGGAGATAAGCCCCGGCAACTCGCCTGATCTGATCCTGTTGGATTGGGAGTTGCCTGTGAATAACCGTTCCGGTCTGTTCCGGGGCATCAGGAACAAGTGTCCGGAAGCCGCCGTCGTCGCCCTGAGCGCGTTGCCGGAATCCAGGAAAGAAGCCTTAGCCTGTGGCTGCAGGGCCTTTATCAGTAAAAACGATCCCCCTGAAGCCTTCATACCGTTGTTGCGAGCCATGGCCACCGGTTGATCCCGGAGGCGCTCCCGATGTGATTTGAAGTTGGCGCCGCAGCTTCAAAGGTCATTATTTTGATTTGCCAACCCAATGGTTTTACAGCATAATTGCCGAAGCAATGAACTATTACCTTGGGCTGGACGTAGGATCGGTTAACGTCAAACTTTGTCTCGTCGATGACAAAGGGAGCGTGGTCAAACATGACATCGAAAAGATCGTCTTCGACGCCCGCCAGTCCGTCAACTCGCTTCTCAAACGCCTGGAACAATTCCCGGACATCGCCGGAGCGGGGGTCACCGGGTCCGGTAAGGAGTTGATTCCAGCTGACTGGCACTGGGGATCATACTCCAGTCCGCTGGCCGTTGCGTCGGGGGTGCTGCACGCCCATCCGGACGCCAGAACCATCATCCAGGTCGGCGGCCAGACCTCACTCGTCATCAGTCTTGAGGACGGATTGAAAAAGCCCTGGAAGGTGGTTTCCAACCCGCTTTGCGCTGCCGGGACCGGGCGTTTTCTGGAACAGCAGGCTTATCGGCTCGGTATCACCATGGAGGATTTCACCCGCATCGCCCTGTCCCAGCGGGGTCATGCGCCCCGGGTCGCCGCCCGCTGCAGCGTTTTCGCCAAGAGCGATATCATTCACCTGCAGCAGAAGGGCGTTCAGCTTTCGGCCATCCTGTCCGCGCTTTGCGAAAGCATTGCCCGGATGATCGTTTCATTGAAGAAAGGTCCTTTTGACGCTCCGTTGTACCTGGTCGGCGGGGTTGCCGCCAACGGCGCTGTGGAGCGGGCGCTGAACGCATTACTCTCAAGCCGGAACGGGTATGACGTCGCGGTGGCCGTACCGGGGGACGCCGTCTACACCGAAGCCCATGGCGCCGCCCTTTTATCGATAGGAAGGCGTTCCAAAATCGGCACGCTGCCGGTGGCCGATAACCGGCGGAATTATTTCCAGACCCCGCCGCTGGAGCGCCAGGCTGTGCCGGTACCCCCCTCCCTGCCTGTGATCACGGATCGCGGCAGCGGCTACCTGGGAATCGACGTCGGCTCCACCAGCACCAAGGCGGTCATCCTGGACAGCGTTACCGGCAAGATTATCGCCAAGACTTACCTGATGACGGCCGGCCGCCCGATCGATGCCGTAAAACAGGTGATGGTCGAGCTGATGAAGAAAGGCGCCGAAAATGTCGATATCGCCGGCGCCGGGGTCACCGGTTCGGGGCGTTACCTGGTGGGCGGTTTCGTCGGCGCGGATTTGATCAAGAACGAGATAACCGCCCAGACCCGGGCGGCGGCAGTGATCGATCAAGACGCGGATATCATCGAGATCGGCGGGCAGGATTCCAAGTTGGTTCTTAAGCGGAACGGCGTGGTCATAGATTGCCAGATGAACAAGGCCTGCGCCGCCGGCACCGGCAGCTTTATCGACGAACTGGCCGACCAGCTGGGCGTCAAAGTCACCAACGGTGATTTCGCCCGCCTCGCCTTTACCGCGCCATATACCATCGACCTGGGAACCAGGTGCGCCGCCTTCATGAGCCAGTCCATCACCTCGGCGCAGCAGGATGGGGTTTCCCTGCCCGTGATCACCGCGTCGCTGGCCAACGCCATCGCCAAAAACTATCTGTCGAAAGTGGTCGCCCACCGGAAATTGGGTCGAAACATTATCCTGACCGGCGCCGTGTTCTACAATGAGGCGGTGGTGGCGGCTTTCCGGCAGCAATTGCCGGATCATGAGCTCTCGGTGGCGGAACACCGGGAAGTCAGCGGGGCTGCTGGCGCGGCGCTCCTTGCCCGGGATCAGGGCCGGTTGTTCCCGGTGCCATCGGTCTTTAAAGGTTTCAAAGCCCTGGCCGAAAGCAGTTGCCACCTGACGACCTTCCCGTGTTATCACTGCGACAACAATTGCTCTATCACTCAGATGAAGCTGCCGGACGGGTCAGATTCGTTCTTCGGCAGCCGCTGCGACCGCTATGACTCCCGGATCGACAAGGTCAAGATCCGCACCGCCTTCGATGACCGGGAAGCGTTATTACTCAAAGATGCCGGCGGGGCCACAGGCCATGGACCGGCTGTCGGCATCCCGAGGGCTCTTCTGACCCATGATCTGGCGCCGCTTCTGACCGGTTTCCTGAACGCCCTGGACGCGCGCGTGGTAATTTCCCCCAGAACGACGGCTAAAATAATCGAGCACGCCATTGAACTCTCCTACACCGACAGCTGTTTCCCGGTGAAACTCCTTCACGGGCACGTCGCCTTCCTCAAGGACGCGGTTGATTTTATCCTCTGTCCCGCTGCCATCCGCCTGGGTCCCAAGGAAGGGGATGAAAATCAGAAATATGCCTGCCCGCTGGTGCAGGCGTCGCCTTTTATTGTACGGGAAGTTCTCGAAACGGGGGCTCGGCTAGTGTCGCCGGTCATTGATTTCAGCCTCGGCGACGATGAGGTTATCGCCAACCTCGCCCGCACCGCCCGCGAACTCGGCGCCCCGCCTGTCCGGGCACGCCAGGCGGCCGTGGCAGGCATCCGTTCCCAGAGACTATTTGAAACAGGCCGGGCGGCGGCCGGCCGAGAGGTACTGGCCAGCTTAAAATCCAGCGGCAAAACCGGGGTCGTCCTCATCTCCCGTTCCTATATGGCGGGGGATCCCGGGGCTAATCTGGGCATTGCCAATGCCCTGGCTCAACTGGGGGTCGAACCCATCCCCATGGACTTTTTGCCACTGGAGTCGGTCGATATCAGCCGATACACCGACCGGCCTTACTGGTCGTATGAAAGTAAATTCATCGCCGCGTCGGACATCATCGCCCGGGAGCCAAACCTTTACGGCTTGATGATCACCAACTTCGGCTGCGGGCCCAATTCCTTTATTTTGCCGGTACTGGAAGACATCATGGGCGGCAAACCCCTGGGCCAGTTAGAGGTCGACGAGCACGCCGCGGAAGCCGGCGTCATCACACGGCTTGAGGCTTTCGTCGATACCATCAACGGCTACTCGCGGACGGCACAGCGGCACGAAACGGCGCCTATAGATTATAAAAGGCAGACCTTGCCCGTAAGTGTCGATCACAAGACCTTTGTCATCCCGTTTATGGCCCCTTTTATCCGGGTTCTGGCCGGAGCGGTTGAAGCCAGCGGCCGGAAGGTAGAGGTCTTGCCGGAAACCGACGCGCGCAGCCTGCAGTTATCCAACCGGGTCACCGCCGGGACGGAATGTTTGCCCTATCGCGCCACCCTGGGGGACTTTCTGAGGTTCTGCGAGGATAACCGCGCCGCCGTACCGGGTTCTGAGTTCATCATGGCCAGCGCCTACGGTCCTTGCAGGCTGGGGAAATACGCCCTGGAACAGGGTATTGCCCTTAAACAAGCCGGTTACGACATCCAGGTAAGATCGACCACCTCCAACAAATCTTACGAGGATTTGAACCTTGGCGCTGATTTCCCGCGGCGCGCCGCCGACGCCATCTTTGCCGCCGACGCCCTTGAAAAGCTGCTCTGGCGCGCTCGCCCTTATGAAAAAGAATCGGGACTGGCGGACAGGCTATTCGAATCTTATGTATCCCGGTTCCGGGACGGGGCTCGCCGCTGGCAGAATTTGAACGGGTTGCTTGAGCATGCGGCGCGTGATTTCAAGGAAATCATAGACGTCACTTTGCCCCGCCGGCCCCTGGTCGGCATAAACGGCGAGATCTATCTCAGGGCCAACCGCTTTGCCAACGATGACCTCGCGCGCTGCTGCGAGGCGGCCGGGCTTGAAGTCACCATCTCGCCCACCGCCGAGTGGTTGAGGTATATTTTCCACCGCGCCCATGAGGACAATTTCAGGTTCCGGCGATACGGCAAATTGTTCCGGAGCTACCTCAGGCGCCGCGTCCTGGACGCCGACTACCGTAACAGCATCGGCGTGATCGAACATATCGTTGGTGGGTTGAGGGAAGGTTCCATCGAGGAAGTTCTGGCTAAGTCGGGACTCCACCTGTCGCCCCGGTGCGGCAGCGAGGCGGTGCTGTCCATCGGTTCGGGATTGGAATGGCTGGAAAGCCCGGATTTCGCCGGCGTGATCTCAGTCATGCCGCACGGCTGCATGCCCGGGGGCATCGTAGCCGCCATGGCGGAAAAACTGGCCTCATCGCTGCACAAACCCTGGGTCACCCTTACCTATGATGGTATCATGGAGAGCAACAACCGCACCCGGATTCAAAACTTCGCCGAGATAATCAGGTACTCGGCCTCTTCGATTTCGCCCCAAATGTAGGGGCGGGGTTCTAACCCGCCCTTCCGGTTTCATCCTTGAGGTGCCTCTTGTCATTCCGGCGAAGGCCGGAATCCCGTCTTCTTCTAGATCGCCACAAGACACCAGGTGCCCCTGGTTTGCGACCGGTATCGTAGGGGCGGGTTTTTAACCCGCCCTCTCCCGGTTCGTCATCGAACGCACCTCTCGTTATTTTGGCGAAGACTGGAATCTGCGCTGGTCTGGAGACCGGCTGCCCCGGTTTTGCGCCCGGACACTGTAGGGGCGGGTTTTTAACCCGCCCTCCCCCATTCCACCCTCGAACGCACCTCTCGTTATTTTGGCGAAGACTGGGATCTGCGCTGGTCTGGAGACCGGCTGCTACGGTTTGGCTATCGGAACATTGTAGGGGCGGGTTTTTAACCCGCCCTCCCTCAATATATCCCCCCCCCCCCCCCGATTGAATGATCGCCCTGGACATGATATCGGGCATTCTCGAACGCCATTAGACTTCTTGTTTGAGCTCGCCGCACGCCGTACTATAATCAATTTCGATGGAGACCAGGATCAAGGTACTCGGTTTTGCCGGCAGCCTGCGCCGGGGGTCCTTCAACAGGCTGCTGCTGCGGAACGCGGTCGAGCTGGCCCCTTCGGGCATGGAAATAAAAACGTTCGACCTGGCGCCCATTCCCCCCTTTAATCAGGACCTGGAGCACGACCCGCCCGCCGCGGTCAGGGAATTCAAATCGCTGATCCGCGCCGCCGATGCGATATTGTTCGTCACCCCTGAAGCCAACTACTCTGTTCCCGGCGTCATGAAAAACGCCATCGACTGGGCATCGCGGCCTTACGGCGATAATGCATTCAAAGAAAAACCGGCGGCCATCATGAGCGCTTCCATCAGTTCTTTCGGCGGAGCCCGGGCCCAGTATCATCTCCGGCAGATCATGGTTTTCCTGGAGATGTATCCTCTTAACCGGCCGGAGGTGATGGTGCCGCTGGCGGCGCAGGCTTTTGACTCAGACGGGAGGCTCATCGATCCGAAATCGCGGGAACTTATCGAACAGTTGCTGGCTGCGCTGCGGGATTGGACCCGCAAGCTGAATTGTGCCCCGGCGCTGGACGATGGCTGAACTAATATTGTAAACGTGGAAGGTCCGGTTCATCTTTGAACTCGCCACTTTAAAAATATTTTTGATCGGATTCCGGGTCAATCGTGAAATTAAAGAAGTTTTGTTTTTAGGTCAAAATGGATTGTCGTAAAATTTAGATTGTGAATCTGGCAAGATTGAGAATTGGACATTTAATCCAACCAACGTAAGGCGCCTTTGACAGTATTAGTACCATGGTGTTAGAATCCGGCAGGTTTGAAAAGTCTCTGCGGCCGGGGCGAAAAAGAACCAGCCGAACTGCTTGAATTTGGATTCCATCGAGGGCTTGACACGAAGCGGCGATAATAGACAGGAGAGTTGAATGATGAAAAGACACGGCGTCCCTAGCCTCATCCTCGCCCTGGTAGTGCTGTTGATACCCATTTTAAGCGCCTGTACCTCTAACAATCCAACCACTGAAACGACCGCGCCGGTTCCCACCACCACTCCGGTTTCGACCGCCCTTCTGCCCACAGTTCCCGGAATTGACGCCGACCTGCTGTACCTCAGCAAATGCTCCGTCTGCCACGGCGTAAACCTTCAGGGCAGTGTCGCGGGGCCTAATATTACAGACACCAGCAATTTCAGCGCCGCTTTTTTGAGCACCTTCCTCGGTGTTCACCCGGCACCCGGAATGACACAGCCTCTCAGGGATGTCCTTGCTAATTATCTTAAGATCAAGTCCAAGCCGGCTACCTCAACCAGCCCGGCTTTCAGCACCGATCCGGTGGTTTTATACTCCAGCAACTGCGCTTTATGCCACGGCGCCAGCCGTGCCGGCGGCCTCGGCGGACCGAACATCACCGCGCTTCAACTGACTAACTTCAATACTGAAGCTCAACTCAGCGCCTTCATCTCGGCTCACTTTACCGGAGCCAATCTGAGCAAGGACCGCCAGGATATCTTGGCCCATTACCTGAAGATGGCGCCCTAGTAGGGATAGTTCTGAACGTAAAAATTGCGCGGAGCGATAGCCCGCTGAAGGAGCAAAAATGGATCTTTCAATCCTGACCAAGCAGGAACTTAACCGCCGGGATTTCGTCAAGATCGCCGGGATGACGGCAACCTATTTCGGCCTGAGCCAGGCCTTAACCCCGACCATCGTCAACGCTCTCGAAGAGCAAGCCGCCAAACCGGCGGTTATCTGGCTTAACGGCCAGAGTTGCACCGGTTGCGTAGAATCGTTTGTCAACAACCTGGAACCCACCGCCGTTGACTTGCTGTTGGATACGATCTCGCTGAGATACAATGAGACGGTAATGGCCGGTTCGGGTTACCAGGCCGAAGAGGCTTTGGCCCAGACCATCGCCAAGGGCGGATATGTTCTCGTCGTTGATGGCGCCATCCCGCTGGCGGAGAACGGTAAATACTGCACCATCGGCGGCCAGACCTTCGTCGACCAGTTCAAAGCCGCCGCCAAGAATGCCGCGGTGATTGTCGCCGCGGGGGTCTGCTCCTCATTCGGCGGCATCCCCCGCTTCGGGCCGACTGGCGGCGTGGGGATTCTCTATAACGGCACTACCAAGCACAACACATTTGCTGATATCAAGGCGCCCGTTATCAACCTGCCGACCTGCCCCGTTCATAACGAACGCCTGGTCGCCACCTTGGTTTACTATTTAACCTTCGGCAAAGCCCCGGAACTGGATGCGTACCAGCGCCCGGTCGCCTTCTACGGCAAGCTGCAGCATGATAATTGCGCCCGCCGCGGTCAGTTCGAAGCCCGGCACTTCGTCACCAACTTCAACGATCCCAAGCAGCAGGGCTACTGCCTGATCCTGAAGGGTTGCAAAGGTCCTATCGCCTTCCAGGACTGCTGGGAGAGGCTGTGGAACAACCGGGCCAGCTACTGCATCCAGAGCAGCTTCCCCTGTGTCGCCTGCTCGCAACCTGAGTTTTTTGAAAAAGGCAACATGCTTATCGCCCACGATTTCAACTTCGGCGTGTGACGTTCAATCAAGTTAGTGAAAATCTGGAAATAGATTAAGAAAGAGGATAGATGAAATGACTCGAGTTGTCGTCGATCCGATAACGAGAATTGAAGGTCACCTCCGGATTGAAGTTGAGGTCAACAACGGGGTTGTTACCGATGCTTGGTCTGCCGGGACCATGGCCCGCGGCTTTGAAATACTGCTTCAAGGGCGGGATCCCTGGGATGCTCCATATGTCACCAGCCGTGTCTGCGGCGTGTGCGAGGGCGTCCATGCCATTGCTTCAGCCCAGGCCATGGAGAACGCCTTCGGTATCGAACTCACCGAAGCCGGCCGCCTGCTCAGAAACCTTTTCTGCGCCGGCTACTATGTTCATGATCACTACGTCCACTTTTACAACCTGTCGGCTTTGGACTACATCGATATCCTCGCCGTTGCCAACTACAAGGGTTCCGATGAAGGTCTCAAGGCTATCAGGGATAAGGTAGTCGGGCTGGTTACCAGGGGTGATGCCTCTCCCTTCGTTCCCCGCTACACCCCGGATGCCTTTTCCCTGAATGACCCGGACACGGTTACCACTCTGGTGTCTCATTACATTAAATCCCTCGAGATGAAAGCTAAATCGCAGAAGATGCTGGCTTATATCACCGGCATCCAGCCCCATCCGAACACCATCACCGTAGGCGGCTGCGTCGCTACTCCTTCCCGCGAACAGCTTCTGGCCTTCCGCGACCTGTGGCTGGAGCAGAAAGCCTTCGTGGACAACTACTATCTGCCTGATGTGCTGGCCGTTGGAACCGGTCCTTTGTTCCCATTGGCCAAGATTGCTCTCGGCGCCACCGCCGGCAATTACCTGGCCTACCCGATGCTTCCTCAGAACCCGTCGGCTTCTCCGGCTGACACCTCCTTCGGCGGATCGAACCCGATGTTCAAGGGCGGCGTTATCACTTCGACCGGGGAGCGTGGCACCCTTTCCGATGTTGCCGGCCTGGCCATCGGCGCAGTTGATTATTCCAAGATCACCGAATCGGTGACCAATTCCTGGTACAATTACCCCTCCGGCACCACCGCGCTCCATCCGTCCGCCGGCGTCACCGAATTCAACGTCAACAAGACCGGCGCCTACTCCTTCTTCAAATCTCCCCGCTACAACTCGCAGACCATGGAAGTCGGCCCTCTGGCGCGCGGTTTGGTCAATAAGTTCCCGGCGCTGGTTGATTTCTTCAAGGCTGGCGGCCGCGAGGGCGTCGTCGCCCGTCACCTGTGCCGCGCTCTCATCACCAAGCAGATTGTAGATGCCGGTATCGCCTGGATTGATCAGTTGATCTCTCTCAGGACTGCGGGTCCGATCGTCGGCATGAATGAAAAAGCCGTACCCAAGACCGCCCAGGGTTTCGGCGTCTGGGACGCCCCCCGCGGCGCTCTCGGCCACTGGGTCTCAGTCGATAACTGGAAGATCAAGAACTACCAGCTGGTCGTTCCTTCCACCTGGAATGCCGGACCCCGTGATGACAAAGGTGTTCGCGGTCCGTACGAACAGGCCCTTATCGGCGCGCCGGTGCCGGACATCGATAATCCGATTAATATCGTCCGCATTATCCGCTCTTTCGACCCCTGCATCGCCTGCGGCGTCCATATCATCGATCCCAGCACCAACGACGTCAGGGTGGTCAATCTGTAATCGATTCCCGCCACAAGTTAAAAGAGAGCTCCATATGGGGAGCTCTCTTTTTTTATACGAAGTTTGTCTTTAGATCAGCTCCAAGCCGTATAGGGCGGGTTTTTGCCGCCCGCTGATGGGTCGGGAGCCGATACCGATTACTGAAAGCCCCGATAAAAAATATAACCCTAAAAACGACACGAAACGCTTGACAGTCCAGAGGAACACGTGTGCTATAATACTGCCTGTGTCTCTTCCGGGTGTCTTTCTGAGCGGCGCGAAGAATCTCGATGTCGCCCATGCTGACAGCTGCCATTCGTTTGTCGATGTCCGAACACGAAATTGTTTCGACGTGGCGGTCGGGTGGGTGAAGCGAAACGCAACCAACAATTAGTGGGGGGGTATTTGTGGAAACCCGGGAATCCGGGCGGGTTGAGGATTGGTAGTATTGGATAATTGGCATTATTGGTATTATTCGAACGAGGCCGTCCCAGTCGTTTCAGTCGTTTTTGAAATGCGCAACGGCATGGGGCGGATTGGTTATCCTTCGTTTTTGGAACGAATGTTCACGATTGTGCTGAAGCTGAAATCAGGTGATTCGTTCCTTCTTAAAACTTTTAACGGGAAAATCGAAAAACGATCCAGCGTAGCCGGTTCGCCCTACGCGAAAGGTCCTATACAGGCGCAAAAAAAGTGGAGCGGCTCTCGCGAACCGCTCCACTCAATGGTTGGCGAAGTTGAGAATTAAGCCGGTACGACCACCGGATTGGACTTGGCCACTGTCTCGGGCAAGCCGGCCTTGTTATCCGCGAAGAGCGGCAGGTACTTGGCCGCCAGCCTGAAGGCGTAGATGGCCCCGGCAATGAGGCCCAGGGTGAAGATGAACTCCCACACCGTCGGGAAGTAGCTGCCCTCGCGGTAGACCGCGTGCGACAGCACCAGGGTGTTGATGCGGTTTAAGAGCATGCCGAAGAAGATGAGCGATGATGCCCAGAGGAGGCCCGCCCTGGACTCCCTGACCTTCTTCATGGCGATGAGGATGACCGGGACGATCATGCCCAGGCCCACCTCGGCGATGTACAGCAAGCCGTAGGTGTCGAACTTGAAGGCCGAGAAGTGGCCGGACTGGGCGGTATCCCAGATCCTCAGGCCCAAGTAGACGACCAGTATCCAGCCGGCGATGGCCATGACCTTGGAGAGCACGTCCAGCCGCAGCGTCAGTTTCCATGACTTGGCGGTGACGATGGTAAAAATGGTCAGCACCGAAAGGCCCAGCGACATGGCCGAGATGACGAAGAGGTAGCCCATGAGCGGCAGGTGCCACAGCGGCTGCTGTTCCGGGGTGATCAGGAACAGGGCGCCCAGGGACGACTGGTGCAGGAAGGACAGGAGGATGCCGAAGGTGACCAGCGGTACGGCCAGGGCATGCTGGACGGTTTCGGCCCTGTGCAGCCCGAAGCGGGCGAAGACGTTGGGCGAGAACTCAAGGTACAGCACCGTCAGGTACATCATGACGCACCAGGCCACTTCGAACATGATCGAACTGGGCTGCCACATCCACAGCGGGTGGACGATGAGCGGGCTGCGGCCAAGGTCGACGGCGATGCCCAGGGCGCCGATGGTGTAGCCCAGGGCGGCGATCAGGATGGCGGGCTTGACCAGGGGACGGAAGGTCTCGATCTTGAAGATGTAGACCAGAGCCGCCAGAACGAAGCCGCCGGCCGCCGAGGCGATATAGATGCCGACGTCGAAGGCGACCCAGAGTCCCCAGGGCCAGTTGTCGGACAGGTTGGTCACCGCCCCCAGGCCCCAGATCATCTTGGCGGCGAGCACGCCCAGGGCGCCCAGCGCCAGCAGTATCTGGACGACGCCCCAGAAGCTGAAGAGAGGTATATTCTTGTTGTTCAAATCAAGCCTCCAACAATTATTACCGGGTCGTTAAATATTCCTACCCTAGACAACTCTGTACTGGCCGATGACATCGCCGTTCGGCCTTACCAGGTGGACGGCGCAGGCCAGGCAGGGGTCGTAGGCGCGGACGATGCGGACGACTTCGAACGGATTGGCCTCGTCCTTGACCTTGGCGCCGATGAGGGATTGTTCGATGGGCCCGGGCTGATCCTTGTCGTCGCGGGGCGAGCAGTCCCAGGTTGACGGCACTACGCACTGGTAGCGGTCGATCTTCTTATCCTTGATGGTTATCCAGTGACCCAGGGCGCCGCGGGGAGCCTCCCACAGGCCCATCCCCTCAGCCGAATCGGGAATTTCGAAAGGAACGTTGAAGGGATCGCCAACCTTGAGTTCGTTCAACCAACCGTCTGCGGCGTCGGCAACCAGCTTGCATTCGAGGGCGCGGGCGGCATGGCGTCCCAGGGTGCTGAACAGAACTGACGCGGGAGCATTGAAATGGGCCAGGGTCGAATCTACCATGGCCTTGACGGTGGCGTCGCCAGAAAGATAGGCCACCAGCATCCGCGGCATCGGACCTACTTCGTAAACGCCGCCTTTGTAACGGGGGGCTTTGAGCCACGAATAGGCGCCGGATTTGTCAGGGCTGTCCTGGGTATCTCCGTTGCCGGGATAGGCTCCGGAAACGCTGGAGAACCGGCTGTATTTGACGTCTTCGGTGATCGCTTTGGGGTCCATAGCCGCCAACTGCAGTTTGGTGTTCGCTGTGCCCTGGGGCATGAAACGCCGGCGCTTGGTCAGATCGGCGGTGGAATCGAGGTCGAATACGCCGTACGACAGCACGTTGCCGCAACCCACACCCTGGGCGAAGTGATCGGCGTAGGCCTCGGCCACAGCGATGACGTCCGGAATATAAACATTATCGATAAAATCGCGCAGCACCGTCAGTTTCTGGCGGTACAGGGCGATATTGTCCGCGGTCGGTCCCTGGGTGACGCCGCCCACCACCAGGCCGGGCCCGTGGGGAATGCGGCCGAAATAGATCGAGGTCATCTCGTGCGCCAGGCGCCGCATATCGAGGGCTTTAACGTAATCGGCGACGGCCTTCTGATTGATCGACTTCGACAGGCGGTAATCGCCTTCATAACGGGGGAAGAACGGGCCCAGCTTAGCCGTGTCGCTTCCGGCACGCTTGATGAAATCCGCCACCTTGATCAACCCCGGGTCATTTCCGGTGTAGCCGGCGGCGGCGGTCACGTCGACGTAGTCAAGAGCCGCCAGGTGATAGAAGTGAAGGATGTGAGACTGGATGGTGTTGCCGGCCTGGATAAGGTTGCGAATGATCCGGCCGTTGGCGGGGATCTTGTCGGCGACGCCGAAGGCGCTGTCCAGGTTGAGGACAGATGTCACGCCGTGTGACACGGGACAGACGCCGCAGATGCGCTGGGTGTAGTGTTGGGCATCGGTCGGGTTGTGCCCCTTCATGAACATCTCGAAACCGCGGAACAGCGTCCCGGAAGAATGGGCGTCTTTGACCACGCCGTTTTCAACGACTACGTCTATCTTCAGGTGTCCTTCGATGCGGCTGATGGGATCGATGACTATGTTTCCCATTTATTTTTCCTTTTCAATCCTCGATTAGTGTTCGGACTTTTTATCGCCGGAGCCGGAAGAGGCGGCAATCGCCCCGCCTACCACAATCGCGGCGGTGGCGCCGACTATGCCGATGGCGGCTTTGTCGATGGTCTGGGTCAGGTCGATGGGTTCATGCACCGGGCCCAGGTGGCCGGGGAATTTCAATTCGGCGCAGCCGATGCAGGGAGCGCCTGATCCGATGCACCAGTTGGTCTTGTTGTTCCACAATCGGGAGTTGCAATCGGCATGGGTGATCGGCCCCTTGCAACCCAGGAGGTACAGGCAGTCCGGCTCGCCAAAGTTCTTGGCGAACTGCTTGGCGGCGAAACTACCCCGCCGGGGGCACTGGTCGTGGATGGTGCCGCCGTAGAAAGCGGTCGGCCTCAAATCACCGTCAACCTTGACCGACTCCGGCCCGTTCATAAGGACCTGGGCTAGCGTGCCGACGAACCAATCCGGGTGGGGGGGACACCCGGGGGTATTGATAACCGGGGTGGTGATGCCCTTCTGTTTGTAAAATTCGTGGACGCCGACCACCTCGCCGATATTGGGCGGAGTGGCGGAAATGCCGCCAGATGAGGCGCAGGTACCAACAGCGATGGTGGCAATGGCTTTCGGGCCCAGCCGGGCAATCGTATCGGCCATCGGAATGCCCTTGCCGTCTTTCTCCCCGACCTCGCAGTAAAAACCGTCGTCCTTAAGCGGGATACCGCCTTCGACCACCAACGCGAAAGGCCCTGTCTCGGTATCGGTCAGCGCCTTCATCGCCAGGTCTCCCTGGGCGGCCATCACCGTATTGTGAAAGCGCAGGCTCACATGCTTGCCGGTGACGACTTCGGACAGCAGGAGGTTCTGGATGGTGATCGGGAAAGTATTCAATACGGAAACGCTGCAGCCGTTGCAGCCTGAGCCCTGGAACCAGATGACCGGTACCTCGGTCAGCGCCTGGGCGAACAGCTTGTGAAATTCGGGATATTTGAACAGCGACATACCGAGCGCGGCGGTCGATCCGGCGCCCAGTTCGATAAAATGGCGGCGCGTTAATTTGACTGTCACGATTAACCTCGCTTCTCGTTATGAGAGTTGTCTTTACCGGCGGCTGCCATGCGGCGCGACCGGAAGGTGTAAATCCCGCCCAGGATCAGGGCCAGTGAGGCGATTTCAACCGGGATTCTGCTGAGAAATTCGTGAGTGAAATTGGGGTACATTTCGGTTTCGGTCTCGGGGAATCCCAGCTCGCGCATATCCACCGCGCCGATGTACATCTTTAGCGTGCCGCCGACTTCTGTCTCACCGTAGACATGATCGAAGTACACGTCCGGGTTGTCAGCGATTCTCTGGTGAGCCAGAGCGATAAGGTCCGCCCGGTCGCCGAATCGGATAGCCTGGGTGGGGCAGACATCGGCGCACACCGGGTTCAACCCCTTGAGGAGGCGCTGGTCATGGCAGAAAATGCACTTCTGGATCTTAGGCCAGGCGACATCCCATTCGAATTTGGGGATCTCGAACGGGCAGGCGTTCTGGCAGTAGCGGCAGCCGATGCACCGTCCCTCATCCCAGACGACCGGCCCCTCGGGGGTTTTATGAAGGGCGGCAACCGGGCAAACAGAGGCGCAGGCCGGGCTGAAGCAGTGCAGACAGCGTTTGCTGACGCCCACGACTTTGGTTCCGTTAGGGGTAGGGACCTCGTAGTTCTTCACCACCACATAGTGGTACGCATCCAATTCCGGTTTGTCGCTTGAGCCTTCGAGACGCTTGTTTTTTAGACCATAGAAGTTGTGGCATTCGTTCTCGCACCTCAGGCACAGGATGCACTTGGTGGTGTCGATCAGCATTCCAACGGGCATAGCGGTCTCCTTTGCTTAAAAATGCTTAATGACTGAAAAATTGGGATTTGTAGGCCCTGATTAGGCTAAAGATGTCAAGGATTAATACCATCGGCAAAATATAGCACAGATTTCAAGCAAAGTAAATTGGTCGTAGCTTTGTCATACGAATGGGGCGGATTAGTAATTGATAACCCTTCGGGTAAACAACACGAACCGAGAAGCGAAGTTAATGGTTACGATTTTTCAGGGGTCTGGGAAAAAACACCCAAGTTGCAATGGAATCAATTGGCGCCGGCGGATTGCTTACGGGACAATAACGTCGACTGTCTGCGTCCAGTCGCCGCCTTGCCATTTGAGCGGGAAAACCAGGGGGAGGGTTTGTGTCTTATCTTTATCGAGGTTGGTGATCATGTCGTTGGTCTGGGTCACCCCGCCCTGGGTCAATGTCGCCCTGACGATAACGGTGCCGTCGGAGCCTTTATTCTCGATAGTAATCTGGAGAATTGCGTAGTAGTGGCTGTCCATGCCGCTCGTCGTGGCTTCGACGGATTTCACCACCGGCTTGGGTTTGGGCATCGAAGTGACTGGAGCAGCGGTCGTTGTCGATGTGTCGTCTTTGGAATCGAAAACGCCTTTAACGCTGTCGCAACCTGATGCCAGGGTGAGGGTCAGAGTTAAGGCGCTGATTGTTGCAGCCCGCAGGACTTTTGTCCCGATCATACGCCGGTATCTTAGTACTTTTAACAAAGGGCGTCAATCGGGTTGGAACCCGGATTTGTAACGCCGCTGAGCGTGGTTCTCATTGAGGTCAAATGCGCTCGCCATAACCGGTCGCATCGCCGGAGGCCCTTTTACAGAACAACGCTTCGGATTCCTGTATTGGAAGCGGTCACCCTCGCGCGCCTTTCTGTCCGCCAGCCAAAGATGGATGCTTGATAGCTGTATCCAGATCAGTCCGTTAAGCACAATCAGGCGTTCGATGCCGCCTATCCAGTTTGTGTCAGCGTAAATCGCCACCAGGCCGGCAAGGTTCAAGGTAGCCCCGATCACTCCCCCGGTTAGGCTGCACATCACCAGGAACCGGTGCTCCTCGCATTTCCGGAGCGTCCGGGCCAGCATGAAGCAGGCGACCGGCAGCGCTGCCGCGATTCCCTGGGCTGTGTACTGGTGGACCAGGGACCCAAATGTGGGCGCCGAATCAGGGGCCTGGGTCGGAAATACCGCGATTACGGCAAAACCCAGGGCGGCGGCCAGCAGGGGCAACCTCGCTGCCATGATCCTCATACCCAATAAAACTAGGGTTAGCGCGAAAGCCACGAACATCAGGTTCTCTACCCAACCCGCCGGCCCCCATACCAGTTCGCTGATGGTATTTGAGACCCGGTTGTAACCGGGTTGATATATTTCCAGGGCGGTCGTGCCCCCTAGGAAAATGGCCGGGAAAGCAAGTCCCATGACCGTAGCGATATTCGAAGATCTGAGAGCCAATACCTTTGGCAGAGCGTAGATCTGATTTCTGGCGTTGGATATGGTGTTAGTTGCGTTCACGATAGACAGTATAGGTTGGGAACGGTTCATAAACGCCGTGGAAAAGGACGGATTTTAACTATATAGACGGCTAGTTTTCATTACCGTACTTACGGCGGGGGGCATGAACCGGGATCGTGAAATGTGAAGATTTCAATTGACATTTATTAATGTCCCAATTACGATTATGGACGATTGCGTTACCAGAGAGTTATCTTATGTTTTTGCCGGGCCGGCGCTTATTCGTTCTGTTGATTTCAGCCGCGCTTCTCCTCCCCGTTTTTAGCTGCGCTCAGCCCGCGCAACCTGCCAGGATATTGAACGTGGGGCTCCTGTTGGGTAGCGGCGGCCTGGGGGACCGTTCATTTAACGATTCCGCTTATGCCGGACTACTCGAAGCGCAAAAGAAATATAATATCCGTTTTGAAACTATCGATACCGGTACCAAGGACGCTAATATCGATGCGCTCCGGCTGTTTGCCCGCAACCATTATGACCTCATCATCGCCGTCGCCTTCGAGAACCTGGAAAGCCTCAAAACCGTCGCTTCCGAATTCCCGGGTATCCATTTCGCCGGTATCGATTTTGAATTAGCCGCGGATAACGTCGCCTCCGTCGTCTACCGGGAGCAGGAAGCAGATTTCCTGATGGGCGCCCTCGCCGCCATGCTGACTAAGACAAAGAAGGTCGATGTCATCGGCGGGACCGACATCCCGGCCATTCGCCGCATTATGACCGGATTTTCTCAGGGTGTGGCATACCAGGATCCGGGCGTTACTGTCCTGACTGATTTTGCCGGCACCTTCGCTGATCCGGCGGTCGGGCTGGCTTTAGCCCTGAAGCGCTACGGCGAAGGCGTCGATGTCATCCATAACGCCGCCTCCAAAACCGGCTTGGGCATCATCCAGGCGGCCCAGCAGGTCAATAAGTACGTTACCGGCACCAGCGGCGATCAACGCTACCTGGCCCCCGGCAACATGGTCGGCAACCGGCCAAAAAGGGTGGACACAGCGGTGATGCTGCTTATCGACGGGGTTTACCATGACTCATTCAAACCGGGTGTCAGTTCGCTTGGTTTGAAAGAGAACGGCTTAGCCCTGGGTCCGTTCGACCCGAACATCGTCACGCCTCAAATCAGCGCCCGTCTCGATGATCTCAAGCAGAAAATTATCGCCGGTCAGATCGTGGTCAAGGCAGAATAATGTCTTCAAGTCGCCCGCCCATCTGGTCTCGGATTACCCGGTGGGTGGCCGTTAGTCTAAAACGCCGCCTGGTCGTATCCAGCGCGGTTTTCTGGATTGTGGCCGTGACCATTATCGCTTTCACCTTCCTTGGTTTCGGGCAACAGCAGATGCTTAACGAGACCCGGGACCGTAACGTTCAGACCGCCTCGATCATCAGCCGTGACCTGAACTCCCAGATGAACGGCATTCTGGCTGATGCCCGGAATTTTACGAGGCACCTTGAACTTTTGAGCCCGGATCTGGACGCCCAGGCTTCGGCAGCGATATCATTGCGCCTGTCAGCCCCGCAGCAGTACCGGGGTATTTATCTGTTTGACCTTCAGGGCAGGCTCCAGATTTTTGTCAACGACAGTGTCGATAGCCTTCTCCGGTTGAGAAGCGCCGATATCATCACCCGTTCCCCGGCTGTTGTCGACGAGAGGGTGATGAACGCCTTCCGGCAATCCCTGGCCGGCGGCACCTACGTTTCCGGGGTGCAATATACTGACCTCGGAAATGTGCCGGTTTTACATCTGGGGTTGTCGTTGAGTCCGGTGGCAGGCAATCCCGTCATCGCTGTCCTCGAAATAGATCTCCAGTCCATGTGGGAACGCATAGACCAGATCACCTTCGGCCAGACCGGGTTCACCTATATCGTGTCGCGTGAGGGTACCATCATCGCCTATCCGGAATCATCGCACCTGGGACATCCCATCGAAAACTCCCTCACCCCTTTGCTCGACGGCAATGAAGGTTTTGCGGAGTACCATGATCCCGCCCGGGGATTGATCCTGGCAGCCTTCAGCCCGGTGGGGGGCTTGACCGGATGGGGAGTGGTCATTGAGCAATCCGCCTCGGAGACCAACATTCCCATCAGCCGCATGGGCGCCGCCGTCATAGGCATTTGGATGTTTATGGCCTTTTTGGGCACGGCTGCCATTTTCCGTGCCGTAAACGGTGTGACCAAACCGATAGTAACGCTAACCGTGACGACGAATGATATCGCCCGCACCGGTTCTTTGAAACGCATCAACCCGATGAAACGAAGCGATGAGATTGGACAGCTTTCACGCTCCTTCGACCAGATGATAGAGCGTCTGCAGGCGACAGAAGGAAAACTGGAGCGGGCGGCTATCGACGAACGCAATCGGCTCGCGAGGGAGCTCCACGACGCCGTCAGCCAGACCTTGTTTTCGGCATCGATAATCGCTGAAGTCCTGCCAAAATTGTGGGCTAAAAACCCGGATGAAGGCCGCCGCCGGCTTGCCGAGATCCAGCAATTGACTCGCGGCGCGCTGGCTGAGATGCGCACTTTATTATTTGAACTCAGGCCGCAAGCCCTTCTTGAAGCGGAAACGAGCTACCTTTTGCGCCAGCTTGTTGAATCGTTCGGGAACCGGCACCGGATACCGCTGGACCTTAAAATTGAAGATGAATGTTCCATGGACCCTGAGGTGAAAGTGGCTTTTTACCGGATAGCCCAGGAAGCCCTCAACAATATCGCCAAGCATGCCCAGGCTTCTCAAATCTCTATCAGGCTGTGGTGTGAAGGGGATTCGATCCGCCTGAGTATCGCCGATAATGGCCGGGGCTTCGACCGGGCGTACGCCAGGCCGGGCAGCCTCGGGTTAGGCATCATGACCGAGAGATCCAGGGAGATCGGGGCAGAATTATCGATCGAAAGTCAGCCCGGTCAAGGGACGACGGTGACCGTTAAATGGCAAAAGCCGGTTAAGGAGGCAACAAATGGCGGAAACTGAACCAATTCGGGTCATGCTGGTTGACGATCACGGCGTGGTGCGGTCGGGCCTTAAGGCGATGCTGGCCGCCGAGGATGACCTGGAACTGGCCGGGGAGGCCGCCGACGGCAGCGAGGCCGTCAGGTTCGTCGAGCGCTTCAAGCCCGACGTCATCCTGATGGACCTCTTGATGCCGGTGATGGACGGCGTGGCCGCCACCAAAGCCATCCATGACCGCTGGCCGGACATCCGGATCATCGTCCTAACCAGTTTCAAGGAGCGGGAGCAGGTGGACGGCGCCCTCAAGGCCGGGGCCATGAGCTACCTCCTGAAAACCGTCTCCGCCTCGGAACTGGTCTCAGCCATAAGGGGCGCCATGGCCGGGCAGTCCAAGCTGTCCTCCGAGGCTACCCAGGTGCTCATCCAGGAGATGAGGAGCCCCGCCGCCCGGGACTATGACCTGACCGCCCGTGAAAAGGAGATACTTAAGCTCATGGTGGACGGCCTGCCCAACACCGAGATCGCCGATAAGCTGGGGGTGAGCCCCTCCACCGCCAAATTCCACGTCTCCAACGTCCTTTCCAAGCTGGGCGTATCAAGCCGCACCGAGGCCGTTTCCCTGGCCTTGAAACAAAAACTGGTCAAATGACCTGGCCAAAACCCGCCCTCCGGATATAAAAAATCCCCCCGGAAAGCTGATTTCTCGGGGGGATTTCCGTTTTATGCTGTCGGTGTAAGGCAATCAGGAGGACGGAAATGTTACTGGTACTACTTGCCGCGGCGGTCAGCGCCATTGCCTGGATCGCCGATCTCAAGGTCTCCCATATCTACTCAGAAGATGATTAGCTACCAGTTTTCGGCCAGCACTTCATAGAACGACCTGGGATGCCTGCAGGCGGGGCAGGTTTCCGGTGCCTCGGGGCCCTCATGGACGTACCCGCAATTGAGGCAATGCCATTTTACCGCGCCGTTTTTCTTAAAAACCTCGCCGTTGGCTACATTAGAGATCAGTTTGCTGTACCTTGATTCATGGAATCTCTCGACCTTGGCGATCTGTTCAAAAGACTGCGCTACTTCCGGGAATCCTTCTTCTTTAGCCGTCTGGGCAAAATCAGCGTAAATCCTGGTCCACTCCAGGTTCTCTCCAGCCGCTGCCGCTTCCAGATTTTTGAGCGTTGAACCTATCGTCCCGGCGGGATAGCTGGCGGTGATTTGAACGTCGCCGCCTTCCAGGTATTTGAAGAAGACTTTGGCGTGTTCCTTTTCGTTTTCAGCCGTTTCGATGAAGATATTGGCTATCTGCTCGAAACCTTCCTTCCGGGCCGCGGACGCAAAATAGGTGTACCGGTTCCTCGCCTGTGATTCCCCGGCAAAAGCCGTTAACAGATTGACCTCAGTCTTGGAGCCTTTTATCGATTTCATTCAATTCATCCTTTCCTTTTTTTGTTCGGCTAATCATACCAAGAGGGTCGAGCTAATCCAAGAGGGTTATTAAGCCGGTTCGACCGGGAACGGCGGCGGGCAGGAGCGTTCCGGTTTGGCCACTCCGAATGGGTTAGTTTCCAGGATGGTCATAAACAGGCTCGGATAGGCCTTTTCAAGGTGTTTCATGTGAGACAGCCACAACTTGACTGCGGGTTCGTAGATCTTACTCAGATCATTAGACAAATGAGCTTGCAGGTTATCTGATAGATTGCTGAACTGTTCATGAATCGCAAGCTCACCTTTGACATGGAACATCCCGCGCAGCACTTTATTGAACAGCGCATGATTGAAAACCTGAGGATTTTCCAGCAGCGTCAGCAACAATGGCGAGTCGAGAATCTCCTTGAGTTTCCCCGCGTCCAGCTTTTCAAGGCTGACTTTGAAGCCATGGTATTTCAGCACTTCAGCCAATTGAGAATAATCCTCGTGGGTCCAGGTTTTTTCAGTCGACGGCGGTTCCTGGATGCATGGTAGGTCCGGGTCGCAGCTACTCAACAGCCGGATGAGCCTGTCGCCAACTTCACTATAAAAAAGAGTGATGAGGGTCTGTAATTGTTGGCTGCGCCGGGTCTCCTCCCGCCTTTCGAATAGCGATTGTACCGAGGTTATGACCACCGCAGTGAAGAATGTGAAACCGGTAACTACTAGCCCCATGGCAAGTAATCGGCTGGCATCGGTCGTCGGTACGATATCCCCGTAACCGACGGTGGTGATGGTGACTACCGTTAGATAGAAGGCATCAAATGCCGATAGTCCTTCCAGGCGGCTGAATCCAATTGTCCCGGCAATGGCGATTAACATCAGGATTCCGATCGCTAAAGCTAGGCGCTGGTTTGCGTTCAAAGGGTTTCACCTCGATTTGATGATAACATGATAATATTACACCATCCGGCGGTCCAAACTCATTGAATAGCTGTTTGACGTTTAACCTCCTCGGGATTTAGTTGATTCGTAGGCCGCTTCCATCGGGTGAACGCAAAAGCGGTGTAGGCCAGGCAAAGTACCGTAATAGCCAGCGCGATCCGCAGATACACGGTGTCCGAAGCCGTAAGGTGAGTCAACCCGATGCGTTCGAAAAAAGAGATCGCCTCAGGGTGGTCTGGAGTCAGGTAGGTGAACCAGAAAGACAGGTTGAAGTACCATAACCACACCGCCGGGAAAATAGCCAGCCAAAGGGCGATGATCCGCTCTGACACATAGCTTGTCCTTGCCATGGCCAGGATCGCCAGGGGGATGAATATTACCAGGTACTGGTAGTTAATGCGGTAGAAGAGCCCGATGAACAGGAGGATACCGACCAGCATCGCCCGCAGTGGCGACAGCCGTTTGAGGTATGTCAGGACCAAACCGCCGATAATGGCGATTACCAGGACCGGGATGGTGTAGCTGAACCAGCTCAAGGTGTCCCAGCCGTACCTGTCATGCAGGTAGGTAAAGGCTGCGCCGCTCCCGGAAAATGTATATAACAGAGGTTCCTGGTAAGCCGGCGCCTGCCCCGGCAGCACCACCGCCCGGGCATATTCCAAGATATTCCCGGTCACCATGAAAGGCACTGAGAATAGGGCGGCAATCCCCGCGAATATCGCGAAATTCACCGCGAAGCGTCTCCATGGCATGGTCCGCAGCGTCGCCGCCATCATGAAGGCCACCGGAATCAACGTATGTTGCTTGGTCATCACCGCCAGGGCGGCCACCCCGAACGCCCATCGGTCATGCCCCCGTTCGAGGAGGATAAGCGAACCAACAAGAAACGCGGCGGCGATGGCGTCGAACTGCCCGAAAACCCCCGACTGGTACCAGGCGACCGGGTTGAGCAGCCAAAGGGCGGAGAAGAACAGTTTTTTCCACCGCGACCCTGGAATAGCTATGAAAAGCATCAATCCAATAGCCAGGTCGGCGGTGATGATCGGCGCCTTTTCAGCAATCCGCCAGGCCGTATCCACAAAAAATTGGCCTGCCATCGTACCCGGAACCGCCGCCAACGCGACTCCCAGAATGAGTATCCAGATCGGCGGATACACATAGCCCCACCCCTGCCACGGGTTTATCGGATCGTAGCCGTTGTAATAGCGGTAGAAATCGAAGCCGTGCTCTTTGAAGAGTTGAGCGAAAGACCAGAACTGAGCCATATCCTGGGTGGCAGAATATGGAGCTGCAACGATTCGCGCGGTTGCTCCGGCGAGAAAGATGACAGCGAAAACGAATAGCGCGAACCGTGGTGTGAAAAAACGGTTTTGGAATTTGGAAAAAGCTATGCCGATGCGGTCGTTGAATGTAAGACTTTTCGCTGTTTCCGGCACCAGACGATTATAACCCAGGGATATTACTATCGTAAATTTCGATCCATCGCGTAGGGGCGAGCGGCCTCGCCCGCCCCGTCTTGATTGCCCCGCCCCTCCCCACCCGCCTTCAAATCATGTGGTAGGGGCACGATATACCGTGCTCTCCTCCCCCGTAGCGGCACGGCATGCCGTGCCCTCCCGGCAAACACACGTAGGGGCGGGTTTTTAACCCGCCCGCCCTCGTCCGTCGTTGCAAGTCCCAGCCACGCCGTGGCGAAGCAATCTCAATTTCACCCTTGTTCTCCATGTTGTCATTCCAATCCCCGCGAAGGCGAGAAAAGCCCTAACCTAACATTTGTCTTTCTGAGTCCTCGATAAGCCGGGACGAAGAATCTCGGTGTAACACAAATTCTGGCCGAACTGTTTACTGAAAACCGGCGAAGCCGTCCCGTGGAGCGTAAGCGACGTGGGGGTCTAATGCTTCATCAGGCTACGGAAAACAAGACATAACAAAATAATCCAGGAAAAACGACAAAAGTCGCTTGACAATCGGAACTCCTGTGCTATAATTCTCTGAGTGAATATTAGCACACCTGTACAACACCCCGTTCCGCCCATGTCTCTTGACGCGCAACCCGAAATGCGTAATCCGCAACGTCGCCGGGGCGCGCCGAAAGGGAATTCCAACGCCCGCGTCCATGGCTACTATGCCCGCAAAACCAACGATGCCTGCCGCTGGGAACTGGAGGCTTCCACCCCCTACCGGGGGATCGATCTGGAGATCGTCCTTGCCTTGTGGCAAGCTGCACGCATCCAGGGCGCCGCGCCTGACCGCGAGGCTCTCTACCGAGCGGGTATTCAGTCTCGTCCGGCACAAGTACGGCCTGAGGTCCAGGAAGGACTATGAAACGCTGATGGTACTGTTCCTCAAGCTCGCCTACGACCTTATCCTCCGTCCTGACCTCTGCCAACGGTTGGAAAAAGCCTGTGTCCTTAAAGCTGATTCAGGCTTGATTGGATAATTGGTACTTATTTGCTTATTGGTACTATTGGTACTTATTTTCTCGCGTCTTTCTGAGTCCGCGACAAAGTCGGGACGAAGAATCTCGGTGCCACGCTAGGAACAGGTTGAACTGACGGTTGTTAACTGTAAACTGTTTACTTGATTGAAATGAACACATTGGTTTTTCTTACCGGCAAAACAACGAATATTCGTTTCCCACGATTAGCCAATCGCGCATTTTTGGATTCGTTTTATAAAAAACCTTTTTTCCTCCAAAAAACAAAAACAAATCCTATGGCGGGGAGGGGGATTGGATTATTGGTATTATGACCCACGTGTGTCTTTCTGAACGAAGTGAAGAATCTCGGTGCCGGCCCGGGAGCAGGTCAAACTGATAACTGAAGACTGTAAACTGTCAACTGTACACTTCAATGAAAATTGATCACTATTCTCACCCCGAAACAAATCCACGTTTAACCCCTTCCATCCTCAATCGTACATCCGCCTCGTTCGTTTCGGTAAAAATGCTTATTATGGGGGGTAATCAAATACAAACATCTTCGATCCTTGGATTTCTATGTTGATTGCTGAAAGCTAATGGCTGATAGCTGATGGCTGAAAGCTGACAGCTTTTGGCTGTATACTTAATGACCATGCTCACCTTCGGCACCGCCGGCATTCCGGCCTCGACAAAAGCCAGCGGCGACACCGTTGCCGGCCTCAAGCGCATTGCGGAACTCGGGCTCGGCGGCATGGAGATCGAATTCGTCCGGGGCGTTTATCTCAAGGACCATACGGCGGCGCCCGTGGCTTACGTTGGCAAGAAGCTCGGCCTTAAATTATCGTGCCACGCGCCTTACTACCTCAATCTCAACCACGCCGACGAGGTTCGGCGGCGGCAGGCGGGCGGGGTCCTCCACCATGCGGCCAGCATGGCAGCCAAGGCCGGGGCAAAAAGCGTCGTCTTTCACGCCGGCTACTACCTTAAAGACAGCCCGGAGATTGTATATGACGCCATCAAGGCGCAGATCGAGGTCGTGCTGGATAAGCTGCAAGGAGAAGGTACCTTGGTGAAACTCAGGCCTGAACTTGCGGGTAAAATATCCCAATTCGGTACTCTGGCGGAGATCCTGAGGCTTTCCAAAGAATTACCCGGCGTAGCGCCGGCGATAGATTTCGCCCATCTCCACGCGTCTACCGGGCGTTACAATTCCTATGCGGAATTCTCCGAGGTGCTCAACCGCGTCGGCGATACCCTGGGGCGGGAAGCCCTCGATGATCTCCATCTTCATGTCTCAGGCATTGAATACGCCAAAACCGGCGAGCGGCGGCATCTCAACCTGGCCGATTCCGATTTCCATTACGATGAATTGCTCCAGGCCTTGACAGATGTGAAAGCGGGCGGGTTGCTCATCTGCGAGAGCCCGAATATTGAAGTGGACACCCTTCTTTTACAGCGGACTTACCTTGATTTGTCGCCAAGAATGTGATTTATTGCTATAATATTCTGTAAACTAGTCAGTCCCCACGGTTGTAAATAGAGGCATTCATGAAATTTAACTGGAAGCGCACCACCATCGCCTACATCATCATGCTGATCGCCAGCATCGTCATTTTCGCCATCCTCATTCCCGGCAACCAGAATAAGCCGACCGAGATTCCTCAGAACACCTTGGTCAGTCTCTCGCAGGAACACCTGATCAAGACAATTGTCATCGATGGCGACCGCATCAATATCACCACCACCGGCAATTACCCCAAACAGGGAGACCCCTCAGGTGAGTTTTTCACTTATAAAGAGACCTTGACTTCGATCTACGAAATCCCCGGTTTCGATCCGACTGGAATCGAGATCACACCCAAGGGCCCTTCCAGTTTTGATTGGGGATCGCTTCTGGGCACCCTTATCCCCATGCTGCTTATCGGCGGTATGATCATTTTCCTGTTCTCCCAGGCCCGGGGCGCCAATAACCAGGCGATGAGTTTCGGACGATCACGCGCCAAGCTTTTTAACGTCGACAAGCCCACCACCTGTTTCGACAACGTCGCCGGCGTCGACGAAGCCAAGCAGGAAGTCCAGGAAATCGTCGAGTTTTTGAAATCCCGCGAGAAATTCCAGGCCCTGGGAGCCCGGATTCCCAAGGGTGTCCTTTTGATCGGCTATCCGGGAACGGGTAAAACCCTCCTGGCCAGGGCCATCGCCGGCGAAGCCGGGGTACCGTTCTTCTCCATCTCCGGCTCCGAGTTCGTCGAAATGTTCGTCGGCGTCGGCGCGTCCCGGGTCCGCGATCTCTTCGACCAGGCCAAGCGCAACGCCCCTTGCATTATCTTCATCGATGAGATCGATGCCGTCGGCCGTCAGCGCGGCGCCGGCCTCGGCGGGTCCCACGATGAGCGTGAACAGACTCTTAACCAGATTCTGGTGGAGATGGACGGCTTCGAGGCTAATACCACCATCATCGTCATTGCCGCCACCAACCGCCCTGACGTCCTTGACCCCGCCCTGCTCCGCCCCGGCCGCTTTGACCGCCGCGTGGTGCTCGACATGCCGGACCTGCACGGCCGGCTGGCTATCCTCAATATCCACGCCAAGGGCAAACCCCTGAGCCCCGATGTCAACCTGGAAACATTAGCCAAGCAGACTATCGGCTTCTCCGGCGCGGACCTGTCCAACCTGATGAACGAGGCCGCTATCCTGGCTGCCCGCGAGGACAAGAAGGCCATCGAGATGTGCGACCTTGAAGAATCGATCGACAGGGTTATCGCCGGGCCGGAGCGCAAGAGCCGCAAGGTTTCGCCTCACGAGCGGGAGATAACCGCCTACCACGAGGCCGGTCACGCTCTGGTCGCCCGGATGTTGCCCAATGCCGATCCTGTTCACAAGATCACCATCGTTGCGCGGGGCATGGCGGGGGGTTATACCAAGCAACTGCCCGCTGAAGACCGCTACATCGCCACCGACTCCCAGTTCAAGGCCAAGCTTGCCATCTCCATGGGCGGCCGTATCGCCGAGGAGATCATGTTCAATGAGATGTCGACCGGCGCGTCGCAAGACTTCAAAGAGGCTACCAACCTGGCCAAAAAGATGGTCACCTCTTATGGCATGAGTGAAAAGCTCGGGCCGCGCACCTTCGGCAGCAAAGAGGAGATGGTCTTCCTGGGTAAGGAGATCCATGAGCAGCGAGACTACGGCGAAAAAACCGCCGACCTAATCGACCAGGAAGTCGAAGCCCTGATCCAGAACGCCTACACATCAGCCAGGACCATCTTGACCGATAACAAAGCCAGGCTGGTCCATATCGCCACCCAGCTAATGGCTGAGGAAACCCTCGAAGGTGACGAACTGGAGAAGCTTTTTACCGAGGCGTTGCCGGCTGCCGCGCCGACCGCTCCTGTCGAACCGCCGCTGGCTAAGAACGATTCGCCGTCAGAGAAGAAAGCCGAGCCGGTCTTGCAACCCAGGGACAAGCCTATGGAACCTGGCACAGCCTCACCGGCCATCGCCCCTGCTTAAGCCGTAACTAAATGGAATACGAAAGGCGAGTCGGTCTGACTCGCCTTTTTCTTTTCTTCAAGCCGGTGTCCGGCAGGGGCGAACGTTTCCGGACTCGCTAATTCCGCCGTCTGACCAGGTAAGATGCGAGGGCCTTGAGCGCTTCTTTGCAAGTGCTTTCCGGCAACCCCTCAAGCAGGTTTATGGCCTTTTCGGAGTATTTCTCGGCTTCACGGTAGCTCTCTTCGATGATCCCGGAGCTTTTGATCTGCTCGATAGCACGAGCGATGTTTTCCTCCCGGTCTTTGCCCGCCAGGAATCGCGACACCGGGTTGGAATTCGGTTGCCTTTGCATCAGCAATAAGGCCGGTAAGGTCACCGTGCCTTGCCTGAGGTCCGAACCTACCGGTTTACCCAGTTCCTTTTCAGTGCCGATGAAATCCAGGATATCATCGACTATCTGGAAAGCCAGGCCAAGGTTGTAGCCGTAATTCGCCAGTGTCTGGATCTGCTCCTCGGTGCCGCCGGCGAGAATAGCCCCGGATTCGGATGACATCTTCAACAGGGCTGCCGTTTTTCCAGCGATCCTTTGAAGGTAGCCTTCCATGTTTTGAGAGGCTGAAAATATGTCCCGAGCCTGCCTGAGTTCGCCGACAGCGATAATCCCCAGTGTCTGGGAGAATAATTTGGTTACCCGAAGGTTGTCGGTGGATGCGGCAAATTCACCCGCCCGGGCGAACAGGAAATCGCCCAGCAGTATCGCTTTTTCGGTGCCCCACAACTTGTTTACCGTTACCCGCCCGCGGCGGGTGTCAGCCCGGTCTATGGCGTCGTCATGAACCAGGGTGGCGATGTGCATCAATTCATTGGCGGTGGCCATTTTGAGAATACGGTCGGTTTTGCCGTCAATGCACCGTCCTGACATGAAAGTAAGGGCGGGACGGAGAATTTTACCACCCACCAGGATGTGCTTGAGCATATCATGGAGGTCAGGGAAATCTTTTTTCCAGAAATCAGCAAGGGATTTGAAGTTGCCCTCGACGTCGGCGAGGTCGTTTTTGACCGGGGCGTAAAGCGTTTTCAGGTCCAACTCATCACCTGCGTCTTATGTAGGGGTTAGTCCCATGCGGGCGGTTTCTTCTTCAATAACCGATTCGTCCAGTTTGATAAACAGAGCTTCGGGAGGGTTGAGGCTGGCGCCGGGAACCGGGCGGCGAAGTTTCCAGCCATCGTTTTGTGTAGTGCCCTCATAGCCGAGGAAGTGATGCAGTCTCTCTGAACTGAAAGGCAGGAAGGGATAAAACGCCGTCCGCAGGCCGGAAATGACCGTTAGGGCGGTATATAGCGCGACACCGGCCGCGGCTTTATCCGTCTTGACCGTTTTCCACGGCGCTTTTTCGTCGAGGTATTTGTTGGTCTCGGAAGCTAAAGCCATCGCTGCTTTGATGGCCTCTTTGAAGCGGCAGGCGTGGAGCAAATCGTCCATTGTGATCAGGATTTCTTCTGTCCGGGCGATCATGGACAGAGACCGGTCATCAAGCACCCCGTGGTCCGGCACCTTGCCCTCGAAATGCTTCTGGAGCATCGAGAGGGTCCGGTTGACCAGGTTGCCGTAGGTGGCGACGAGTTCGTCGTTGTTGCGCCGCACGAACTCACGCCACGAGAAATCAGTGTCAGAGGTGTCGGGCATGTTCACCGAGAGCATGTAGCGTAAAGCGTCGGGCTGGTAACGAGACAGGAAATCCTCCAGCCAGATGGCGAGGTTCTTGCTTTTGGACAGTTTCTGGGCCTCGACGGTCAGGAATTCGTTCGAAGGTACGTCATACGGCAGGTTCAGGCCGCCGTAGCCCATCAGCATGGCAGGCCAGATGATGGTGTGGAAGGGAATGTTGTCCTTGCCGATGAAATAGTAGCTCTTGCATTCCCCCTGCCAGAAGTTACGCCATGACTCTGGTTCGCCCCGAAGTTGGGCCCATTCTTTGCTCGCTGACAGGTAGCCGATGACTGCCTCAAACCAGACGTAAATGCGCTTGTCCTCGTACCCGGGCAGCGGCACCGGGATGCCCCAGGTGATATCCCTGGTGATAGCCCTGTCGCGCAATCCTTCTTCGAGGTAACGCCGGGTGAACCGTTGTACATTGGGGCGCCAATGTTCGGCCTGGGCGTTGACCCAGTCGAGAAGCGGCTTTTCGAAAGCCGATAAGCGCAGGAAAAAGTGTTCGGTCTGACGGAATTCAGGCGTCGTGCCGCACAGCTTGCAGCAGGCGTTGATCAGATCAGCCGGATTCATCGGCTTGCCGCAGGCATCGCACTGGTCCCCTCGGGCCCCAGGCATCTTGCAGGAGGGGCAGACACCCTCGACATACCGGTCGGGCAAGAATCGGCTGCATTTAGGGCAGTAAGGCTGCGAGACCGTGTCCTTGTACAAGTAGTCTTTTTCAAGAAGCTTGAGGAATATATCCTGCACCACAGCCCGATGGTTCGGTGTTCCGGTGGTGGTATATAGATCGAACGTGATGCCGAGGCCCGCCCAGCTCTCGAGGAACTTCTGATGGTAATAGGCGGCCACCTCTGCAGGTGTTTTGCCTTCGGCTTCAGCCCTGATGGTGACCGGCGTGCCATGCTGGTCGGAGCCTGAGACCATCAAAACCTCATTGCCCTTGGTGCGGTGATAGCGGGCGAATATGTCTGACGGCAGATAAGCCCCGGCGACATGTCCCAGGTGAAGCAGGTTGTTGGCGTAGGGCCAGGCAACGCCGATGAAGATTCGTTCAGTCATCGGGTTTAGGGGAGGAAGGTCAGTGTCCGTTCGCCCTTCTCTTCGCGATAGCGGGCATAACCCTTGTCCAAGGCGCATTCAACGCAGTAGCGCACCGTGTCGCCCTTGGCGACTTCTTCGCCGTCTTTTTCATCAACCACAAGGTAGCGTTCCGGGTATCCGATGATCCGGCCGCACTTATCGCACTTGATATTGCCTAATGAAATACATCCGCGTCGCATCTTTGCCTCCGAAAATATCCTAGTATTATATAGCTTTACTCAATTTTAAGCCAAGCCTTGTACAATTCACGTCGGGAGAGGCCTGTTTCATCCGCCAGCATGGTCGTTGCCTCTCTGGCGGCAACGCCGCTCTGTTTCAACTTGCAGAGCTGGGTTTCGACGTCGTTATTTAACTCCGGCGTTTTTTGCACGACCGGCGCCCCCGCGACAACCAGAACGAATTCTCCCCTAGGCTCGGTGAAATGCGCCAAAGCTCCAGACAAGGTGCCCCTGAATACCTCTTCGTGAATCTTGGTCAATTCCCGGCACACCGCGATTTGGCGGTCGCCCAGACCCTCCAAGAGAGCCTCGAGGGTTGTCCTGAGGCGATGGGGGGCTTCGAGAAAAACCATAGTTGCCGTTTCGGTCGCGAGTTGTTCGATCACCCTGTGCCGCTCAGATATTTTCCGGGGCAAGAAAGCCACGAACCGGAATTCCGACGTCGGCAGGCCCGATACCGTCAGCGCGGCCACGACCGACGATGGGCCCGGTACCGCCTCTACCCGAAAACCCCGCCTGATGGCTTCTGCTATAAGCTCGCTGCCGGGGTCGGCGATGCCCGGTGTTCCCGCATCCGATACTAAAGCGACGTCGCCCTTTTCGAGGTGTCCGAGGACATAGTCCAGCTTGGTCAGCTTGTTGTGCTCGTAATAGCTGGTCAAAGGCGTCTTTATACCCAGGGCATTGAGCAACTTCAGGGTGTGGCGGGTATCCTCCGCGGCGATAAGGGTAACTTGCCTAAGGATCCGGGAAGCCCGGAGGGTGATATCCTCAAGGTTGCCTATGGGAGTCGCTACGATATAAAGAGTTGGCACGTCAACACCGCCTCCCGGAACGGTGGCGGACAAGGGATTATTCGTCTTCGTCCGGTTCGATTTCCGGTTCGCTTTCCTCGGGATGAGCCGCTGGCGTAGGACAGTTCACGATGGCGGTGCTTTTTTCTTTGCCCTTTTTCTTGGGTTCGAGTTCATCGACGGCCTTACGCAACGCCTCGGTGTCGATTTTAGCGGAATCAACTACCACTCCGGCAATTCCGCGATCGGAGAGCGCCTGCATCTCAGCCTTGCCGTATATTTTGGGCAGTCTTAAGAGGAGTGTTTTACCGCAGAAATCGACCAAGCGCTGCACGGCCAAAAGATCGCGGAAAGTCAGTGAATCGCCAAGCCCGGCTTCTCCAATAAGCGCCGCGGCTTCCAGCCCGCCCAGGGCGCGGAGTTGGGCATCGGTCAGGTCGCCACCTATCCGGAGCACCCGCGCCGTATCTTCGTCAATGCCGACAATAGCGCCGTCAAGATCAAGGACGACGAAATCACAGCCTTTGTGCCCGACATCTTCCCCGATCGAGCACCCTCTGAGGATTTCTGATTTCCTGGTCGGGCACTTGCAGGGTCCGGGTACCACGATAGCGTCTACACCTTTCAGCCTGGCGCCGTCATCCAACGTGTGAGTCTCGGCCAAAATGAAAAGCCTTGGTTTAGCCGGCGCTGTATACTGCCCGAAACCCAGGGGGCGGGTTCCGCCTCTGATTACTTTCTCAAGTTGTTCGCTGAATTTGTTAGCCATCTTATCGTCCTGAAGAGTTATTTTATTCGGGTGGGAATCAGTTATCGGCGGTGATGAACATTGGAGCCAGCGAGAGGGCTCGAACCTCCGACCTGCTGTTTACGAAACAGCTGCTCTACCGACTGAGCTACGCTGGCGCCTGAACCAAACGCCATTATATCCTAAGAGCGGATTTTACGGCAACGGGCGCCAGCCGATCTAAACGCTGTCGACTACCTTTTTTAGCTTCGCCTCCACCTGCTCGGCGAGGGGCTCCAGGGCTTTGTTGCCGGTCATGCTCATTGCCATCGTCGGTTTGACCGAGGCTACGAAGACCTTGCCCTGATGTTCATAAACAAGCACGTTGCAAGGCATAAACAGCCCGATATCCCGTTCCGCCATAATGGCTTTATAAGCGAACGGCGGGTTGCAGGCACCCAGGATGACGTATTTTTCACACTCGGCGCCGAGTTTTTCTTTGACGGTCTTCTGTACGTCGATTTCAGTGATGACACCGAAACCCTCATTTTTTAACTCAGCCTTCGTCCTGGCCACGGTTTCCTCGTAAGTTCCCGCGGCCTCCTTTTTAAAAGCGTACATGTTTCCTCCTTTTCTCCATAGTACACCGGGAAGGTACGATGGCTGAAATGCGGAGGGGCTGAGTCGCGAAGTGCGAAAACAAAGGAAACAATTCCCTCGGCCCAGGCCGAATAATACCAATAATCCAATAATACCAATTCTCCAATACTACCAATACCGCGCCGCAGCAAGTCGCAGTTGCGGGTCGGCTGACCAGTGAGCCCAACGCGTTGCCCGACTGGCATACCGGGCAGGCGTGTAGGGCGAACCGGATGAGCCAGATTGGTTTTTCGTTTTTTCCCATGCAAAGTTTTATTGCGGAACGAATCACCGGAATTCAGCTTTGGCTCAATCGCAAGAATTGATTTCGAAAGCGAACCATAACGAATCCTGGCACAATCTCCGGCAGCCGGGATCGAAATCCCGGAATAGCATGGGAATGGCAAAGCGGGCGCGCCGGTCTGACCTATATCAGGCATCGATGACCGATAGGTTGCCATCAAAACATAGCTTCCTGAGTGTACAGGTGTGCTAACATTCATGGCGCATATTATAGCACGGGTGTACGTTGGGATTGTCAAGCGGCTCGTGTCGTTTTAGCGCGTTTTCAAAAATATTTTTTAGAGGTCGAAGGAAACCCAAAACGTGGGGTCTTTGTGTAAGGTAATGGTATAATTTTCCGGAAGGTAACCGGAGAAATGCGAATCTTAGTCGAGCTGGTTGTGCCCATCGCTGTCTTTATTTTCAGCGCGGTAGCTTTGTGGTTGCTACTCAGGTTCGCGCTCGATAAGATCGAACCCTGGACCAAAAAGCAAACTGCGACGCCTTTCACGAGTATCTACTCAGGCATCAGGCGATCGGCGATTATCATTGTCCTGCTGATCAGCGCCTACGCCGGGCTGCTGGTGTCTCCGTGGTCCGGCGGATGGGGCCAGGCGCCGCCGAACACCCTTTTATCACTTACCATCATCGCGGTAATGCTGACAGCGCTCAATATTCTTCAAAGCCTGGCGGGCTTCCTCGGCGGCCGCTTGAATCTTCCCGGGGCGACCCGGGCTATCCGGGTTGCATTGTTTATCGTAATCGTGATCGTGACCGTTTTGTTACTGCTTCTGGTTTGGGGCGCGGAGACAAATCCGCTGCTGATCTTCATTGCGGTCATTTCGATACTCCTGGTCCTGGCCTTGAGAGACACCGGCCCGGACTACGCGGCTGCTTTGCAACTGGCAATGTGGCAGCACATCAGGGTCGGAGAATCGATCAAGCTTCAGAACGGCCTGCAGGGCATCATCTCCAAGTTGAACTGGCAGAACGTTGAGATTCTTACCCCGGACAGCCAGTGCGTAATCGTTCCCAACAGCCGGTTCATAAAGGAAGTGCTTACCAGGTTCATCGACAGCCCCGAACAGGTCAAGACCTCGATTGAGTTTCTCGAAAAACAATCGCACTCCCCCTCGCGTGAGCCTGACCAGCCCGAAACTTATCCGGATATCGCCGCCATCTTATCCAAGCGGGAGTTGGAAATCGCCGAATTGGTCTCAAAAGGGGCAACGAACAAGGAACTAGCCAGTCAGTTATTTATTTCCGAGCACACCGTTAAGGTCCATATTAAAAACATCCTTCAAAAGCTTGAATTGAAAAACCGGCAGCAAATCGCCGTTTTGGCCGCCACGCAGTCCAAAAAAGCCAGGTAATCCTGGAGCCCCGGTTAAAATTTATACATCTGAATCTCGACACAAGTCGGTTCTTGCTTTGCGCCCTGGTATTACCCAGTTCACAGGCATGCCGCTTTATTGATATAATCGTGAACCGTGCCCCTGTAGCTCAGTTGGATAGAGCAGCGGTTTCCTAAACCGCGTGTCGCGCGTTCGAATCGCGCCAGGGGTACCAGTTATTACTGTCGGCTCAAGTGTCGAAAGCGGATTTTCCGACCTGAGTCGAAATGACCAGCCTGCGATAAATCGGCCTTAAAACGGAGTTTTGTGGCGGCGTTCAAATTAGGGAGAATAAAAACCAGCTCCATTCTGGTTTTGATTATATTGGTCGTTCTGATTGGCGCCGCCATTTTCGGCCAATATGGCGAAGGCCATTCCGGTTACGAGCCTTTCCTCAAAGATGCGATGCCCGCCGCATCGTCGTTCACCTCGTTGAAGACCTCCGGGGGCGCCATTTTGTACCAGGCGCGCGATGCCTCCGGAAATCCGGTCGGATATATTACCGCCGCCGAAGGGCCGGGGTACGGCGGACCGATGTCGGTGTTAGTCAACTGGACGCTTGACGGCACAATCACTGCGGTCAACGTCCCCCGCCATCATGAGGACATGCCCTGGTGGAAAGTCCTGTTCAAGGATAAATTTTTCAATCAGTATATCGGGAGGTCGTATTCCGAGCCGCTGCTGCTGGACAGCGATATCGATGCGGCCACAGGTTCCACCGTATCCAGCAACGGAGTGGCGGTCGGCGTGAGAAACGGCAGACTCGTCCTTGCCAGCTACCTGGGCCATCCCTACAGCGGGCCGCGGGAGCCGCTTAAATTTGGTTGGCCGGAAATACTGGTGGTGGCCGGAATGGCCCTGGCTGTGATAGCCAGGACTTTGCCTGTGTTGAAAGGCAGATCCTGGCCTCGCTTGTTAACGCTCTTCTACGGATTCATCATCCTGGGAGTTTGGCTTTCGATTCCGTTGAGCCTGACCAATATAGCTTCATGGCTGGTGGGTTACGCGCCGCATCTTCAGACCTTTTTAGTCATGTACCTGATGGTTTTCGGCGTAATAGGATTGACGGTGATTTTCGGGAAGAATTTTTACTGCTTCTGGCTCTGCCCGTATTCGGCGGTTCAGGAGTCCCTCCACCTGATTACCGATAAAAAAACGCGGCCTGGTCCTAAGTTGTTCAAAGTACTTCATAACACCCGTTTCGTCTTGCTTTTCATCGCGGTGTTCTTGGTGCTGCTGCTGAAGAATCCATCGGTTTCGGTATTCGAGCCATGGAACGTCCTTTTCAGCATGAAGGGCACCACAGACCAATGGGTGTTGATGATCTTTGCGTTGGTATCGGCGTTGTTTGTCTACAATTTCTGGTGCCATTATCTTTGCCCGGTGGGGGCGGTGTTGGAACTCATCCTGAAAATGAGAAAGGGGGTTGTCGGCATATGGCAGCGAATCAGACCCCAAAAAAACCCGGGGCGTTCTCCAACTTCTTCGTGACCGCCCTGGTGGTCACAGCCGCGGTAATGGTGCTTGTGGTGATTGCCGTTAAAGTGGCCGCGCTTTAATAACGTTTCGCGGGTTTGCTTCTTGACCTCGCCGCTTCATCACGTTACCATATGCACATATTCGCATGGGCTTGAAGGTTTGAGATGAGAGATTTGATTAAAGTTTTTAAAGCTTTGTCAGATGAGACCCGGCTCCGCGTTCTCAACCTCCTGATCCATAGAGAATGCTGCGTATGTGAGGTGGTACAGGTTCTCGGGATTTCGCAAACCCGCGCCTCCAGAAGTCTCAGTCAACTCTACGACGCCGGTCTCCTCGACAGGCGGTCAGAAGGGCTTTGGATCATCTACTCCCTGGCCTCCGAGCTGAAAGAGGATTATCGCAGCCTCGTCGTGAAGGCGGTCGGGGAAGCTTTGGGCGGCAATCCCGCCGCGGACAAAGACCTAAAACGCCTGGCGGTGAGCCAGAGGCTTTGCCCGCCCGCTGATGGAACGCCGTCACAGCAGTCCGGCGTGTGTTAAGAGTGACCCGGTCATTATCTAGTATTTACTAGACATAACTAAAAAAGTGCTTGCTAAACCGGATTTTCAGCCCTATAATCCCACTCAAGCAAAGTCTCGGGCTGTTAGCCCGGAGGTAACTCTGTGAAACCTATTGCTGGCGGCCTTAAACCGCTGTGCGACACCTGTAACCGGAACAATTACCCCTGCCGGTGCCCTCGCGCAAGTCATGAAATCGTCATCGGATGCCAGGACTACATCCAGGCACACGGCTCAGACGCTCCGGTCAAGTTTTCCGAATGCCCGAGCCCAGCGGAATCCACTAAATCAGAAACTGCAACTGACGACTGGTAACAAGTCATCTCCCCAATTTCCAAACTTGTCCCGATGCCAGGGTACTGTCTTTTCTAATCGCCCGCTCCCACGAATTCGAAGTCATTTGTTCCCGTTTTCATATCTTTCTCTTCTCAAATTCGTTATAGAGATCAGCGGATATTGAAGTAGTATTGGTCTAATGAGACGACGATGAAGAAATTTGCTGTACCCATCATTTTAGCGGCGGCGATGTTATTCTCCGGCTGCTCCAAGACAACTTACGGCGAGGAACTCAAGTCGGACAAAGCCAGGCTGGTATCTAACGCATCGCAGGCGGATGTCGCCGCATTGGTTGACGGCAACACCGATTTCGCCATGGCGCTTTACCAGGTTCTTAAAGAACAGGATGGCAACCTTTTTTATTCACCCTACAGCATCTCCGAAGCCCTGGCCATGACCTGGGGCGGCGCCCGCACCGAAACGGAACGTCAAATGGCCGAGGCGTTGAGCTTCAACCTGGCTCAAGCGGATCTCCACGCGGCTTTCAACTACCTTGACGCCGCTCTGGCTTCGAGGGGCCAGGGCGCCAAAGGCAAGGACGAGGAGCCATTCGTACTCAAAGTGGTCAATGCCATTTGGGGACAGAAGGACTTCAGTTTCAAGGCGGACTATCTCGATCTCCTGGCCCAGAATTACGGCGCCGGTCTCAGGATACTGGATTTCATCAAGTCGCCGGAAGAATCGCGCAAGACGATCAACGCCTGGGTAGCAAAAGAGACCGGGCAGCGGATCAAGGATCTCATTCCCCAGGGTTCGATCAACGAACTGACCCGCCTGGTGCTGACCAACGCCGTCTATTTCAACGGTGGGTGGTTGAATCCCTTTGACAAAGCTCTTACTTCAGATGGCTCTTTCTTCCTGCCGAACGGGCAGAAAGTCATCGTGCCCATGATGCGCCAAACTGCTACCATGGGCTACACCTCCGGCAACCTTGCTTTGAGTTCGTTCTTCCCCACGGGTTATCAGGCAGTGGAACTCAAATACGATGGCGGAGAGCTTTCAATGTTGATCATCCTGCCCGATAAAGACAACTTCAGCCAATTCGAACAGCACCTCAACGGGGACGAGATTCGCTTGATGTTGAACAGCCTCAAGCCCACATCTGTGAACCTGACCATGCCGAAATTCGAATTCGATTCCAGTTTCGGCTTGAAGTCTGCTTTGTCCACCCTGGGCATGCCCATCGCTTTCAGTGATAAAGCCGATTTCTCAGGGATGGACGGCAAGACCGACCTGCATATCCAGGACGTCGTTCACAAGGCTTTTATCTCGGTCGACGAGGCTGGCACCGAGGCTGCGGCAGCCAGCGGCGTCGTTGTCGGCACGACCTCGGCTCCGGTCGAACAAGCAACCGTAACCCTGGACCATCCCTTCATTTTCCTTATCCGCGACATCGCCACCGGCGCCATCATCTTCACCGGGCGGGTGGCGGATCCCTCTTAGACCGGTCCGTCGATGAACATAAACGCGGCGATCGCCCATCGCCGCGTTTTTTATTAGTTATTGCCGGACGATGAAGAAAGGGAGGGCCTCGACTTTACGTTTTTGGTTACCGGCAACAGCTGGATTCGTTACACGGTGTGCTATAATTTCGGGTATGAAAGCCTCTAAATCGGGCGAATTTGCCCTCATCGACCGCATCATCGCCGAGATCAACAAAGTTAAACCGGGGGAGTGGAACGCGCTGGTCTCCGGCATTGGCGACGACGCGGCGTTGATCAGGACACGCAGCCGCTACCAGGTGGCCACCACCGATTGCCTCGTCGAAGACGTCCATTTCAAAAAGAGTTTTCTCGATTGGAACGCCCTGGGCTGGAAAGCCCTGGCGATAAACCTTTCAGACATCGCCGCGATGGGCGGGACGCCCAATTACGCCCTGGTTTCACTGGCTATTCCCTTGAACACCGAGGTCGAAGACGTGCTCAGGCTTTACCGGGGGATGCTCGAAGCCGCCCGCGAATCCGGCACAATCATCGCCGGCGGCAATATCTCCCGGGCTTCCGAGATCGCCGTTCACACCACCGTTATCGGCGAAGTGCCGGCCCGGGGCAAGGCGCTGTTGAGGTCGAAGGCAAAAAAGGGCGATTTGATCGCCGTCACCGGCAGGCTCGGGGCGGCGGCGGGCGGACTCAGAACGCTCGCCGGCTCGCTCCACGCGGCGCGCATCGATGCCGAAGCCCTGGAAAAGGCTTTCTGGTATCCACAGCCGAGGATCGACGTCGGCCGAATCCTGGTCAAAAACGGCATCCGCTGCGGCATGGATGTTTCCGACGGCCTCGTTGCCGACCTGGGACACATCCTGGAAATGAGCAGGGCGGGCGCCAGGATTGAAGCGGCGCGCATCCCGGTTCATCCTTCCGTGGCTGTCCTGGGGTTCGAAGGGCTTGATTTGGCCCTGACCGGCGGTGAAGATTACGAACTGCTGTTTACCGGCAAGAAGGAAGCCATTGAAAAGGTCGCCGCTGAAGCCTGCTGTCCCATCACCATCATCGGCGAGGTCACCCGCGGCGCCGGCAAGTTGGAAGTCGTCGGCAGCGATGGGAAGTTGATTCCCGTTGAAAACGGCGGCTGGCATCATTTCTAAGGATAAAAAGGCATCAGCCGTGGAGAAGGGCGGGTCAATGTGACCCGCCCCTGCGTTATCAGGTAGAATTAAGGACTTATGATTTTTGAATCGAAATCCGCCGTGGTGACCCGCCGCTTCGGCGAGGCTATCGGCAAAGAGCTTAAAGCCGGCGACGTCATACTATTGGCCGGGCCGCTGGGGGCGGGCAAAACCACACTGGTGCAGGGGATGGCCAGGGGGCTGGGGGTGACCGGCAGCGTCATGAGCCCGACGTTTGTCCTGGCGCGGGAACTGGAAGGGCGTCTAACGATGTACCACGTAGATCTGTACCGCCTGGAGAAAATGCCCGAGATAAGCGACCTCGGGCTTGACGATTACCTTTACGGCGACGGGGTCACCGTCATCGAGTGGGCCGACCGGGCGGAAACCCTGTGGCCGGACGACCATTTGAGGATCGACCTTGCCTATGCGGGGGACAAGGCCAGGACAATGAATGTAACCTCTCACGGCAAACGCTATCATAAGATGATGGACAAATTGGCTCTGAAGTTCGGTGACAAGCGATGACGTTGATACTTGCCATAGACTGCGCCACCGCCAACACTGGCCTGGCGGTCCTGAGAGACGGGGCCGTGGTCGGCGAGGTCTGCTGGCAGACGAAGCATAATCAGACCGTGGAAATGTACCCCAGGATCGAAGCGCTGTTGCGTGAAGCCGGAGCGGCTTTCTCCGATCTGGATGCCATCGCCGTTACCCGGGGTCCGGGCAGTTACAACGGCGTCAGGGTCGGCATGGCCGCCGCCAAGGGGTTGTCTTTTACCCTCGACAAGCCTTTGATCGGTGTTTCGACCCTGGAAGCTGAGGCGTGGCGTTTCAAAGACCTGGGGCGACCGGTTGCGGCGATCCTGCCGCTAGGCCATGACTACGCAATAGCGGTTTTCGAGGTGCGCGACGGAACCTGGACCCGTGTCCAGCCTGAACAGGCGGTCAACATTGATGAACTGACGCAGGTTCTGTCTGCGAGATCGATCCTCACCGGGGATCTCCCGGACAGGTTGCTCCTGGCCTTGAGAGACATTTCACCCGGCATCGACATCGTGTGCCAGGCGAAAATTTCCCGCGCCGCAGCATTGGGGCAGATCGCCTTTGAACGGCTGCGACGCGGCCAAACCGATTCCGCCGAGTCCCTGCAGGCGCTCTACCTGCGACGCCCCCAGGTGACCCCTCCCAAGGTCCCCCGGGACATGTCGGGGGTGCCGGGCCGCGGTGTCATCTGGGATATGGATGGTGTTATAATCGACTCCGCCGATTTGCATTTTCAGGCATGGCGCGAGACCCTGGCTAAACACGGCGTTCGGATGGACCGGGAGGAGTTCGAGCAGGGCTTCGGCCGGCGTAACGATGATATTATCGCCGGGATCATCCAAAGGCCGATTACCCCGGAGGAAGTCAGCGCCATTGGGCGGGAGAAAGAAGCGGCTTACCGGCGGATGGTAAAAGGTAACGCCCGCTTTTTCCCCGGCGTCCTGGAACTCATGAGCTCTTTAAAAGAAGGCGGTTTCAAGCAGGCAGTGGCCTCTTCGGCTCCCGCTGACAATCTGGCGCTCGTTGTCGCCGAGATGAAGCTGGAACCGTTTCTATCGGCTACCGTTGACGCCTCCGGAGTGTCCAAGGGCAAACCTGACCCGGAGGTTTTTTTGAAAGCCGCTGAGAGACTAGGTTTGTCGCCAGGGTCCTGCCTGGTCATCGAGGACGCCGTGGCCGGGGTGGAGGCCGCCAAAAGAGGCGGCATGGCTGTCGTTGCCGTCACCAACACCCACCCCCGGGAGAAACTTGCGGCGGCAGATCTCGTGTTGTCCTCTCTTGAAGACGTGGAACCCTCGCAGTTACTGGAACTTATTAACGCCAAGAATTAGAAGGAGTATAGATGGAAAGAACACTGGTCCTGGTCAAACCCGATGCCGTTGAGAAAGGCTACACCGGAGCCATCCTGGCCCGCCTCGAAGCCACCGGCGCCAAACTGGTCGCCGCCAAGATGCTTCAGATCCCCAAGGCGTTGGCTGAAAAACATTACGAAGCCCATAAGGCCAAGCCCTTTTTCCCCAGCGTTGTCGGCTTCATCACCTCCGGTCCGGTCGTCGCCGCGGTTTTTGAAGGCCAGGATGTTGTCGCCAAGGTTCGTAAGGCCATGGGCGCCACCAATCCGGCCAACGCCGAGCCCGGCACCATCCGCAAGGATTTTGCCGAGAGCATCGAACGGAATGCCGTCCACGGTTCGGATTCGCCGGACAGCGCCATGGTCGAGGTCGCGCTGTACTTCAAGCCTGAGGAAATCGTTTCGTATTAGTTAGATCAAGCCCGGCTCGTTATCTGATTGAATCAAAGTAGTTTGGCTCCGTTCGTGGTGCTTGCCCCGGACCGGTCCGGGAGCTTGTCGAATCCATGAACGGAGCCAGTGTTTTCTCCAGCTATTCTTAATTATTAAGCGTGCTGCTATAATCGGTTGGTTATGGAACAGGCGGGTTTTTTGGCTCTTATCTCGAAGAAGGCGGGGCATTTCCGTCCCAATGTATGCCGCGACCTTACTAGGGCTTTTTCCCACCCGAACATCCCGCTCCGGTTCTACTATATCGAAGACGAAAAAGAGCTTGCCGGCGAGATCGACGCCGCATTCCGGGCTGGTTGCCGGGACTATCTCGCTGTCGGCGGCGATGGCACAGTCAGCCTTGTGGCGTCCTGCCTTTATGGCAAGCCACACCGCCTCGGTGTAATACCCGCAGGTACCGCCAACACCATGGCACGGGTCCTGGGTGTGCCCATGTCGGCTAAAAAAGCCATTCGCCTGGCGGTCTCCTCGGGTAAAACCAAATTTGTTGACGGCATGGACGTGCGCGGTCGGATATACCTGCTTAACGTCTCGGCGGGTCTGTCCTCGATTTCGCTGGATCGCCTCAATGAAAAAACCAAGTCTACGATGGGCATGTTTTCTTATGTTATCGGGGTAGCCAGAGCCTCACTGAAGGTGGCGCCCTGCAGCTTTAATATAACCATCGACGGCCGACGGATCTGCAGCCGCGACGTGGAGCTGCATGTTACCAACCTCGGCGTCCTCGGCCTGCCCCGGTATCACATCCACGAACATTCCCTTCTCGATGACGGCAAAGTAGAAGTGCTAGGCTTGTCCGATCTTGCCCCGACAACCGTTATCGGCGCCGTTCTTGAAGTCATCCTTCGGCGCCGGAAGCGCCGTTCTATCCGCCTGTTGGGCGAGGGTTCTGAGGTGGTCATCGACAGCGATGTCAAGCAGTCGGTGCAGGGCGACGGTGATATCATCGGCCCGACGCCGGTGTCGCTCAAGGTGCGGTCCAGGGCGATCAATTTTATTGTACCGTGACGGGTGGTTGAATGACGGAAAACGAGAGCGCCAAAACAGAACAGAACCTTAAAACCGTGCTTGAGTTGATCGAGCAGAAACGGAAGAAACACGGCGAACGGTACGAGCGGTTCCTTTGGACGGTGGCGCAACTGCTGCGGGCGGAATTTCCCGGACTATTTGCGGGAATGCCCGATGCTCAGCTACGCAATCTGATCGCGTTCGTTGATACGGTGGGTGAAGACACCCAGGCAATGATGAAACGTCTCAAGGCTGCCTGCGCCGGCTGCGGCTGGTGCTGTTCCCAGACCGGTAACATCGTTGTCTCCGCAGAGGACGCAGGACGGATCAGCCGCCAGTTGAAAATGAAGAAAGACGACCTTTTTATAATCCGTAACGGGGAATGGACGATCAAAAACGCCCACCCCTGCCAGTGGTGGAGCCAGAAGACGGGGCGCTGCCAGATCTACAGCATCCGGCCCGTGACCTGCCGTATCTGGCCGTCATCCTTGCCGAACGAAAAGGGGATTCGCTGCCTCCAGCCCGTGGCTGAATGCGCCTACGCGGTTAGGGTGACCGCGGTGAAGGTCATGGAGTCCCTGGAAGCCCAGAAAAAGGCGGCGATGGGTTAATCCGCTCTACTGGAGGGCGAGGACCGTTTTGGCCGCGGGCCACAGGCGGTCGAAATCGAAAAGGGCGCGTTTTTCCGGGGTGAAGACGTGCATCATCACCGGACCGTAGTCCACGATCAGCCATTCCTGGTCAGGCCCGATTCCTTCCGAATGAAGCGGGCGCTGGCCTTCCTTCTTTAATCTTTCTGTGACTTCGTCGAGGATAGCCCGAGCCAGGCGAGTATTATCCGCGGAAAGTACCACCTGGTAATCAGTAATGCTTGAGAGACCCCTGACGTCGGTAACAATGATGTCCGATGCCTGTTTTTCTGATGCGATGTCGGCGATCCGCCGGGCAATATCGATGTTTTCCAGTGGTTTACTGTCCCCCGATGATGTTAAAATCAGGATGATTATACCATATCGAAGTTTTGACATCTCGATTGAAAGGAAGCACGGGGTGAACGCATTACGGATTTTCGGTCTGGTGCTGATTGGCGCCTGTGTCGTCTCCATCCTTTCTGCCGTTGCCATCGGCGACAACATCGCTCTGTTCATCGCTGCCATTGCGCTGGGTATTTTGGGTAATATACTTTGGTGGCTTGGAAAGCCTCATGCAGCGCTATCCGGCATTGAAAAACCCGGTTTCTATGCTGAAGAAACGCCTGATTCCGAAAATGACGAGTCGAGCTCATCGGATGATAAGGGGTCGGCCGGCAAATAGCTTCAAGGTTGAGCGTTCAAAGCCGGTCATGGTATATTACGACTTTGCCCGGCCTGACGCGGAGGGATCGCATAGTGGTCTAGTGCGGGCGCCTGCTAAGTGCTTACCCCGGGTAACCGGGGTCGGGAGTTCGAATCTCCCTCCCTCCGCCACCCCCTTTATCTGAAACATCACAGTTCCAATTTTCCATTTTCGATTTTCTTCTTCTTCCCAGGTACTTTATATTAAGTCGATAAGTACTAAAGAGGGATTGTGACCACGACCCGCCTGGACTAGGATTAACAGTAACAAAACGTAAACTGAGGTAGGGTATGGGTAAGAAAATCAATGTCGATAAACTGGACGCCGACAGGGCGCCGGAAGAAGTCGAAGACTCTCTTGATGCTGAGACCGAAGCTGAAACCGCTAACTCTTCAGAAGAGCCGGATCAAGCTGAAATGGTGGGCGGTATTGATGTCTCCAAGATTATTAAAGCCGCCGGCGGAATTCAAAGCGCCGTGAACACCGCTTCACCTTCGATCGACCAGTTTGCCTCCCAGGCCAGAATCGAAGCTCAGCGTGCCTCCGCGCTGGCGATGAAAGAGTATCGCCGGCAGATGCAGGCGATTGTCGGTTCGATGCAATCCACCATACGGGAAGAGGGCGTTCGCCTGGCCGACGAGATTTGTGCCCGAATCACCACCCAGATCAGGCAGGCAGTCCTTCTGGAGACCGAGAAGAAGGCGCTCAACCTGGTTGACGAGTTTGTCCTCGGGTGGCAGATCGAGGCAGAGAGCATGTCCCAGGATCTACTGGCGGTGAACACCGAAACTACGGAAGATCCTTCGGTTAAACCGGCGACGGAAACCGGACCTCAAGTTCAGGAGGCGCCCTCAATGGTTGAAAAGCCGGTTAAGCCGGTAGAGGCCGACGAAAAAGAAGCCGTCGCTAAACCGGTTGAGGCGGTGATGGCAAAATCATCCGAACCGCTACCATCCTTAAAGAAGCCCGAGATTATTCCGGAGCGGGCGAAAACTGAACAGACTGAGACTGAAAAGAAGGTTGTCTTCGATTTTGCCACCTTCATCGCCCAAACCAAATCTCCACTAAAGATCTGATTCGCGAATGCGTCCTCCCTTTTCGCCGCCCGCAAGGGCGGCGGATTTATTTTGGGCGGGGGTAAATAGGGTGTTGTTGTCGCCGGTTTTTGAGTCCGACCGTTATTTCGAACACCGGGGAATCCATTTCGCTTGTCTGTCGTTATATAATGTGCGAATGAACTACTCTTTTGATAGTTGGCTAAAACAATTGGGTTGGAATACGTATTTCCAGGCCAACTATGAGACCATGCAAACAACCGGAACAATACCCGCCAGGGTCAGTTCAGAATCCAAGGGTTTGTACCAGTTATTGACCCCGCAGGGTGAAATGTCCGCCCGGCTGACCGGCAAGATGCGATACGAGCAGGCCCCTGCCACCATTTTTCCTGCAGTCGGGGATTGGGTGATGGCGATGCCGATAGCTGGTGAAGACAAAGCCATGATCCATGCCGTATTGCCGCGGAAGAGTAAGTTTTCGAGGAAAGTCGCCGGAGAATGCGCCGCAGAGCAGGTGGTTGCCGCCAATGTCGATTTTGTGTTCATTGTCAGCGGCTTGGACGGGGGCAGAAGTTTTAATCTTAGAAGAATTGAACGCTACCTGACCCTTGCCTGGAACAGCGGCGCCGTCCCTGTCGTCATCCTGAATAAAGCCGATATGGTTGAAAGCGTTGAAACTTTTATCCAAGAGGTCGAAGGAATCGCCCCGGGGGTCTCGGTCCACCCGGTCAGTGCCAGGACCGGAGCGGGGTTGGAAGCCCTTCTGGCGTACCTGACGGAAGGGAGCACGATCGGTTTTTTGGGGTCGTCGGGTGTCGGCAAGTCTGCTCTCATCAACGCGTTGCTCGGCAAGAACAAGCAAGCGGTAGGAGATGTGCGACTCGATGACCGGATGGGCCGGCACACCACTACCCGCCGCGAATTGATACCCCTGCCTGGCGGTGGCATCGTCATCGACACACCCGGTATGCGAGAGATCCAGATGTGGGGCGCTGATAGTGACCTCGACGGTGTTTTTTCCGATATAAGCCAAATCGCCGAGGACTGCCGTTTCAAGGATTGCAGCCATACCTCGGAGACCGGTTGCGCCGTGCTTGCGGCGGTCGAGCGGGGAGACCTGGATCCGGCCAGGCTGGAGAATTACCGCAAGTTGCAGAAAGAACTTGAATACGTCGGCGCACGGGAAGCGGATAGCGCCCGCCAGTACGAGAAGATGAAATTTAAGCCGATCGCTAAGCTTGTTAAACAGCTCTATAAAGAACGGTAAATAGATCGAGGGCCATCGGCTTATAACGAGCCCTCGATCGAATCCTTCCTCAAACCTTCACTGCCGAACCAGCAAGGATTTTGCAAATAACCGGGTAGTTTTCCATACTACTTGGCGAGGTTCATAGTTGCCGTCAGCAGGAGTCCCCTACAAGGCAGTGAAATTTAAACCTCGTGGTCTCGGCAATCAAGGGAATATCTACCATCCCTTTGTACCAAACCCCAATAACGTGTCATGCTCCCATGTGTCCAGGTCCCGGTACCACCAATCCGTATGAACCTCCGGGCTCAGTTGTCCGTTGTAATCGAAATTCCTCTCAAAGTTCGCAAAGAAACTGTTAAAAATCGGGGTAGCGCCCTGCACTGTTCTCACGAGGTTATGTATGCTGGCTTTATCGTTATCGTGGTCGAACGGACAATTCGTTTGGCAGTTCACGCAGTCAAACGGACCCCCTATTTCTGCGCACGATTTCCATTTCATATGCCAGGTTTTGATACCCGGATTGTTGCCGGTATCGACGGAATCCCAGGAAGTGTCTTTTTCAAGACTTAACGAGTTCGACGGGCATACCTTCGCACAGGTCATGCATTCACTACAAAACGAACGAACCCCGGAGTCAATTGGTTTTGTTGGGGTTAACGGCAAATCGGTGACTACATAGTCGATGTATCGTATCATCAACCCGTATTCGGGTGAACAACTATGGGCCGTTCTGCCCTGTTCAACCAGTCCAGACCAGACACCGAATTGGACGTTTGAAGAAGCTGTTGGTTTGATCGCTTGATAACCCAAGCCCTTGATAAATTTCATAACCTGGTTCTGAATCTGGGGAGCATGTGAATATGCCATGTTTTCGCCGGCTTTACCCTGGCGGAATACGGTGTTCTTCCAGGGATCGTTGGGATCGTTACGCATGGCAAGTTTATTCATCGCATGATTTTGCTTGGTGAACCACGCGAAAATCCATTGACACTTATTTGGTATACGCATGCCGCTCGCGTCTTGTTCAGCTTTTTCGACGTTTGTCCATGTCACAGTGTTATTAAAAAACTTCTTCGTTTGCTCGGTTACTTGCATCGCCCCGGCTTTTGGACTTCCGTAAAAATGCGCTGCCGCGCGCAGTGTAACGAGGTTATCTTCAGGGGTTCCATCCCAGGCCGGAACGCCTGAGCCTCTTTGACTTGGAGTTGTCGCGTTACCTCCGTCAAAAGGAATTGAAGGGTAGTTGCCTCCGGTTGCGCCATCGAGTGCCAAATCCCTTAAGGTACCGCCTGGCCATTTGTTAAGTATGCCATCAACTTGTCTCTTCGTTCGGGCGGCAGCATTCGCCGGGCTCATAGCCCCGTTCGCTCCTGCACCCGACATTAATGGCATTGGATGAGCTTTGGGATCATAGGAATTGTATATCTTCCAGTCAATTTCAGTGGTCGGATCACCCAGGTCCCTTTCCTTGACCCACCATTCCTTGTATGTTTTTGTAGAGTTCGATGTCGAAATTGCGAGTTCATCCAGATCGTGAAAAACGGGGGAAGCAAGTGCGGCAGATCCCAAACCGACTCCGGCGATCCCCAGTCCTTTCATAAAATCCCTTCGACTTACGGTACTATGGAAATGTGACATTAATGCACCTCAAAATTTTAATCTCGACTCGCTTTGATCATGAAACGGTATACAAGGCTGCTAAAATCTAGTCTTTGAGCTCGTAGTTTTTCCTCCTTCGGGTGTTTATTGGAGTTTCAGAGTATATCGAGTGGTGTCTATTCCATAAACGGGAGCGTTTTCAATATCCCACCAGGAATGGAGCTTTTCTCTGGGTGAAAAGCCATCGGGATCCCGTGGTTCGTAACCGAATGCCGTGTCCATATTCGTGAAGAAACTGTTAAAAACCGGGGTATAGGCAGCCACGGGTTTAACGATCCAATCATGGATTGACGCTTTACTTTTTTGCCCAAACGGACAGGCAGCCCGACAAGTTCCACACCCAAACACGCCTTCAAACCAATAAACTAAACATTTTGCGCCATCGTAGTAATAGTTTTTAATCCCTGGTTTATTCCATGGTCCCAGGGTTTTGTATGATGGTTCTGTCTCTAAGCTAATTGCATTTGAAGGGCATGAATGACCACAAAGCATACAAGTTTTACAAAAACGGAACATTCCCGCATCAATTGGGCTAGTTGGTTGCAGAGGTAGATCGGTAATTATCTTATAAGTTCGCATCATTGGCCCGTAATCCGGATTTAACGAAGTTATTCCCATGCGGCCCATTTCCGTTAAGCCACTTAGGACGTTACCACCGGCCACCTGGACGATCGCGTTCGACATCATTTCGGCCAATCCTTGATAGCCGATGCCACGTAAAAATTGCTGCAGCCGGTTACCCGTTAGCGCCCCTTGATTGTAGGCTAAGGTGGTAGTAGCCGAATTGATATTATCAGGGGCTCGCTTGAGCATTTCCTCGGATTCCAGGATGGTGAACATCACCACATATTTGGTTTTTTCTGGTATGACCCGCTTGGTATCCGTCTCATAAGCTGTCGGGACGTTTTCGAAAGTATAAGCCTTACCATCAGATTCATAAGAGTAAACGGTTTTCCGAGTGTTCTGATCTAGTTCAAACACTCCAATATCCTTTGCTCCAAAAAACCGGGCAGCCACCCGCAGCATCCTGAGATTTTCCTCTGGAGTTCCTTCCCAGCGCGCTGCTCCAAGTTGGTCAGGAGACGGAGCAATCTCCGGAGCAACAAAGTGGCCCTCTAGGCCATAAGCAAACCCAAATCCAGTGGCGTTATTCAAGGCTACATCGCGTAATGTAGCCCCGGGTTTGTTTTCCTGAATCCATTTTTTAGTATTATCCTCATTGATCTTGGCAATTTCCTGTAGTTTGGCTAAACCGATGACTTTAATAAAGGCGTCATTATTGAACATGGTCTGTCGGCTATCGAAATAGGTCATGGAGTTCCAGTCTACTTCAGCGGTCGGCTGGGCAACTTCGCGAACCCACCAGGGCTTTTTGAAATTCGACGAACCATCCATCGATTCATCTAAGTCATGGAATATGGGAGCTGTTGCTGAGGCCACTCCTATTCCGGCACTAGTCAGGCCAATTCCTTTCATAAAATCCCTTCGGGAGACAGTAGAGTGATAGAACATTCTTTTATCCTTTCTATTACTATTTTCTAAGCCCCTATTGAGGTACTACAGGAAACTTTTATACTGGATCAGGTGTACAGACTCCATTATGTCCTTATTTATATAGGAAGCAGGACATTGAGATCATATATATCACATGTCTTATACGATATCATCGTCCCAAAGAACTAATCACTGTTAGAATTTTTGCCTGTTTCGCTCGAGAGATATACGAAAATTCGTGAAATTCTGGTGATGAAGATGTGGAAAGTGCGGGCGCATTGGGAATTATTTTAGGAATAACCTCCCGAAACGGCATGAAACGCTTGGCATCCCCCAGGCGAAGGCTGATTGGCTCTCTCGAAGGGATCTACGGAATTGGGTTACCGAATTTGTTTACTACTTCGAAATACGATGAACGTCCTGAATAGTTATTGCCCCTTCTGAAGGCACCCGATTCGTTACCCAAAAACATATCAATTTTCAGAATTCGAATCACAATTCCGAGTATCGAAGCTGCAACCAGGGGCTCTTTTATGCTATACTTCTTGACATAATTATTTCTTTATTAGTCTCCTTGGCCTATCGCCTGCTAGTTCCAAATAGATAACATGCCGAATTATTTTATTTTCACTATCGGGTGCCAAATGAACCAGGCCGAGTCAGAACGCCTGGAAAGCATCCTCTGTCAAAAGGGCTATTCCCCCGTCGATTCCGCCGAGACCGCCGATCTTGTCCTTTTAGTCAGTTGCGCCGTGCGGCAAGGAGCCGAGGATCGCATCACCAACAGGCTGTCGCTGCTCCGGCGGCTCAAGAATCAAAACCCCTCGATGAAAATCGCGCTCACCGGCTGCATGGTCGAAGAAGACCTGGCACTGATGAAAAAACAGTACCCCATGGTTGATTACTTCTTTTCCGCCGGAGCGATGCCTGATTTCCTTGACCGATTGCCCGCGGACATCCTGCCCCAGAAGCCGGGAGTTTCGGTCAATGTCCCGATCATTCAGGGCTGCGACAACTTTTGTTCGTATTGTATCGTGCCTTACCGCCGCGGCAGGGAGACGTCGAGACCCCTCGATGCCATAGTTTCTGAGGTGGCTGAATTAGTAAACCGTGGCGCCCGCGAAGTGACGCTCCTGGGGCAGAATGTGAACGCCTACGGACACGATCTGTCACAACCGGCGGACCTTGCCGATTTGCTTCTAGCGCTGAACGGGGTCAAGGGGCTAAAACGTATTCGTTTTCTGACCAACCATCCCAAGGATATGAGCCCCCGGCTTATCGAAGCTATGGCTACCCTCGACAAAGTCTGCCCGTCGCTCAATCTGCCGGCACAAGCGGGTGACGATGAAATACTGGCGAGGATGCGGCGGGGTTACAGGATTTCGGACTATCGGACGCTTGTTGAATCGATAAGAAACAAAGTCCCCGGCATTTCCCTGACCACCGATATCATCGTCGGCTTCCCCGGCGAGACTGCCGAACAGTTCGCTAACACCCGCCGCCTGATCGAAGACATCCGGTTCGATGCCGTCCACCTGGCGGCTTATTCACCCCGCCCCGGCACCGAAGCAGCGGAGAAATTCCCTGACGATGTGAGCAGGGAGGAGAAAGCGGGACGGTTAGCGGATCTCGAAGCGCTCCAAACAAAACTGGCGACAGAAATAAATTCGGGGCTGGTAGGCTCGGTAGTCGAAGTCCTGGTGGAAGGGGAGGGCAGGGACAAGTGGCGAGGCCGGGAACGAAGTGGTAAACTTGTATTCTTTAAGGGCAAACGTGACCAGGTGTCCAATTCCGATCTCAAAGGCCGATTGGTACCGGTTAAAATAACAAAATCGGGGCCCTGGTCGCTCCAGGGAGACCCGGTTGAAACATTAAAGGAGAATAAATGACCAGCGACACGGTAACCCTCGTCGGTTTTATGGTCCTCATGTTCGTCATGTTCTATTTCCTGATCATCCGGCCGCAACAGAAGCGGGCCAAGTCCCAGCAGGCGATGCTGGCTGACCTCAAGCGCGGCGATAAGATCATTACCATCGGCGGCATCTTCGGGGTTATCGAAGCCATCGATGAAAAGAGCGTCGTCATCAAGACCGAGTCCGGCGCCATGCTTCGTCTGGTCCGCGGCGGCGTGGCGATGAAGCAGGAAGAAGAAGTCTCGGTTCAACCCTAGGCAACTTCCGTGGTCGAGGGGCGGGATAGCCTGCTCTCGCCGGGCACATTCTTCGGAGGCCGATTGGCGTCTTACGATTACATCATCGTCGGTTCTGGCATCGCCGGGTTGTACAGCGCCCTCCTGGCCCGGAAATACGGCTCGGTCCTCATCGTCACCAAGGGCAGCATCGAAGAATGCAACACCCGCTTCGCCCAGGGCGGCATCGCCGCGGCGGTGGGGGCGGGAGACTCGCCCGAGCTCCATTTCAAGGACACCATGTCCGCCGGCGCCGGCCTGTCCGATGAGATTATGGTCCGGATCCTCGCCTCCGAAGCGGCGCCCCGGATAAAAGACCTGATCGAACTCGGTGTCCCGTTTGACACCATCGAGGGCGAGGTCGCGTTGACCCTGGAAGCGGCGCATTCGGTGCCCAGGATTCTCCACGCCGGCGGCGACGCCACCGGCCGGTACATCGAAGAAACTCTCTCCGCCCGGGTACGGGCGGCGGATATCCCTGTACTTGAACACTGCCTGGCGACCAGGATCATCGTTGACGGCGGTAAAACCGCGGGGCTGGAGACCTTGAATGTCCTTACCGGCCAGCGTGAGACGTTGCTATGCCGCCACCTAATCCTTGCCAGCGGCGGCGCCGGCCAGTTATTCAGCCTGACCACGAACCCAACCGTTGCCACCGGCGACGGCGTAGCCCTGGCCTATGAAGCCGGGGCGGACATTATGGATATGGAGTTTTTCCAGTTTCATCCCACCGCGCTTAAGCTTCCCGGAGTCCCGGTTTTCCTGATTTCGGAGTCGGTCAGGGGAGAAGGCGGCATCCTGCGTAACCAGGAAGGCAGGCGCTTCATGACGGACTACGCCGCCAGGGGCGAACTTGCCCCCAGGGATGTGGTCAGCCGGGCTATCGTTTCGGAGATGACCAAGACAAGCGCCGATCATGTCTACCTGGATGTCACCCATTTGGCGCCGACTCACGTATTGGCGCGTTTTCCCCAGATCTATCACTACTGCCTGGAGCAGGGGCTGGATATTACCCGGGACCTGATTCCGGTGGCGCCCGCCGCCCACTATATGATCGGCGGCGTCCGGGTCAATGCCTGGGGCGCCAGTTCAGTTGCCGGGCTTTACGCCGCCGGGGAGGTCTCCTGCACCGGAGTCCACGGCGCCAACCGCCTGGCATCAAATTCTTTGCTCGAGGTGCTTGTGTTTTCCCATCGAATTATCGAAAATTCGGTTGGCGGTGGAGAATCCCTGACCATGGCGCCCGCCCAGCGGCGGAAGCTTGCCGAAGCCAAGTCCGGTACGGTAGTATCTTTACCCGGGAAACAAGGCATCCAGGAGACCATGTGGCGGCATGCCGGGATCATCCGTGACGGAGCAAGCCTGGCCGAGACCGCGGCATTACTTGCGAACTGGCAGGCATCAGCGCCCGGGCCGGTTTCACGGGAAGATTACGAAATTCGTCACCTGGTCACTTGCGGGAGACTGGTGACCGAGGCCGCGTTGTACCGCGAGGAAAGCCGGGGCGCCCATTTCCGCGCCGACTTTCCCTGGACTTCGGATAAGTGGCGGCGCCATATAGTTATCAACAGCGGGAATTAGGAGGAACAGATGGCAACCCAGGCTCAGATAGAACAGATCATTGACGTGGCCTTGGCCGAGGATCTAGGCCGGGGTGACCGCACCACTGAACTGGTTATCCCCCAGAACATGGGCGGTACGGCGGGCATCATTGCCAAAGAACCCGCGGTAGTCTGCGGCGGGGAGATTGCCCGGATCGCCTTTATGAAGGTTGATCAGACTCTCCAGATCAAGGTAAATATTCCCGATGGACAAAAAGCCAAGGCCGGGGAACCGGTGCTGCTGGTGACCGGCCGGGTGGCCAGCATCTTGAAAACCGAAAGGGTGGCCTTGAATTTCCTTTCGCATTTATCCGGCGTCGCCACGGCGACTTCGCAATTCGTAGAAAAGGTCAAGGGTCTGGATGTTAAAATCAGCGATACCCGCAAAACGCTGCCGGGCTTGAGGCTCCTCGAAAAGTACGCCGTTTATGCCGCCGGTGGCCAGAACCACCGGCCGGACCTGGCTTCCGGCATCATCATCAAAGACAATCACCTGGTGGCCCTTGCCGCAAGAGGGGTGAGCATACCCGATGCCATTGCCAAGGCCCGGGCCGGCGCCAAAGGGATGAAGGTTGAGATCGAGGTCCAGAACCTGGAGCAGCTTCAACAGGCAATTCTGGGCAAACCGGACATCATCATGCTGGACAACATGGCCATCGACGATATGAAAAAGGCGGTGAAGATGGTGCCTGCCTCCATCAGCCTGGAAGCCTCGGGGGGTATCACCCTCGAAAATGTCAGGGCGGTGGCTGAAACCGGCGTGGACGTGATCTCTATCGGGGCGATCACCCATTCCGCCAGGGCGATCGATTTCAGTCTGTCATTTATCACCGGAAGGCCTCCCCAAGCCTGATAACGGTTTAATCCTGCCCCCAAGCGCACCTGTCGGGATCCGTCCTATCTGGCCGGGTTTACCGACTAGTCCTCAGTCTGAGGAATCTGCGGTTCGGTGCGCCTGTCCAGGGCGACCGGACCGGATTTAGCCCCTTGCTCCATCAGTTCGCAGAATACCGGTACCAGGTCCGGATCGAACTGGGTTCCGGCACAGCGCCTGAGTTCGCCCAGCGCGTCCTTGAGAGCCAGCTGGGTGCGATACGGCCGCGGTGAAGTAATGGCATCGTAGGCGTCGGCAACGGAAAGGATGCGCGCTTCCAGCGGGATCGCCTCGCCTTTGAGCCGTTGCGGGTACCCGGTGCCGTCCCAGTTCTCGTGATGGTGCATGATGGCGGGCAAGCATTTGGAAAGGTCCACGACGTGTTTCAGGATCTCCACGCCGAGTTCAGGATGGGTACGGATAGGCTCCCACTCTTTCTGTTCCAGGGCTCCGGGTTTTGTCAGGATCGAATCGGGCACACCTATCTTGCCGATATCGTGCAGTAAGCCGGCGGCGCGGATGGTATGCACGGTGTCTTCAGGAAGCTTCAACGCCTCGGCAAGGGATACGGCGTATTCGCTAACCTTTCTCGAGTGTCCGTAAGTGTAGTGGTCTTTCGCGTCTACCGTGGCGGCCAGGGCGTAGATGATGGAAAGGGGCTTCGGCTGGGATTCCGTTTCCGGAGCTTCTTTCGGGTTGCTTACCAGCTTTAGCCCGTCCGAAGCGACGCAGGTACGGTTCCGGCCGGTCTGTTTAGCCCGGTATAACGCCGTGTCTGCCCGGTGGATGATCTCTTCTTTCATTACCCCGTCGGTAGGCCAGTTGGCGATGCCCAGTGAAGCGGTTACCGGCATCTCGCGGAAGGACGATTTTGATTCTATGGCTTTCCGCAGGCGTTCAGCGACCCGAAGAGCATCCTCCATCCGTGTTTCCGGCAGAAGGACGGCAAATTCTTCGCCGCCGTAACGGAAAGCCAGGTCGATGGTTCTCACTGAAGACTGGATGAGCTTTCCCACCTTGCGCAGCAGTTGATCGCCCGCCAGGTGGCCGTAAATGTCGTTATAGACCTTGAAAAGGTCGAGATCTAGGATGATCAACGAGAAGGTAATCCCAAAACGGCTGCCTCGGCCGATCTCCTGCTCGATTCGCTCGTGGAAATGGCGGTGATTATATAGTCCGGTCAACTCATCGGTGTTGGCACGGATGGTGGCCTGGATATAGAGTTGGGCGTTTTCGATGATCACTCCCGCTTGAGAAGATATCCGGTCGATCAGATCGAGGTCTTCGGTGGTGTATACTCCCCCGCGGCGTTTAGGTCCGACGGCGATGAGCCCGATGAGTTTTTCACGGCTTTTTATGGGTTGGAGCATGGCCAGGTTGGCGGTCGTAAGCTGCTCTTTTTCCATCTGCCACAGCCCTTTGAACTCAGGCAGAGATTCTACCTGGGCGGGGGTTAACGGCTTTCCTTCCCGGTCCATCCATTCGATGATGGGGTTGTCCACCGGCAGGCGCAGGCTGCCTTTGAGCTCGTGGTTATCGGGGTAGGTATATTGGACCAGGAAATCGGCGGCGGCGTTGTCCTGAAACAGCAGCGCCGAGTGGGTCACCCCGAGAGCTTTGGTGAGAGCCGGGAGTAAGGCGTGTGACAGGTCGTCGAGGTTGAGGATATGGCTCATCTTGCGCGAAAAATCCAGCAGGTCCTGGCGGTAACGGTAGGTGTCCTGATAGAACAGGCGGTCGACTGAAACGCTGATAAAATGGGCTAGCGACCGGCCGGACAGAGCCGCCGCAGTCACGATCAAACCGGCGGTGATCACCACGGTTGTACTGGGAACGCCAAGCTTGATCAGGATGAAGCTCAGACCACCGTACGTTACTGCGATGGCAGCCGTCAAACCAAGCAACGTCAAACCGCGCCTGGCAACCAGTTTAATGTCGAAGAGATGGAACCGGGAGATAGCGTAGGTCACCAGGGCGGCATTGATGATATTGCCGATATGATCGGTTGTTAACCCGGCCAATGCCGGTGTAAAGGGGGTGACATAACTAAGGAGAATTAGAGCCCCTGAACCAATGATCAGGTAGATCGAACGGTTGCGATCGAACGGGTCTGTCGAATGCCGGTACCGGCTGATCAACATAATTAATCCGGCAACAACAAAAGGTGCGATGAAAGCGCCGATAAAAAGGTCCCAAGGTCGTATATCATGGAATAAATACCCGTTTACCAAGGAGACGTTGGTGACAACATTCCCCGAAAGAGCCATGATCAGGATAAACAAGGTGAAGGCATAACCCAGGTATGTCCATACGCCGCCGGCTTTGTCGTTATAAACTCTGACGAAATGGTAATACGCGATGCTCACCCACGCGATGGCGGTAACTACCAGTTCGTTCCAGAGTTGAAGGTGCTGGGGGCTGGCGCTCGGGTTGAACACCAGCATGAATGAACTGAAACTCCAGAAAGCGGCGACACCGAGAAAATAGGCGAAAAAGCGGTTTGCTTTACGCTGGGTGTCCTGAATCACGAGCAGGATCAGGACAAGATAGATGAGGCTGGCGGCCAGGGGGATTAATGCCCAAGCGTTCAAAAATCACCATCCCCCGAGTATAAGAATTCGATGGCACATTATGTCCATTCTGAAGCGAGAAGTCAACGGCCACCAAACGTGAGCCCTTCGTCTAAAAGTCACGCATAGTCGACCGAACTTGAGATGTACTACCCGGGAAAATCTAATCAGCGTTTAAAGGGATCCGGGCCTTTGACGTTGCGTTTAGCTTCCTCGATCAAACGCTCCAGCCGTTCGGGGCTATCGCTCTTCATCAAGGCTTCTTCTTTGGCGATGATGCCGTTGGCCGCGAGTTCGGCCAGGTGCTGGTCAAGGGTCTGCATGCCCATTTGCCGGTTGAGTTGCATGATCGACTGAAGTTCGAAAGTCTTTCCCTCGCGAACAAGGTTCCGGACGGCGGTCGTCGCCAGCAGAATCTCGTAAACGCCGACGCGCCCGCGGCCATTGGCCCGGATTACCAGCGTTTGGGAAATAATGGCTTCCAATACCTGGGACAGCTGAAGCCGTATCTGGTGCTGCTGGCCCGGCGGATACATGTCGATGACGCGGTCGACCGTCTGGACGGCATTGATCGTATGGAGCGTGCCCAGTACCAGGTGCCCGGTTTCGGCGGCGGCGATGGCCGTGGTCAGGCTTTCGACATCCCGGATCTCACCGACAACAATTACGTCAGGGTCATGGCGCAGGGCGTGGCGCAGCGCAATGGGGTAGGAGTTGGTGTCTCCGCCCAGTTCGCGTTGGGCGATGATGCACTTGTTGTCCTGAAAGACGTACTCGATGGGATCTTCGATGGTGATGACGCTTGAGTTTCTGTTTTCGTTGAGGTGCTGCAGCATGGCGGCCATGGACGTCGATTTCCCGGAACCGGTCGGCCCGGTGACCAGAATCAGTCCCCTGGGTTTCATGATCAGGCTCTTGAATATCGTCGGCTGGTTCAGCATGTCGATGGTCATGATCTGAAAGGGCACCATGCGAACGGCAATGGAGATGGTGCCGCGTTGAAAGAGTATGTTGACTCTGAATCTGGAGACGTCGGGAACGGAGATTGCGAAATCCAGTTCCTTGGTGGCGTAAAAAGTCTCCTGCTGTTGAGGTGTGGTCATTTCCCTCATCAGGCGCTCCATGTCGGCGGCGTTGATGCAGGGGTATTGGGGCTGTCTTTTTAGGATACCGTCGATCCTGAAAACGGGGGGATTGGGTACTTTCAGGTGCATGTCGGAAGCTCCGACCTTGACCATCGCCCGGAGTAGTTCGTCAGCTTTCATTCGCGGCTCCTGAAGGGGCTTTCAGCGTTGGGCATATCATACACCCTCAGCCCTTGACTTGGGTAGTATAATAGTACTAGTTAATCTGGATACGGACAGAACTTTGGTTCTCTGGAAGTACGAATGAGATTAGACCGCCGACGGTCGAGTATCGAAATAATTGCCGATATGCTACGCTTGGGCGAAGCAGGCAAGACGGAGATCATGTACTCCGTCAACATGAGCTATTTTCAGCTTCAGAAGTACCTTAACTTCATGGTCGAGCGGGAACTGATCGACAGAGTAAAGCTGGGCAATCCTTCGGTCGCCTATCGGGTAACCAAGAAGGGGCTTAGTCTTTTGCGCAACATCGACGAGATCCTCGACACCCTCAATCTCAAAGACGACGGCGAAGAGACGCCCCAGACAGGAGCCTGATATGACCGAAAAACGCATGCTCATCTTGCCAGCCGAACTGGTCAAGAAAATCGATGATAACCGGGGGGACATCTCTCAGGCTGAGTTCATCGATTTCCTGATCGAAAGCCACCTGAAGGGCACTCCCTCTCCTGCCGGTGTCGTCACCAAAGAAGATCTCGAAGCCGTAAAAGCCGATGTCGCCAAGATGCTCAACAAGGAGAGCTACAAGTATGCCCTCAAGGACGAGATGGCCGGCTTCCAGGAAGATACCAAGAAGCTCCTCAAGAGCTTCGTTGATTTTTTCATCGGGTACGGGCTTGAGCTTGGCAAGGATGGTCCCATCGACCTGAAAGAGATCACCAGCAAGATGGCCGGTCTTGATAAAGAAGCCAACAAGGACATCCCGGAAGAAGGCCGGGAAGTCAAGATCAAGTGGAAATAGCAAAACCGAAGAAAATAGAAAATAAGCGCCGCGCCCCCTGCTTCCCCCGGATTCCGGGGGAATTTTTTTATTCGTGACCTAGCTTTGACTAGAACATTGTTCTAGTACTTAATACCTTCCAATCGCCCCGTACGAATGTCATAGTGTTTCCCGAAAATACTATGAAATACATTCTAATGGGCTCCGCCGGGTTCCTCCTGATGCACCTCCTGGACTTGGCGTCCATGAAAAAAATGCCCTTCCTGAAACCGATCCTTTCTTTTTGCGGCACCGCCCTCATTGCCATCTCTTTGGTAATGGTCGCCGTGACCGGCGTTAAATTCGGCCTTTCCGGTTGGATGTCGATGGCAGGCTGGATCGTTTTTATGGTCTCGATCTCGCTTATGGCCTATTCACTCTACTTTGCTCTTCCGGCGGGCGACACCTATATCAAATCGGGAACCAGCGGGCAATTGGTGACCAGGGGAATCTACGCCCTTGTCCGCCATCCCTGGCTTCTTTTTTTCGCCCTTTCGATGGCCGGGCTGGTAATCGGTTCCCGGTCGGTCCTGGCATTCCAGGCCGGTCTAGCCTGGACAATCCTGTCCCTGGTCCTTGTTTATCTTCAGGATCGGAAAATCTTCCCGCGGATGTTTTCCGGATATTCGGAATATCGGAAGACGACCCCGATGTTGCTGCCCAATCAAAAAAGTGTTACCGCCTTCATCGAAGGATTGAAACAAAATAAGGTACCGGAGGTCTAAACGTGAGCCAGCTATCTGAGTTATTCCGCCAGGGTAAATACGATGAAATGTGGGACCGCTGCTGCGGCTTCATCGACCTTTCGCTCCCGGAGTTCATGGGTATCCAGAAGAGGTTGCTCATGGAGCAACTGGAACTACTGAAAAATTGCCAGCTCGGCAAAGGCATCCTGAAGGGTGCCAACCCGACCAGCGTTGAAGAATTCCGAAGGATGGTGCCGTTGACCAGCTACGAGGACTACGCCCCTTACCTCCTGAAACGGCGCTGGGAAGTTCTGCCGCGCAAGCCTATCCTGTGGCAGTATACTTCCGGCAAGAGCGCTGAGTATTCCTACCGCTGGGCGCCGGTGACCGCCAGGATGCTTGACGAGACCGAAGCCCTGGTGTTCGCGCTGTCCTTCTTCTCCGCGGCGACCAAGAGATATGACATCAAGATCCGCCCCGGTGACCGCGTCCTTTACGGGATGGCCCCGCCGCCCTACGCTACCGGCACGATGACCCGCGTTTTCCCCCACGAGATGTTCGATTTCCTGCCTCCTGTTTCGGAAGCCGAGCAGGTTTCGTTCGAAGACCGGATAAACACCGGGTTCAAGATGGGGCTGGACCACGGCATGGATTGGGTTCTGTCCATGTCCAGCGTCGCCTACGCCATCGGTGAGAGGTTCAAGCACAGCGGCGGTTCCGTGGATATCAAGAAACTGGTGAAACAGCCCAGGACATTGGCGCGGCTGATAAAAGGCAAGGTGGTCTCCAAACTGGCAGGACGCCAGATGCTGCCCAAGGATCTCTGGAAGCTTAAGGGGCTGATCACCTACGGCATCGATGGCGACGTCTTCCGCGATAAGATTAAAGATATGTGGGGCCAGTACCCCCTTGATTTCCACGGATGCACCGAGGCTCCCATCATCGCCATGCAGACCTGGGATCACGAAGGCATGACTTTCGTACCCCATATGAACTTTTTTGAATTCATCCCTGAAGCCGAAGCCGTTAAGTGCTGGCAGGATCCAACCTATCAGCCTGAGACTTTCCTGATGGATGAACTCAAGCCCGGTAAGTATGAGTTGGTGATCACCAATCTACACGGAGGCGCCTTTGTCCGGTACCGCCTGGGTCACCTGGTAGAGATCACCGCGCTGCGGAACGACAAGCTTGATATCGACATCCCGCAAATGAGGTTCCTGACCAGGCTGGACGACCAGATAGATATCGCGGGCTTCACCAGGCTTTCCGAAAAGGTTATCTGGCAGGCGCTTGAAAACTCCGGAATAGAGTATGAAGACTGGACCGCCCGCAAGGAGGTCGTGGGTGACAAGCCTGAGCTTCATGTTTACGTTGAATTGAAACGCCATGAAACCAGGACGGCGCAGGAAGTAGCGTCGGCCATACACTCGGAACTCAAGAAACTCGATACCCCGTACGCCGAACTGGAAGAGTTCACCGGCCTTCAACCCATTGACGCCACTGTACTGCCGCACGGGGCTTTCAAATTGTACAAAATGAAGCAGCAGGCCGGCGGCGCTGAACTGGCGCATTTGAAACCGCCGCACATCAATCCCTCCGATACGATCGTTGAATTCCTGACCTCGATCGCCGGCCGCGTCAGGGTCGCGGAAACAGAACCCGTTACGGCCGCTGTTTAGGCTCTGCCCGGAAAGGCGATAAAGAAAAAAGGGGATGCGTAGAGCATCCCCTTTTTCATCGGTTGGTGATGTCGACTTCGGTGGCGCCCGAGCCGCCGTGGTAGGAGTCGGAAGACTGGTAGCGCAGGACGAGCGGATGGGTGGCGAGATAGCGGGCGACCTCGAGCTTGAGGACGCCGGTGCCTTTGCCGTGGATGACTCTCACCCTGAAATATCCCGCCCGGAACGATGAATGCAGGAATTCATCTACTTCCGGCAGCGCTTCAACCACGGTGAGTCCGTGGAGATCGAGGCTCGGTACGGCGTCGGGATAGCCGGGATTGCCGGGTGATTTACCGCCGGGAATTCCGGGCCGCGTCTTTTTTGACATTTCCGGATAATATACCATTTCCCGTCGATTACACAGGAATACCGCACCCTGAGGCGGCTCTTGTCGAATGATTTTTCCCTTGACACCTCAGTAGCGGATGCCTAGAATAATCAACCATCAACACAAGACGACGCGCAAGGAAGTCCAAGGGGGCTTCCTTTTACTTTTCACCGGAACCGGCGCGGCGTCGCACGGACATTAAAACAAAATGATAGAGGGGCTATTCCTCGGCGGTGGGGCGGCGATGGTGCTGGCGGCTCTGACGTCGGTCACCGGGAGCCGGGAAAGGGGCAGCGGGCGCCGTTTCGCCTTGGGCCTCGTGATGGCCGGCGCCCTTGCCTGGATCGCGGCGTCCATTGTCATCCTCGCTGACGACTCCGACCTCACCTTCCGGATTTATTCGCTCACACCGCAACTCGGGATCGCGTTTCACCTCGACCGGCTCGCCGCTTTCTTCATCCTGATTGTCAGTTCCGTTGCCGCTTGTGTCGCCATTTACTCGCTCAAATACATCGAGCACACGGGTAGCCAGGCACGGCGCGACATGTCGGTGGCGGCCATGTCCGTTTTCATTTTGTCGATGGTGCTGGTGGTGGCTTCGGCCAACTTCTTCGGGTTCATTTTTTTCTGGGAGCTGATGTCGCTGTCCTCATTGTTCCTGGTCATGTTTGACCGGGAGAAGGCGGAGACCGTTAAAGCCGGCATTTACTACCTGGTGATGACCCAGTTTTCGACATTATTCCTCTTATTGGGGGCTCTCCTTTTGCACCGCTACACCGGGAGCTTCGATATCGCGTCAGCCGGCGGCCTCACCCTGTCGACGGCAGGAATAATCTTCATTGCCTTCTTTATCGGCTTTGGCACCAAGGCTGGCATCATTCCCTTCCACAAGTGGCTGCCCTTCGCCCACGCCGCCGCCCCGTCCAACATCTCGGCGCTGATGTCCGGGGTGATGATCAAGGTAGCAATCTACGGCTTGATCCGCGTCCTCCTCGATGTCCTGTCGCCTGACCTGTGGTGGGGAACATTGTTGTTGGTCTTCGGCACCGTATCGGCGGTTCTGGGCGTCATCTATGCCCTCAAGGAACATGACCTCAAGAAATTGCTGGCTTTTCACTCCATCGAAAATATCGGCATCATCGTCATCGGCCTCGGCCTGTGGGTCATCTTCAGCCACTATAGCCTGAACACCCTGGCCGACCTGTCGCTTTTCGGCGCGTTGTTCCATACCCTGAACCACGCCATATTCAAGAGCCTGCTGTTCATGACGGCGGGCTCGGTGGTGGCTGCCACCCATACCCGGAACATCGAGGAGATGGGCGGTCTGGTGAAAACCATGCCAGTTACGGCGGCGATATTCCTCATCGGCTCGGCTGCCATTTCGGCTTTACCTCCGCTCAACGGTTTTGCGTCGGAGGTGATGCTTTTCCAGGCTTACCTCGGCGCCTTTCAGGTGCCCAGCCCTTTGACGGCGGTACTGCTGTTCACCGCCCTGGCCGGTTTTGCCTTGATGAGCGCCCTGGCGGCCGCCTGTTTCGTCAAGGCATTCGGCGCCGTCTTCCTGGCCCTGCCCCGGTCGCGCGAAGCGGAGCATGCCCGTGAAGCGCCCCGCGCCATGCTTGTCGGCCCCGGCATTCTGGCCGCGGCTTGTATCATCCTGGGCGTTTTCAGCTACCAGATATTGAGGGCAATCGGTCTGGACTTGCCATTACCTAACGTCCTGCCGGTCAGCCTCATCGCCGCCGCCGTATTTTGGTTGGCGGTACTCGCGTTACGCCGGTCGGAGGCCAAAGCCCGAGTCTCCGAAACCTGGGGCTGCGGCATCCACACCCAGACGAGCAAGATGGAGTACACCGCCTCCGGGTTCTCCGAACCGATAATCACCATCTTCAGTCCGATCTTCCGCACCAGGAAAACCGGTAAGCGCGAGTTTTTCGATAAAGACAAAGCGATAGTCTCGGGCGGTTCAGGCGAGGTGCATACCCTGCAGTTCTTCGAGGAACGTATCTACCTGCCGACGGCCCTTTTCGTCAAGCGGATAGCCTCCTTTATTTCCAGGCTCCACAACGTTGACCTTGACGCCAATGTCATGTACGTTTTTGCCGTTGTGGTCGTTATCCTCCTGGCAGTAGGACAACTGCTGTGATCTTGAACACGGTTCTTTATCTTCTTTTGAACACCATTTTCGTGGTGGCGATTTCGCCGCTGGCTATGACGCTGATCAAGAAGGTCAAAGCCTACACCCAGGGACGCGTCGGCCCCCCGCTCCTGCAGGGTTACTACAACCTTTTCAAGCTGTTCAAAAAGGAGATAGTCTACTCTCCGAACTCATCCTTCATCATGCGCCTGGCGCCATACCTTAATATCGGTTTCCTGCTGGCGGCGTCGGTCATGGTGCCGGTCGTTTTCCTTCCCCAGGTTTCGGGGATCGGCAACATCATTCTCTTCTTATACCTGATGGTGACTGCCAAATTCTTCATGGCGCTGGCGGGACTGGACGCCGGTTCGACCTTCGGCGGCATGGGTTCGTCCCGTGAAATGAGCCTGTCGGCCATTATCGAGCCGGTAACGATCACCTCGGTCGCGGCCCTCGCATTCGTCCTAAAGTCCACCGATATCCCGGAAATGTTCGCCACCACTCTCAACGGGTCGCTGGCCCAGTATCCTACGCTTATCCTGGTGGCCTTCTCGCTGTTCATCGTCATCATAGTGGAGACCGCCCGCGTTCCCGTCGATAATCCTGAGACGCACCTTGAACTGACCATGATCCATGAAGCCATGATCCTGGAACAGACCGGGCCCAAGCTGGCGCTAATGGAACTGTCGCAGGGGGTCAAGCAGACCATCCTGATGGCGCTATTGATAAACATCGTCTGGCCGGTGGGGCTTGCCTCGAATGCCGGGATCGTTCCGATCGCCGTTTCAATGGCGAGTTTCGCCGCCAAAGTTCTGACCTTTTCCATAGTCGTTGGAGTTTTTGAATCGATGATGGCCAAGATCAGGTTGTTCCGCCTGCCCAGCTTTTTTATGCTGGCGCTGTTCTTTTCCTTCGCGACAATCGTTTTTGAGTTACTGGCATGACAGATACCGTATTTGGCGATGACATCATCAAGATACTGCTGGTGTTCCTGATCGGCAGCGCGGCGCTGATCATCACCCAGCGGTCCCTGACGTCGCTCTTTTCGATCTACGCCCTGCAGTCGGGCATACTCGCGGCAATAGCCCTGGTACTGTTCTCCCGGGAGTCCACCCTGAGCCTGCTCCTGATGGCGCTGCTGACCATAATTTCCAAGGTGATTATCATCCCGATGTTCCTGCGCCGTCTGCTGGCGGTGATGCCCATAAAGCGGGACCTGGAGTTCCGTTACCTGACGCCGATCGGTTCCATCATCATGTCGGCGGCGCTGTTTTTTGTAGTCTATAAGGCCTTCGGGGTATTCTCAGCCTCGCTCGATGTCGGCCCGTTGTTCCTTTTGGGCGCGATTATAGGCGTCTCGTTGGCATTGATGGGCATGCTGGTTATCGTGAGCCGGCGCAAGGTGGTTACCAAGATCATCGGTTACCTCACGATGGAAAACGGGGTGCTTCTTTTTTCGCTGTTCATCGCCGAGATGCCTTTCATCATTGAGGTGTTGATCGTGGTTGACCTGCTGATGATCATCGTCCTGTCCACGGTCCTGGCTTTCGGCATCGATTCGTCGGTGGAGGCCTTCCACAAGCGGCTGAGCCAGCTCGGCCTGGAGTCGGAAGACTGATGGAATTCCTGATCATTGTCGGCTTTGCGGCCCCGGCGCTGCTGATCGCCGCGGCGTCGTTCTTACTCGGCCGTTTCCGTCCTCAGACCGATGGACGACTGCTTAACAGCTTCCTCATCGCCGAGTCGATCATTTATTCAGGTCTGGCGGTGTGGCTGGTCGCCACTGATCTGCCTCGTTATCTGGTCGGCAACCATTATCTCTTCGCCGACACCTTCGGCGCGTATGAGATATTGATCACCTCGGTTCTGTTCCTTTTATCGGCGGTCTATTCCCGGGGTTACCTGGCATCGCTGCTTGATCGGGGAGAAATAGAGAGGTCGCTTCTCGGCCTGTTCTATGGCTCTTTCGCCCTGTTGCCCCTGGTGCTGGTGTTGGGCTTTTTGGCCAACAACATCGCCCTGATGTGGATCTTCGCCGAGCTTTCCACCCTGTTGTCGGTTGTCCTCCTGGTGACATTGAAAGCCAGGGAGAATATCACCGCGGCGCTCAAGTACGTTTTCGTGACCTCGACCGCCATGCTCTTCGCCTTTATCGGCGTCATCGTGTTATTCGCCTTGTCGCGGACCGCGGTGCCGGGCGGCACCCTGAATTGGACCGACCTGATGTCGGCGGCTTCCGCCATCCCGCCCAAGCTCTACACCTTCGCCTTCGTGCTGCTGTTTATCGGTTTCGCCGCCAAGGCGGCTATCGTTCCTTTTCATACTTGGCTCCCCACCGTCTATGTCAGGGCGCCTTCGGTGGTGGCGGTTATCTCGGGCGCGGTGCTCAACCTGGGGTTGTACGCCATCATCCGCTTGTATGCCATAGGCCACCGCGCCGGCGATGACAATTTCCTGAATCCGCTGCTTATCAGCTTCGGCGCCATCAGCATTTTCATCGCCGCCCTGGCGCTCATCGCCCGCACCAACACCAAGAAGGTCATCGCCTTTTCCGGTGTGGAGCAAGCCGGATTGATCCTCGTCGCCATCGGCTTGGGCTCGCCGGTCGCCTTGTTCTGGGCATTATTCCACAAAGCCGGGAATGCGCTGGTGAAAGCGCTGCTTTTTTTCTCCGCCGGCATTTTTCACCGCCAGTACAATTCCAATAAGTTCTTTGCCGTAAAGAGCCCCTTCCGGCTGCAACCTTTGGCCGCCTGGGGTTTGATCCTCGGCTCAGCCGCGGCCATCGGCACCCCGACGCTGCCCGTATTTTTGGCCAAGTTCAATATTCTTTCGATCATGGCTTCCCAGGCGTTACCCCTGTTCATCGCCGTGCTGGCCGGGTTTTTACTGGTCGCCGCCGGTTTCGGCTATTACCTCGTCAGGGCGTTTTCCCAGCCGGATGACGAAACCATCCAGCCTTACCCCACCCCGATGACCATGAAAGCCCCGATAATTTTGACGCTCCTGGCATTGTTCGCCCTCGGGCTCTATCTGCCCGGTTGGCTCAATAGCATCCTGAGTACCATCGTTTCTGACCTGGGTCTGTAAGATATGCAAAACCTGACATCTTTAGTTGAACACCATCTCTACCAAAAAGGCTTCGACAGCCGCAGCCGCAGGGGGTCCGGTGGTGAAATCCACCTGTCCATAAGCGTCGTCGCCCTGGTGGAAGCGGTGTCGGTTTTAAAAACGCAAAAAGATGTGGTGCTGATTGGGCTTTGGGCGGCGCAGGATTTTTCGGCCGAAGGCTTCACCTTGTTCTATTGCTTCGAAAGGCGAGGCGCAAAGGACCTTTTTGTCCTTGAGGTCAGGCTGGTCGGCAACCGGGCGATCTCGATCGCCCAGGAGTACCCCATCGCCAGCTATTTCCAGCGCGAAGTAACGGACGGTTTCGGCATCGAGTTTTCGGGCGCGTTCGACACCAGGAGACTATTTCTCCACGAGGTGTACGGCGACGATTTCCATCCCCTCCTGAAATCCTTCGACGGCCGCCGCCAGGAACCGTCCAAAATTACGCCGGAGCGCGAATACCGGTTCAAGGAAATTTCCGGCGAAGGGGTTTATGAGATCCCTGTCGGACCGGTTCACGCAGGCATTATCGAACCGGGGCATTTCCGGTTCAGCGTCATCGGCGAGACCATTTTCAACCTGGAGATCCGGCATTTCTGGAAGCACCGCGGCATCGAGAAGCTGGCCGAAGGCAAGCCCCCGGATGAAGTTATTAAACTGGCGGAGACGGTTTCCGGCGACGAAAGCGCTGCCAACGCCTGCGGCTTCGCCATGGCTATAGAGAACATTGCCGGGGTCAGCATCCCGCGTCGCGCCTGGCAGTTGCGGATGATTGCGCTTGAACTCGAACGAATCTACTCCCACCTCGGCGACCTGGCCGGCATGTCGGTGGATGTGGCTTACCCGGTGGGGGCGGCTCCGTTCTTTGTACTGCGAGAAGAGATTTTACGCTGGAACGCCGGACTCACCGGCTCGCGTTTCCTCAAGGGTTTCATCGTGCCCGGTGGCTGCGCCCGGGATCCGGCGCAAGATGATCTCGAAAACCTCAGGCGGTATACCCTGTCTTTTTCGGCACGATTCAACGAAGCCCTGGACGGTGTTTATGATTCGGCCTGGGTTATCGACCGCTTCGAGACTACCGGCATAGTAAAACGGGAGCTGGCGGCGCCGCTCAACCTGACCGGGCCCACCGCCCGCGCCGCCGGTACGGCTATTGATACCCGGGTCGATCACCCTTATGGATTATACGAAGAATTCAAGCCTGAGGTTGAGACGGGGGAATCCGGCGATGTCTTGAGCCGGTTCCAGGTAAAGGCCGGAGAGATCGAGGAGTCATTGCGCCTGATCGGCGACATTATCGAGAAAACTGCGTCTGGAGCGGTGATGGTTGAGTGCCGCCCGGAAAATGGTTACGCCCTGTCCTTGGTCGAAGCTGCGCGGGGACAGAACCTGCACTGGGTGTGCCTCAAAGACGGCCGAATCGACCGCTGGAAGATCAGGACGTCTTCGTTCTGCAACTGGCTGGCTATCCAGCACGCCGTCATCGGCAACATCGTGCCGGACTTTCCCCTGATCAACAAAAGCCTGAATCTGTCCTACGCGGGTAACGATCTATGAGCACCAGGAGCCTGATAAATAATATCCTTTCGCCGAAGCTCGCCGGCAAGGTCGCTTTTAAAAATGAGGAATTCGAAAAGGCCGGGCTGGAGCTTAAAAAGGAGATCGCCCGGGTTTTCGGGCGCAGCCTGGCTATCCGCGAGGTGGATTCCGGATCGGACAACGCCGTTGAGATCGAACTCAATAACCTGGGGACGCCGCATTACGACATCGAACGCTTCGGCGTCAGTTTCGTCGCTTCGCCTCGGCACGCCGATGTCATCATTATCACCGGTCCGGTTACCATGGCCATGGCGGAGGCAGCCAAAAAAACCTACGACGCGATGCCGCAGCCGGGTTGGGTGGTGGCGGTGGGTGACGATGCCTGCGGCATCGGTTTAATCAAAGACAGTTATGCGGTTCTCGGCGCCGCCGAAAAAATCCTTCCCGTCGACTTCAAGATCCCCGGTAATCCGCCTTCTCCACTCGAAATAATGCGAGGACTCCTGGCATTTATGCGGGCGATTCAGAAGCAGCCCCGGTAACCCTCAAACTGAGCCCTCCAACACCTGTTTCAAAACAACGGCTTCGTTGCGGCTCTCGTCTCTGGCGGCATAAACCAGGGTCATCGTTTTGTGGTCAACTTCAACCTGCTTCAGCTGTTCCAACAGGTCCTTGTGGTTCTTTAGTTCAGTCCGGTATTTGGACTGGAACTCCGGCCAGCGCTCCGGATCGTGTCCGAACCATTTCCTGAGTTCAGTACTTGGCGCCACCTCTTTGAGCCAGAGGTCGATTCCGGCCTTTTCTTTGGAGATCCCGCACGGCCACAACCGGTCCACCAAGACGCGGTAACCGTCTGATTTTTCGGACGTTTCGTAAGCCCTCTTGATGTTTATCGTCACAATTTCAATTTACTCCTCTTTTTCGTTGACTCAAAAAGCGCGGCGTAATATGCTGGCTCAGTGGACGAAGAATTAATTAAAAAACTGCTCTTCAAAAGGGAGTATCAAGCCGCCATTCTGAACGCCCCGCCGGATTACCTGGATCGGATAGGGATCCCGGTTATGGATGATATTTCGATCAGGGCAAGCCTTGATTTTATCCAGGTGTTTGTCACCGGGAAGCTGGAATTCCTGCTTCAGTTACCGAAAATCCTGAGGGCATTGAAGCCCGGCGGTTATTTATGGGTTTCTTATTCGTCGGATAATTCTAAAATTCCCGCTGACGTGAACCGGTATATTTTGTGGGCGGAAATGGCCAAATTTGGCATGGCCGGCGTCGCCATGATTGCTATTGACGATACCTGGTCGGCCATGCGGTTCCAGCCTGTTGGCAAGGCGAAATTGTAGACTGTCTCGCCTTTTTATTCGCGCCGCTCAATAAATACCTGGCATCTCGCTAAAAATTAGGTAAAACTACCTATTCCCACCGTGCCATATATGGTGTATAAGTACGGTGCCATGATCTCTAATCAGACCGGACAGGAAATTCAGAAGGTGGCATTATTACCGGTTGCCTCGATTCCGCCGGAGCGCCGATTGCCGCTTATAAACCAAAACAATTGCCCCGCTCCCCCCATTGTCGGCGGGTTCCAGATGCCCCTCCCCGGCCTCTCGGGAGGACGCCCGGAGGTGGAGGGTGAACCGGCCTTAGACTGGCATTGCTATCTCGGATCCCGGTAACGGTCCTGTTTTTTCTCAGGCGAATTCACCGATATTTTGCCCGTGTCTTTGCGCCCGGAAAGAGTTGACTTGCGAGGAAGGAGCCTCGGAGATGAGGTACGTTGACGGGTTTGTCATTGTAGTCCCTGAAGGGAACGTGGAGGCTTACCGCAAGCTGGCGGAGGAATCCGGCCGGATCTGGAAAAAATACGGGGCGCTTGAGTATGTCGAGTGCATTGGCGATGACCTGAATCCGGAAATGCCTGGCGAAATGAAAGGGGTAACATTCCCCGAAATTGCGGGGGCCAAACCTGGCGAGACAGTCGCCTTTTCGTTTATCGTCTACAAATCGCGTGAGCATCGCGACGAAGTCAATGCCAAGGTGATGAAGGATCCGTTCATGAACGGCACCGTCCAGCCGATGCCTTTCGATGTCAAGCGGACTGCTTTCGGCGGTTTCAAAGCTATCGTAGATCTGTAAAATCTTAAACCGGAACATTTATTCAGGAGGGGGCATGGCCGTTCTCAACGTCTATTTACATTTCAATGGCGATTGCAAACAGGGGATGGATTTTTATAAGCAGATCTTCGGCGGCGAATTGAAAGTGATGACCGTGGCACAATCGCCGATGGCCGCGCAGCGTCCCGAGGTCAAGGACAAGATTCTCCACTCCATCCTTCGCAGCGACGGCGTCGTCATCATGGCTTCTGATTGGCTGGTCCCTGAGCAGCGCATTCCCGGGAATACCGTGGCGTTGACCCTGGTTTGCCAGAGCAAGGAAGAGATCAATGCCCTGTACTCCAGGCTGGTGGAAGGCGGCAAGGTGAAGCAACCGCTAAAGGAAGAATTTTTCGGCACTTACGCCCAGGTGATAGATAAGTTTGGTTTCATTTGGATGCTCCAGTTCGGCCAGAGCGATATGTAGTGTTAGGTTCTGTTCACGGAGATTGCCCCGATTTCTGTCGGGAGAGCCTATCGAACCATGAACGGTTAACCCTCGTAATAATGGATTGGACAAATTTACAGCAGGAGACAATATGCAGAAGATCACGCCCAACCTGTGGTTCGACAATAACGCTGAGGAAGCAGTAGCCCTCTACACATCACTTTTCAAAAATTCCCGCAAAGGCTTTGTGGCCCGTTACGGCGCCGAGGGGGCCAAGGTTTCCGGGATGCCTGAAGGTTCAGTCCTGACCGTCGAGTTTCAGCTTGAAGGGTACGATTTTATCGCTCTCAACGGCGGACCGGTTTTCAAATTCAATCCGTCGGTGTCATTCTTCATCATGTGCCAGACCGCCGAGGAGGCCGACAGGATGTGGGCGGGCTTGAGCCCGGGCGGCTCGATACTCATGGAATACCAGCAGTACCCTTTCGCCAAAAAATTCGGCTGGTTGAATGACAAATTCGGTCTTTCTTGGCAGGTGATGCTGGCAGAAAAGCCTACTCAGAAGATCCAGGCGTGCCTTATGTATGTCGGCAAGCAGGCTGGCAACGCCGAGGAAGCCATCAACCGTTATGTATCGATCTTCCCGGATTCAGCGGTCGTGATGTTGTCGAGATACGGAGAAGGTGGGGCTGACAAACCGGGGACCATCAATCACGGCGTGTTCACTCTGGCCGGGCAGAAATTCGTCGCCATGGACAGCGCCCTGGAGCACAAGTTCAATTTCAACGAGGCGGTCTCGTTCCAGGTCACCTGCAAGGACCAGAAGGAGATCGATTACTACTGGGAGAAGTTGACCGAAGGCGGCGAGGAGAGCGTCTGCGGCTGGCTCAAGGACAAATACGGCGTGTCATGGCAGGTCACGCCGGCTGCCCTGGCCGATATGATGAAAGACCCCGATAAAGTTAAAGTCGAGAGGATGATGAAGGTCTTCCTCAAGATGAAGAAGATCGACCTCGCTGCCCTTATGAAGGCTTTCGAAGGAAAGTAAGGCAAGTTCTAAAGCCCGTTCGTGGTGAGCTTGTCGAACCATGGACGGGCTTTTTCTTAAAGAATTATCGTCCGGTGGCCGTGGACGAAAACCCGGTTGGCGATGTAGAGCTTCACCCCATCTGAGAGGACGCGCTTCTCGATGTCGCGCCCCTTGGTGATGAGGTCGTCGACCGTATCCTGATGGGAGATCGGCAGCGTCGCCTGGTGGATGATCGGCCCCTTGTCCAGGTTCACCGTGGCAAAATGGGCGGTCGCCCCGATGATTTTGACGCCCCTCTCGAAAGCCTGGTGGTAAGGCTTGGCACCCTCGAAGGCCGGCAGGAACGAGTGGTGGATGTTGATGACCCGGTTTTCGTACCTTGAAAGAAAATCCTCGCTCAAGACCTGCATGTAGCGGGCCATGACCACGAAATCTGCCCGGTATTTCTCGAGGATTTCGAACTCCCGGCGCTCGGCCTGGAACTTGTTCTCGGCGTTCTTGGGTACGACGTGAAAGGGCACGCCGAAAAACTCGGCCACATGCCGGAGGTCTTCATGGTTGCTGACAATGACCGGGATGTTGCATTTGAGTTCCCCGGACTGATGCCGGAGCAGCAAATCCCACAAGCAATGGTCAAACTTGGATACGAAGATAGCCATCCGGGGCTTGGTGTCTGAAAAGACCGTTTCCCATTTGCCGCCGAAACCGCCGTCAGTGGACAATTTGGCGATCGCCGGGCCGATGTTTTCGCTCGAGATGGAGAAATCCCGGATATCCCACTCGACCCGCATGAAAAAGGTGTTGGATGCCCTGTCGACGAATTCGTCGAGGGTGATGATATTGCCGTGGTTCTGGGCGATGAACCCGGACACCGCGGCAATGAGGCCTTTTTTATCCTGGCAGGTGACCTTTAATATTGCAGAAGTCATGTTTTGTCCGTAGGGCTGGTCGTAAGGGCACGGCGCGCCGTGCCCTTACAGGAGTCCCATCCGCTGCTTCACTTCGGTGATGGTTACCCTGGCCAGCGCCCTGGCCTTTTCGGCTCCCTCCTTCATCACCCGGTCGATGTACGCCTGGTCCTTGGCGATCTCGATGCGGCGGACGCGGATGGGCGCCAGGAATTCGTTGATGGAGGCGCCCAGTTGCTTTTTGCACTCCACGCAGCCGCGCGACGCGGATCGGCAGCCCTCGGCGATCTCGTCGATGACTTGCGGATTGAAGTTCTGCTGCAGCTTGTAGATATTGCAGACCTCCGGGTGACCCGGATCAGCGCGGCGCATGCGGGCAGGGTCGGTAACGGCGCCCATCACCTTTTTCATCGTCTCTTCAGGCGTGGCCGCCAGTTCGATGTGGTTGTTCAGAGACTTGCTCATCTTTTCCCTGCCGTCGAGACCCACCACCATGGGGAAGGTGGTCATGCGCGCCTTGGGTTCGGGGAAAGTTTCGCCGAAATGGTCGTTGAACCGCCGGACGATCTCGCGCGCCAGTTCCAGGTGGGGCAACTGGTCCTCGCCGACCGGAACAACTTCGGCTTTGTACAGGACGATATCCGCTGTCATCAGCACCGGGTAGCCGACCAGCCCGTAGTTGACGTTCTGTGGCTGCTGCTTGACCTTCTCCTTGAAGGTCGGCACCCGGAGCAGCCAGGAAAGCGGCGTTACCATGCCCAGCAGGGTGAACAACTCGGTCACCTCAGGGACGTGAGACTGGACGAACAGGGCGCATTTCTCCGGGTCGAGCCCCGCCGCCAGCAGGTCGGTGATCATTTCCCGCACGTTTTCCTTGAGCAAGTGGGTGTCTTCAAGGGTGGTCAGGGCGTGAATATCGACAACGCAATAGATGCATTCGAACTCGTCCTGCATGGCCACATAGTTCTGCACCGCGCCCAGGTAATTGCCCAGGTGGATGCGGCCGGTCGGCCTGATGCCGGAAAATACGCGCTTTTTCATCTGAAACGAGACTCCTTTATCGAAAAAGCATTTTAACATAAGGTTGTTTGCCGTGGCGAGGCGCGCTGACCGCCGTAATCAGATAACGAAATATAACGTAACGGAAGGTATTGACACTAACGTTAATATGGGTTAAACTTTCGCCGGGTGGGAGTATGACCGAGTATTATCAAATCGGAGATCTGGCCCGGCGCGCCTCGATTTCGACCAGGGCTGCCCGATTTTACGAGGAAAAAGGGCTGTTGAGTGCGGCTTCCCGGACTTCCGGGGGCATGCGGCTGTATGACGAAAGTGACGTGAAAAGGGTCAGGCTCATACGCCGCCTGCAGAACACCGGCCTGGAGTTGGAGGATATCCGGCACCTGTTGGATACCTCTCCCGGTTCAAAAGTCCGCCAGGATCGCGTGGCGCATACTCTTTCGGTGCTGAACCTCGAGGCGGAGCGCAGCCGTGAGAGGATGGCGCAACTCGCGGCGCAAAGCCTGGAGCGTGAAGAAATCATCGAACTGGTATCCCGCTGCCGGGAGTGCGCCGCTGAAACATGCCCGGTCGATTGTCCGCCCAGGAACCACATCATCTAAACAAGGGAAAAAATAAAGGAGGAAAACAATGAACAAGGTCCTGATTTCGTACCAGTCTTTCACCGGCAGTTGCAAAGCTCTGGCTGAAGCGGCGGCCAAAGGCGTCTCCGAGGCCGGCGGCCAGGCCGAAGTAAAAAACGTAGCGGAAACCTCGTCCGCGGACTTCGCCGGGCGGCAGGCCTTCATCCTGGTGACCACCCAGCCCTTCCAGTCGCTCGCCGGGGAAACCAAGACCTTTTTTGAACGCCTGTGGGGTCAGCGCGAAAAAATAGAGAGCGGCCTGCAGTTTGCCGCGGTGATCTGCCACGTCAATGACGCCGCCTCCACCGAGGCCAATCTCGACATGTTCGCCAAGTACTTCGGCTGGAAGAAGTTCGGCTCCTGGGTTGAAGTGTCGCCCAAGGAAGCCGAGGCGGGTAAGGAAGCCGTGCGGAAGCTCGGCATCGCCGTCGCCCAGGGCGGCTGAACGGGCTTTCTTTCTATTACAGCAGTAGTGACGCGATAATCGCGCCTATCGCCGGTGTGGGAAAACGGGGAATGGTTTATTCCTTGTTTTCCCACCTTTATTTACGGGGTAACCGGATTACCGCCGTGTCCTGCGGCTGCCTGACGATAGCCAGGCCGCACTAGGCGGCGGCCAGGTCTTTCAGCCGCCGCACCACCTCATCGATGGTCTCCGGCGAAGTGGAAGCCCCGGCGGTGACACCCACCAGGGTTTTGCCGGTAAGCCAGGCCGGGTCGATCTCGGTCTCGGTTTCAACCAGGTGGGTCTCCGTCCTGGCGGCGCATAAATCCACAAGGTGCCGTGTATTGGCGCTGTGGTGTCCCCCGATCACCAGCATCAGGTCCGCCCGTCCGGCCAGTTCCAGCGCCGCCGCCTGGCGCTTCCGGATGTCGTGGCACACCGTATCCACCAGCCGGAGTTCGGCATCTTTGATCATGGCTTTATCAGTGACCTGCTTGGCAAAATCTATGAACCGGGCGGGCACCTGGGTCGTCTGTGAGAGCAGACCTATGTGGCGGGGCAGTTCGATCTTATCGAGGTCGTCGGTGGAAAGTGTGGCGATACCGTTGCCGTCCGCCCATCCCAGGATGCCCTTGACCTCCGGATGATTGACGTCGCCGTATATGACGGTGAAAAAGCCCGCCTCGGAAAGACGGCGTGCCGCGGTTTGGGCGCGCTGGACGAACGGGCAGGTGGTATCGACGATCTCGATGCCGCGGTCCCTGATTTCCTGGAGAACCTTCGGGCCGACGCCGTGTGAGCTGACGACCACCGTCCGGCCGGTGATTTCGGAAACGCCCTTTACCGTCCTGACGCCCAGGCTGTTCAGCCGTGACATCACCTGGCGATTGTGCACCAGGGCGCCGAGGGTTTCGACGCCGCCTCTTTGCCTCGCCGTCTCTTCCAGGATGCCGAGGGCGCGCCTGACCCCGAAACAGAAGCCCAGGTCGGCGGCCCGCTCGATCTTCAAGCTTTTTCTCCGTAGACGCCCCGGTTCGGCACCGGCAAAAGTTCGGCGATGGCTTTCATTATGCGGTCGCCCTGGGCGGCGAGCGCCTCGCGGTCGTTCTTATCCGGGCAAGCCTCCAGGTTGAATGGTTTACCGAATTGGATGGTGACCGTCCGTGGTTTTAAGAACCACCACTTCCCCTTGATGTTCTCGGTGCCGAGGATGGCTGTCGGGACTACCGGCACCCCGAAGGTGGCCGCCAGGTAAGCCGCCCCCGGCAGAGCCTGGCACAGCGTTGCCGCCGGGTTGCGCTTGCCCTCCGGGAAAATGATGATCGCGCCGCCCTTTTTGAAGGCGGACTGGGATAGCTTGATGCCTTCACCGGAAACTCCGGTGCGGTTTACCGGGATAGTGCCGGATCCCCTGAAAATAAAACCGACAAACTTGTTGCCGAAGAGTTCCTTCTTGGCCAGGAAATATACCGGGTATCTTGGAAGGTTGAGTCCCAAAAGGGGTGGATCGGCAAGATGTATGTGGTTGCTGCAAACCAGCATCGGGCCGGTGCTGGGCACGTTCTCCTTGCCGATAACCTTGACCCGGGTGAATATGAATACGATTCTTGCGGACAGGCGCACCAGCCGGTAGTACCAGGCGAACTTCATGGTGTCAGATTATATCCTCTAAATTCCCGGTTAACCAAACAAAGCTGAAGGGGGTGGTTGGAGAAGCTCAATAAGCGATCTGGAAATCGGCGTATCCGCCGGCGGGTTCGATCCATTGGGTATCGACTGTTTTAACGATGGCGCCGGGAGGACCCGACATCAGGTTCTCGATGAAATGGAGAATATCCGGCCTCTGTCCCTCAGCCACAACCTGCAGGCTGCCGTCGGGCATGTTCTTAACGTAACCGGCCAGGTTGAAATCGGCGGCTTGGCGACGGGTGAATTCCCTGAAGCCCACTCCCTGCACCCTCCCGCCGAATGACAGGCGCACCGCCGCGGCCTTTGACATCATCAGCGGCTGGCCGCTACTCGCCCTTTAGTTTCTTGCCTTTTTTGATGACCTCGACCGGAGGGGGCGGCGGGGCGAAAGAAGTGGAGATGACTGGTTTCTTGGCGTCTTTTTTGGTTTTTTTCTGTTCTCGGCCCCCGAGATCTCGCTGTCCCATAACCGTACCTCGTTTCAGAATACTTTGGAATTCAAGTTTAACAAAGCGTCATCAGGGTGTAAAGTGTCTTCCCAATTCATCGATGGCTTGTTGCGCGGCTCGTGACTGGGCTTCTTTTTTGGTCCGGCCTTCGCCGCGTCCTAGGATATCCTCTCTTACGGACACCGTGGCGGCGAACAGTATTTCGCCGGATTGGCTCCCGATCTCGGTTTCGTTGTAACGCGGCGTTGTTTGGAACCGGCTTTGGACTATCTCCTGCAGCCGGCTCTTGGAGTCGGCGATGGCGCTCATCTCTTCGAGGCGGGCCAGGTCGGCGGCAAACAACCGGTGAATAAAGCGGCCCGCGGCCTCACTCCCCTGGTCGAGGTATATCGCGGCGATAAGGGCTTCCAGCGCCCGTGATAAATTGGCGGGTTTGGCGCGCCCGCCGCTTGAGTCCTCACCCCGCCCCAGGTACAGGTAATCTCCCAATTTGAGCGACTCTCCAAGCCGGGACAGGGTCTCGCGGCGCACCAGCAGGGAGCGGTAGCGGGTCAGAGTTCCCTCATCTTCCCCGGCAAAGGTGCGGTACAGCATCTCGGCGATGAAAAGGCCCAGGACGGCGTCGCCCAGGAATTCCAACCGCTCGTTGGAAATCAGCCCGTGGCCGGACCGTTCGTTCAGATAAGAACTGTGAACCAGGGCTGTTTCCAGCAGCGCCTGATTTTTGAAATGGATACCCAGCGCCGTTTGTATTTTTTCGAGGTCTGCCACGTTCTAAAGAATAGGGATGGACATTACGGTTGTCAATTTATGGTTGGTACTAGTTCTTTAGGGTTAAAACCCTTGACGTAGCGGTCCAAACTGGTTATCATATAGGCATTCATCCTTGGGGAGGCTGATCTTGCGCACCTTAATTGACAACCTGGTTTCCATCGCCGTCATCGCCGGGATGGCTTTCGTCGCCTTCGGCATCTCCTACGTGCTGTTCTGGGGTTTCATGACCCACAACCCAACCTAATTTCCCTTCCTGGTCGGATCTAAGCGTGCCGTGACCGCTCTGCGGTTGCGGCATTACGCTTTTTTCAGATATAATTGCCTTTGCTTCTTTGAAGCCGCTGGGGATTCGTCTAGCGGTAGGACAGCAGACTCTGGATCTGCTTGGCCAGGTTCGAATCCTGGATCCCCAGCCAATTAGAATGCATTCCGAACTTCTCTTCGAGAAGAAGTCGCTTATTCCCGCCTTACAACAGCTCCTCACCGCTGGTGTATAGACACCCCAGGATTTCGTTGGTTCGAATCCCCTCAGCTGGAGCGAAGGTATCAAAAGGTAGAACCTTTATCGCTACCTTCGTCTTATCCTAACCTCACTTGGGCTACATTCAACTACTCAATAATCGGAATAATAAATCCCATGTCTACCCGCCGTTGTCTCCTTCGAGGAGCCACGAGGTCTTTACCTTTAATGCCTTTGAAAACGCCACTACTTCAAAATCCGAAACTGGCCGTTGACCACACTCGATTCTGGAGATCATTGCCTGATCTATGTTGAGACCTTGAGTTTGTAAACGGGCAACTAAATCCTCTTGGGTTACGGGAGGTCGGGCTGACAGCCGGGCTTGCCGAATCCTGGCACCAATCAAGTTTCTATTTTCCACGGGAATTATCTTAGGGTAAAGAGCTTGACAAATTATGTGTGGTACACATAAGATATGCGCTGGTAACATATTGCCTATACTAGAGAACCACGAGAACCTCGAAAAGAAGTGCCACCAGATGAACCTAGACGCCCGCTTGCAAGAATTGAATAGACGGTTTACCAAACTTTCAGCCGGTGAAACATTGTTCGTTCGGCTGACAGCCAGAGCCGTGGTGAACGGAACTGCCAATTGTACGCCGGTTCTACCTCCGGGTGAAGAGCTGAAAGGGTTACTGCCTTTGATGACAGGCGCCGAAAAGGAACTCTATCGTGCGGTTCTGGAGGTGCTCGAAACATCCCTTACCAGCGACACCCCGGCCCCGCGCAGGAAATCTGGTTATTCCCTTCGCAGCCGGAGTATTCACCCGCCGGTCAAGGATGAGCAAGGCAAAATCCTGGCCAATAACCCATCTGAGTTCGCACGAAAGCATGGCTTAAAGTACAGCGGCATGCTGAACGGGATCGATTCCTTAACCGCGGCAAGGGACCTGTCCGGGGATGATCTCCCCTACCATTTCAAGGTTATCAAGTACGACAAAGACGGCATCATCGTCAGAAAGACCGCCGGTCGCGGCTACCGCACTTATTCCGATGAGGTCGATGAGTGGCGCAGGCAAGAAGGATTGCCGCCGATAAAGCGACCGAAGCATAAGATTCAAAGGGTGTTTGAGTAAGCACGCAAAGGAGGTGTATCAGAGCAGTTCGAATCGCGTCTCCCCTTTAGTCAGCAGAGTAGCAGGGTTATCGAATATGAGATAAGGAGTTTTCAAATGGACACCGAGCATAATTTGCAGTTAGCTAAAATGGTTGAATACCTCCACCACAATACCTCAACACAGGATAGGGTGACACTTAGAAACATGAGCGCCGTCCTCGATGGGCGGATCACCCGCACGGCTCAACTGGAAGGAAGGACATTTATTCCATCCAGCTCATCCCGCCAGCATCCGCCTCCGGTCGATATGCTTGGTGTCGTCCTGGGCAAATCGATAGAAGAGTTCTGCTGGAACCATGACCCGGAGATACGCTACACCGGCAGGCGCACCGCTATTGATGCTTTGACCAGTTGTGTTGCCCCGAACGGCGAAGAATATTCCTTTCACTATGAAGTGGACCGGTACACAAAGCACATGGTGTACGTCAAAAGGGTTGCCGGGGTCGGCTTCAAGACCTCTGCTCAAGAAACCGACGAACTCCGCCGGAGCGCTGGCCTCCCACTATTCAAGCGCCGTATCCGTAAGGTGAAGTGATTCATGAGTGGTCAGGGAGAGGGAACAACCCCCCTCCTATTTAATAAAAACACGAGGAGGAAATATGGCTCATATCAAACGGTGGCTTTATCCGGTGCTTTCAATGGTTCTCATTCTTACAGCGGTATCTTGCGGGGCCCAGGTCACCCCACCCGCCGTAACGACCTCTCCGCCGGAACCAATCCCGGCTGCGCCATCCGATCTGGTGGTGAAGATCATCGACCCAAACAAGATCAATATTCGTTGGGCTGATAACTCGGTCAATGAGATTGGCTTCCGGTTGGAACGTTCCACCGATCTCAATTTCACTAAGGACGTAGTTGTCACCAATCTAACCTTCAATTTTACAGACCTGACCGAACCGGCATTTAACTTGGTAGCCGCCGCCCTCGATCATCCGGTCACCACTTATTTCTATCGAGTTTACGCCAGGGGTGAGAGCGGTGATTCGCTGCCGTCTAACATCGCGACTGACTGGCAGGTGTTTTATTCTTTTAAGGGGACGCAGTTCGTGTACGCCCGGCTCGTTTCGCTGGCCACCTCCCCAGCAGCCATGAACTACGTCGCTACCTATTGGAAAGGCGTCAACTGGTACGACATTTCCGGCAACTCCCAGCAAGGCAGGGTGAATATTGGGTGGCAATACAGGTACGTATGCGTTCCCTGGCAGGAAGCTGACTGGACGGTTTACCCCGACGGCCGCATGATTCCCGGTGCTAGTGGGCTGCGTCTTGAGGCAGAGATCGCCAAAATGAACCGGGGCGAAACCCTGCCTTACCAGTGGCAAGGCGCCAAGTAGGGAGGGCTCTTTGGAACGTCGCTATTTTACCCTGAAAATTTGACGGATTAGCGACTTTGTGCGTGAAATAGCTTAGGTCCGATTCTTATCTGGGAGGGGTGAAGTCTTTGAATAAAATCCTTTTTGTCTGCTATGCCAATATGTGCCGCAGCCCAATGGCCGAGGTGCTGTACAAAGCCAACATGGGTAGGCGGCAGGATGAAGTACAGTCTTGCGGCACCGGTGCCGAGGACGGCTGTCCAGCCAGCCCTGGATCGGTCAAGGCGATCGCTCGATACCAGGACAATTCTGGCCGACCGCTTAGTCTGAGAAATCACAAGTCTCAAGCCTTGAATCACCCATTGCTGAAATGGGCTGACCTGGTGCTTACAACAGATATCGGCAGGTCTCATTCTGTAAGACGCTTTGCCCCGGAGGAAGCCTATAAGGTATTCACCATCGGCGAATTTGTCGGATCCGGCGACCAGGTGCCGGATCCGGTTGGCGGCACCGATGCAGATTACCAGCGGTGCGCCAAGCAACTGGATGACATGACTAAACTGGTTGCCAGTCGGTTGAATGACATCGAAAATGGGCGGTTTACCACAGAGGTGGCCAGTGTTTGAGTATATTCCTAAAGTTGAATTGGTAGACTCCGTCCTCACTATGCTTGAACTCGACCGTGCCACCCTCGACTTTGAATTCGCGCGGCTTAACCAATCGAACGAAGTGCTAGCCAACACTATCCTGGCGTTTGAAGATAATGTCTTTCAAGCAGCGGCTCCCGATCTGGAATCAGAGTTCCCGGAGTTTCACCAAAGACTCTCCCGAGAGTTACACTTTAGCTTTTTGGCGCTCTTGTCAATGATCGACCGCTCTTTGAAACAGCATGCGGAGGGATCGATCTGATATGGATAATTCTAACGAAGCCAAACTCAGTTGTGGTGATTTCGTTGGCGAATGGGCAGACCGGTGGTTCCAGCTCGGGGACCTATTGTTCGACGTTCTGCGTACTGACAGAAGCCCCTCCGAAAACCAGATACCTTTTTCAGCTAGTGACGCCGCCACGTACGAACTGCTCCGTGAATGGCTCACTAGTCACGAAGAGCGATTCCGTGATCTTTGGCAGTGGTTTTACAAAGAAAAGCTTACGGCCCTCGAGCCAGACAGCGATTACCTCAGAGAATATTGGCAGAACCCGTTTGCGATGTTCTATCGGTCATCCACTCTCCCTGAATTACTCACCGCGTTTAACATCCAGACTTCTTCGGATGGTTGGGCCCCGGATGAGAATAAATGCTGGGACGTGGCGATGGTGGTTTTACAGCTAGCCCCAATTGTCGCGTCGTTCTTCAAGTGGGCTGACGAAGAAGTCGCCGCCTTACTACTCTAACGTGTCAATAGCCTGGCCAGTTTTAGCCACGCCCCTGAACAATATCTTCATCCAGAAATCGTTCGAGTTTCAGACCGAGTCAAACATTCTAACACACTAGTTGGTCACATAAGCAGATGTTGTTGGGTGATGGGGTTGTTGGCTCTTGCAACAAAGGCAAATCCCCAATTAGCCAGCCAAAAAAGGGCGGGATCTCTGATGAGCCCGCCCCTTTGGTTTACCGCGAATCGAGACTTACCTGGTTTTTCTGTTTCTCTGGTAGAGAACGATACCCAGCGGAAGGGCGGCTACAGCAACCAGGCTAATCGGGACGATGAGATTGTTGTCGGAGGGTTCATCCGACCATGTCGTGGTGGTCCGCAGCCTGGCCGTGGATGTCGCCGGAGATGCCGTCGTCGGCACATGGGCCAAGACGCAGAAGGTGCTGAAATGTTCCACCTGGGCCGTCACCTTGTTGTTCACCGAATCGACGGAACTCCGGAGCTTGACCCAGTTAGAGCCGTCCTAGACGGCGATGTAGAGAGAACTCTCAAGCATACCTGCTGGAATCTGGGCGTCGGTGTAGCACAGGGTCATGGTGAGGCCGGGTTAAAGGTGAAGCCGCTGGGTCCATCTGATAGGCGAAGATTATCGCGCCCTGCGGCGGGGCGGCGTACGGCGTTTCTACGTCATGGCCGACACGGCATAAACCGCCGCGCCGGCATTCCTGACGACGCTGCCGCTCTCAAAGGTCAAAACACACTCGCCGTCGTCGGCCTTGAAAAGGCCGGGGTAATCACCTTGCCGTTTCCATCCAGGGCGAAGTGGCGGCCAGGTTGATCCCAGGGAGCGGCGAACCGAAGTACATACCCCCCGGCCACCGAAGTTGGGCGGCAACTGAGCGAAGATCACCATCGTGCCGGCGGCGCCGCCTTGGTAGTTCACGTCATCGACAGTGGCGACTACGGTACAGCTGCCGACGGCGGACGGCGCCTCCACGTAGCCTATTGTAGGTGAAAGTCACCATCAGGCTGGCCGGAGTGGTTTTGTCTGTCATTACCGCGCCTTCATAGGTATGGCTCAAGCCACCCAGCGTTACTATTGCCGTCGCTTTGGTGATATCGGCGATAGTCATTGGTGCCTCGTCGAGCGGGAATAAATAGTTGGATATCTTCCTCAGGGCACCGAGGAATCTGAAGTTATTTTCACATTTGATGGCGGATCGATCTGAACGGGCGCTCGTTAGGCATCAGTTCGAATCTGGTCTTTTCCGAGTGGGATCGTATTTTCCAAAACCCAGAGGCCACGGCTGCGCCCATTAACCGCATCGTCCACCACTCTGGAATCCTGGAGTTAGTGTCCCCAGCTACCGGACCAGCGCCGCGGAGCAGCGGCAGAGTGAAAACAACCTTAAAAAGAATGGAGTAGAGCGGCAAGAATAATTGTTGCAGATCACGGAGTTATTCAGTGTGTCGTTGGAGGCTGACGGTGATGACCATTGTGAATATTTAGAGCCGCTCTTACCTTAATCGTGGGATCGAAAACCTATCATCTCGATCAATGGCAGTTGGAAAGCTGGTTGTGAGTGGGCGGGGGCGTCTGGTGACGACTAATTGTAGCATCCTAGTCAATACTTTCTGATGACCTTGGGGAGCTCTTAACCCGGAGGTGGTCCGTTCTATCCGTGGTTGATTACATAATGTTCTTTGATGTAAAATACCTCAACCAATAAAATTTGGCCATTCTCGAATGGATTCCATTACAATGGCGGGGGAGAATGGGGGGGACAGGTTCAGAATGGCTCGATTTCTCCGCGGTGGGTGGTTTAGGTGAGTTCAATGTCATGCGTCATCCTCGCGGCCGGAGAAGGATCCCGGATGCGGCCGCTGACCGCGGCGCGGCCCAAGGTCATGCAACCGGTCGCCGGCAAACCGATGGTGGAGCACCTGCTTATTGAATGCCGTAAAGCTGGATTGACCGATTTCGTTCTTATTGTCGGTTACCATGACGAAAAGGTGCGGGGTTATTTTGGCGATGGATCGGCTTGGGGCGCGCGCATTCGTTACGTGTTGCAGCGCCAACCGGCAGGCACCGCCGATGCCCTACGACAGGCACTGCCCCTCCTGAATACTTCGTTTATAATGTTGAACGGCGATATCATGCTACGGGCGGCGGATATCGCGCCGCTATCTCGGATGAAGGTGACGACGCTCAGTTTGGTGGAACTGGCGGACGTTACCGGCATGGGTGTGGTCGAACTAGAAGGTGAGTGCGTAATTCTCATCCATGAAAAGACTTTGAACCCACCGACTCATCTGGCTAATGCCGGAGTTTATTATTTTACCCAGGATGTTGTTGCCGCCTTAGCGAAGACGCCACGCTCGCCCCGGGGTGAGTTCGAGATCACCGACACCATCCAATTGATGATCGACGCGGGGGTGCCGGTAGGTTTTCGAATGTTGAATACCTGGCGCGATCTAGGTTATCCCTGGGACTTACTATCCGCTAATGAAGAGTTCCTGTCCGGTATCGAATCGAGAATCGAGGGAAAAGTCGAAGACGGCGCGGTGCTCAAAGGTGCGGTGGAAATCGGGTCGGGTAGTATCGTTCGGGCAGGGTCATATATCGTTGGGCCGGTAATCATCGGCCAGAACTGTGATATTGGGCCAAACTGCTATCTCCGCCCCGGGACGGCCATTGGCAACAACTGCCACATCGGAGCCAGTGTCGAAATCAAAAACTCAATCATAATGGCTAACACCAAAATCCCCCACCTGACCTACGTGGGTGACAGTATTATTGGGGAGAATTGCAATTTAGGCGCCGGTACACAGGTGGCTAATTTACGGTTTGACCGGTCAAACGCCAGGGTCAACGGCAAGGACACCGGGCGGAGAAAGATGGGTGCCATTATCGGCGACAATGTATCTACTGGCATTAACGCAAGCATCAATCTAGGGACTTTTATTGGAAGTGGTGCCATTATTGGACCAGGTGCACTTGTTTCCGGCGTCATTGCGCCTGGGGCGAGAATTTTATAGTAAAAGACGCGTGTTCGGTACATTCAGGGAATCTGGGCTGTTATGCAGTATCACTTGATGTTAAGAAATATATGCGGTGGGTCTTCAAACAAAGGCCTCCCGGCCACGGCCAAAATGATATTAAGTTTCAGATTAGCTCCTGTAGTCGTAGGTGAAAACGATATGTCCTTTTCCCATTTTTCACCGTCACCTAAGTTGATGGTTAAGTACCCGTCGACCGTTTGCCCCTCCACATCGAACCTGATAGGCGCCTCATCAAGTACTAACTGTAGTTGATATTCAGTGTTGGCGCTTTGATGATTGATGATGCCAATCTTGAGTCTAGCGAACGGTTCATTCTTACTCTCAGTAATACCGTCGTATTGAACTTCACTAACTCGACCATCGACAAGAACGATTTCACTCGGATAATTCATCGCTTTGCCTTCCACGCCAAGGATGTACAACTCAGTAAATCTCTCACCTATTTTAGGATTGGCGACAGTATAAAAGAGCGTTGACACTGCGGCGATGATAGAGATTATCACCAGAGCGGAAACTAGGCGGCTGAAGATGTTACCATTCCAAAAATCGCTAGACAAGTCTATGCTAAGGGATAAACGTTCCGCTGGGGGCAATTGGAGGAGCCTAAGCCAAGCGACAACAGAAACGATAATGACGTAGGCGCCAACGCCAAATAACACAGATTTAAGAGTAATTCCCCAGTCCGTGTAGTTCAACCCCATACCAATTAACGCCGCAACCATGAAACTGATACCCAGGCTAAGTATGAGACGCTCAAGAGGTATGCCGGTGTCTCGGGGGAATAACGCTGCAGTGGTGACATAGCCGGGGAAAAGCAGAATGAACAGCAGCCCCAGAACCATCTGGATCGGAGAAGCGGCGACAAACAAGCTAACAGCAACCAATCCGAGAACGAGCAGGTTGATTGGAATCAATCCGTTACCGAGCTTGATTTTCAAATCAGCATCCTGCCCTTGAAATCAACAGGCTGGTTACAACATGGATGATTCCAATTTAGGGGCATTAATAGGTTCGCGTACATCATAAGCCGTATATATCACTCATTGAAACATTCGGGCTGGATTCAACCTGTCCAAGGGTATGATATACTATCACAAATATTATGTCTGCTGAAACTATCGTCGTTACAGGGGGAGCCGGTTTCATTGGTTCAAGGCTGTGTCTCAGACTATGTGACCTCGGATATAGCGTCACAATCCTTGATAATCTCTCGACTGGTCAACTGGATCGCCTTAAGCCAATGTTGGAACACTCGGGAGCACGTTTCGTACAGGGCGATATAAGAGATAAAGCCATACTTGAACGAATCATTTCCGGAGCCGATTACTTGTACCATCTAGCAGCTTCCATCAGCGTGGCAAAAAGCATTGTGGAACCACTGACCACTCTAGACGTAAATGCTAGTGCAACGTTGGAGATTCTACGCTTGGCTGCCAAATATGAACTTAAAAAAGTAGTATTGGCATCATCCGCAGCGGTGTATGGCGATGTCGAGCTTATGCCCGTAAATGAGCAAACTGCACTCAATCCTCTCTCCCCTTACGCCATCTCGAAGGTTATCGCTGAGCAATATGCTCAACTATTCAACGATTTCGCGGGGATGCCCACCGTTATATTAAGGTTCTTTAACGTCTATGGCCCCGGTCAGGATTCTACCTCCGAATACTCTTCTGTAATACCGAAATTTATCCACCGCGTCACTTCCGGTCAGCCACCGATTATCTTTGGAGATGGCGAGCAGACACGTGATTTTGTGCATGTGGACGACGTTGTTTCTGCCACGATCTTAGCCCTGGGTGAAAATGCCCGGGGAGTGTTTAACGTTGGAAGCGGTGAAGCCGCTACGTTGAACCATTTGACCTGGCTGTTATTGGATATCACTGGGAACTCCCTTTCGCCAGTATACGAGGCAGAGCGCCTTGGCGATATCCGCCACAGTGTGGCAGACATCAATAAAGTCCGAAATATTGGTTACATGCCGGTGGTAGAGCTTAGAAGCGGTCTTGAGCAAATGGTTGCTAGCCTATTAAATCAGAGAAGTTCGGCGAGCTAGAGCAATTTGAACCAGCAGCACCGGTTCCTCAGTTCATGGCCTGAATTCACGAGAAACACCTTTTATACCTTACTTACCAAGGTCTTCATTCTCGTTAGCGGCGCCCTGGCTACGATTATTATTGCCCGCTGGTTAGGACCTGAGGGTAAAGGCATTTATTCATTGATCGTTTTGATACCCGCGCTACTCGCGATGGCAGGTGACCTCGGCCTCGGCATCGCAAATACCTATTATGGGCGCACGAAACGGTATAGCATAGAGCAACTAACAGCTAATTCTTTAACCCAAGCGCTAACAATCGGCACAGTAGTCACGACCGCCTTTCTTGCGTACTATTTTATTTTGCAACCTAAGTTCTTGGAAAGCGTCGAAGCCGTTTATATCATACTGGCATGTTTGACCGTACCCCTGAAGCTGTTTACGGTGTACTTAAGTTGTATCGTATTGGGGCAATATCGGCTATCGGCGTATAACCTAATAAGTTTAATCTATAATAGTGCCTCTGTAATCCTAACCGCTGCTGCATTGATAGTGTTTAACCTCGGTATAGGGGGCATGGTTTACGCTTTTGTATTAATCGAGCTCACGGGTATGATCATCACTTTATTAATGCTGCGCAGTCATGTGCATATTCGGTTTGGTTTCGATTTCGCGGTATTTTCTAATTTGTTAGGGTATGGTATCAGAGGCTATATTGGCAATCTGGTTCAGTTTCTGAATTACAGACTGGATTTATTGATGATTGCGTTTTTCTTGGATGCAGCTTCAATAGGGTATTATTCAGTGGCGGTAGCAGGCGCCGAAGTGCTCTTCTATTTGCCAGGGGCAGTCGGTACCGTGGTATTGGCGAGGACGCCAGGTATAAGCGTTGAACAAGCAAATTCGTCCACTCCTATAATATGTCGGAATACTCTGGTGATAAGTCTGGTGTCTGCGCTCTTCCTATTAATATTTGCTCACATTGCAGTAGAGATTCTCTTTGGTGAGGAGTTTCTACCGGCAGTAATGCCGTTGTGGCTTTTATTACCCGGGGCAGTCGCTATGAGCATCTATAAGGTTCTAGGTAACGAGATGGCAGGACGCGGTAAACCGGGGTTGCTGGTGAAGGCGTCTTTACTTGGGCTCAGTATCAATATTATCCTGAACCTGTTGCTTATTCCGCGATTAGGCATAGAGGGCGCAGCTATAGCTACCACTGTTGCTTATATCTTAATCGGATTTGTCGCATTAGTGATATTCTCCAAAAATACGGGTTTAGCCATGAGAGCCTGCGTATTCATTGATGCAAATGACCTCCGTATGTATAAACATTTGATAACTACACTTCGAAAGAAAAATAGACGTGGATAGAAATAAAAGCGATCCCGGATGGAAAACGGTTGCCTCGGCATTGGTTTCGATGCCTAGGGTGATGACTGAGCTTATTATAAGGAACATTCCGTGGCAATGCGGGGGCTCCATAATCCGGAAGAGTTATTATAAGAATTCATTCAAACAATTAGGTAACGGTGGTAGGTTTGATGAAGGTGTAATAATATATGGTGCCCATGGCATCGCATGCGGTGACAACGTATTTATTGGGCGCAACACGATAATCAATGGAGCTGGTGGTCTCAAGCTAGGCAACAATATTCTTATTGGTCCTGGATGTTACATTTGGACTATTAACCACGATTATTCCGTTGTGAACATTGTATCCGAACCTAAATATATCGCGAAACCGGTGGTTATTGGAAATGAAGTTTGGATTGGCGCTAATGTCAAGATAATACCAGGAGTCTCAATAGGGGCCAGGAGCGTGATTGGCATGGGTTCTGTTGTGACTAAGGACGTACCAGCAGGTGCTGTTGTGGCGGGAAACCCGGCTCAGGTTGTGAAAAACGTGGGAACAGGGTTGGAGCGAGAGTAAAGTAATTGAATAAATTAAGATTAGTGGATATGCATAACACGAGTGATAATATAATAATAGTGATCAGTTACCATTATCGACCAAGTCAGAGTATTGCTGCGACTCGACTGAGTAAATTATGCAAGTACCTGTCGCGCTTAGGATGGCAACCGATTGTGATTACCGCCGATAATGATCCCCGAGAGTCGGAGCACTTGGAGCCGAACGTATATAAAATCAAATACCACCAATTACGTGTGACTAATCGAGAAAAAAAGGGTCCTACAAAGGCAAGGCGAATTAGCGCTAGTGGTCGATCGCTAATCGGGAAAATGGTTACAATTGGGAAATCATTTATCGCATCTGTGGTGTCATTACCGCTGATTAGGACAGTAGCCGAAGAACCGTTTTGGTATTTCGGAGCCTTAAAACGCGCTATGAGTTTATTGAAAAATACTGGCGCGCAAATAGTATTCAGTAGCTATGGGCCTGCCGCGAGTCACTTGGTGGCTTCACGGCTGAAGAGTAAAGGGGTCTATTGGGTTGCTGAATACAGAGATTTATGGTCTCAGAATCCGTACGTCAGAAAAGCACAACCATTTACGTATTTGGAAAAAAAATGGGAACAAAGGATTATTCGTAATTGTGATCAGATCGTAGCTATTTCTGAACCGATGGCTCGTGACCTTCAAGTATTGCATAAAAAAAACGTATCCGTTGTCACAAGCGGATTCGATCCTGAGGACTATCCATTACATAAGCGGAAATCAAATAAATTTATTATTACCTATACCGGCTCGGTATACAAGGGGAAAAGAGATCCAACAGCTTTGTTTCAGGCTGTACATAAGCTTTATCAAGAAGGACAAATCGACCCTAACAGTTTCGAAATCCGGTTTATTGGTAATGAGTCTCTAAGCTATGTAAAAAATTTACTGAAAAGCTATCAGATTGAAAAAATGGTATCATTCCATGAAATGATTAGCTACGCAGAAAGCATTAGCGCACAAAGCGAGTCCACAGTCCTGCTACTTCTTAGCTGGAATAATCCCTCCGACGCCGGAACTTACTCTGGCAAAGTGTTTGAATATTTAGGGGCTGGCCGCCCAATCTTGGCATGTTCAATATTTCCTCAAGGTAGTATCCAGAGACTGTTGGTCGATACGGGCTGCGGAATTATCGCAAATGAAGTCGATGAGATATTTAAGATCTTATCTGTTTGGTTACACGAGTTCTTTGATGATGGTGTTATACGTTCGTATTATAATCCGAAACAGGATATAATTGAATCGTATTCATGGGCTAGCCAGGCCCTTAACCTAAGCAAGGTATTACAACGCTATAAATCGGTCACAGGAAATACTATTATTCATCAAAATCAGCGCAATCATGAATAAGGCACAACGAGATACACTTGATACTCACCATTATCGTAGACCTTACTTACGGTTTGGTCATCCTCCAGAGTTGCATAGTCTGACGCCGTGAAGCGGCCTACCACCTGCCAGATAGTCAGGTAAGTTTGCTTTTCGGCTATGGACAATGGCAGGTACCCGGGTTTGCTGAAAGCCTGTCCAAAATGATCAAGGGTCTCGTAGGAGAAGTGGTCGGGCAGGGAGACGTTTGCACCCATAGGCCTAGGTGCAGCGGTGAACCCCGTGAAGCGTAACAATTCATTTGTGGAAGACGAAATCAGGGCGATATGGGTACCTTTTAGGTTCATCAACCAATTGATGCCGTTCAACTCACTCCGGGTTACTTGCAAGTTACGCTGGATGACATAAGGTGAAGGGTAAATATACATGAGGCTTAGCCCAGCGGGCACAACTAGTAAAATTGCTATTATCATGGTTGTGAGTGGCTTAAACCGAATCCGCTGAATTGCAGTGGCCAATGTCACGGCAGCTAAAATCGGAGTGAGAATCCCGGCATAGGATAGGAGCCGTTGCCCGCCAATACTTGACATCCCAGGCATACCCAAAAGATACAATAGGTACATGAAGCCGAGCGCCAAGAATAATGCGCCCAATCCAAGGAATAATCGTCCGATTACTTCATTTGTGGACCGGCGGACCCTTAGCCAGGTGATAACAAGCCCAACCGACGAAACAATAATTAATATCGCCTCTACTCCGTATAGTTTAAAGAACAACATAACAGCATCGACACCGTGAACGTTGATCTTGGAAAGAGTATCACTCATAAAACCTAATACATCTGGGCCGCCAGACGTAATTTGAATCCAAATAAGACGAATGTTAGGTTCGAAGGAATTAAAAGACAATATCCAGGGTAATAATATCATTAGTTCAATCAGCATTGGTTTGAGCGCTGCACTACGCGGGTGCGATGAGTTAGTCAGACCTCTAGATTGGTTCTTCCATAAAAACTGGAACGCAAGGGTCATCACTAACATCGAAATGATAATGATCAGAGCTGATAGCGGATGAAAGAACGGATATAATACTGATAACAAGAGGAATGGAACCGAATATATGGGATGAAACAATCGTTTGAAAAAGAGGTAAAAGAGAAGAGGTAATAGAAAAATGGACCAGCCATTAGGCATAAGGAGTACGTTGTATCCACCACCGATAAACACCATCCCAGCAAGAGTTGTAGCTATGAGTTGATGTGTTCGCTCTGATAATAGCGCTGTTGCTAGGAGATATGTAGATAGAATAAAAAATACCGAGAAAAAAGCCGTACTAAGATTAGCAACAAGTTCAACAGAAAGCCCTGTAGTTTGGATGATCTCCGCGAGGAAAGTGTGAGTAATCGGATACGAGTTGTCAGCAGCATAATGGCCAGTCTGAAGGATTTCTTTGAGGAAACCCAAGTGGCTCACATTATCGCCATGCCAAGTTACATAACCTCGAATAAACGGGAGGAATAATATTGTCAGGCGAGATACAATCAGAAGCAACAAACCCCAGAGCCAGCTTGAATCAGGGTCTTTTAGCAAAATGGCTTGGCGAACAATAATACTCATTCCACAGGCCATGGCGAGCCCAATTAGTACCCAAGAAAACGTTGGAGTTGCGGCGAAAATACCCAACTCGTACCCAGTCGCCGGGTGATTCCATGCCAACAAAGTAGCGGCAGTCAACGCAGCGAACCCCATCAGTGTAAGGAATTTTGTTATGATGGTCTAGTCACCTTGCTTCTCAATGTTGATATTCGCGAATTACTTCACAATAGCCGGCAACAATCTGCTCCATCTGCCCCTGGCACTCTGCCCTACTCTGGGCGATGTCACGAGACCTACGACCAAACAACAATCTTCGGTTAGGGTCATTAATGAGACTTATTATTTTTTTAGCCAAGGATTGTGCATCACCCGGTGGAAACAGATAGCCGTTGTCCCCATCGGCAATCCATTGGCGGTTGGCAGGGATATCTGTTACAACAGATGCCTTCTCGCAAGACATGGCCTCAAGAAGGGAATTGGAAGCACCGTCAGATAACGAAGTGGATACATATATATCGGCAGTGGACAAGAATTTGGGCATTTGATCATGTGGCAGCCAGTCTAATAAAGTCATATGACCGTTGAGGTCATGCTTATCCGAGAGAGCCTCTGCCTCGACTCGTTGCCCCGGTCGATGCAGGGTGACGAATTGGGCATCGGGACACGTCTTTAGTACTATTGCAGCGGCGCGAAAGTACGTTTGAACATCATAAATTGGAGCTAGACCTCGTACGTTCGCAATAATTGGACGTTCGGGATCCAACCCGAAAAACGATGCTGTGCGCTTACCATCAGGCTCCCTCTTGAACATCCTCGTATCGACGCCAAGTAGCACTTCTTGTATCTTAGACTGGTCGATTCCTAACAATTTCATCTGCTTGAAGGCTACCTGCTTCGTGAAGAGCAGGTTGATCCGATCGGCGTTATGCAAGGTGTAACGCGCAAACGACCGCCACAATAGGTTCCGATATGGTTGCACAAGTATATCTGACCCCCAACCGGTCACAACAAGAGGATGGAAATTGGTTAATGCTGCTAAGAAACCATAGATGGTTACGTAATGGGCATCAATAATATTCGGTTTGACGGATTTCACACAGCGCCTTGCCCCGAGTATCCAACCCAGTTCTCTGAATAACGGGATGCGGTGATTGGTCAGTATATGTAGTTTGACCCTTGACGGAAAACCCGGCCTAGTCTTCCAAGTGATCAAGTGAACGTCATTGCCTTGATCCACCAGGTAAGATGATAACCTCATGATGTGCTCGCTGCTTCCGTCGCCGATCAAACAGATACGCATTTTAATTTAGTTTAGGATATCACAAATATTTCTACACGCGCCTTCGGGGAAAAGAGTCTTTGGTATTGACACTGGCTGAAAATTGTGGGCGGCATTTACGATCATTTCCTCATTTGTACCTACTAATACGTTCCAACCTGCTTGCACTGTTTCTTGCCATTCGGTATTATCCCGTAGCGTAACACATGGTACTTGCAATAAATAGGCTTCTTTCTGGACGCCGCCGGAATCAGTAAGAACCTTTTGAGAATGACCAAGAAGTTTGGTAAACTCTAAATATCCGAGTGGTTTAATCAATTTTACGCGGGATGAGAGTATGTCAAATAGACCGAAATGCTTTAACTGTTTTTCTGTCCTGGGATGCAGTGGAAATACGACTGGTTGTTTCAGCTGAATTAGGGCGTTTACTAAGCTATCTAAATTTGCTTTCGTGTCTGTGTTGCTTGCGCGATGAATAGTCACCATTAGGTATTCCTTGCTGGTAAGGCCCAGGATTTCCAAAATGTTTGAGTTCTCAGATCTGTTTTTAGCAAATAGGATAGCATCCACCATCACATCACCAGTTAGATAGACGCCACGATTGATTCCTTCATCTGCTAGAGTTGTCGTAGCGGTTTGAGTAGGACAAAATAAAAGGTCGGAGCAATGGTCCGTCAGTATACGATTTATCTCCTCAGGCATTGTCCGATCATGGCTTCTGAGACCTGCCTCAACATGGGCTACTTTTATATGCATTTTGGTTGCGGCTAGGGCACCTGCCAACGTGGAATTGGTATCTCCGTAAACCAGGACTAGATCCGGTTTCTCAATTAGAAGCACTTCCTCAATTCTTTTAAGCATTTCCCCGGTTTGTAGACCATGGCTCGAAGACCCCACTTCCAGGTTGTAGTCCGGGCTGGGGATATCGAGTTCATCGAAGAACACTTTATTCATCAGGTAATCATAGTGTTGTCCAGTATGAACAAGTATCTCTCTATGATGGATTCTAAGTTCTCGTGAAAGGGAAGCACACTTGATGAACTGAGGTCTAACACCTATGACTGACACGATTTTCATATCTTATCCTGAGAAGCTCTGAATTTCCAGGCACTTTCTGGCCAATTTACAATGGAGTCCGCCATATAATCAGTTAAATCTATCTTTTCTTCGAGCATCACCTTTCGTTTAGCCTGCCATTCCTCCCGCAGGTCTGACTGGGTGATCAACTCGATTGCTCGATTGATCGCCTTGCCTGGTTGGTTAAACGAAAAGAGCAGACCATACTTCGATTCTAACTCAACAAAATTACCCATATCGTGAAGTCCAACAAAACTGTTGCACCGAATAGCTGGGACACCAAGAACGGCGGCTTCGGTAGTTAAAGTCTGGGTATCTGAAACCAGTAATTGGGCGTGGTATAAGGCTTGATGGACTTGATAAGCCGGTACCGGTAATTGATATTTCAAAAGGTCCGGGGGAAGGGTAGTCTCTGAGGAGATAAAAACATGGGCGAACTTCTCAAGCTCGGACACTAAGGTATACTTATCAAGCAATGTAAAACCCTTACGACCGATATCATGCACAGCGTCAAATGCATTGAAACGAAGAATCACATATTTTTCATTCTTGGCAATGCCTAGCTTATCGTAAATTGCCGGATCAGGTTGAAAGCGTGAGGGGTATAGGTATGCAAGTTCTTTATAACTAGGTACACGTACTTGTTTTCTTCCCAGATTAATGCGGAAACAGGAGGGAGTAATTACAACAGAACACAGGCGATACCATAATAGCCGTTCGAGCCTTGGGGTCGGTTCCGAGTCCTCGAAAATAATGCTTGGCTTTCGCGTAAAAAAACCAGCCACTGACTCAAGTATCCCAGTACCAATGATAATATCCGGCTTATTCCGTAAAGTCTGCTGTAATGATTTGATCACAGTTATTGGCAAACTCGTGATTCTGGTTATAGGAGTCCTTCCAACTCTGCCATAACATTCACTCTTTCGATTATATGATGCCAGCAGCCGCTGTATAATGGATTCCATTCGACTAATAAACACGACATGATGGCCACGCGATTCGAGTTCGGTAGCAACCGCTTGCCATAAATGGACCTGGGCCGGCGTATGAATCATAAATACAATATGCATAATTTATCCTATGTGCCTAAACAAAATATTACTCAGTGGCCCAACAACCTGGGGAGGGATTAATTTCCACAACTTAGAAGCCATCTGGAGTCCTCGTTGGTCCTGACTGAAGCTCCCTTTTCCTGAGGGGTAATAGTAGTATACAAGCCTCTTTTCGGTCGCACCCCACCTTCGTTTAAAGGCTGCTAAACCAGGCTCTGATGGTGATACCCTTCCGAAATCGAATTGAAGAAAACCATGCTTAGAAGCATCCTCGATGGCCGTCCATAGGAGTAAGTTGTAAGGTTGATGTATCAGAAAAGCATTATCAGCAGCGCCATAGGCATATAGGACAGTTTTTCCATGTGCAATGGTAATGATACCTGCAATAATCCTATTATTGTACTCAGCCAGGTAGAGTCTTGCGTTTTCGCCAAAGTCGTTGAGTATGGCCGCAAGAAAGGCCTTTGGGTGCCCAGGAACTCCTAGGCGCTGCTTTGTTGCTAAGTTAAGCCGATAGAACGAATTGAGGTCATCCTTGGAGATACTGGATCTTATCTTTACCCCGTCCTTGATTGCCTTTCTTATACCCCAGCGGATGCTTCCGGAGTCGAGAGATTTCCAAAGCTCCATCGGTTCTTTAAGCCCCAATATGTAGGTGGAGTAACGATTGTCTTGTGTGAATTCGGATCCGGGCGGAAAAGCCCCTTCATCGGACGGGAACATTCGGATTTCAAGATGCTTAAGTCGTAGGTCGACCAAGACCTCTCTTGCGCGCTTAACAAGCTGCGATGAAACAGAATCGGAATCAGCTATCGGTCCGCAGATGTAAGAAAATGGGGCAGACACAATCCGTTGCCCTGTCAACGGACTTTTCACTACAAATAAGGGTAATACGCCACACAATTTACTCGATTCATTATATGCGAATAGATGAACTGGCTTATAGCCGAAATTATTACAAAGAATGTCACGCCATTGTCGGCTGTGGAATATCGTACCTTCAGTATGGATGCGAACGAAATGGTCCCATTCCAAGTCATTCGCGCTGTCCGTTGTAATTACATCTAAGTTAGAAATTGTCATATGTTATTCCGGGAAACCGTGCGAAATAGATGAATTCCTGTTTTACCAGCACTAAATATCAGATCAAGCACGTATCTTTTTATGTAGTCAGTTGGCTTACTACACCATCGCTCAGGATGGGTCAGCACGCATATATTGCCGGGCGTACCAGCATTGATAATACCAACCAACTCATCTGTGTCTTTCGGCTGCAAATAGTCGTAGATGGAGCCGACGTCATCTTTACCATGCATTTTCTGGCTCCTACTTTTTCGCCAGGTTCTACCACTATCAGAAAAATAGGCGAACCGTGCAAAATCTAATGAAAGGAAAGCTTCTCCGATTAGTTTGAATTCAGACAATCTGCAATGCTTCCAAATGTGTTTGTTATCGTGCTTCGTTAAAGGATTGCCGTGCGCACATGCTGTGACAATTGGGTGATAGACTCGAAATTGCGCAAGTTCATTCTTAAATAAATCAATCGCAGACTTAACATCACCCTTCATTTTGTCAATTGTCTCATAATGAAAGCCTATTTCATGGCCATAGGACGCCACCTTGTCCATAATCCCCTTTGAAGCGGTTGATGTACGGAAATAGTATGTCGCTTTAATCCCGTTATCATACTCGAGTCTAGCTATATCGAGAGTCCTCTCTGGATTTCTATCGATATCGTGGCGCATGATGAGATATGGACGCATCTTATGATCGGAATCTAACTTTAGATAGTCAGCAAGGGTAATGCTTGTGTAGCCAGATTTGGAGATAGCTTTGCATAGAACTTGGTATTTAGAGATAGAGAAATCCAAATTACTGATCACTCGATTAAGCATACGTACTTGGCTCACGGTTTGGTGCGATATGCTTGACCGAGGAGCGAGTGATAGGGTTCAAGACACGCCTGATAAAGCTAAATAGCAGCATCCAACTCGTTTTTAAAATGAAAATCGGGTATTTGATTTTAGACTTTTCATCCCTATAGATTGCCGAATGCGGAACATCCATGACTTTGGCTCCGACAAGCTTAAGTCTGACAAGCATGTCATTTTCGAAAGCAAATCCCACATAGATTTTTTCGAGATCAAGTTTTATCAGAGCGTCCCGTGAAATCGCAGTATAGCCATTTTGAGGGTCGCTAATATGCCAATAACCTGAGGCGATACGGTTTAGCACTGTCAGTAGGTAGTTGCCAAAGCGCCTAAAACGAGGCATTTCCCGAATGTGAACCGGATTCGAGAGGCGGTTTCCTTTAGAATAATCAGCATACCCTTCAACGACAGGGTCGATGATTTTATGAAGAATTGCTGGATCCATCTGGTTGTCCCCGGCCATCACCGCGACCACATCCATCCTTTCCTTTATCGCTTCCTTGTGGCCGGTGATAATTGCTGCGCCCACCCCCCCATTGATGGAACGGTGAATTACGCATATCCGAGACTCGCGATGGGCTAAAGCACAAGCTATGCCATAGGTATTGTCTTTACTATTATCGTCGACTACATATACCCGATCTACGAAATCCGGTATTCCGTTTATCGTGAGGGTAATATGGCGATGTTCATTATAGGCAGGGACCACTACACCTATGGATTTGCCTTTATACATATACTCGGGTACCTCTTGGTTGTGTTGCCTCTAAAGCTATCTCAAGTACTTTAGTTGAAGACTCTCCATCAGTCAGAGGAGTTTTCCCGGTGATGATGCAGTCAAGGAAATGAGCCAGTTCCAGTTTTAGTGGCTCTCCCTTTTCTATGACGATATCATGGTTCACTACGGAATTGAACACCCTTAGATCTTGTTGAATATAATCCAGATAGGCGATCCCTTCACTACCGGTGGCCACAAGAGTTCTTACTTTATGTGGAGTGAACCAATTCACTTCTATTGATCCCACTGCATCACCGAAGTCGCAGACTATTACAGAATGGTCTTCTTTTTCATGCCGGAAACTCCCGGATTTGGCGTACACATGTACCGGATCGCGATTCATCAAAAAACGAATAACATCAATATCATGGGTGGCAGAGTCAATTATGATACCCACGTCTCTTATTCTGGGGGCAAATGGCCCAACCCGGCGGGTAGAAACGATCATCAACTTTCCCAAGATACCTTCATCGAGTAAGGATTTTAATTTTAGGACAGCGGGATTGAAGCGTTCAATATGACCAATCATTAGTTTGGCTGCGTGCTTCTGGGCGGCTTCAATCATTGACCTGGCTTCGTCCACCGTAGAAGCAATGGGTTTTTCTACTAGGCAGTGAATGCCTTTGTTGAGGCAGTCAATAGCGACTAGACTGTGCAGACTAGTAGGGACTGCAATGCTCACAGCTTCGGCTTTGTCAAGAATATCATGATAGTCAGAAAACCAACGGCTACCGTACTTTTGAGCAAATTCTTTGCCGCGGGCTTCATCAGTGTCTACCAAACCGACTATATCGCAACCTAACTCCGAATACACCCTCACATGATGCTGCCCCATTGTACCTAAACCGATGATCGCCACCTTCAACATGTAATTACCTTCCGAGCCCGCGATACTCAAATCCATATTGTGCGACTTTGGTAGGACTAAGAATACCTCGAACATCGATGATTAGCCGACCGTTCATGCAAGAACGAAGGTGGGCGAGATCTAGCGCTTCGTATATCGAGTGTTCGGTCGAAACGATGATAGCGTCGGCATTTTGGCATGCAGTATCAATGTTAGCCGTGGCTTTGAAAGGAAACGTCTCATCACTGATAAACGGGTCATGCACCACTACATCTTTGCCTTCTGACTCCAACAATTTGATCAGTTTCAAAGAGTGTGACGTCTCGAAAGATTTGACGTCTTTCTTGAAACTCAGACCCAGTACGGCCACACGATGCGTATCCCTATCCAGCATATCCGCTATATTCTTAAAAACCGATTCATTAAGATCACGAGCGGTTTTTATCAGCCGGGGGAAATAGCCACGGTGAATCAAATCACTGATGATGTAGTAAGGGTCCATGGGTATACAATGTCCGCCTACGAGGCCTGGTTTTAAGATATGGCAATATGGTTGTGAGTTTGCGGTGTGAATGAGTTCATCCACATTGACACCATATACGTTGCATATCTGGGCTAATTCATTTGCGAATGCGATGTTGACGTCGCGATATGTGTTCTCAACTACTTTATCAAGTTCGGCAGCAATGATACTGCTCATGGTTATAATGCTAGGAGCAAAAGCACCATAGAGTCCACCCAAGATAAGTGCGCTCTTGCTATCCAGGCCTCCGACGATTTTAGCATATGATTTCAGATCACGTAGTACCTGAGGGGCTTGTGTTCGTTCCGGGGAATACGCTAAACCGAAATCCAAACCAGGGATCAGATCGCTTTCCCGTTGAATGATGGCCGCGAGGGTATTTTGTGTAGTGCCAGGTGGCACCGTACTTTGAAGAACAACAAGTTTGCCTGGTTTCAATATTTTAGCCAACCGATGGGAGACCGTCACCACGGCGTCTATATCCGGGTCTTGATCTTTGATCAAAGTGGGCACTGAGATGATGTAGACGTCACACTCGGCAGTATCCTCGATGGCTGTAGTCGCTGTCAGTTTTCCCTTTCCCACAACGTTGCTAATGAGATCGCCTAGACCGTTCTCATCCGAGATCGGCGTTCGGCCGGCATTGATGGTTGCCACAGTATTCTTGTTTATGTCCATGCCTAGCACGGGGAAACCTTCATTTGCGAGAGTTGCAGCCAAAGGGAGACCAACCCGCCCTAGGCCGATGAAGCCAATCGAGACGTCGCGGTTTGCTATTCTTGATCTAATTTCCGTTTCAGAGAGGTTGTATATCATTTAAGTTTCTTTGCCGAGTTCACTTGCAGGGTTGCCTACCACGGTTTTCCCAGCGCCGACCTCTTTTGTAACTACAGATCCAGCCCCAACGACGGCGCCTTCCCCGACAACAACGCCTGGAAGTATTGTAGCGTTGGCGCCGATACGAGCCCCTTTTTTTATCACGGAACCTTTGAGAGCCGCTCCTTTGACCATGTATTTATCGTTGGTGGTTACGGAACAAGGTCCCATGAACACATCTTCTTCAAGCACTGTATAGGTGGTCACATATGCGTTTGTTTGCAGGCTCACATTATCGCCCACCTGACAATAGCCATCGATAACTACACCGGTACCAACGAGAACATTGTCGCCGATGACACTATTCCCTCGAATAAGTGCATTGTGTCCAGTCTTGAGGTTGTTTCCAATAGTCACACCGGAATAGATGATGGTTCCCGAACGAATCCGAGCACCGGACCCAATGAGTAACACTCCGTTGTCCTCATGACCGAGTACAACACCATTATCGATGTCGGCTCCTTCGCCGATGTTAACTAAACCTCTGGTGATAACGCCACTATTCATATATTAATGCTTCGATAATCGTATCCAAATCACTTTGGGTTAGAGACGGGTGGATAGGGAGCGAGAGCACCTGGCTGGCAGCTTTTTCCGCTTCAGGCAGTGTAACGCTGTAACCGAGTCGCTCGTACATGGGTTGTTTATGAATAGGAATCGGGTAATGTACCGCGCTGCTTACACCCTTTTCCTGCAATCGCTCCTTGAGGGCGTCTCGGGAGATTGGGTAGTCTGAAGTCACGCGAATAGTGTACTGATGGAATACGTGCTTGATGCCGTTGGCCACAAAAGGCGATATGAGACCGTTAATTCGACGAATGGCTTGGCTCAAATAATTGGCATTTTGGATGCGTTTGGCATTGAATTCATCGAGCCGAGCAAGTTGTGTGATCCCAATGGCAGCAGCTATGTCGGTCATGCGGAAGTTGTAACCAAGCATTTCATGTTTATAGCGTTCCCTTTGACCGTGATTCCTGAGCACACTCGCCTTTTCGGCTATTCTGGTATCATTGGTGGTCATCATGCCACCCTCGCCAGTAGTCATATTCTTCGTTGGGTAAAAGGAAAAACAGCCGATACCAAACGACCCAACTCGTTGTCCATGGTACTCTGCCCCATGTGCCTGACAGGCATCCTCGATAAAAGCCAAATTATGTTTTGAACACAATGAGAGTATCTCGTTCACATCGAAGGGCTGACCGTAAAGATGGACCCCAAGTATCGCGCGCGTTCGTGGGCCAATAAGTCGCTCCACATTCTTAGGGTCGATATTGAAGGTGAGCGGGTCGATATCAGCAAAAATAGGTTTTGCTTGGCAATATAGAATGGAGTTGGCAGATGCCACGAAACTAAATGGGGTGGTTATTACTTCATCCCCAGGTTCAATCTCAGAAGCAAGTAGGGCTAGTTGGAGAGCATTGGTTCCGTTGGAAGTCGCCACCGCATATTTCGTACCACAATACGAGGCAAACATTCCCTCGAATGACTTGACCTGTTCGCCTTGAGCCAATTTGCCGCTGGATAGCACTGCCGAAATGGCATTAACTGCGGCTTGGTCTATTACCGGTTGCGCAATAGGTATCATGAGAGACTCCTGGTTTCAATGTTGGGTGCGGAATATACGCGCCTTACTTGGTTACCCGTTTTGGACTGCCGACTATTCAATGAATATATTTAGTTCTACAGGAAACTCGTTCAGTATAAATTACTCAGGCAGATTCATATACGGCCACTCTGAAGAACCGTACCCCTCGGCGTTCTGAGGTCTGCAGTTCGGCGCTTGTAAATCAACTCTCCTCAAAACACCCCCTCCATTTATTGTCAGACGGGCGATATCACTCAACAGTGACGCTCTTGGCCAGGTTGCGCGGCATGTCGATAGGGCAGCCGAGTTCCAAAGCGGTGTAATATGCCAGAAGTTGTAACACCACCGCATTCAACATTGGCGATACTAAGTTGTCGACTTCCGGTCTGGGGATAATATAGTCGGCTAAGCCATCGAGACCGTCATCTCCCTTAGGAGCAATGGCTATCAGCGGAGCACCCCGCACTTTGATCTCCCGGAGGGTCGTCAGCATGGCATCGTGGGTCGTATCGCGGCCTAATACCGCTACCACTGGGGTCGTTTTCGAAACCAGGGCAAGCGGTCCGTGTTTTAATTCCCCCGCAGCGTAGCCCTGAGAGGGAATATAAGCGACTTCTTTGAGTTTAAGTGCGCCCTCCAAGGCGATTGGGTAGTTGAGGCCTCGCCCAATGAAGATGACCCCGGAGCACGAAGCCAGGTATTTAGCGCATGATCGTATCTCTAATTGGTTATCGAGCACCCCCTGGATAGCGCTGGGCAGGAGTCTTAGCGCCAGTGTCAGCCGGTCGAAATCCCGCCTCTCCAGCCTGGAGCAGGAGAGCAACAGCCGATAGATGACTTTTAATTGGGCGGTGAAGCTCTTGGTGGCGGCGACGCTGATTTCCGGACCTGCCCCAGTGTACCATGTCTCATCCGCGAGGCGGCTTGCAGTGCAACCCGGGACATTGGTAATCGCTAAAAGTTTTGTGCCATGCTCACGAAGCCGGCGCATAGCCAATAGGGCGTCCGCTGTCTCGCCGGATTGCGTGATGACGATAGCGAGCGCCTCTGGCGTTCGATGTCGGTGATAATTGAACTCCGAGGCGAGCTCGACATTAACCGATAAGCCTAGTAGTTCTTCGACGAGATACTTGGCAATAAGCCCGGCATGATACGAGGTGCCACAGGCCAGGATCAGGATGGAAGGCGGCGGGTCTAAAGACAGGATGCCGGAAAGCTCTGCATCTTTAACACCGGAGTGGATTGAGGTGCTGTTGGACTCTCGGATAATCCGTGGTTGTTCGTGAATTTCCTTGATCATAAAGTGGTCGTAGCCACCCTTATGTGCTTGCTCCGCTGTCCATTCGACATGTTTGATTTCAGGGATTTTTTCGTTGTCCCCATGCCACAACTTGATGCCATCCCGCGTCACTACCGCGAGTTCGTTTTCTTCCATATATACGACACGATTGGTGTAACCGAGGATGGCCGGCACGTCAGAAGCAACCCAATTCTCGCCCTGGCCCAGACCGATTATTAGAGGGCTACCCTTCCTGGCAACCACGAGTTTATCCTGTTCGTGATGGTGTACCACGGCTACGGCATAGGAGCCCTCGATTTCAGCGAGAGCGGAGCGCACGGCGGATGCGAGATCGCCGTGGTAGTGATTCTCGATAAGATGGGCGATCACCTCGGTATCGGTATCAGAGGTAAAAACGTGTCCCTGGCTTTTAAGTCGGCTCCTCAGTGGCACATGGTTGTTGATGGTGCCGTTGTGGACCACGGCGATGGTATGGGTGCAATCCTGATGAGGATGGGCGTTGGCCTGATTTGGCTCACCGCATGTTGCCCATCGGGTGTGACCGATGCCGAAAGTACCATTAAGAGGTTGAGCCTTTGCTGCGAGATCGGCTACCCGCACAGCGTCCTTGAAGACCTTAAGGTCACCGTCGACAACGGCAATTCCGCAAGAATCGTAGCCTCGGTATTCCAGCCGCACCAGTGACTGGAGTAGCGTCTCTTGGGCCTGGCGATAACCGATGTAACCTACAACTCCGCACATACTATACTAACCGGCTTCCATCAGGAATCCGTCCCGAGATGGACTTGCCCGCCTTAACCTGACATCCATTTCCGAGAATGGTACCCGCATCCGCGCTAACCCGACTGTCTATCTTGCAGTTCATGCCCATCATGACACCGACCGGCACTTCATGGAATTCACGGTCTATCCTGATTTCAGCTTTTTCACTGGCCGCGACGAAGTGAGGTGCGATACGGTTGCCATTGTCGATGATCGAGTTCTGTAACGTGCTGCCTGAACCAATGGTCACGTCGTTGCCGATGATGCTGTTTTCTATAAGACAGAAAGGCCCAATGGAGACATTATCACCTATGGTGCTCGCCGCATTGATGACGGTGTTGGGACCGATGTCGCAGCCCTTGCCAATGAGGACCGGGCCATCGACATAGCAACCGGCGCGGAGCGTCGTATTTTCACCTGTAGAAACGGAATGACGAATAGATACGCCCTTTTCGATGGTGCCATTCAGGGTCGGACGCAGGCTTTTTAAAACTAAATCATTCAGGTGTAGCAAGTCCCAGGGATAAACCGCATCCAGCCAGGGACCCGTCGTTTTCACGGCTTTGAAGTTGATACCGTTGTTGATCATCCGGTTGATTACAACGGGAATGCTCGTGTCATCTCCGATGTATTCGAATATTTCATGCTTGAGATGATAAATGCTCGTGCTTACTACCCCGTCGCAGGGTTGTTTCGGTTTCTCAATTATGGCTTGGATATCGTCGTCCTCATTCACCATGGCCACCCCATAGCGGACGGTGCTGACCTCAGGCACGCTTTTTAGAAGAACTGACCAAGGAGGGCACGAAATGAAGTCCTGAATAGTCTCTCGCGCGATAAGATTATCACCCGGAAGTAAGAAGAATTCGTCCTGGATTAAAGGCTCGGCAAGCTGAAGTGCGTGAGCAGTGCCCAATTGGGGCTGCTGTTCGACATACTGGATTCTTACTTTGAGCGATTCACCTGAACCGAGTGAGTCGAATATCTGTTCCTTACGGTAACCGACAACGATAACTATGTCACGAATATTAAAAGAAGCGAGGGCTTCGATGACGTATTGGAGTATAGGCTTCCCTGCGATGGGCAGCATGACTTTTGGTCGGGTATTGGTGAAAGGGCGAAGTCTCTGCCCTTCACCCGCCGCCAGGATAACCGCTTGCGTCATGCCGCGATTATAACGATAATTCACCAAATATTCAAGATAATAAAAACGTCTTGTCATCGTAGGAATTGTTAAGAATTGATTAGTTTGCGATTTTTATCTGGCTCCTTTAGAATCCGGCAGTTGGCTTATAGTTTTTTGGCCGTGCAGTGTCGAAGTTCCAAGCCAACCAAATATCAAAGTGTTTGTCCCGTGGACAGCGAATAATATCTAGAACTGGACAGTGTGTTGAAAACCCGACTTTTTGGGAGCTCTGGGATCCGAAGAATAGCCGATGATCAGCTGGTTAAGATAGCGTTTGAAGCCGGCTTGGCAGTTGGCGCGCGATATCGGAACGTAGTCATCGGTGGCGACACGCGGACTTCAACTGACATCATCAAGGCGGCTCTGTTCAGCGGCATTCAAGCTTCTGGCAACATTTGCCAAGACGCTGGACTATTACCCACTCCCACGTTGGCGTACGTCGCGCGACATTTTAACGCCGGACTCATGGTCACTGCTTCGCATAACCCTCCAGAATACAACGGGATCAAGTTCTGGAATCCGGATGGGGCAGCGTTCGACGACACGCAGGAACGACAGGTTGAAGCCTCGATCGAATCAACTGATATCCCGGCAGATGTTGGTCATGATAGTGCTACCGCTCCACAATGTGGTGGTGCGATTGACGAGCACATCGATCGTATCCTTAGGGACTTCCCCGGCAGCCTAAGAGGACTCAAGGTTGTGGTGGACTGTGGCGGTGGAGCCGCTTCAGTCACGACACCAAAGCTGATGAAACAATTGGGGATAGATCCAATTTTAGTTTATTGTCGGCCGAGCGGTGTTTTTCCTAGGGCAAGTGAACCGACAGACGAGAATCTGGCCGAACTAAAACGAAAAGTAGTTGAATCGGGTGCTCAGGTGGGATTGGCTCATGACGGTGACGCTGATCGATTGGTCGTTGTCAACGAAAACGGTCAAGTAATTTCCGGTGACAAACTGATGGTGATATTGGCACACCGTCTGAACGCGAAAGAAGTGGTTACGACCGTCGATGCTTCCATGGTGATCGAGGAGTCAGGGTTGATCGCCAGACGTACCCGGGTCGGTGATAGCGCTGTTTCTGCCGAGCTTAAACGGACAGGCGCCCAGTTCGGTGGAGAACCATGCGGTGCTTGGATTTTCCCGAAGGTCTCGTATTGCCCTGATGGAATATACGCCGCAGCCCTGGTATCGACATTGGCCGCCGAGGGCAGTCTGGCGAAGTTGGCTGGCGAAATCCCTTCCTATCCGATGATCCGCGGAAGTTTATCATTTGAAACACCTCCGCATATCGATGATCTCGAGCCAGGTCTGTTGGCGCTTGACCACGTTGACATTGAGAGAATCGACGGGCTAAGACTCAGGTTGAAAAACGGGTGGGTGCTGATCAGGCTCTCCGGCACTGAGCCGAAACTAAGACTCACCGTAGAGGCTGACAGTTGGAATGGAGCCGTGGAGATCTTCGAAAAGGCAAAGCAGTCGATTAAAGCGGTAATGCCCTGCGGCTAGTTATCTGCGAAACAATCCGGTAACCAATCGTAAAATAGCCGGACTGTGCCAGTCGAACGATAACCGGTCATCTACAAGCAGTTTGGCCATTAAGCCACTCTCTTGTGTTCTTCTCATCAGGCCATCCAATTGGTGATCCCCGAGATGTCGAAACACATTCCTGGCCAGTCGACCCACGAGCATCTCGCGGCCTAATCGGTCAAGCCACGCCCGCTCATAACATTTGAGGTCCGTACTCCGCAATCTGTCACCGAGTAGGCCTTGATGCAAAGTGGATGCGGCAATATCGGCACATAAAAGCCCGTAGTACAGCCCGCCCCCAGTGGTGGTTTTTACTTGGCCGGCCGCATCACCCACCACTAGCAACCGGTCGGTGTAGCTTTTTCTCAGGTGGTTCAATGGAATGGGGCGGCAAACGGGTTTGCCGGCGGGAACAAAGCCTCTACGTTTGGTGGCTAATAACGAGATCAGCCGTAGTATTGAAGCCATTGGTTGGTGGCGTACTATCATGCCAAGCTTGGCATGACCGGGTGAAGTCGGCACCAACCACGCGAAGAAACCCGGAGCCAGAGATTTTCCCGAGAAGATTTCGATCTCGGAAACATCCGCCCCTTCGACATCAAGCTGGACCCCGACGGCGAAGTCTTTAATCGTCACCAGCCCAAGTTGCGGTGTGAGTTTCTGGGTAAGCCCGGCGGCGACGACCACCGCCCGCGCGGTGAGATGTCGCTGCTCCTGGTTCCTGAATACCGCTACGACTACGCGGTCGGGCTGGATATCTAGGTAATTTGCTGTTGTCCCCAGCATAAGCCGGGCGCCGGCGGCTTGGGCTTTTTCGGTCATCCTCCGGTCGAAGGCAGCCCGGTCAATGGCCACCGCCTGGATGGTGGAACGCCTGATTGGAACGATCTCACCCGAGGGAGAATGTATAAGCGCACCGCTGAACCGGTGCATTATGAGATCGGGGTCGATCGAGAATTCGGCGACACACTGCGTGCTGACGATCCCGGTGCAACACACCGGTTCGCCGAGCGTCTGGCGTTTCTCAAGCAAAATGACGTCATGGCCTTGTAGCGCGAGTTGCCGGGCTACGCGGCTGCCGGCCGGCCCGGCGCCGATGACGATGATGTCTGCGTCGGTCTCGCTCATCGAGGGCTAGCCACGGCCGAGGAAGCGCGGTTCACCGACTTGCTCAAGGTTGAGATCTCGTACCCCTTGCGGCGCCATTCGTCGAGAGACCAGTAGAAAGTCTCGGCCTCATCAATGGGCTCGGAAACGACAATGATCGTTGCCGGCGGCGAAAGGCGTCCGGCAAGCGATGCGAAGACCGCTTCGGCCGGATGCGATGCGGACGATGATCTGATGGCGTTCTTTTCGAAATCGAGCACCGCCAGCAGCCCGCTGGATTCGGGTGTGGCAAATCGTTCCAGCAGAGTAATGGTGTGGCGCAACTGGGTGATCTCGGCCGGCTGGAGGCGGCGCTGCTCCGCCGGAATAATTCGAACGTCTTTAATAAGTCCTAGCAACTGGCGCAGCGCGAGATCCGGGTTTTCCGGGGCGGTGACCTTGATCACACCGTCCCGGTTGAATATGGCCAGGGCAGTGGGCACCGCCTCCTGCGCCAGAGTCAGCGCCGAGGAGATCAAGTTATAGACGAGTTTATCGGCCGCTTCCTCGTCCGGCGTATCGAGACTGGAGAGGATGACCGCCGACTGACCAACAGCCCTGGCGTATTCCTTGGCGAAAATGTCGCCGAGCTTGGCACTATGTTTCCAGTCGATATCCTTGAGCCGGTCGCCAGGCTGGTAGGGGCGGGAGCCCAGAAAATCGATGCCGCGACCGGGATGAGCGGTGATGGACGAAGACCAAAGGCCTACCGGGCCCGTGCTCGCTCCCCCGGCCAGATATTTTTCCGCCAGGTGCCGGATGTAGCGCGCCCGTGGTACGATTTCCAACTTAAGCGGCCGGACCTCCCGATGGTGCCGAACCAACCCGAACATGTCGGACATGACGGCCTCGAAGACCGGCCACTGAGGACCTGACAGCGGAGGCCCGTTGATCCCCAGGTTTAGAACGAGCATCTTCCCGCTCATAGTGAAACACCCCGGCCTGACAACAAGCCAACGGGCAGCGGGACGAAGGCAACCATAAACTGCCGCCGCAGTCAGTTTACGCAGTTCAAGATTGACGCTTAAATCTCCGCCGGCCACCAGCCGGGTGGAGACTTCTGCCGGTTCCACCGGAAAGCGGCCGACGGCGGCGAGGCCCCGGAGAAGCATGGTGAGGAAGGCGAGACTAAAAACCGCCGCGCCGGTAAAAAGCACCGGACTATCCGCGATCATCGCCGCCGGGAAGTTCCCCGCTGCCGCTGCCCCGAGCACCACCGCGGTCCGGCTGAAATGGAGACCGTTCCGCCCGCCCCGCAGCGGCCGGGAAATGTTCAAATCCTCCAGGTCACGCGCCAGAAGGAATACGGCCGGCAGAGCGGAGGCCACCGCCAGCAAGCCGCCAAGATCAAGCTCCCGGCTCATAAAGGGCAATGCCAGCACACCGGTCCCGCCGTCTGCTAGTGCCACTGTAAACACGGGCGCCAGGCAGAGCGGTACCAGGAAAACGGTCACCAGCCCGATGAAGATCAACAATTCAGCCCGCCCGGCGACGAAACGCTTTGCCCACTGAGCAGCGATGAGCGCCAAGGCGGAGGCGGCATATTCCAGCGGCGCCGTTATGACGGCGAGGCCGAGCATCCCAAGCAGCCAGAGCCGGCTTGATCTCGCCAGCATTAAATCTCCAACGCCATACTAGACTCTTGGCACCGGTGTTTCATCCAAAATTTCCCGGATGATGCGCTCAGGAGTTTGGCCGTCAGCCTCGGCTTCAGGCTTGAGGTGAATCCTATGATGCAGCGCCGGTATCGCGAGTTCCTTGATGTCATCCGGAATGACATAATCCCGCTCGGACATGAGGGCCAGCGATCGGCAGGCGTGCATCAGGGCGATGCTGCCGCGGGTGGAAGGAGCGGTCTGGACATCGCCATGGCGACGCACCCGGCCAATGATGTCGATGATGTAACCCCGGACCGCGTCGGATACCGTGACCCCGGTCATCTCTCGATGCAGCGACAGCACCTCATCGTTATTAACCACCGGTCGGGCATGGCTTTCGGAGATGCGGTCGATGTTTTTAAGGACTTCGTCCTCCTCGGCGGCATCAGGGTAGCCGCTCCAAGCCCGTAAAAGGAAACGGTCGGCCTGCACATCGGGCAGGGCGGTAGTACCGGGTCCACCATAAGGTACTTGGGAGGCGACGACGGTAAATGGGGCAGGCAATGGATGAGTATGGCCTTCAACAGTGACCTGGTGTTCCTGCATCGCTTCAAGTAGCGCCGACTGGGTCCGGGGCGATAGGCGATTGAGCTCGTCTACCATAACCACGTTGGCAAAGATCGGTCCGGGCTTGAATTCCTCCTCTTTGCCGGGGTGGTAGAGATAGAAACCAGTGATATCAGCCGGCAGCATGTCCGAAGTGGCCTGGATGCGTTTGAAATCGCCGCCCAGCAGGTGGGCGAAGGTATGTGCCAAAAGCGTCTTAGCGGTTCCGGGAAGGCCCTCAATCAACAGATGGCCCCGGCTGATGAGGGCGATAATGAGCAACCGCTTGATATCATTGCGGTAGAGCACCAACTGGTCTAAACCGCCGTTGATTCTCCTGATGATCTCGGTGGATTCTCTCGACATTAAAGCTCCTTTTCCAGAGTAGTATCCCGAACTATTATCGATTTCAAGGGGTGATGAATCTGGTCAGTCACCAGATATCACCTCGAATGGTTTTTCAGGCGCCGGTCCCGCCGCCCCGCCCTTGTGTTTGTGGCGGCCATCCCGCAAGCATCACAACTGCGGCGATGACGGCGGTGATGAGCAGGATCATGCCCAGAGGCGTGGACATAAAATCCCTGAGATTATGCAGCAAATCTTTCGAGGTATCCAGTTCGCTTCGCGGCAAGGTCGACTCGACGAAGAAGAGTCCGTTTTCGGTCAGTCCGGCAATGTTTTGGAGCAACTGGGCATTGTCCCCAAGGGATTGGCTCGAATTAATGAAAACACTCGGGTCGCTCAGAAGGATGAGTTGGCCGTCTCCATAACCGAGGCGGGCGATAACCGGATGCGGGCCGAAAACCTCACCAGCGTTCCACTCGCCATTACCGTTGTCATCGACGAAGCTCAAGGAGGACGACCAAGCCACGATGTTTTCCTCATCGAGTCCGATCAGGACGCCGGGGTGGTTGAAAACGATCTCGGTTATCCCTGAAGTCACTGGATCGGCATCGAACCGGACGATTAGGGGCAAGAAGCGGTTCTTATAGCAGACCACTGGATCAAGCAACGTTTTATTGGAGAAACGTGCCCCGACGTCAAGATAGTTTAAAATGGTATTGCCGAAGCCGTAGTCGTCGGCGAGGATCAAAACACCGCCCCCGTTCACAAACTCGCCGAGCTGCTGCAGCGTTTCGGGGGGCAACTCTAGGTAGGGTACAACGATGAGTCCTTTGCCTGTAAAGGGTTCTGGTATTTCTGCGACCGAGCCGACAGGCGTCACTCCGACTGGGGCAGCGGTGTCGGCAAGGCCGTTCCACGAGGGATTTTCGGAACGGAAGTCGCCACCTGGCGGTATTACGTACGTGATCACAGCCAGAATAACCACCACCAGCACGGTAAGGATCGCAAGGTATCTACGGAGTCCCAATCTTCTGGTCCTCTCGCATTGATCTAAATAGGGATTCCGCCCTTAAAAGGGCAGGTTCTCCGGGCTCGACGCGTGAATACAGGATTCTCTCCGCTAAAAGGGTGAGTTCTGAAAAAGCACCCGAGAGGATCGGTATCCGCTTGGAGGCGCGCGAGAGGTATTCGCGGACGGTGTCCCTTGGGCGAATGAAGACTCCACTTAAAGCTTGTACCAGGGTACGGGCTGAGAGGTAGGCGCGGATGATCCCGCCCTTGGCGCCGCCCCCAAGGGAGGGCGCCTGGTCCGGCAAAGGTACTTCCGGTGCCGGGTAGGGTTTTCCAGGATAAGCGGACCCGGCGTCCCGTTGTATATTTAGGCGGTTGGTTGAGCGGGCACGGCCTGCGAGTATAAGTCCGACAATCATCGCGAGCAGGAGCCCGATACCGATGGGGCTGATGATCGTGATTTGTTTGGTAGTTTCTACCTCGGCGAACCACCCTTCCGCCGGCTTCACCTTAGCAACTAGTGGATGAGCGCCGAACAAGAAGAAACTCACAGGAAGGTCGAGTCGGGCGTTAAACATCCCATTGGCATCGGTGACGACGCTCGTGTTCCAGCTGGCGTATGAAAGCTCAACCATTGCTCCGGGGAGGGGGGCGCTGTCGCCGGTAACTCTCCCGGAAACGAGCAGATCCCCCGGAATCAGGGCAAATCCGGTCGAGTCAAGAATCACGCTGGTAGCTATCTGAGCAACTGGCACCGTGACGCTGTCCGAGTAACCAGCATAACGAGCGTCAGATGCAACCTGCAGCGTCAGCCGGGCACCGGGGGACGAGGCTCCCGGAGGTGGAGTGATATTAAGGGAGAATGCGCTGACGGTGGTGGTAAGGCCGAGCGGTTGATTGTCGAGAAACGCACTGATGGTCCGGGATTGCGGGGGACCATCGGTTGAGATCGTGCCCTCAATGGTAACTGTAAGTCCTGGATGCAACTCCGTAGGCAACTCGGTGTCCAACAAGGTGACATAATAGTTTATTGTTAGTTCCCGCACCTGACTGGCCGCGGCCTGATAGAGGTCAAGGTCCTGCGCCCTTGGCGTGTAGCGGGCTTGAACGCCAAGATGATTTACGTATCGGAAAGGAATTTCGACGGTAGCACTATAGCGACCATCCGAATCGGTCACGGCGGTGGAGACTATTCCGCCGATTACGAGGTCCAACTCGCGCCCAACCAGCCCCGCGCCATCGGCACTGAGACGCCCGCTAACGACGATTTCGTCGCCGACGAAGCCCTCGGATGCTGACATCGACAGACTGAGTTCGGTCAGCGCCAATACCGCTTGCGTCTGCACCCGTTGTTGTTCCAACTGAAGCCCTAACGCCGCCAGCCGGTCGATAGCCTGCTGCAGGCGGTCGAGGGAGGTGAGCATTTCCTGAAATGCCAGCCTGAGACGATCAGTGCCGGGAAGAGAAGCGATGCCGAGGACGATGCCCAGTGAGTCATGGATGGACCGGACTTCGGCGGGCACGATGACGATCTGCTCGAGCCGCTCGGCTGCCGCATCGAGACGGCTTTTGGCAGCGGCCAGGTCGTTTTGTTCGATGACTATGGCCGCATTATCCAGGAGTCCTTCGACCTGGCTGAGGTTTTCGGCAAGTTCTCGGCTGAGTTCGCTGAAGCGCTCGAATAGGGCGAGGATCTCAGCGCTGGCGTTGGCCGATTCGAGGTCGGCCAAAATGCCATCGACCTCCGCATATAAGCCGGACGACAGGTACTCTAGAATGCCACCATATGCCGAGACGAGATCCACCAGATCAAATTCCAGCGCGGCACTGGCCGGGTCCTGATGCGGCAGTTGGCGCGGTCCTGATCCGGGAGCGACGCAGCCGGCAAATATCGCCGCGAGTAGCACCGTGCTTAATAACCCGATGAAGAATTTTTTCATCTACCGACTAAATCAGGCTCATATCAGGATCGCGGCTACCTTTTGCAGGACGATCACCAAAAACCCGGCAAAGAGAAGGACGCTGACTAAATTCAAGGCGCGTCGGGCCTTGTTATTGAGGTAAACATAAAGCTCGGTGATTATCAGGGCTTCGATGATGAACAAAGTATAGTAGACGTCCAGGCTCTGTTGCCCAAATCCCGCCAGGATAACCACCGTGGCAAGCAAAGCGGTGGATACACTCAAGACATAGTTGTTGAAGATCCTCATTTGAGACGCTCGATGACGACGATGTATTTCCGTGAGTTACCGCCCTCGCTTGAGATGATCATCGGATAGTCCCACATCTTGGCGGCTACGGCAGTGGCCACAGAAGCGGGTGCGCTGCCGAGTACCCGGTCAGTCCGGTCGTTAACGCGTTCATGGCGCAATTGGGAGAAGGCCACCCGTATAGAACCGTTCTCGTTGGTGACATTTACGGCATCAGCCAAGCCCAGTGTGCCGCTGAAAAAAGCTGTCAACGTGGCACTTAGTAACTCGGTGTCAGTCTCGGTTTTGTCACTGACTAGCTGCGCTGCTGCCGAACCCGGAGTGGTGATCAATAGTCCGATATCCTGCGCTCCGGCGCCGTAGCGCACAATCAGCCGGTTAGGCAGGGCTTCTTTCAGCATCTCAGCTTTCAGCGTACCAGCAAGGGGTATCAGCGCCCGGGATTTGCCGTTCGATAATCTTGGTGGCAAGTATATCGCCCGTGTCGAAACCGCGAGCTCTTCAAGCAGGACTGCGAGGTTTTCGGTTCCGGTTTCGAAAAGAACTCGACTGAATTCGGGGGATAACTTGGGGACGCTTCTGGCCAAAGCAAGCAGGATAATGGCGATAATGATCATTGCCAAACCCAAGGCAGTAAACCACGCAACACCCAATATGAACAAAGAACTGGTTGCGACGAGTGCTCCAGAGACGAACAGCCCGCAACCAGCCCAAGTATATGGATTATCTCCTTGCTTCAACATTACTCCTTGACGTGTACAAAAGTTTAAGTTGATATTATAGCCAAAAGGGCTACGAAGAGGATACCGTATTGGCTGCGAAGATTAAGTCAACCCTATTGTATATTAATCCCTCGGTTTCCGAGCTCGCCAATAGAGTACGACACCGAGAGCAAGCGCGATCATCAGGGTGATAATGACAATCCAGTTGGTCCTGGTCTCAACGGAAGGAGGGAGAGGTGTTGGCGCCGGTATTGCGGGTGTTTGCAACTCGGCCGGATCTTTTATGGTTACGCTGACCGTGGCGAAGACCGCCGAACTGAAAGGAGTACCGTCGTTCTGAACGAGTTGTACCCCTAACGTATGAGTTCCGTACGCCAAGTCGCTCCAGGTGTTGGAGGTGGATTGAGATTCTTTGTAAGAGCCCGGTGTAGAAAGGGCCGATTTCCCAGCGGCGGTGGGGATGGTGACGTCGAGGTAGTAGACGATCCGGCCCTCACCATAGGTATTGGGTCGGCCGGCGGCCACCAGCTTGAGACTCTCCACGTTGATGGAAAGCGTAATGTTGTTCAGATCGAATTCAGCGCCAGAAGCCGGGGTGCTTATCTTTAACGTCGGCGGAGGGGGAGGCGGCGCTGGGGGAGCTATTAGGGCGAAGGTGGTGAAGTGGGAGATCTTGACAGAGACCGTATTGGCCACCGCATCGACGTTGCCTTCAAGTTTAACCCACTGGCTGCCGTTCCACCACGCGATATAGAGTTCGGCTTCTTTGGTACCCGGCGGTACCTGATCTTCGGTGTAGGTCATAGTAAGAGAAGCCGCCGGATTGAAGGTGACGCCCGATGGCCCCATCTCAAAAGCGAGTACTAGTGCGTGCTGCGGCGGAGCCTGGGGCGGTTCGGATTGGATGACCGCCGATAGGAACGGCTGGGCGGCGCCGGCGGCGTTCCAGACGGTTGTACCAACCGGGATACCAAGGCTCACGATGTTATCGACTGTGTGGATATCTCCGGCGGTCATGGCCTTGCCGTTGCCGTCCATGAATGGTGAAGTGCCGGACAGGCCGATGCCGACAAGCTGAGAGCCGAAACCGCCGCCGCCACCCCCTGATGTTGGTGGACTAACAAGCAATATCGATCCAAAATCTTCGCTGGACGGTAGATACGAACTTACATCAAACCATATCACGATCTGAACTTTAGCCTCGATTAATTCGCCCCGCAGGGTGTACCGACCCGTGGGACTACCCGGTGGTAAGGAAACACTGACCGTCTCTGAAGCATTCATTGACTGACCAGCTTTGGTAGGGAAACCACCCATATTAACGGTGTAACTATTTGACAGGATTATTTGAGTACCGCCCTCGTTCTGGGCGATAATTCGACCGGTTACAACGGCATTACCAGGAGCGAATGGCAGGTTTTTTGTGCAGACTGCCGTACCAGTTATCGTGATGTTAAAACTTTGACCGGGTGAAACCTCGCTTGGGGAAATGGTGGAGCCATAACTGACGCTAAAATATTCGAAAGGGTCTAAAGCTGCAACTTGGTGCGGCGATGGACCGCCGAGTAGCAACAAACCCAAGGCGAAGATCCCTGATACAAACCCAAAAAGTGATCTTTTCATTATCTGTTGTGTTTTGGAGACTGCAGAATTCTCTTAATCTATTTCCTGTTCGTGTATTCCAGCTTATCCGCCGGTTTCCGCGATTTCCAGAAAAGGAAGACTCCGAGGGCCAGCGCAGATAGCACCCCAGTAACGATGAGCAGCCAGCTGAAGTCGGGTTTATCGCTGTTTGGCGGAGTCGTTTGTATCGGCGCGCCCGATGTCTGCGGCGGCGATTCCTTGATGGTCACGCTGACATTGGCGAAGACCGGCGGGTTGAATGGCGTATGGTCGTTCTGCACCAGTTGCACGCCCAGCGTGTGGGTGCCGGGGGCGAGGTTGGCCCAGGCATTCGATGTGGCGATGGACTCGGTGAAAGTACCCACCGCCGACAGGGCGGATTGCCCTGCCGCAATGGGGATGGTCACGTCGAGGTAGTAGATGATGCGGCCTTCACCCGGGACCTTGGGCAGGTTATCGCCGTGGACCAGTTTCAGGTTGCCGACAGCTATCGACAGGCTGACGCTGCCGGGGTCGAATGAGGCACCTGCCGCCGGGGAGTTGATCTTAAGCGTGGGTGCCGGCGGGGGCGGAGGCGCGGCCGGGGCCAGGAGGGCGAAGATGGTGAAATGACTGACCGAGACAGTAACGGTATTAGCCGCCGCATTGACAGTGCCGGTGAGTTTAGCCCATTTGGCGCCGTCCCACCAGGCGATATACAGGTCGGCTTCATTGGTGCCGGCCGGTACTTGGCCATCGGTGTAGCTTATGGTCATGGAAATGGCCGGGTTGAAGGTGACGCCGGTGGGTCCCATCTCGAAAGCCAGAATCAGGGAATTCTGAGCGGGAGGCGCGGGCGGATCGGCCAGAGGGGCGGCCGAAAGGAAGGATTGGGCAGCGCCGGCGGCGTTCCAGATATATGTGCCGATAGGCACTGACAGGCTGAGGCTGCCATCGGGTGTCCTGATCAGACCGGCGGTGATCGCGCGGCCGTTGCCGTCCATGAAGGGGGACGTGCCGGACAATCCTATACCGACAAGTTGCGAGCCGAAGCCGCCGCCGCCGCCTCCACCACCGCCTGTCGCCTGGGTAATATTAGCCGTAGTCGTCGCGGAGGTCGAGGATAGGGTGTAATTACCTGCATCCGCACCGCCAACGGTTAGTCCGATGACGGTGACCGTCTTGCCGGTGCCAATGGCGGCGGTGTCAAAGGTGGCCGTACCGCCGGTCAGTGTCACTGAGTCGTTCCCCTTGACGCCGGTCAGAGTCCTGGTCAGGATGGTCGCTGAGGTATTGCCGTCGTAGACTTTGTCGGCGACGGTAACAGTGGGTACAAGCGAGGCAGGGGCGATATCAGCTGCGGTAGTTGGTTGACTTACAACGTAAAAAGATGCATCCGCACCGCTCAGGCTTATACCCGAGATCGTTACCATCTTACCGGCCTCCACGTTTTTATCAGCGAAGGTACCGTTAGCTGCGGTAAAGTTCAATACAACGTCATCTCCGGTGTCAAAGCCAGTCAGTATGGCACCGCTGGTGTTGATGATCGCAGAATTATTGCCGTCATAGACCTTATTTGACGCCGTGATACCGCTGACCGTCAGGGTTTTGGAGGTTGAGCGTTCATAGGTTAGCGGATTAAATGTGCCTTGGAGCACATCAACCAGAAATTGGGCGTCAAGAATATTCGATCCGCGAATATACCACATCTCGTAGACGCCGGCGTTCAGTACGACACTCGAGACGCCAACGCTGCCCCACGGCGAGGTGTTTGGCCCGGACAGCGTAGGATCGGTAGCTTCCTGCCAATTCTGGCCGTCGGTAGAGGTGGCATAGGCGATGACCGTGCTCGTGTTCGACAAAACGGTTCGTAAGTCGGTGATTTTATTAGCTAAAAAGTCCTCAATGGCATTAACGAAGGCAGTGAAGTCGCCTGTATTGTAAACCGTCCAGAGATTGACCAATTCGGGTTTGAGGGCGGTAACGGCATCGAAAATTGTCTGGAGATTATCAGAGGTCAGGTTAGTTTCTAACTTGGTGAACCACATTTTGTACTTGGAGCCGACCTTTATGACTCTTGGGGAAGCCACGCTGTTCCAGAGCCCGACTCCTCCCGAAAGTACAGATGGGTTGACCACTGACCAAGTTTGACCGTCGGAAGATGTGGCATATCCAATGACTGTGGAGATATCGTTGGCAATTTGTTTCAAGTCACTAAAATCAAATGCCGCCGGAACAGCCAGGATAGCATCCAGGTTAGCCTCGGTCATCGCTGTGGCTGCGAGACTGAACCACATCTGATAATCGGAAGCCCCGTTTTTAATGACACTGCCGGCGATGGCGCTTGCCCAGATGCCGGTGCCATTAGGTGCTACGATATCATCGGCTACGTTTGTCCAGACGCGGCCATCGGTTGAGGTGGCATAACCGACAACATTACTGGTGCCATCCAACAGGGTCATAATGGCCGATTTTCGTGTGGCGCTGTTATTGAGATCAAGCAGTAAATTCTGTAGGGCGACCTTGGTAAGGTTGGTCTTGGCGTGACTGTACCACATTTGGTAGCTCGTAGAACTGTTCTTGATGATCCGAGGTGCCGCTGGAAGATTCCAAAGGCCGCTGCCCAAGCTGAAGACTTCATCGTTGACCACGTTCCAACTCTTGCCATCGGTTGAAGTGGCATAGCCCACTACTGGGGTGCTGTTGCCGATTACGGACCACAGAGCATCATACTCAGGACCACTGGCGACGCCGGCCAGATCGGCCATCAGCCCAAGAAGGTTTACTCCGGTCAGGTTGTTTATCAGTTCCTGGGTGATGAGTGGCTTCAATCCGTCCAGAATGCCGAACAGGTCCAATGTGGTTTTAATATGTGTGTACCACATTTCATAGTCGTTCGGTCCGTTTTTAACAATACAACTATCGACAACGTATGTTTCGTCTTGGGCTCCATTCGTGATCGATACCGACTCCGGCGTCTGATCGAAGGGGACGGCGATAGCTGACTCAGGTAGAAAAGAGGCAAAAGATATAAGTGCAAGGGCAAACGCGATCATAACTCTTTGGAGCGTTAGCACGGAGACACTCCTGTTTTTAGTTGAATCCGGGGGATTATGGACTTGGACAGACTATCATGGGGGGTATTGGGTGTCAAGGTGATAAATATATAAAATATATGCTTTCAGCGGGAGCGTCTGACGTATTCCTCTATGGCTTTGTCAATTTCAATCTGATCAAAATCCGGCCACAGGGTCTCCGTGAAATACAGCTCGGCGAAAGCGGATTGCCATAATAAAAAATTGCTAATCCGTTGCTCGCCGCTAGTTCTTATAAGGAGATCGACCTCCGGTAAATCTGGATCGTATAGGTATCGCTCGAACTGGTGCTCGTTGACCTGATCAAGGGGCGTCCCGCTTTTGAGCATCCGTTTAACCGCATCGACAATTTCACTTCGGCCGCCGTAATCAAAGGCCATACTCGCCACGGTGCCGTTGTTGTCGCGGGTGCGATTAATGATGTCGTTGATTCGAAATCTGACTAATGGTGACAGGTTATCCAAGCGCCCTAAATGCTTTAAGCGGATGTTGTGCTGTTTTAAGTCCCGGGCTATGTCGTCCAGGCCGATCTCCAACAGCTTCATCAAGCCCGAGATTTCGTCGGCCGGGCGTTTCCAGTTTTCGGTAGAGAAACTGAACAGAGTGACAAAAGGGATGCCCATTTTACTGAGCGCTACTACGGTGTCACGGGCTGTTCGTAAACCAGCGCGATGTCCGTCGATGCGGCCCAATCCTTGTTTAGTCGCCCAGCGCCCGTTGCCGTCCATGATAATCGCAACATGTCGTGGTAGTTTGGCGTCCGTTTCTTGGGTCATATCCTCGGTATTCTATGTGCTCTTCCCGGCAATAGCAACCAAGCCCATCCTAAAAGGTTGCATGAACCATAGTACTATTGCTATTCTAATGCCGAGTAACTAATAATAACACTCAGGTAGTGTCGAATAGTATCAAGTATGAAAGATGGCGTTAAGTATTCAGGATCACCTTTTATCACGACAAAGCACCCAAGTTTGATAATAATAACCGGTGAGGAAAGATAGCCCATGGCGATAGCCAGGTCAACTAATTCGGGGCCGGCGTGTGAGAATGCGTCCTGCAGGCAAATAGATGAATCCCGTATCAGGCATCTGAACCAAACACTGCTTGCCCTCCGAAGTATCAATAGGCTGATCACGCGTGACAATAAAGATGCACAGGGCCTCTTGGATGGTGTGTGCCATGTTCTAGTAGAAACTCAAGGGTTGATGCAGGCATGGATAGCCCTTATCGATGCCGATGGTAAACCTTTTTTTGCCAGTCAGGCTGGTATGGGGCAGGAACTTGACCAACTGGTTGAAAAAATAACCGATGGCAGGCTGCCGGCCTGCGCACGGCGTGCGATTCTATTGGGACGGGCTGTCATCGTGGATGTCGGTTCAGAATTTTGCGGACACTGTGCGGTATACGAGCGGCATGGCCAACACTCTGCGATGGTGGCTCCCTTAAAATATGGCGAAAAGCTCTGGGGTATACTCAACACGGCGCTCAGTGACAAGTCGGTGGTGAGCGATGAGGAACTTGGCTTGTTTGGCGAAATGGCCGAAGATATCGCCTTTGCCCTGAATAATATTGAAATGGAGGCCGGTAAACGGGATGCCGAGGCAGCGCTGCAGGTCAGCGAAAAGCGCTTACGCAATCTGGTTGAGACGACGAGCGACCTCGTCTGGGAGATCGACGAAAACTTAAAGTACACATATGTGAGCCCACACATGCGCAATTTACTGGGTTATGAACCATCTGAACTCATCGGCAAAACCCCTTATGACCTAATGGGCCCAGTTGAGGCCGCCCGTGTCGCTAAAGTGGTCGACCCCATAATCAAGCGGCGAAAGCCTATAAATCTCCTCATAAATGTGAACCGGCATCGCGACGGTCGATCGGTTATCCTGGAGACGAACGCGGTGCCTGTCTTCGATTCCGACGGGGTTTTTAGAGGATATCACGGGATGGACAGGGATGTCACCGAGAGGGAAAAAGTTGAAAGTGCGCTTGAGCTGACCCAATTCTCGGTGGAGCGGGCCGCGGACGGCATTTATTGGGTAGAGCCCAGCGGGAAATTTATGGCCGTTAACGAAGCCGCGTGTCGTATCCTAGGCTACACAAGCGAAGAGTTGCGGTCGATGAGTGTTTGGGATATTTCTCCTGGTATGACCAAGGAGCAGTGGTCAAAGAACTGGCCCAAAATTAAGGGGCTTGGTACCAGTATCATCGAAGCTCGACATCGCACTAAGAATGGCGATGTTTTTCCGGTTGAAATTAGCCGCAACTACCTGAAGCATGGCGATAAAGAATATACCTGTTCGTTTGCCCGGGACATCACCGAGCGAAAAAAAGCCGAAGAGATCATCAAGCGCCGGTTAAGGGTGGAAGAGACGATTTCTCGTGTCTCTGCCCGATTTGTCGGTATCGTTAGCCTGGATGATGCTATCAATGCTTCGCTCGCGGACATCGGACAACTATGCGAGGCGGACCGAGCTTATCTCTTCCGGTTTAGCGATGATGAGAAAGCCGTGGACAATACCCATGAATGGTGCGATGGCGGGGTTTCTCCCCAAAAGGCCAATTTGCAAAATCTTCCCATCGAAGCATTTCCCTGGTGGGTGGGGCAGTTAGGCCGAAATGAAACCGTCCATATTCAAGATGTTTCCGCCATGCCCGCCGAAGCCGCCGCCGAAAAAAGTATTCTTGAAAGCCAGGGTATCAAGGCGGTTCTGGTGTTACCTATTAATATAGGCAACGAACTCTCGGGATTTATCGGTTTAGACAATATCGCCGTTGCTACGGCCTGGCCAGATGAAGATATTTCTATCCTGCGCATGGCAGCCAATATTATCGCCAGCGCCCTGGAGAAAGCTGGGATTGAGGAAGAACTGAGACTTCGAGCGGCGCTTCTGGACGCGGCGATGGACTCCACTTTCCTTTATTCTCCTGAGGGCGAACTGGTCTATGTAAATGAAGTGGCTCATACGGCCAGAGGCTACACCCTTACGGAAATGATGCAAATGCACGTCGAAGAATTACGCACATCGTATGAGGCGTCCCTGCTGCCGGCCCAAATTGAGGCAATCCTCGATGGGCGCTTGACGATGTTCGAAACGGTACACGTCAGGAAAGACGGAACAACTATGCCGGTGGAAGTCCGTTGCCAGACAGTTGATCACGCCGGTCGAGCGTTGATTATGGCCATTACCCGCGATATTACAGAGCGAATTAAAATGCAGGAAAGGCTGGTGGTAGCAGACCGCTTATCATCTATCGGCGAGATGGCAGCGGGGATAGCCCACGAGATCAATAATCCCCTGACCGGCGTCATAGGCTTCTCTGAACTACTGCTCGAAAGGTCCCTCCCCTCAGATATCAAGGCAGATATGGAGGTCATTCATCATGAAGCCATGCGGACGTCAACGATCGTTAAAAACATGCTCGCCTTTGCCCGGCAGCACAAAGCCATTAAAAAGCCGGTCGCCATTCACGAGGTCATCGACGATGTGCTCCGGCTGCGTAGCCACGAGCACGAGATGAACAACATACGGGTGAACACCTGTTATGAAACACTTCTGCCTGATATCGAAGGGGATCCATTCCAATTGCAGCAAGTGTTTCTCAATCTCGTCATCAACGCCGAGTATTTTATGAAGCAAGCCCACGGTGGAGGCACTCTAACCATCACAACAACCGAATCGAATGGGGAAAATATCCTGATAAAAATCTCCGATGATGGTCCGGGAATATCACCCGAGAACCTGGGGCGCCTTTTCAATCCCTTCTTCACCACTAAGGAGGTAGGTAAGGGCACCGGATTAGGACTCTCGATCTGTCACGGCATAGTAAATGCCCACGGAGGCGATATCCGGGCTGAAAGCGGGTATGGCAAGGGGGCCACTTTCATCATTGAATTACCTGTGGGTTGTAAACGGGAAATGAACACCGATGACTGAAAAGGCTTCCGGCTTCAGGATACTGGTGGTTGAAGATGAGTACAGCATCTCGGAGATCTGTAAAAGGACGCTTACCGCAGACGGTTTCGATGTCTCGTTGGCAACAGACGGGCATATCGCCCTACGCCTGATATCGGAACAGGACTATGACCTGATTCTGGTCGATGTAAAAATGCCGAATATGACCGGGATAGAAATGCATTACCGGCTTACCAATGAGAATCCCGAAGCGGCTCGCCGGGTAATTTTTGCCACCGGGGATGTTTTCGGAGACACGCTCGATGCGGTCGCAGCCTCCGGCTGCCTCTGTTTATCAAAACCCTTTTCTCCCGCCGAATTAAGATGCAAAGTCAAACAAGCTCTGGGATTGGATTCCCGGATTGTTGAGGGGCAAAACTGAATATGAAACAAAAAATCCTGATCGCTGACGATGAACCATCGGTCAGAGACACGGTTCGCCGAGCCCTCTGCGACAAGTTCGACGTGTATGAAGCCGGCGACGGGGAATCGGCGGTGAGGCTGGCAGCTACCCATCACCCGAACCTTATTATCATGGATATTTTAATGCCTGGTAAGGACGGTTACACCGCTCTCGCAGAAATCAAGAGAAATCCCAGCCTGACCCATATACACGTCGTCATGCTCACCGCATTGACACAGGACCTTAACGTGAAATTTGCCGAGGCGTTAGGGGCGGTCGGTTATCTCATGAAACCCATCCAATTGGCTATCTTAAGATTAAAAGTTAACCAAGTGTTGGGTGTTTCCGGTGGGGCAAAGTAAGTTCAACAAAGCCGTGAGGGGCGCGATTTAGGATCCCCGGGACTTGGATGGTCCCTAAATAATCGATTACATACGAGTAATTGTATTTGAATTGCTGGTCCGGAAATAGGTCAATTCGATGATTTTGAATCGATTCTGTTTCTGGTTAGGAGGCAAACGGTGAAAGCATTGACTGGCATCCCATTCTCGGAATTACCGGCATTTATCACTACCAAAGAGGCTGCAAGGGTCTTAAGGCTTGGCATGACGAAATTGTACAGACTGATCAACGAAGGTCATATATCCCATACCCGTCACGGTAACGGAGGTGGGAAACGAATACTGGTTTCTGTGGCGGGGCTCAAAGCAGCCATGGAAAAATCGACCGGTTTTGATCCGGAATTAGACACGGCAATATTGGAAGCTATCAATAGTCCTGATGTTAAGCGGAGACGGGGCAGACCTTCAAAAACAGAAACACACGAGAGGCTGGTTATTACAGGCCTTTCGACGTCCAACAGGACCGGCTTCGGAGATGCTGTGGTTCTCGGACGCAACACTGAGGGAACACAGCACTCCACCGAAATATCAATTCAAGACAATTTGATGATTGAATACGCCAAGATATTCCGATTGTTCCTTTCCAGCGCAATTGAGCTGCAAACATTCAAAGATGAAACTATAGCCAAGGCAATTGACGCGCTAGAAGCACCCAAAGGCGAAAATCGGAGTACGCCAACAGATTCCGGATTGCCAATTCGAAAATCCTTCGCTCACTTACGGGCGGTGTACAAGAAATTGGGGAGGAAGGTCAACCTCTTGTACGGGAAATTGCCAGCAGAGATCAGGCTGGCGCTTAAAGACCCTGCAGAAATCAAGAATTCCTTGTCGTCGAATTTGATTTACCGTGAGGACTTGAGGCGTCATAAAGACAGGATGATTGTGTCGAAGCCGCGCCAGAATGAAACACCGTGCGACAAGATCATCAACAAATTGCTAGAAGTCGGCTTTTTCGGACAGGGACGCGATTTCGGTTCCGTCCTGGCTGAAGTGCTGAAGACTGAACTGAGTTGCTCGGACAAAAGTACCAGGAGGGCTCTAAAGAAAGCGATTGTCGGTGGTCAGCTAAGCGCTTTAGGGTATGGTAAGGGCACGAAATACATACTCGGAAGTAGAAAAACCATAGCACATGAGCAGCCCGGAGCTCGGCCGAAATACCCGAGAAACCCATGATCTCTTGCGGAAGAAATCCCCAATGGTTTCAACAACCAGGGACTTAGGAATTCAAGACAACATTTGCAGAGGATGTGATATCGGGTACTCTGATGCGCGCTTCATAAAAAATAAAACGAGAATGAGACTCGCGGCGTAAACATGGTCTGGAGTTGCAGCTTTTACTAGCTTCTCAAGATTATTACTTATATTTAATCACCGAGGTACCGCTGATTTCCGTCAACCCCGGCCCAGGATGAATTTATTTTTTGGAAAATCTTTAACAAAAGCCGAGCGAATTTCCGGGTTGAGGGAGATTGTCCAATCAACAATATCCGATATTTCGGTCTCGTATTTCCGCCATTCGAACCAGTTGATCATCTTTAACTGAGGAAAACGGTTAAATACATCCTGGGAAAAAATCAGGTTCCACCAAGCTCGCTTGATTTCCAATTCTCCGGGGCCTCCGGCTTGGGGGCTGTAGAGGGCTGAGGTCTCGGTTATCGCCAAAGGTTTGCCGTGATTCACAGCATAATCGTTATAGAAATCCGGGACGGCTCTTTCATCCCCGTTGAGGCCATTATAGTTACCCGTGAGGCGATCGATGAAAGAGGTGCTTTCCGGGACTTCGTTTTCACCCCAAGGGTACGCATTGCCCCAGTGGTAGAGCGACATCCCCACCCAGTCCACATAGTTATCTCCCGGATAATACGGCGCATACGGATCATCCTGCTGATCAAGCTTGCCATCCCCGTTGGTATCAAGGGTTTTAAAATCAGGGGTTCCGGTTTTAGCTTCGTATTGTCCTCCCGTGAACGGATAACCGCCGCCATTATTGGGGGCCCAAATCATTGCGGTATCAGGTGTTTTGGCATGGACGGCGTCGGCGATCCTCTGAAAGGCAACTTTGCAGGCTGTCGGCTGCTGCGACCAGGGGTACCAGGAACCGTTCATTTCATGGGCGAAACGCAGCATGATGCGGATACCGGCTTTATTCTTGGCCGCAACGTAATCAGCCAGCCGGTTCGCCTCATCGGCTGTTACTGTCTGCAAGCCAGAGAACGGTTCGAGGGTCAGCAATGCGATGGCGCCACTCTGAGAAACCTGTTGAAAGTAAGCGTCAAGTCCGGATTGATCGTTTGACGGTATGGGAAAATTAACAAAATATACCAGCACGGCGGGCGCCAAACCGAGCCGTCCGGTAAAAGCTGAAACGCTGTCATTCCCCCAATCAAGGTTGGCGCCCCAATAGACCCCCTTCTCGGGTTCTAGCGGCGCAAAGGCTTTGGAGGATGTCAAGGTCGGTATTGACGAGGTGTGGCAACCCGGCAATAGAAACAGCGCCACGAGGACCAATAGCCGTAACGATGCATCGAGGGGGTTCAGCAGACTACGCCTGGTCCGGAACGGGTTCATGCCGGAGAAGTTCTTCAGGTTGATGGAGGTAGTAGAAGTAGCGGTTAGCATCATCCTCTGTTTCAAAACCTTCTATGATCACACCGATCCGGTTTTTGTCACTACCCCGAACAGGCCGAACATTGATAACACGGCCTTTCAATTTTATGCGATTCCCAACAGCCGACGCAATCTCAAGGTTAACCTCGACCACATCTTTCAATTGACCAGTCCCACCAGTAACGAAGCTGAGGCCATGGCTGGAAAGGTCGTTGGAGAATCCCTTGAACCACTCGGTTTGCCCTAAAGGCCGCCACACTACATCGACCTGCATTTGGTGCCTGTATGTGGAACGTTTACTGGCGCTCAAGATCCGACTGGCGCTGAAAATTATGAATCCGAGGTCGATCGCGACCCAAGCCGACACAATCAATAAGGCAGAGTTATTCAGCTGATACCACAACGGATGAAGGAGATTGACCACGCCGACGATTAGAACGATAACACACAGAACGCCGCCAATCAGATGGGGCACTATCAGCCCCCATTCCCGCCGATCAGACATCGTTTCTTCTTTGGGTGTCACCTGGAAACCGGCGGTGCGGTTGGAGAACAGGGTCAACAGCGAACGCGTAAAAACAAAAGACCTGAGAATGCTGTAACGTTCGGTATGCCATAAGTCATAGTAACCTCGCCCAAGGAGGACCTGGGTGGCAAAGATAAGAGCGAGATATGGGCCCAAATGCCACAAAAAGGGAATGGCATTATATTGAACCGGCAGCACACCGCTCAACAATGTAAATATGGGAATTATGAATAGGATGATCAGTTGAAGTCCATCCAGGTAGGTGGTCGTCGAGGCGATAAAATTTATACGCTGCCCGAAACTCAGTCCACCCGCCCAAAAAGGGCTGTCTTTACTACGCAAACTTTGCATAGCGCCTTGCCCCCAGCGCAGGCGCTGTTTCAAATAAGAAAGCAGAGTCAGCGGCGCCAAGCCGACGGCGACCGGCTTATCGACGTACAAGACGCGATAGCCCCGTTGTGCCAGTTTAAGAGTTGTATGCAGATCCTCGGTAACGGTTTCGGTGGCGACGCCGCCGACTTCGGCGATAGCCGATCGCCGGAGAAGGGCCGGACTGCCGCACCAGAAGGCGGCACGACTCCGGTTCTTGCCCGGCATAATCACGGCATAAAACAACCTCTGTTCATGCCACCTAGACGGTTCGTACTGGATGGAATCGGCGTTGTAAAACAGTTGGGGACCTTGAACCACAGCTACTTTCGAGTCGTCGAAAAACCCGAGCATAGTGTCTAATAATCCGGGTAACGGTACATTATCAGCGTCGAGGACTGCAAAAAATTCGCTCTCAGTTTGGTTTAAACCATAGTTGACATTACCTGCCTTGGCATGGTCATGGGTCAGCCGCGCTAGATATTCACAACCCAATGATTCCGTCAGGGTCTTTACCTCGGGACGCCCGCTGTCATCCAGCAGAACCGTCCGGTGAGGGTAGGTTACGGCATTGCAACCAATCAGGGTTGCCCGGAGAACATCGATGGGTTCTCCCTTGGTTGGTACGAGAATAACCACCGATTTCCCCTTCGGGGCGGCAACAGGCTTTTCATGCTTTAGCGACCAGGTCATAAAGACATACATCAATAGAGCGATGAAGCCATACAATTCCGCAGCCCAAAGGAGCAGAGAGAACCATAGCGCCTGGTGATTGAACGTTGACCAGCGCCAAATAAGATAGTAGGAAGTGTATCCGATGGCGATGATTGCGATTAATCGGATAAACCATTCAGGAAAAGCTTTGGGTTGGAATCGCCCAACGAACGTCCGCTTAACCCAATGTTGCCAGCTCCATTTTTCGAAAGCGAAAAATAAGAATACCGCAGTGCCCGTAAGAACAATAGAAAGGAATGTGGTTAAAATAAGGCTCATGTTCATTATTGTTATATTTCAATTCTTTCGGAACCTGAATTTTTCCTTACCCTCAGGCAGGCTTAATTTCATTTGACGATAGGTCATTGCTAACCGTCGTCCAAGTGACCAGTTACGGGGCGACGGGTAATCGCTTTCCTGAAAATTTAGATATTATATGACGCAGCTGGTTGGGTCAAGATATCCAAACATTACTTTAACTACCCAATCCCCCACATTTTATTTAATAAAATATAATGTTAACATACTTGTCGCGTTGTCGATGACAACTATTTGTTAGATAGTGCAGTTGAAGCCTAACTTTGGGTCGGTGCTATAATTCCGTCGATGAGTCAACAAAGCGGTACAGACGTCTCTCTCGTTCGCTCTTACCTAACTCTTCGTAAATCTGTCGGCATCATCGGTATCTCATTGCCATTTGTCCTGGTATTCGGAAAATGGCTATTCGAGAGTCCAGGGATCCAAAATTCCATCAGTGCCTATTATTACACCGGGGTGCGCAATATCTTCGTCGGAAGCTTGTGCGCCATCGGTGTTTTTCTCTTTTCGTACCGAGGATACAAAAGTGACGGACCTACAGGTATTCTTGCAAGTATATTTTCGATAGGAGTGGCGCTTTTCCCCACCGCGCCGGAAAGTAGCGCCTCGGCTGGGGTGATCGGCACCTTGCACCTCCTATTTGCGGCTAGCATGTTCCTGACACTGGCATATTTTTCTTTGTTTTTGTTTACCAAGACAGACCCTACTAAAACCCCCACTCCTCGCAAATTGCAACGGAACTCTGTCTATAGAGTCTGCGGGTTCGTCATTCTCGGATGCATACTCATAATGTTCCTGGGTGGATTGTTACCAAACCATTCAATCGATGCACTGCATCCGACTTTCTGGTTGGAATCAATTGCCATTGTGGCATTTGGTGTATCCTGGCTCGTAAAAGGTGAGGCGATATTAGGAGACCTTCCTCCAATTTAGGAAAACAAGCGGACACAATCCGTCATTTGTTACACAGGGACCGCATCAACTAAGTGAAGTATCTTGCCATCTAGGGTTTTTAAGAAGATCGGTCTCGATAGAAATAGGATCAAAAGTTTTTTGATCTAAGACAAGCATAAGAAGAGCCCTTCTCAGATATGAACGCGTATTCGAAATCACACCGGATTTATTAGAAATTTTTTGGACACCCCCATGTACGATTTTTGATCTCAGATCGTAAGACTCTTTCAATTGTTTGAAAATGGAAGTTCGTTCTTCAGGTGAGTTTCCAACGAACGCTGCGATACGTATGGAAGCCCTATATCTCACCTCTTGACTTGAATCGGGTGTAAATAGTGATTCAAAAGCTATCCAATAGTCGATCAGAGTATCATCCTCGTTGAACCGCTCAGAGACGATATCCCATCTTCGAAGAGCAAATCGGATGGCGCTGTTTGGCGGCAATTCTCGAATGCGATTCCAGATATCTACCGCCTGAGTTCCCGAAGACACATTGAGTCGTGCGCGGGCCCCAGATCGTTTAGGTATGTTGCTGTAACTAGTCCCACCCCCAGGGTGGAGAATATTTGAAGACCGATCTTCAATGAATCCGATGTGGACGTTCTTATCGGTCAATAAACATATCGAAGTAACAAAATCAGATACTTTGTCCCGAATGTCTTGTCGAGCTCCCCACGCTTCTCGCCGGCCTTTTTCGTAAGTAATTTCTATTGCGCAATCAACCTCAAAGGGGTCGATTGGTGGTCTGCGCATAATAGGAAATGGATCTTTGATATAATCATTGAGCCACTCTTCAAGCTCATTGGCTTCGAGCTTTCTCAAAACCATGCCAGGCGCAAGATTAATCTTTTGAACGTCCAATTGGACATTCACCAAAGTATTGACCTCGGTTACCGCGTTTGTATCGGATAAGATTTCAGATACAAACTGTTCGTACAGTTGGTCAAACACCTCTCGGTTAAAAAGAAAACGCTTTGTTCGTCGTAGATAAGCACGGAGAAATGAACCAACAGCCGTGTTAAGAGCCCAATCTTTGGGCCTATCTTCAACGATTGGGTCCCCGGCCGCATCAGCTAAGAGAGCACCGGCTAATATCGGATCTCGTCGTATAACCTTAAAAAGCCGCAATAGCCCATCTGGGGGATTTATTCGGAGAGAATCTGCAAGCAATTCTATAGAACCATCTATGTCTTCCCGTTTTTCCTGAGGAAATGAGATGGCCTCTGCCGTCTCACGTACAATTCTGGTCCACGATCTTTCAGGAATCTGGTAATCATGTAGTTGTTGGCAGATCTCTTGAACGAAACCCGCCAAGGCAATCCTCAATTCCTGCCAACTGCTTGCCATCTCCATGGGCATTATTTTACATCTTATGGAGCCTCTATGAACAACCAACAAAGGGAGAACTTTCGCTTTCACAAAATTCGATGTCTAATATGTTACCATTAACCTTGAACATGAGGGGCGGATATTTTAACGGGGTCGTGGTAGAATGCACACCGTCCTGGCAGGTTTGACAGGCCGTGACAGCCGCTGCGATGGTTGACACGGTGCATAGTCGGCTGCGAACATACTTTGGTGCAACCTAGTTGCGGTAGCTGGTGTTGTTCGTAGGGCTGAATCCCTCAGAGGGTACTAATCAATGAAACTCGGGGTTCAAAGAATACTGCTAGGTAGTAATAGAAAAATGGCATAAGAAAAGTACGCTCGTGAGTTTCATTAACCAAAGGGAGCTTGATAGATAATGGCCACCGTCAGCGCGCAAATCCGGAGCGCAGACGAGGCGATTTGTCGGAATATCGAATCGCTCGCTGACCAGCGGGCATTGCTCTCGCAAAATATCCTCTCACACCTCCGGAATCTGGTCGAGGGAGTTGCGGTTCGGCTCCACACTGGCGCACCCGATGCCGAATTCAACTACGCCGCAGTTGAACCAGGGTTGGCCTTCGTCAAGAGCAAAGGAAGGTTCAACTTCCTTGGTAAGTTCCACAAACTGATTCAGGAAAGTGTTTCCCACTACACCTTGGACGGGGACGCTTCTGAACGCTTGATGCTCAAGTACTACGAGTACCTTCACCGCATCCGCAGCTTACTTCAAGGCACCTGTGGAGACGCAGTGCTGGCGAACCTCGAGGCCTTCCCGGTCGACCTCGATCCATCACTGCGTGAGTACCACGAGAAGATTGCTGCTAGGATTGAGGCAGGCCGTTCAATTCCGCTGGATAGCAGCACCAGGGATCGGTACTATATCCACAAAACGCGTCCGTTCTTCATCGACGGGCGACTCTACTACGAAGTTACACTCTACCGCGCTATGAACAAAGTGAGTAAATTCGACCGCACCATCGCCTTCACTGATATCGACATCACTGAAGAGTACGCAGCTATGTTGACGCTCCGGCGGGACTCGATAGAAGTGCTCACCCATACGATGCCAATCACGATCATCCGCGAGTGGGAGGTCTCGATTCGCCCGTGCGAATTTGATAACTTCGCGCGCTTGCTGGGCATCTCCACGAAAGTTCGGACCAAGTCGGAGGAGTATCGCTACCTGATGTGGGGGCTGACGGCCGGCTCAAGCAGCCTGCTCGACTTGATTGACATACCCGATGACAAGTACGCGGTAGTGAGGGCGGCGGGTACGGCTGGTGTGGACAAGCCGCAGATCTTCCCTGTTCTGGATGAAGTACGCCGCATAGTGAGATCAGCCGCTTCGGGTCACAACGTACTCCGCTATCTCATGCTGCGGATGCACAACCAGATCCTCAAACCGCAGTATCACCCGGACCGCTGTACCCGCCTTTCCGATCTGGATCTCCTGTACGGCTGCATCCCCTTCGACAATATGCCGTTCTGCACCTCGCTGCCTGAGCACAACCCACGGTACTGGGACCTCGTCGAGAGCATTGATGTAACCGGGCGGAACCACGAACTGCTCGCTCGACGCGTGAAGAACAACGTAGAGCGTCACGGAATTCTCTACACTCCCGTGGTTGATCTTGAGGAGTTCGGAGAGGTCAATGATTTGATCTCTACTTACAACGATAAGCTCTATTACAAGCATACGCATCGTCGACTCGTGCTCGACAAGGACCATGTCTTTATCAGTGGGCATGAGGACGACACCGTCTCCATCGTCAAGACACTCCAAGGGTACGCATTATCTGGGATTGCCGGCTACACACAAGCCGTTGAGCGCTGGCTCGATGAGACATCTCGAGGCATCGATGACCACGCGAAGGAAGATGCGCTCAAGCAGTTGTTCAGCCAGTCTCGCGTCGCCCTGATCTACGGGGCGGCCGGCACTGGCAAGTCAACGATGGTGGATCACATTGCGCACTATTTTAATGACAAAGAGAAGCTCTTCCTTGCGCACACTAACCCAGCGATCGACAACCTCAAGCGCAAGGTAACCGCGCAGAACTCGGTTTTCCGCACGATCAGCAGCCACATCTACAGGAGTGCCACCGATCCAGATTACGACCTCCTAATCATTGACGAGTGTAGTACTGTGAGCAACGCAGACCTAATCAAAGTTCTGGAGAAGACCTCCTTTAAGTTGCTCGTACTCGTCGGCGACGTCTACCAGATCGAGTCGATCCAGTTCGGCAACTGGTTCAGTATAATTCGTTCATTCATCCCGAGCACGTCTGTGTTCGAGCTGACCACGCCTTTCAGAACCAAGAACGCGTCACTTTTGGGCTTCTGGAACAAGGTGCGAGCCATCGAAGACGACATCGCCGAGGTTATGGCTCGCAATGGGTACTCGACCATACTCGACAAGACGTTGTTCGAGACCCGAGGGCAGGACGAGATCATCCTGTGCCTGAACTACGACGGTGTCTACGGCATCAACAACATCAACCGATTTCTGCAGAGCAGCAACACCGGTGCAGCGACGACCTGGGGCGTCTATACGTATAAGGTCGGTGATCCCGTCCTCTTCTACGAGTCTGAGCGGTTCCGACCCGTGATCTACAACAACCTCAAGGGCTGGATCAGATGCATCGATCGCGCCCGTGGTCGAATTCAATTTGACGTCGAGCTTGATCGACCGCTCAGCGAATTCGACGTCGTTAGTGATGAACTCGAATGGATGGGTGACTCGACCGTACGCTTCTCAGTCTACGAGTACGACACCAGCGATGAAGACGACGACTCGCTGAACACCACCGTGCCATTCCAGGTGGCTTACGCCGTTTCGATTCACAAAGCGCAGGGCCTCGAGTATGACTCCGTCAAGATCGTAATCACCGATGCCAATGAAGACGACATCACACACAGCATCTTCTACACGGCCGTGACGCGGGCACGTGAGAACTTACGGATCTTCTGGACGCCGGAGACACAGCAGGGGGTTCTGAAGAGCCTCCGCCGCAGCACCAACCCCAAGGACGTCTTTCTTCTCGCTAGCCGTCGTGCCCTTACGCTGGTCCGCTAAAGGGACATCATTTCCTAAGTGATATTGCTTTTACCATAAATATCTGTTCAAACAAATAACCAGGCAGGCAATGCTATTTTAGTAACCTTAAGCCGCCGCTCGCTCCAGCTGGGCTTTGCTCCAAAAGAGGCATTTGTTCCATAAGTCAATGAGTTGTTCCAAAAGTCAAAAACGACGTTATTGTAAACGTTCAACTAGTTTTCTTTTTTGTTCATATAGGGATTTCTTTTGATCCGCCAGTAAGTTTAGGGTCGTCTGGGTAAGACTATCATCTGGAAGTGATTTTAACTCATCTTCAAGCCGGACTACCGCTAGTAGTTGGTCAATAATTGATTTCTAATCCGATAGGTCTTGAGCAGATAAGGGTTTAGACAACTACTTTCTCCCTTCGATATTGATTGCCCCGCGCGTCAGGTGAAGTTCGACTATTCTCTATCTCCGTCCAATGAGCCACTTTTACACTTTGGTCTGCAAGGTGGCTCACACCTTTCGTCAGAAGGTGTGATCAAACAGTCGCCTGGATTGTGTCATGTAAACGCCATTGGGCCTGACATTCTCTGTGTCTCTTCCCCAAAACGGTTACCTAATCGCTAGCTTCATAAGCGCGTTAACCGCCGCCGCCGCGAGGTTGCTGCCACCCCGGGTTCCCCGCACGGTTATGTATGGAACGTCGCGCTTCACCAACGCCTCCTTGGACTCCTTGGCCTGAACGAAGCCTACCGGCATGCCGATCACCAGGGCGGGGCGAACCTGGCCGGCGTCGATGAGGTCCAGCAGTGCGTATAGTGCCGTAGGCGCGTTCCCGATGGCCACAATCGCGCCATCGATCCGGTCGGCGAGGCGTTTGATAGCCACGGCGCTGCGGGTTTGATTGGTCGCCTTAGCTTCATCGGCGAGGTCCTTCTCGTCCAGGGCACAGAAGACCTGAACCCCCAACTTTTCGGCATTGGCCCGGTTGACCCCGGCGCCGACCATGCGGACGTCGGTGAACACGCCCTTCCCGGCGCGGAGGGCGGCGATACCCGAATCAACCGCACCGGAGGTCATCTGGATCTTGCTGGCTAGTGGTATTTCGCCGCTGGCGTGGATCAGCCTTTTAACCACTTCCTTTTCGGACCGGTTGAAGGGCAATTCCGGGAGGTTGGCTTCGATGATCTCCATCGACAGAGCCTCAATATCTTCCGGGCGGCTGGCCACCGCTGAATCCTCAAAATGCGGTAACAATTCCGGAGAAGCCGTGCCTAGCCGTTCAGCGACGAGTTCGATCAGGCTTTCAGCCCGGTCCAGGGTGCCGGCCAGTTTAAGCTTGAGGTCGGAGTATTGCTTGCTGATCTCGTCCATCATACCGGGGATGTCATGGCTGACGTGCTGACCGCTGTAGAGGAAGTACGGCATGACCACCACGTTCCGGAACCCCTCGTCATAAAGGGTGGCGGCTGACTCGGCCAGGGTAGGATGGTTGAACTGCATCGCCGCCCAGCGGATCTCAACACCCGGCGCCAGATAACGCTTGAGGCGGGCGCAAAGACCCGTCATGATAGGAATGACGCTGTCAGCCTTCGGGCTGCCGTGAGACAGGATTATTACCGCTGGTTGGCTGGTTTTGATGGTCATCTCGCTCCTCTGCATCTCAACAAATCTGTCGCGTTCGGCTCTAGCCCTCAATCAACCGACTCGTTAATGGTACCATTAAGGCCCTTGACAATCAACTCTAAGTGATATAGATTAAGTGTAATTGAATAACACAACAATCTAAGGTAGTCCTTCAATGGAAGGACGCGCAGGTGTAAGTCCGGTGAAAGTCCGGCACAGTCCCGCCTGCTGTAACCGGTAATATTACTACCGGGAGTCAGAACCCTGGCCTTAGATTAAGTGGGCTCTCCGCGGCAGAGGAGCAGTGCCAATTTTTTATTGACATTGACCCTTTGGCCGCATGGCTAAGGGGTTTTCTATTTTTCCGGCTCAATGGGTCCTTGAAAAGAGCTATTCCGCCCTGAGAGGAATCGGGCTATCGAAAAGCACTCAGTCGAAAAACCAGGCGCTACCGGCCAGACACGGAGATTCGGAAGCCTGGCCATTCAGGCAGCGCTATTGGGCGTGGCGCTTTTTGTTTTTGCCCCCAAGCCGGTGTTGGCCATGCACATCGCCGAGGGCATACTTCCAGCCGGCTGGGCAATAGGGTGGTATGCCGTTGCTATTCCTTTCCTGATTATTGGCGTCAGGATGATCTCCAAAAAAACACAGCAGAACCGAAAACTGATCCCCCTGCTCGGCCTCGCCGGAGCCGCCGTTTTTCTCATCTCGGTCTTTCCCGTCCCGGTTCCCGTCGCCGGGACGACTTCCCATCCGGCCGGCACACCATTGGCGGCAATCCTTCTGGGCCCGTTCATCGCCGCTGTACTGGGGGCTATCGCCCTGTTATTCCAGGCACTTTTCCTGTCTCACGGCGGTCTCTCCACCTGGGGAGCCAATATCCTATCTATGGCGGTGGTCGGGTCGTTCGTAGGTTTCGGCGTGTTTTTCGTGCTGCGGAAAACGGGCGTCAGCTTGATGCCGGCAGCCTTTGCCGCCGGGGTCCTGGGCGACTGGGCGACCTATGCCATGACCTCGTTCGAATTGGCCTCGGCCCTGGCGGCGCCCGGAGGCTTCTGGCAGATGTGGGGCAGCCTGGTCGCCGCCTTCGCGCCGACGCAATTGCCGCTCGGTTTTCTGGAGGGCCTTTTCACCGCCGGGGTGGTCGGGGCCATTCAGCAGCGCCGCCCGGACCTGCTGGCTGGCGGTTTACTCGCCCGGAAACAAACAGCAGAAGAGGCAATCCGTTGAATAAGGGAAAGCTTGTGGGCACAATGTTCGTGGTGCTGATCGGCCTGGCGGCGATCATCGGCACTTTTCTCCTGGCGTCGAACAACCCGGTCAAGGACGACGGACCTTTCAGCGACGCCACCGATGTCCTCTCCGGGGATGCCGCCGCCGGCGCCGGCCGGGAAGCCCGGGACCCGCTGCTCAACACCGAGCAGGGCAATATGCTGGTGTTCTTCTTCACCCTCGGCAGCCTTGTCGCCGGGGGTATCATTGGCAAATACTGGCGGCAACTCTTCGGCGGGAATAATAACTCAAAACATTCCTCGGCTTTATTGGCCTTTGGCATCCTGGCCGTGGCGCTGGCGATCCTCGTCGCCGCCTGGGAAGCGTTCTCGGGCAACCCGATGCTGGATCCAGCCCTGGGAGATGTGGTGCTCTTTATCTTCGCCCTTGGTGGGGCCATAATCGGGATTTTTACCGGTTACCTTTTTCAAAGCCACCTCGCAGCGAAATCCCCCGCGGAGGTTCGGCCTGTTGGCTGATTTCCACATCCTCACCACCGCCGCCGTCACGAACAGCCGACTCGGCCGTTTCGATGCGCGGCTCAAGGTGGTCGTGGTGGCAGTGGCGATCATGGTCAATCTTCTCAGTGTCAACGTCGTGGCGCCGCTGCTTATCGCCGCGGCCGCGCTGGGCAGCCTGCTGATTTCCAGGGTGCAGGTAAGGCGGATATTGCTCAGGCTCGGCCTGCCGCTGGTGATGGCATCGGTCGTCTTCGTCACCCAGCTCCTCCTGAATGGCGAGACGGTTATCGGTCAAGTCGATGTGTTTGGTCTGACCATATCGGCTTATGCCGAAGGATTAGAGCGCGGTCTGCTCATTGTCGCGCGGGTCATCGGCGGCGCGTCGTTGGTCATCTGGCTCAGCCTGTCGACGCCGGTGCAGCAACTCCTGTCCGCCAGCCAATCCTTCCGGGTGCCGAAAGTAATCGTCGAGATTACCGCCCTGATGTACCGCTTCATCTTTGTCCTGCTTGAAGAGGTCATTACCATCCGGCAGGCGCAACAGATGCGCCTGGGTTACGCGCGCTGGCGGACGGCCATGAAATCAGTATCCGTGTTGGCCGCCAGCCTGTTCTTCCGCGCCTATGACCGCGCCGAGCGCTTGTTCTCGGCGATGAGCGTCCGGGGTTATTCCGGCAGCACCATGGCGATCAAAACCCGCACGCTCTCGTTAACCGATTACGCCGCGCTCGGCCTGGCGCTTTCCGCGCTGCTGGCGATCTATCTCATCGGGAGACTCACCCTGTGATCAGGCTCGACCATTTGTCGTTCCGTTATTCCGAAGGCACGCAGGCGCTTAGGGAAGTGACGCTTGAATTCCCCACCGGGCAGTTCTGGGCGCTTCTCGGCGCCAACGGCTGCGGCAAGACGACGCTGCTAAAACTCCTGGTCGGTCTGCTCAAGCCGACTTCCGGGGCTATTCTCATCGACGGCCGGGACTTGACCAAACTCAAAGACAAGGAACTGTTCTCCCGGATCAATCTGGTGTTCCAGGATCCCAACGACCAGCTTTTCGCCGCCACCGTCGCTCAGGACGTGGCTTTCGGACCGACCAACCTCGGCCTGTCGCCGGTAGAGATCGAGGCCCGCACCAAGGAAGCCCTATCCGAGGTCGGCCTCGTAGGGCTAGAGGAACGGCCCATCCATACCCTATCTTACGGCCAGAAGCGGCGGGCGGCGTTGGCCGGCGTCCTGGCCATGCGGCCGGAGGTAATCCTGCTCGATGAGCCGACCAGCGGGCTGGACCCCAAGGGCATCTATGCCATCATGAGCCTATTAAGGAAGATCAACCGGGACAAAGGCGTCAGCATCATCGTCGCCACCCACGATGTAGACCTGGTGCCGCTGTTTTGCGACCAGGTGGCCATCATGAAGAAGGGAGAACTCCTGTCCAGCGGCGACCCGGAGAAGGTCTTCGGCAACGAGACCTTAGCCCGCAGCGCCGAACTCAGGCTGCCGCGGATCGCCCATTTGATGGAGATACTGGAAAAAGAAGACGGACTGCCATTTACTTCTCGCCCGCTGACCATTGCGGGCGCAAGGCGGGAACTGCTGGAGGTAATCAATCGAAGCCACACGTCAACCGGGGAAGCTTGAATATTTCCAATAATACGTGGCTATTCGCCAACAATTACGTAGTTTTGCGGATGTCATCTGATAATCTGGGGTGTTATCATGAAACCAGATATTGAGTATTTGGTAGAATTTAATAGATTATGGTAGTTTTAGCAATGAAAACACCCAGCGAAGTAAAGAGACAATGATATCGATCTCCCGGCTGATGCTTGGGACCGTAAGCCCGGGCGACCATCTCCGTTATGGCCGCGCCCACTCGGGCGATAACGGTGGTGTGCCCCGCCCGGTGGTCGTCTGGAATTCCACCCGCGCCTGCAACCTTAAGTGTGTTCACTGTTACGCCTCCGCGACAGAAAAGCCGGCGGCGAATGAGATGACCACGGTGGAAGCAAGGAGCTTTATTCAAGATATCGCCGCCTTCGGGGCTCCAGTAATCCTCTTTTCCGGCGGCGAGCCGTTGTTGCGGCCGGATTTTCTCGAACTGGCCGAACACGCCGCGAGCCAAGGCCTTCGGGTGGCTTTATCAACCAATGGCACCCTTATCGACGGCGCGATGGCCTCGAATCTGAAACGGATAGGTTTTACCGAGGTCGGTATTTCTCTCGACGGCATCGGCGAAAAGAATGATCGTTTCCGCGGGCAACCGGGCGCCTTCGACAAAGCCCTTAACGGTGTTCGGCACTCTATGGCCAATGGTCTACGGGTGTCTCTCCGGCTAACGATGACCCGGTTCAATTACAAAGAACTCCCTGCGATTTTCCGACTGGTAGAGGACGAGGGCATCGAGCGGGTCTGCATCTACCATCTGGCCTATAGCGGACGCGGCGAAAAACTCAAGGCCGCCGACCTGAGTCCGGAGGAAACTCGCCAGGCGGTGGATGGCATAATCGACATCACCCGCGACCTTCACCGGAGGGGCAAACCGAAGGAAATCCTGACCGTGGGAAATCACGCCGACGGGGTTTATCTTTATCTGAAGACCCTCCAGGAAAACCCCGAACGGGCCGGAAAGGTCCTGGAACTTTTAAAACTCAACGGCGGCAACAATTCCGGCAGTCGCATCGGCGCCGTCGATGAAGCGGGCAACGTCCACCCTGACCAGTTTTGGCGCCACTACTCTCTGGGCAACGTCAAAGAGCGGTCCTTCGGCCAGATCTGGGCTGACACCAGCGAACCGCTTTTGGGTAGTCTGAGGAACCGCAAGGAATTGCTAAAAGGCCGTTGCCGGCAATGCGCCTACCTCGAATTGTGTAACGGGAACCTGAGGGTCCGCGCCGAATCGTTCTATGGCGACGTATGGGCGCCCGACCCGGCCTGTTATCTGACCGATACCGAGATTGGAGCGGGCGGTGAGTAAAGTCTGGATTACACTCAGCCTGGAGCGCCGCAAGGTTACCTGGGAGCGGACGAGGTTCGGCAAGCTCAGAATTATTCACCTAACACTCCGCGAGGCTATTTCTTGATATCCGAAATCGATATGGTCGAAATTAGGCTTCTCGGTCTCGTCCAGGCTGATTTTCCCCTGGAAACGCGGCCATTTGCCTGTTTGGCCGAAATCCTCGGGGCAACCGAAAGCCAAATCATTGGTGATATCTCCGATCTTAAAGCGCGCAGGCTGATCCGCGAAATCGGCCCTGTTGTCTGTCCGCAAGCTCTTGGGTTCCAAACAACACTGGTGGCCATGAAAGTCAAAGCTGAAAATCTGGAAACGGCCGAAAATAGCATAGCCAACAATCCGGGTATCAGTCACGCCTATATCCGGGAAAATTTCTTCAACCTGTGGGTGACATTAGCTGTGCCGGTGGAAACAGATCTGGACTTCGCCGTTCAGGAACTCGGCCTAGCGTGCGGTGCAGATGACGCTATCTCACTGGCGGCAATTAAAACGTACAAACTTAAGGCGCTCTTCGGCACTGCGGCGGATACCGTGTCACCGGATGCCCCGGCCGTGGCGAACCGATTGGCGCTCACCGGCTTAGAACGCCGGGTGATCAACGCCATCCAGAGGGACTTGCCCGTAGAGCCCGAACCGTTCAATGCGATGGCGACTGAGGCCGGTCTGGAAACCACGGAATTGCTCGCCATGGTTGACGCGCTAAAATCACGGGGCGTTATCCGCCGCTATGGCGCCAACATCAACCACCGGAAGGCTGGTTATGCCGCCAATGCCATGGCTTGCTGGAAAGTACCTGCCGACCAGCTTGACGAGATGGGTGGGACACTGGCCTCGCGCCGCGAGGTCAGTCACTGTTACTCCAGGCGAAGCGACGCCCGCTGGCCGTACAACCTGTACGCCATGATCCATGCCGCTACCAAGGAAGAATGCCGCGGCGTTGCCGATGAGGTTACGGCGTCAAGCGATGCAGGGGAACCGATACTGCTGTTTTCATCTCGGGAGATCAAGAAATCGAGGAACCGCTACGCGGCCAATCCGCTCCCCAAAATGGAGAATCGCGTTTAATGGCCGAGCTTTACCCGGCATTATTAAACCTAAAAAATAAACTTTGCCTGGTCGTCGGTGGGGGTCCGGTAGCAGCGCGTAAAGCCGCCTCCCTCGTGGCGGCTGGCGCCCGCGTCAGCTTGGTCAGCCCGGCGCTCTGCGCCGTACTGGCGGAATCGGTCTCGAAGAATGAAGTATTACATACGGCTCGTAAGTTTGAGGAGAGCGATCTGACCGGCGTTTTCCTGGTAGTGGCGGCGACCGACCATCCAGAGGTCAACCGCATGATCGGCGAGGCGGCTGAGGCAAACGGCATCCTGGCTAACGTCGTAGACGCGCCTGAGGCATCGAGTTTCATCGTCCCTTCGGTCATCCGCCGCGGCAAGCTCCTGATCGCGATCGCCACTTCAGCCCAGAGCCCGGCGTTGTCGCGGAGACTGCGCCTTCACCTGGAAAACGAGATTGGCGAGGAATATGGCGAGCTCGTGAAACTCGTCGGTGAAGTCCGCGCCGAACTGAAGGACGCCGGAACCAAAGTCAGCGAGCAAACCTGGCAAAACGCCCTCGACCTCGACGAACTGGTTGACTTGCTCAAGGACCGTCGCCGCGATGAGGCGAAATCGGTACTGATACAGAGACTTATATCGAACGCGGGGGGAGCCTAGAGTGCCCCTTTTTGCCTACGGCGTCAACCATTCGGCCACACCCATTCGACTCCGTGAGAAACTGGCGATCACCACATCACGGCTGGGGGCGGGGCTGGAAATGCTGCGCGATTACTACCGCCACGCCGCTATCCTGTCCACCTGCAACCGCACCGAGGTCTATTTCCTGGCGCACCCGGGCACCGAAGGCTCGATACTGCGGTTTTTTGCCGAGTGGTCCGGTCTGCCGGAGGCTGACCTCCGCCAGCATCTTTACACCTACCAGGACTATGAGGCCTTCCATCATCTGTTCGAGGTGGCGGCGGGGTTGGACTCGATGATCATCGGTGAGTACGAGGTGCTGGGGCAGGTCAAGCACTCCTTGGAAGCGGCGCGTAAAGCCGGCATGGCCAGCCTCAAGATCGAACGCCTCTTCAGTCATGCCATCTCGGCCGGACGCCGGGTGAGGTCGGAGACCGCCATCAGCCAGCATGCTTTGTCGATAAGTTCGATAGCTGTCGACCAGGCAGAAAACATTGTTGGCGACCTGTCTCAACGCCGCACCCTGGTCATCGGCGCCGGGGAGGCTGGCTGGCTGGCGGCCGAGGCCGTGGTGAAGCGCGGCGGGCATCTTACCGTCTTCAACCGGTCGGCGGAAAAGGCTAAGCTGTTGGTCGATTCGCTCGGCAGCGCGACGCTGGCTTCAGGGAACCTGCTCGATGAGCTTGCCATGGCCGATATCGTCATCAGTTGCACCTCGGCACCACACCATGTGGTCGGTCACGGCCAGGTGGCTGAGGTGATGAAGACCCGACCGGACCGCCCGCTCATGTTCATCGACATCGCCGTGCCGCGCGACATCGATGAAAAAGCCAAAGAAATACCCAACGTTTATGTCTATAATATCGATGACCTGAACCACATCTGCCACCAGAACCGCTGCAAGCGGCTGGCCGAGGTGGACCGGGTCAAGACCATCCTGGCGGAAGAGTTGGAGCGATTTTACCGCTGGTGGCAGAGCCTCAGGAACCGCCCGGTGATCCAGGCGCTCTATCAAAAAGCAGAAGCTATCCGTCTCGAACAATATGAGGAGACGATCAAAACCTTGCCGCCCCTGGATGAAAAATCGCTGGGTCACCTTGACGCCATGACCCAGGCCATCGTCAACAAGCTGCTGCACACCGTGGTGGATAAGCTGAAACTTGGCGCCGTAGCCCAGAACGACCTTGATGCAACAGTTAAGGAATTATTCAACCTGGAAGTGTTGGTGGATGAAAAAACCGAAGTTTAGGATAGGCAGCCGGGCCAGCCGCCTGGCGATGGTTCAAACCAGCATGGTGCAGTGCTGGTTGGAAAAACATTGCCCGGGTTTTGAGGTAGAGGTGATCAAAATCTCCACCGAGGGCGATCGGAAGCTCGGCATCTCCCTGGGCGAATTATCCGGTCCGGGAGCCTTCGTCAAGGAACTGGAACAGGCGCTGCTGGAAGGGCGAATCGACATCGCTGTCCATAGCCTGAAAGATATGACCATCAAGCTGCCCGAGGGCTTGATGATTGGCGCGGTGCTGGAGCGCGATGACCCCCGCGACGTGCTGGTTACTAGGGGCTTCAAGTTCGACGAACTGCCGCTTGGTTCGATGATCGGCACCGACAGCCCTCGGCGCGCGGTGCAATTGCTGAACCTGAGGCCGGACCTTAAGGTGCAAACGCTACGCGGCAACGTCGAAACCCGCATCGGCAGGGTCACCGAAGGGGTCATCGATGGCGCCGTCCTGGCGGCGGCCGGCCTGCGCCGGTTGGGACGCGAGGAGGCGATCACCGGCTATTTTCCCGAATCCTTTTTACCGGCTCCCGGCCAGGGAGCCATGGCCATCGAGGCCAGGCAGGACGACCTGGAACTACTTGAGATCCTCCGGTCGCTCAACCACGCCGGCACAGCCGTCGCTGTCACCGCTGAACGCGGCTTCCTGGCGGCCATGGGCGGCGGCTGCCGGGCGGCGGTCGGCGCCCTCGGTACCGTTGAAGACGGCAGGCTGAGGCTGCGCGGCATGTTCTCGCCGGATCACCGGCACATCGTGAGCGACGAGATCGCCGGTGATCCCGAGAACGCCGAGAAGCTCGGCGCGAGTCTGGCCGAAAAGATGAAAACCACCTGGAACGCCCTTTACCCGGAGGCTGCGGTTTGGAAATAGGCAAGGTATATCTCCTTGGCGCCGGACCCGGCGACCCAGGGCTGATCACCGTCAAGGCGGCGGGAATCCTCGAAAAAGCCGAAGTCATTGTCTATGATCGGCTGGCTTCCGACCGGCTGCTGAAAAACTGTCGTCCTGACGCCGAACTCATCTACGTCGGCAAGGCCGCGGCGGACCACGCCCTGCCCCAGGATAAGATCAACCAGCTATTGGTCGACAAGGCTCTGGAGGGCAAAACCGTCGCCCGGCTCAAGGGCGGCGATCCGTTCGTTTTCGGGCGCGGCGGAGAGGAAGCAGAAACCCTGGCTGTGGCCGGCGTCCCCTTCGAGGTTGTGCCCGGTGTGAGTTCTTCGGTGGCCGTTCCGGCCTATGCCGGCATACCGGTTACCCACCGGGCGGCGGCTTCGTCTTTCGCCGTGGTCACCGGGCATGAGGACCCCACCAAGGCCGAATCGCGGCTTGATTGGACCAAATTCGGCGCCGATACCCTGGTCATCCTCATGGGCACCACCAATTTGCCCAACATCGTAGCCGGTTTACGCGCTGCCGGACGCGCAGCCGCCACACCGGCCGCTGTCATCGAAAAAGGCACCACCCCGGAACAGCGGGTAATTACCGGCACGCTGGCCGACATTGTCGCTAAAGCCAATGCGGCTGAGGTCAAGCCGCCAGCTATCCTGGTGGTCGGCGAGGTGGTCAACCTCAGACACCGACTGGCTTGGTTCGACAACCGGCCGCTCTTCGGTAAAAAAGTGCTGGTCACCCGCTCCCGAACCCAGGCCAGCGAACTCTCCGCCGTCCTTTGCGAGCTCGGCGCCGTCCCGCTGGAGCTGCCGGTGATCTCTATTACCACCGGGGACGACGCCGGGTTGGATCGAGCCATCGGAGACGATACAAATTTTGACTGGGTGGTATTCACCAGCGCTAACGGCGTCGAAGCCTTTTTTACGCGGTTAGCCGCCGCCTGTAAAGATGCCCGCTGGTTCGGCGGCGGCAAGGTGGCCGCTATCGGCCCGGCAACAGCTGCATCGCTGGAATGCCGCGGCATCAGACCGGATTTGATGCCCGCAGAGTATACCGCCGAGGCCGTCCTGTCCGAGTTCGCCGAGAGCGACATTACGGGGAAGCGGTTCCTGCTGCCCAGGGCCGATATCGCCCCACCGCTATTGGCCGAGGGGTTGCGGCGCAAGGGAGCCGTTGTCGTCGAGATTGCCGCCTACCGGACTCTGGGAGACAGCGGAACCACGCCGGAACAGGCAGCGAAATCGGTCGCCAAGGCCGACATCATTACCTTTTGCTCGTCATCCACCGTCGAGCATCTCTTAAAACTGGTGCCCGTCTCAAAGATCAGTGAAAACATCATTATTGCCTGCATCGGCCCGGTAACCGCGGCCACGGCGGAAAAACTCGGCCTCCGCGTCGATGTCGTCGCCGCCGAACATACCATTCCCGGCCTTGTGGATGCCATGGAAGAATATTTGGAATCGAGGACGAGCCAATGAGCACGTTCCCTGAACTAAGACTGCGCCGCCTGCGGCGGACGCCCGGAATGAGGAAACTGTTTCGGGAGACTGAGCTCAACGCCGGGGATTTCATCTATCCGCTGTTCGTCGTCGATGGTGACGGCGCAGCCCAGCCGATACCCAGCATGCCCGGCGAGGTTCGTCACACTCTCGCCAGCCTCGTAGAGGAGATCGACGATATCGTCCGGCTGGGCATCGGCGCTGTCATCCTTTTCGGCATACCGGCCGCCAAAGATGAGCAGGGTTTATCCGGTCTTGACCCGGACGGCATCGTGCCGCGGGCGGTTAGTCTTATCAAACGGCAGGTGCCGCAGCTTACCGTCATCACCGACGTCTGCCTGTGCGAGTACACCAGCCACGGCCATTGCGGCGTCGTCACCAACGGCGAAGTGGACAACGACGCCACGTTGCCGCTTTTGGGACGGATGGCGGTGGTCCACGCTAAAGCCGGCGCCGACATCGTCGCCCCGTCGGACATGATGGACGGCCGAGTCGGCGCCATCCGGCAGGCCCTCGACGCAGCTAATTACAAACACATCCCGATCATGGCCTATTCCGCCAAGTACGCCTCGGCCTTCTATGGCCCGTTCCGCGAAGCCGCCTGTTCGGCGCCGGGGTTCGGCGACCGCCGCGGCTACCAGATGGACCCGGCTAACGCGCTCGAGGCGATGCGCGAGATTTCGGCCGATCTCGATGAAGGCGCCGATGCCGTCATGGTCAAGCCGGCACTGGCCTACCTCGATATCGTGCGGCAGGCCAAGGATGGCTTCGATTGCCCGGTCGTGGCTTACAACGTTAGCGGCGAGTATTCGATGGTCAAGGCCATGGCCGAGCGCGGCTGGGGCGAAGAAAAACGCCTGGCGTTGGAGATATTGACCTCGATCAAGCGTGCCGGAGCGGATGTCATTATCACCTACCACGCCAAAGACGCGGCGCGTTGGATTAGCGAAGGAGACAGATGAAGTCGTTTGATAAGTCGCGCCAACTTTTTGCCGAAGCCCGGCAAATCTTCCCCGGCGGGGTAAACTCCCCGGTGCGCGCCTTCAAGGCTGTCGGCGGTGAGCCCTTGTTCATCGAGCGCGGCGAAGAGGCATACCTTTACGACGTCGATGGTAACCGCTACCTTGATTTCGTCGGGTCATGGGGGCCGATGATACTGGGTCACGCCCATCCGGCCGTCGTCGCCTCCATCGTCGAAGCGGCCAAAGAGGGTACCAGCTTCGGCGCCCCCAGCCGTCGCGAGACCGAGCTCGGCAAGGCCATCCGGGCGGCCATGCCGCATCTTGAAATGATGCGCTTCGTCAGTTCCGGCACCGAGGCGGTGATGAGCGCCCTGAGACTGGCGCGGGCCTACACCGGGCGCGAGAAGATCATCAAGTTCGAGGGCGGCTACCACGGCCACTCCGACGGTTTACTGTCGAAATCCGGTTCCGGTTTGGCAACTTTAGGTATCCCGGAGTCCCCCGGCGTTCCGGCTGCCTTTGCCGCCGAGACCCTGACCGCCGCCTACAACGACCTCGATTCCGTGGAGGCGCTGTTCGACCGCTACCCCGGGCAGGTGGCAGCCGTCATTCTGGAGCCGGTGGCGGCGAACATGGGCGTAGTGACACCCGAACCGGGTTTCCTGGAGGGTTTGAGGGAATTGACACGCGAGCGGGGCGCTCTGCTCATCTTCGACGAGGTCATCACCGGGTTCAGGGTCAAGCGCGGCGGCGCCGTGGAAAAGTTCGGTATCGTGCCCGATTTGACCACCATGGGTAAAATCATCGGCGGCGGGCTGCCGGTGGGAGCCTATGGCGGACGTAAAGAAATCATGCAGCTTATCGCTCCTTCCGGTCCTGTCTACCAGGCAGGGACGCTGTCCGGCAACCCGCTGGCCATGGCCGCCGGCCTGGCGACATTAAACGAATTAGAAAAACCGGGAATATATGCTGCTCTTGAAGATAACGCGGCGGCGCTGGCATACGGCATTTCGGCCGCCGCCAGGAAATCAGGGTTGTCCTTGCAGGTTAACCGGATCGGCAGCCTGATGACCGTGTTTTTCACCAGCCAGGAAGTGACTGACTACGCCTGCGCCAAAACATCCGACACCGAAGCCTTCAGAATATTCCACCGAACACTCCTGGAAAACGGCATCTACTGGCCGCCGTCGCAATTTGAAGCCGCCTTCGTATCGACGGCGCTCAGTCATGCGGACGTTGAAACTACCATCACCGCTATCGAAAAGGCATTCGCTGCCGTCAAGGAGGGCCGTCCCTGATGCCGCGGCCTGACCGGGGACAACTCAAGCGCGGCTTCACCACCGGCGCCTGCGCCGCCGCGGCGGCCAAAGCGGCGGCAGAGGCGCTGATCAAGCAGAGTGCGGTGCCTTCTGTCGTTATAACGATGACTACCGGCGAAAACGTCACTTTTACAATTTCCGAGTGCCGTTTCACCGGCGCCGAGGCCGTCTGCGCTGTCATCAAGGATGCCGGCGACGACCCGGATATCACCCACGGCGCTACGATCGTTGCAACTGTGGAATGGCGAGATAGACCGGGGATCGAACTGAAAGGCGGTGATGGCGTCGGCACCGTCACCCGCCCCGGCCTTGAGATACCGGTGGGAGAACCGGCCATCAACCCGGTGCCCCGGCGCATGATACGCGATGAAGTCTCCAAAGCGCTAGGACCGGAGACCCGCGGCGTCACCGTCACCGTGTCGGTGCCCGGTGGCGAGGCGTTAGCCCGGCGGACCCTTAATCCGCGGCTGGGCATAGTTGGCGGGCTGTCGATACTGGGCACTACCGGAATCGTTATCCCGTATTCACTGGACGCCTACAAAGCCAGCATCCCGCAATCGGTGAGCATTGCCAAGGCCTGCGGCTGCACCAAGGTTGTTGCCTCCACTGGCCGCCGTACCGAAAAATACGCCCAATCGGCGAACAATCTCGGTGAGGAATGTTTCATCCTGGTTGGCGATTTCATGGACGAGGCCCTCAAGGCTTGCGTTGAGAAAGAAGTCTTTGAAGCCGAGATCTGGTGCATGGTCGGTAAGGCGAGCAAGCTGGCGGCGGGCGAGATCAATACCCATTTCACCAAATCAGATATCAATATCACGTTGCTCGTCGGCATCGCCGCCGGACTTGGCGCTTCAGACGTATTACAAACGGAACTGGCTACCACGGTCATGGCCAACGAGTTCATGTCCGTACTGCCGATCGAAATGGTGCCCGAATTTTGCCGCCATCTTAGCCAAATCGCGGCGGCACGCTGCTCCGAATTCGCCGGATGCCGGGTCAAGGTTGTGTGTATCGTCTGCGACTACGAAGGGAAAATCCTGGGGCGAAGCGATGACTGATAATCTGGTTCATATTGTAGGCGTAAGCGGCGGGCGTGAGTGTATTCCCCCGGCTACGAGTGAAATCATAGATCGGGCGGAGTTGCTCATCGGTGGCGCTCGATTACTGAAGATGTTCCCCGAAATCAACGCCGAGAAGCTAGCGATCGGCAACAACCTGTCCGAAGTCATTACTACCATAAAGCATGCGCTCACCCACCGCCGGGTGGTGGTATTGGCTTCCGGAGATCCCAACTGCTACGGCATTGCCAGGAACCTAACCGAGGCGCTGGGAACGGAACAGGTCAAGATCATACCGGGGGTGAGTTCTTTCCAACAGGCTTTCGCCGCGGTCAAGCTGCCCTGGGACGATGCGGTACTATCCAGCGTCCACGCCCGTCCTATCGAGGACATCATCGGCCTGGTGCGCCGCGCCTCCAAGGTGGCGCTATTGACCGATAAAGATCACACTCCATCGAACGTCGCCAGGGCTTTGATCGAAGCCGGGATCGAGCGACAGGTCTACATTTGTCAGGACCTGGGCACCAGCGACCAACGGGTCTATTCCGGTTCCCTCGAGGAAACGGCGAAGACGGAGTTCTCGCCCCTCAACGTGATGATACTGGTCAGCGGGCCGCTGCCTGAGAAATCGTCGATGCCATTGATCGGCCAGGTGGACGAGAGTTTCAGCCAGCGCACCCCGGACAAGGGACTCATCACCAAGATGGAGGTCCGGGCTGTCAGCCTGGCCAAACTGGCTCTCCGGGAAGACAGCGTGGTCTGGGATATCGGCGCGGGCAGCGGTTCCGTCTCCATTGAAGCCGCCCGGCTGGCACGCCGCGGTCATATCTTTGCCGTGGAACGTTCGCCCGAAAGCCTTGAAGGATTGAAGGCCAACGTCGAGAAATTCGGCCTTGGAAACGTCTCCGTGATCGCCGGCAGCGCGCCCGGGGCGCTGGCCGGGTTGCCCGATCCGGACGCCGTCTTCATCGGCGGCAGCGGCGGCAGTATGGCAGATGTCTTAGCTATGGTAGCGGGTAAGCTCAGGCGCGGCGGGCGCATCGTCATCAACCTTGCCACTCTTGAAAACCTCGCGGAGGCCAGCCGCTCACTTCAGACTTTGGGTTTTGATACCGATACGCTTTTGGTAAATATTGCACGTAGCCGGGCTATCGGCAACCTGACCCGGCTGGAACCGCTGAACCCGGTTTTCATCGTTACCGCAACTCGGCAAGGGGAGGACAAATAGTTGGCCCAGGGAAAACTTTACGGTATAGGCGTCGGGCCCGGCGACCCGGAACTGGTAACCATCAAGGCGTTGCGGCTTCTTCGGGAAGTCCCGGCCATCTTTGCTCCCTGTAAGGCAGCCGGCGAGCCGAGCCTGGCCTCACGCATCGTCTGCCAACTCGATGAGCGGCTCAGTCCGAAGATTGCGAATCTCGTTTTCCCGATGTCGGATGACGAAGCGGAACTCGATGCAGCATGGCAAGCTGCCGCCCGTTCCGTGGCTGAAAAACTGAATAGCGGCATCGATTGCGCTTTTATCGTGGAAGGCGATCCGTTCTTATTCGGCAGCTTCATTTATCTTTTCGATAAGTTTGCCGGCGACTCAAACCAGCCTATCGAGGTTGTTCCGGGCGTGTCGTCGATCACCGCCGCTCCGGCACGCGCCGGCATTCCGCTGGTGCGCGGCGATGAGCGTCTGGCGGTGGTGCCGGCGCCCTCCGACCGGGAGGCTATCCGCCGGGTGCTCTCCGAGTTCGAGAGCGTGGTATTCATGAAGATCAACCCGGTTTTTGACACCCTTGTCGGCGTGCTGGAAGAGATGTCGCTCCTTGACCGGGCGACGGTGGTGGTCAAGGCGACCACCAGCGAAGAGCGCATCATCCGGCGCCTGGCTGACCTGAAAGGCCAGAAGCCCGGCTATTTTTCGATCATGATGGTCCGGAGGTAGAGATGCCCCAAGTATATTTTATCGGCGCCGGCCCGGGCGACCCGGACTTGATCACCGTTAAAGGGATGAAAGTTCTCGGGCAAGCCCAGGTTGTCATCTATGCCGATTCGCTGGTTAATCCCGAGGTTTTGAAATTCGCTCGTCCGGATGCCGAGATCCATAAGAGCGCTGCGATGAACCTCGAAGAAACAACGGCCGTAATCGAAAAGGCCGTCGCCGAGGGCAAACTGGTAGCGCGGCTGCAGACCGGCGAGCCGAGCCTCTACGGCGCCATCGGCGAACAGATGGCTGAGTTGGACAAGCGGGGTATCGAATACGCCGTCATCCCCGGCGTGAGTTCCCTGTTCGCTTCCGCCGCGGCCCTAAAAACAGAGCTGACGATACCGGAGGTCAGTCAGACGGTAGTCATTACCCGGCTAGCCGGCCGCACCCCGGTGCCGGAAAACGAAGCGCTGCACCGGCTGGCCGCCAACGGCGGCACCCTGGCGGTGTTCCTATCCTCCGGCATGGTGTCGGCGGTTGTCGCCGAACTGTTAAAAGGCGGGCGAACTGCGGAAACTCCGGTGGCTGTGGTTTACCGCGCCAGTTGGCCTGAGGAAAAGGTCATCAGGACGACCATCGCCAATCTTGCGTCCGATGTTTCGAAGGCGGGGATTTCCCGCCAGGCGCTCATCATCGTCGGCGATGTGCTAGCCGCCAAGGACAAAGGCCTGGTTTCCAAGTTATATGATAAAGGGTTTTCCCATGGATACCGTTAAACTCACCATTGTAGCTGTCACGAAAAATGGCACGGCGCTAGGACGGCGCCTGCGGTCGGTGCTGCCCCATTCTGAACTTTACGCCCAAGCCCGGTTCCTCGATGACCCGCAGTCCGGTGAACATCCCTATGAAGAACCGGTCGGGGAGCTTATCGGCCGGTTGTTTAAAGAGTGCGAGTCAATGGCGTTAATTATGGCCAATGGCATTGCCGTGCGGGCCGTGGCGCCGTACCTTAAAGACAAAAAGTCCGACCCGGCAGTGGTCGTCCTCGACGAGGGCGGTGAAAACATCATCAGCCTGCTGTCCGGGCACCTGGGCGGCGCCAACGCCTTAACCCAGAAGATCGCGGCTCTATTGGGTGCGCATCCGGTGGTCACCACCGCCAGCGATGTCTCGCACAACCTGTCGCCTGACAATCTGGCGGCGCGTTACGGCTGGCTTGTCGAGCCGGGCAGCGACCTGACAGGTTTAGCCGCGGCGCTGGTCAACGGCGATCCGGTAGGCGTTTTTCAGGATTCCGGGGAAACAGATTGGCAGGCGACGGTTAACGGATATGTGACAGTATATCCCTCGATCGACACGATTAAGAATGGGAAGGTCGCCGCCCGCCTGGCGATCACCAATCGCATGGTGGAACTGGATCATGCCATACCATCGGTTGTTTTTCACCCCCGGAACCTGGTAGTTGGAATCGGTTGCAACCGGGGCACAACCGCGACGGAAATCGATAAGGCCATCAACACCATCTGCCAGCGGTATGGCTTATCGCCGATGTCCATCTCTTCTCTGGCGAGCGTCGACTTGAAAAAAGATGAACAGGGGCTGCTGGAGTATTCGGTTGAACGAAACGTACCTTTGCGGTTTTTTCCCGCCGCCAGACTGGCTGAGATCCCCGTGCCGTCCGCTCCGTCGGAGCACGCCCTCACCCATGCCGGTACACCATCGGTGGCGGAGGCCGCGGCACTATTGGCCAGTGGGGCGACCGCCCTCCTGGTTGAGAAACAGGCGGTAGATGGACAGGTCACGGTGGCCGTGGCCGAGTCCGTTACCGAGGCAAAGTCCAATGGGAAGTTGTCGGTCGTTGGCATCGGGCCGGGCGATTTCGCGGACATGAGTTTCCGGGCAAGGCAGGCGATCGATGAAGCAGAGGTCATCGTCGGCTATAAAATGTACCTTGACCTCATTCGCCCGCTCCTGGCTGGCAAGACCCTCCTGTCCAGCGGCATGACCAAAGAAGTCGACCGTACCCAGGAGGCGGTCAAATCGGCCGGCGCCGGGAAAAATGTAGCCCTCATCTCCTCCGGCGATGCCGGCATCTACGGCATGGCCGGCCTGGCGTTTGAAGTTGCGGCAGAGATGAAAATTCCGGTGGAGATCGTGGTGGTGCCTGGGATCTCGGCGGTTTCAGCCGCGGCCTCACTCCTCGGCGCGCCGCTGATGACTGACTTTTGCACCATCAGTTTGAGCGATTATCTGACCGACTGGCCGAGGATCGAAAAACGGTTGGAATACGCTTCTAAGGCTGATTTCGTCATCGCCCTCTACAACCCCAAAAGCCGCAAACGGCCTCACCTGCTGGAGAAAGCGGTGAACATTCTGCTGAACCACCGTGGCGGCGGTACCCCGGTCGGCATTGTTAGTGATGCTTACCGGCCGGAACAGATGGTGGTGATCACTGACCTCGAGAACCTACCAAAGCAAGACGTCGGGATGACAAGCATAGTCATCATCGGCAACTCACAGACTGAGGTCATCGGCGGGCGCATGGTAACCTCCCGCGGGTATCAGAAGAAGTACGAACTCGGAGAAACCTCTGGGTAATCTGGTGTAAGCACACTTTTTCTGCGATTGTGCAGATCCAGGTTGACTTGAGGACCTCCAAAACCACCTAGGGTTTCCCCCGGCTCGACAACGCCCACACACCATTCCAGGATTGAGTTGATAAGGCATCAGTTCGTGTTGCTCGCCTACGAAGGTGGTAAGACCACCGTATTTCGAAACAGCGACGCCATGGGGTCACCGGCCCCCTCGCACACCATACGGTAAACAAGCCAAAACACAGCAGAGGCGAAGGTCGCCGGGAAGGCGTCGAGAGCCAACAAATCAGATCGAAATTAGAAGCGCAATTCACTCTAAATCAAGCAGCTGTTCACCCCAGACCCCGTGTCTCGCCAAGCCGCCTTGCTGGAAATCCCTGAGCGATTCAAGATTCTGATTTCGATACGGTCAGACCATCTTCCGCTCAAGATTGCCTTGGCTAGCCGCGGATGGACAAGCTACATGAGAAAAATCCGGTGTTTCTCACCAGATGGACTAGAACTCTAAATCGCCGGTCAGCAGTTTCTCCTGGTCCAAAGGCGGGCGCAAGAAATCCACATAGATACTATTGCCAAACGGCTCTCTGGGATGGTATTTGTGAGACTATCGAAACCCTATAGGGGGATAAAATGCAAAACCGACTTTTTCCGAAGGGCAGTTGCAAGTACCTCATCCTCGACCTTTTAGCACAGAAGGCATGCTACGGTTACCAGATCATCGGCGAAATCTCCGAGTGCTTCGATGGGGTCTACAAACCCTCGGCAGGCATGATCTACCCGGCCTTGGATTGGCTGGTCTCCGCGAAACATATTGTCGCCAAAGATTGCGACGGCAGAAAGGTCTTCTCGATCACCCCGCAGGGGTTTATTTTCCTCAACGACTGTATGCCGGCGCTCAGAGAAGCCAAAAAGCATATGAAGACAAACTGGAAAGCGGCCAGCCAGAAGGCGCTGAAGAAAACACTAGCCGCCCACAAAGACATGCTTCCGCTTATAAAGAGGCGTTTGCCGGAGCTAACGAGGGAGCAGGCACGGGAAATAACGCGTGCCTTGGATAGAGCCCACAAGGTTGTTGACCTGGCCATAAGCAGCAGGGCACCGGTAAAGCATGCGATTTCTGCCAAGAAACCGGTATCGCCTCGCATCATTGCCTGGGATGTCGTCAAACCTCAACAAATCCAACAGGCTCAGGCGACCGCGGCGCCTGGCACGCCGCCAAAAAGAGGGAAGGCGTATGAGTATTACATCAAGGGAGATGGGCGAGGGCCATACCCGAACATCCAACAGGCAATGAATGCGCTTGATATCCCACTGGCGGAAAGGCCCACGCACCTTCGCTATGAACGGCTGGGCAGACAGTTCAAGGAGCGTCTGGTCCGACGAGAAATTCAGATTGCCTCGGTATCAACGGGTACCCAAACCAAGAGCCAGAAAACCAGCCGCGTACCAGCAAGCGACAGATAATGATGCTGAGCGGTCGCCTGATCAAGATCGCATATTGTTAGGGGTAAAAGAAAATGGGGAAACACGAGGTGATAGCCACAAAACTTGAAGTTCTGGGGTTGATCGAGAGGAAAGAGGTTGTTGTTGCCGGTGATCTTGCCCACAATTTTGGATATTCACAGAAGGCCGCGGCGGAAAGATTGAACCAGCTCGAACATCAACGTCTAATCGAGAAGGTCAAGGAGATCTTTCGCCTTACAGAAAGGGGCCGCAAATATCTGAAAGTGATGAAGCGCGAACAGGAGCCGTCTCGCTCCCAGCTTCTTGATGAGATCAAGACACTTACCACCCGGATTGGGGATCGGGAAGCCACTATTCGCAAGATGAAGAAAGAAGGCGATACGCTTAAGTCTGAACTTTCGGCCCGCAAAGAAGAGTTTAACGAACTGGTCATGGGGCAAATGCTTAATAGAATTCGCCAACAATCAAAATAGAACCCCGACCTTCCGGCTGAGCTATCCGTTCACTTAGCCTGGGTGTATTTCATTAAGTCGCGTTCACTGGAAAAACAAAAAAGGGACTCCCCAGATCGGGAAGTCCCTAAAAAGCAAACGGCGGGACATTTCTATCCCGCCGTCGTTATAAGCCTTCGATTATAAGGTAGCTAACTGCTTAAGGCCTTAGCCCGTTCAGCATCCACAACCCCCATGTCTTTAAGGTGCTGGAAGATTTCGTCGAGTAGCTTGAAAGCGTCGCCGGACAGCGTTTTGCTGGCGCCGTCGTTCCAATCCAGAAACCAGTACTCGATTTCAACGGCCTCGAGATTTTCGTCCATGAAAAATCGGAACTCGTCAGCCGGGCCGCCCCATGACAACTGCCAGCGGAAATAGCCCCGTTTCTGGTCTTGGAAGGTTCCTTTGGCTACATAGTCGAGACCCAAGCCGTATTCCTCGAATTTTCCCAGCTCCGGGTGGGATGCGTCGGGATGCTTTTGATACAGCCGCCATAAAGTCCGTATGTCCCGCAACCGATCCTTAAGCTCGCCGTTAAGCCGTTCCCGGCATGATTCCTGTTTCATTTTGCCTCCTTCAAAGCAGTGTTTAGCCATTAGTAAGAACAAAAAAGGGGATATTCGTTCCCACGCACGGGAGACGAATATCCCCTTAAATAGCAAAAAGCGGGGCGCACACCCCGCTTCCTGCGTTGGTTGTTTTGTGAGTTCAAGCGTTCAGTTTTGGGTTAGACCGCGACAGCTTCCCGCGCTATCTTTTTGGCAATCCTCGGCATCTTGGGTTTCTCGGTGATGGCTTTGGCCTCGGCTACCGCTTCCTCGACTTCTTTGTCCGGTTTGATCGCTTCCGGTTCCTTCGGCGTTTCAGCTTTGACCGGCTCGGCTTTCACCGGCTCCGGCGTTTTGGCTTCGGCCTGTTTGGGCGCTTCGGGCTTCGGTTGCGGCTTGCCTACCGCCATCGGCATGACGACCAGTTGAAAGCCGTCAGCCTTGAATAGTATCGGCAAACTCGGCTCGGTGACGTGAAACTCCACCATGCCGCCGCAGGCTTTCAGGGCGTCCCTAAAGAAGCCGCCGTCAAGCCTTACCCGCATCGGTTCGCCCGTTGTCTCGGCGGCTATCTCCGTTTCGCCCTTATCATCGGTGGCGGCCATGATGACCTTGCCGCCGCCGAAGTTTAGGTCTACCGGAGCGCCTTTGACATCGGACAGCACCTTAAGGCTGGCAATCGCCCGGAGCGTTTCCGTGGCTTCGAGGTTAACAGTCGCCTTGAAGCCTGTCGGGATGAGCGCCTTGTGGTCGGGATAGTCGCCGGACATTCCAGACCATCGGTAACGGATAAGCTCCGTTTCGAGGATAAGGTATGTCCGCTTGGTGGCCTCGTCCGTTTCAAAGGCGAGGCGTACCCGCCTGGCACGCTTTAGCGCCTGGGCGATACCCCGTAGCTCGTCCCGATGGATGACCGCCGTCCCTTCGCCCTCGAAGTCGAGTGTGGCGATGGCGAGGCGGTAGCCGTCGGCGGATACCATGTCGAGCTTGCCGTCCTTTGCTTTCAGGCAGACGCCCTGAAGGACTGGCCGCGAGCTTTGGGATGAGGTGAAAGTAAGCACCCGTTCCAATGCTTCGGAAAGCTCCAAAGCACCGAGGTTCGGTACTATGGAGTAGCGGGGACTTACTTTAAGCTCGCAGTAGCCGGAGCTTGTCTTGTCGCCGGTCCATTCGTTGTTGGTAAGGTAGGCCGTGTTTGCGCCGCAGACTACCTTAAGGCATTTACCAGTGACCCGCGATACGCTGGCATCACCGCCGGACGGGACAACCTTTATGACGTTGCTACCGCCCAATGCTCTAAGGTAGGTAAGGAAGCCTTTGCGGCCAAGGGTGAAACCGAGTAGATTCACCTTATCGGCCAAGGCTCGATTCAGGGCACTGATAACACTTTGGCGCTGTGCGATAAAACCCTCACCTGAACGCTTGCCCTCGATATTCAATTGTTCGATAGTTGATACCCCCTTTAGCTATCCGGCGGTGGGCAATTCCACCGGCTTCGCATAGTAGTAAGACACCCATTAGCCGCCGTTCGCTGGCCTAATGAATGCTCCCACTTATACAACCGCTAAACGGGGTCAAAACCTTACCCACAAATAGGAATTATTTTTTGTTCACGTTTGCGCCACTTGGAAAGGTACTTATATTCGGCATTTTCGAGGGTGACGCCCTTTACCCGCTTGAAGGCAATCTGGATTAACCGCTTGGGACAGCTTAGAAGGAAGGTTCGGGCATCTACCCAGGCATCGAGGTCGAGCGCTGAATCATCGGGCAGGACTGTGGCAAGGCCGGTATCATTGTCGGCGTCCTCGTCGCCGTCAAGACTTAGCATATTGGGACTACGTTTCTTTGTGCGCCAGTAGTCGGCCACCTCGAAAGAAGCAATCCGGTACATCGCCGCTTCGGGTAACGGCAAGCCGCCCTTGCGGTTTTGAGCGTCGGCCAATTCCATCATTATTGAATGCCTTACGTCCGGCCTATCCTGTGGCGGTATTTTCCACATAAAACGTTTGGCGACCATGTAATAAAGAAGCCAGTCACCGGTTAGCCGGTTATAGGACGTGGGCGGATTATTTTGATCGTCCGGATAAGATAGTGTCGTTCTCAATACTTGACCCCCTTTCAATGAGGGGGCAAGCGTTCAGGTCAAGGATTATCGCCTATTCAGTTGGTAAGGTGCTGGCGGTATCAAAACCAGCACCTATCATGTAACAATCTTTGCGTTTGTTCAGCTACAAAATGAACCTATATTTACGACACTTCCCCCGCCCACGATGAAATCACGGACAATCCGGTTTAGCTTTGGAGTGACCTCAGTTAAACAATAAGGAAGCTCTCTATTGCTCAGCAATTCGCTCTTTCCGGCTGGTGGTTCGTCTCATGGGGAGTACGCACTGCACAATCCGGCTGTGAACGGGGCGATTGTGTGATCGAAGTGTGACAGATGGAATTACTTTGCTGAAGGGTTAAGAAGGCTTCTTTAAGCGCCACAGCGCTTGGTATTTGGGGTGCCGCGGCCTTACCGGCCGGCGGTTTTGGAGACTAAGCCTTTTGTGGGTTTGCCCAGGCGCTGTCGCCGGCGTCATGGCCAGCCTTAGTCAGGTGGTAGTATTTCCGCGGCTGCCCGGGCGGGAAGTTGTCTTGAAAGGCGGAGGGTTCGGTGTTGCCGGTGAGCTCGACCCAGCCAAGCCTTGTCAGCATCGAAAAGTAAACGACAAACGAATGGTAGCGGCAGGCGATGGTTTTATAAGGTGTTTGCGAAACATACTTTTGAAAAAGCTCGTCGATCTGGTCCGGCGAGATCGGTTTCCCTTCTTTTTTAGCGAGCTTTTCAGCCTTCCTGATGGCTAGGTCCATGGAGTGTTCGTTAATGAGTGCCAACTTGTAGGAACGAAAAATCTCCGACTGGGGGGCACCGATATCAGGGTCTATCTCTGGTGATCCATGCGGCGCCCGGCCGGAGAGGTATTCCCTGATAAACCAGCCGCAACCGAACGGCCGCAGGAAGCCGCCCTTCTTAGGCTTTAGTGGAACGACCATCGCCCTTCCAAAGATCATCGTACCAGCGGCGGTGTTCCTCTCCGGCGACTTTGCGGTATTTGGCGGTGGTGTCGAAAGACTGATGCCCGAGGTGTTCCTGGAGCATCCGCAGGCCGTCGCCGGAGTCGTTGCGTTTCACCGCAAAAACGGCGAAAGCGTCCCGGAGCTTGTGCGGTGAGACGTAGTGGGCCTTGCCGGATTCGTTATTGATAATCCGCGGCAGCCCGGCTTTCTCCCCAAGTGTTTTAACGATCTGCCAGGCTCGATGCCTATTGATGCCAAAAAGGAGTCGTTTGCCGTTACGATTGACCGGACCGCCGCGCGAAATGTATTCCTTGATTAAGGAGATGAGCTCGTCATCTAATGGGAGAATCCGCTGTTTGCGGTGATCCCTGAGTTCCTTAACCGCAACTTCTACCTTATCGCCGCACTTCGGGCAGAAGACGGATGTTAGACCGAGAGACGCGCCGCATTTCGGGCATTTCAGCTTGATCCGGCGCTTCAAGTGCTTGATGGTCACCGTGCCGTTATTGAGGTCGATGTCGCCAACGGCGATTCCTAGCGCCTCGGAGATTCGGCAGCCCATATGGAACAGCATCGTTACCAGCAGCCTGTCACGGAGGTTATTGGCGGCGTCGGCCAGGCGGTTGAGCTCTTCTAATTCAAGGTAGGCTTTCATTATATGTTTCGGACTCCGCAAGCTGAGCGATAGTGGTGTCATTGGCAGCCTGTGCTTCCCTTAGCGCTTTTTGGCGCTTTAGATGAACATCAGCGATAATCGAGGCGAGTATTCTGAGGCCGGTCTCCAATACATCTCCCCCGACCTGATACTCTCGATATTTTCTCCGGCTTTTTGGCATGCGACCAGACTATCACACTTTATCTCCTCCGTCGAAGCAGATAAACGATATGCTGTAAATATTGACAGTCACCCTAAAACGCAATAAAATACACCATATCAACGTATCTAATAAACGCCAAACGCAGAGAAGAGGAAAATTATTATGCCGAAAAAATACAGCGTCGAGGACAGGGCCGAGTGGCTCATATTATCGGAAAAAGGTGAATCTGAAGCCAAGATCGGGAACGACAAAGAGATCGATCTGCGTACTGTCAAGGCGGGTATAATTCAAGCTCGGCGGGAACGGGAACGAAGAGAAGCCAACGTCAGTTTGATCCGCGACGCCCTCAAAAGGCACCAGGAACAACTGCTCACGGAACTTTCAGCTCTGGCTCGTTCTTTAGAGCCTTCGGCGGTTGAGGCGGAGGCTATCTCCTGGTACAAGCGGGAACCGATCTCAGTCTACATCGACAGAGAACAGGCAGAGACGCTTTTCATCAGTGAACTCTTCCCGAAAACAAGCGCCGAAAAACAGACGCCCCTTAAGCAACATCTCGGCAGATCCAAACTTGCCCGTGAACTTTCAAAGTGGCAAAAATCTAATATATCGCACCTGCTGGCCCGGATCGGGCTTCAGTACAAGACAATCGCCTTAATCAAAGAGAAGACCGGTTTGCCGGTGGTGTCGGAGAACAATGAGTTCAATGATCCATTTATTTTCAGCTACACCGCCTGCCGTGCTCTCTACAAATACGCCCTGCGTTGGCGCATCGAGAAGGATCATGAAGAGTCACGCAAGAAGTTCGACGTTGAGTTGGAGAGCGGGATGGTCATTAATTCTGAAACACATTGGGTTTCCCTTTTTAAAACGGTGCTTGCCGAAGTCAAAGGCGGCGATAAGGTTAAGTGCCGTGCTGATCTTCTTGCAGCCTATGAAGAACTTAAGAAAGCGCCAGAACTTGAAGCGGTTGCCATGACCCTCAAAAAACTTGAGACGATTGGTATGACACTCAAAGAACTCATCACGGAATATATTGCCCCCGGCTTGCTGCCGGGAAGTTGCTCGGTCTGTGAACGCATCGGGATTTGAGCACGATTCAGGGAAGGAGTGAGGAGGTAACGACATGAAAGCAGCGCTGTATTGCCGAGTATCAAGCGAAGCGCAGGATACCGTTCTTTCCCTGTCAGCCCAGCTTCGGGCACTAAGGGAGTTTGCCGGTAAAAATGGATATGAGGTTGCTCGAGAGTTCATTGACGAGGCCGAAAGCGGGCGCTCGACCGACCGTCCCGCCTTTAAGGAAATGATCTCTGTGTCGCGGCTCAAACCGCCTCCGTTCGACACGATCCTTGTCTGGAAATTGAACCGCTTCGCTCGAAACAGAGGCGACTCGGTCACTTATAAGATGCTTCTTAAGAAACAGGGCATCTCGGTGGTGTCCATCAGCGAGCCGGTCGATGATTCACCCACCGGCCATCTGCTCGAAGGCATTATCGAGTCGGTCGATGAATTCTACAGTCTGAACATGGGGCAGGACATCCGCCGCGGCCAGGCGGAGAATGCCAGGCGAGGCTTCTACAATGGTTCCAAACCGCCCTATGGTTACCAGATCGTCAAGGTGAAGGATGGGGAAAAGCTGAGGAATAAGATCGAACCGCTGCCGGAAGACTCGGTACCCGTCCGAGTCGTTAAACTCCAGTTTGAAATGTCTTTGAGTGACAAGGGCTGCAAAGCCATCGCCACGAAGCTCAATACCCAGGGTTTTCGAACCCTCAAGGGAGAGCGCTGGGGCCGGACCACCGTATATAAGGTGCTCGCCAACGAAGCCTACGCTGGCGTCTCCGGCTGGGGATCGGTCCGCCTGGAAAACGCCTGGCCTGCTATCATCTCCCGCGACGAATTCAATCTCGTTAAACAGAAGCTGGGGAATAAAAGCCCGCTTGCCGCTCACCCGAGGACCGTCACCAGCCAGTACTTGTTGTCCAGCCTTCTATTTTGTGCCTGTGGCCACTCCATGTCCGGCCACAGCGCCAAATCCAGCAGCTATGCCTACTACCAGTGCCAGCGTAACTTCAAACAGGGGAAGGAGGCTTGTTGTTCACGCAGCCTGCCCAAAGACAAACTCGAGCGAATTATTTCCGAGAATCTCAAATCAACGATCCTTACTGACGACAATCTCGAAAAACTCGTGATGTACACCAATGAGGATATTCGATCGAGCCATCGTATCATCCATGATCGTTTGGAGTGTGTTGATGCTGAACTCAGGGAAGCCGGCGCCCGTTTGTTAAAGCTGTACGAGGCAATCGAGACTGGGATAGTCACTCTTCACGATCTGGCTCCCCGAATCAGGGAGTTGCGGAACAAGCAGGAAGAGTTGAGTAAAGTGAGGGTACAACTCGATGCCGACGCAGTGGTCGAGAAACAGGAGCAAGTGAATCTTCAAAAGGTCAAGTCGTATGCCGGTGATTTACGGGTCTTACTTGACGAAGGCGATGTGTTGAGCCGGAAAGCGTTCATCAAGACTTTTGTGAAAGGGATTACTATCGAAGGTAACGAGGCCAAGGTGGAATATAGGCTCCCGTTGCCGGGAGGGGAGACCGAAACAGTTCTACCTATTGATACCTTTGGTGGACTAACCTTTCAACTTGATGCTAAATCCAGCCTCTTCAAGTGACAAGGGATAATCCTGCTTTAAACCTTCTCGATCTGCTTTCTCTATTGCTTTATCAAGGATCGAATGGAGTTTTTGCCGAACCGAACGTTCATTAAAGTCTACGCAATCTGAGGATATCTGGATCCTCTTAATGTAAAGCTTCCTTTTGTAACCAGGCTTTTTTGAGCGACATTCTTCAGCAAGTTCTTCAAGATAAGCTTCAGCCATCATTCGCCCCAGCAGCCGCAGCCCATTTTCAGGCGTATACACCAAATGATCATGGCCATGATCAGAACTTGAGGTGGCTGGAGGTACTTCTGCTCTTTTTTTGTCGGGCAACGCCATTTTCTCACCTACGGGCTCACAGTATCGAAGCGTCACACTGCCTGCCATGATGAGCTTCAGAAGCCCGCGGTTAGAATAGTATCTTCGGCATGATAACTCCACCAAAGGAGACGATACCGAGAACTGGCTGGTTTCATAATAGCCCTGTCGCACCGGCCAGGGTCTTTTCAATAACCTTCCCGTGGCTTGCCCCAAAAAGTGGGCCCGGTCGATGCCCTTAGATAGCTTCTAAATAACGTTTGCTATTTAATTACAAGTTGGCCAACACCCTAACGGCGGAAGAACCATACCGAAATTGGGCACTGACGACTACCCCTAAACCTATTCCTTGGTTCTCAGCGCAATGCCCAGCGCCCCTGGCCCACTGTGAACGCCCAGCACCGGACCCACCTGGGCGATGATTATGCGGGCTTGGGGGATTGCCGTGATACTAGCGGCTAGCTCTTTTGCCTCATCGGGAGTGGTGCTGTAGATAATTGCTAGGTCTTCGATATCTTTAGCATTTTTTAGGAACTCTAACAGTTTTTCCTTGCCCTTGGTGCGACTGTGCGCCTGGGTCGCCGGCACAAATTCACCCTCTTTGAGTGTCAGCAGCGGTTTAACATTCAGTATTGAACCGAGCATTGACTTGGCCTTGCCAATCCGGCCGCCCTTGGCTAAGTATTCCAGCGTGTCAAAGAGGATCAGTAGCCTGGTACTAGGCACCATCTTTCTGACGGCATCGGCGACTTCAGTCAATCCCTTGCCTGCTCTGGTCATTCTGGCGGCAGCGATGACAATCAAACCCAACGCCATTGTTAGGTTCTGTGTATCAATGACTTCAATAGGGCAATTGACATTGGCCAGCTTTTTGGCGTGTTCGGCGGAGTTGATTGTGCCACTCAGTTTGGAAGAAATATGAATAGAGATAATACCGTCGGCTTCCTTGGCAAGCTGGTTATAGACTTCTACGAAATCCTGCGGGGTGGGCTGGGAGGTGGTAGGCAGCACAGGCTCATGAAGAAGCTTACGATAGAACTCGTCCGCGGCTATATCGATCCCGCCACGATATGATTTACTTCCAAAGATCACGTATGAAGGTACTACCACGATGCCCAGATCTTTTACCAACTGAGACGGAATATCAGCGGTGCTATCGGTAACTACTTTAATAGCCATATTAACCCTCCTCTTATAGTCGGATACGACCAATAATGTCAACATAATACAGATATGCGGGCCTAATCAAGGTCGCGAACTATATCATTTCCCCTCCCCCTTTTCAACCAATATCACCTGGATTGGTTTGATTGAGCACACAGTCTTGTCCCTATGATGAGGTATCACTGAATCTAGCCCAATTATTTCTTTGTTTCCTTAATTTTTAGCGGTCGTGACCATCCCATACGAAACCAAACCCTTGCCTTCCAATCCCATAAGCTGACTATGGGGTCTGTCATTTTTTCGAACAACCACCGTAACGCCTCTTTGATTCTCATCACTCCCTCCTTCTAAGTTGCTAATTGACTATTAATAGGGATTTGCTTTACAACATTCTCCCTCCTATTTCCGGATCGACTTTACAGCCAGTCGTTGTTTCTCCTGCCAGGTGTCGACCCAGACAATCAGAGTCGGTAATACGAACAGGGTGCTGACTAAGGCAAAAAAGACATTGATCATGGTGACGATGCCGAAGTCACGAAGTATCAGAAAATCCTTGGCGATCAATAACGCGCCAAAGCCACCGATTATAGTAAGTCCTGAGGCGATAATGGCACGACCGATCTTGGTCATGGCCGTGGTCATCGCTTCCTCTGGTCCTTCGCCCTTGCGCCTCTCTTCGTAGTACCGCATCATCAGCAAGATAGTGAATTCAACCCCGATACCCAAGATCAGCGCTCCCAGGGTAGAGGTGAGGGGAGTATATTTGATTCCCAATAGATACATTATGCCGCTTGACCAACCGAGAATAAGCCCTATGGGCAGGACCGCCAGAACGGCGCGCAGCAGATTGAACTTGAAGAGACCAAGGAGAACCAAAAAGATCAAGCCAACTCCTATGAGGGTCATCTGTATCCGCCCCCCGGTCAGGGCGTTAAAGAGCTCGATCCCGATTATGGGCGTTCCTGTCAGGATGACATTTACGCCGGCCGGAGGGTTGACTACATATCCGGTCAATTGGTCCCTGAGCTCCTGAATCTTGGCAATCTCTAACTGCTCAACGCTAATCACAAGATTACCGGCGGTGTAATCATCGGTGATTAAGTTCCTCTTGATGGGTACAGGAAGTTGCCCCAAGATCTGCTTGACCTGCACGGAGCTTTGAGGCATCACTCCGCCGGTAGCCTGCAGAATTAGGTCAGCAATACTGCTAGTGCCAGTAACAAACTCGGGCTGCTCCGAGGTAATACGCTGTTCCAGTTGCACCATCCAGGCTATAACCAACGGATCAGTGATGTCCTTAGATTCGACCAGCATATTGATTGAACTGACTCCGCCGGCTATTTTCTCAAGAGCCAGCAGATTCTTTACCGCTGGAACATCCTGAGATATAAACTTGGTCTCATCGGTTTCGGTGGCAATGTAGGAGTCACTTATCAGGCCACCGATGGTCAATAATAAGGCCAAAGGGATGATGATGGCTGTATTTCTGATCACCCAGGGTGCAAGGTGTTGGAGACCCCTTTCCACAAAGCCAACTTTCTCCTGCTTCGCCTTGGCCATTCCTTTGTTTATTGTGGTTTTGGTTGCATTGCGTCGATCATGCAGATACAGGATACCCAGAAGTAAAAACAGCGCTACAAGGTAGGCGGCTATGACGCCAATAATCAACATAAGCCCGAAATCACGGACCATGGGAACAGGCGAGAAGAACAGAGCGGCAAAACCAAGAGAGGCCGCAATAATAGCGATACCAATTGACGGCCCAATATGGGTAACAGAATCTATAATGGCTTCAGCTACAGTTTCGCCTCGCCTGGCCTCTTCGTCATAGCGGTTGTGGAATTGGATGGCGTAGTCTACCCCAAGGCCGATTAATATGGGAAACACTGCCATGGTAACCATAGTTATAGGAACGTTGATCACGCCCATAATTCCAAAGGTATATATGATTCCAATAAGCACAATACCCAGTGGCAACCATCTCCAAGCAAAGAAACCACGAACACTGAAGACCACGGCCAAGATTACAAGCATTAACAGTATAGAAAGCAGGAACATATTGCGCAGGCTGCTGGACATCATATCTTCTAGCTGGCTAAAGACAGCAGGCATACCGGTGACTACGGCTCCAACTCCGGAGAAACCGGCAGTGGCGACTATGTTTTCAACTTCTTCGCTTACCAGTTTTTGGCCATCCAATGACAAGTCTCCCTTGAGCACTATGGCGATCAGGGCGTGCTGGCCATCAGGCAGGACTCTGCTGAATTGGGGCCGAATCTGGCCATTCTCGGGATCTACGACTATGGACTGAAGTATTTTGGGGTCAAGCGGTAAAACAGGGGTTCCAGTTTGTTGTGCAACCGCCTGTTTTATGAGAAAAGTAGGTCCTAGAGCCGAAACAACGTTTGGATTGTTCCCCATCTGGTTCTCGATGGTCTCCATCGCCGCCACGTTGGCGGGCTGCAGTAGTTGAGTCAAATCATTTCCTGTCACCAGGACTACTACGACGCTGCTGCCGAAATGCTGGTTAAACCTCATGTAATCTTGGTAGGTCTGAGAACCGGTGGATAAGTAGGTTTCAACACCGGTAGCCAGCTTGAGTTGTGTGGCACCAAAAAGCGAGGCAATAATAAGTATTACACTGACAGTGATAACCAGTACGCGTTTGCTTTCAATGAAAACGCCTAACTTTCGAAAATACCGCTCCATCTATTTTCCTTTTCTTAGTTAGTTAGTTATTACCTTATTAGAGAAGGTTAAATCCCTGGAAGACGGCCGCAGTAACCACCAAGCCAATTACAAACCCGGTTACTAACTGCAAAGGAGTGTGCTCCCCCAGCTGGTAGCGAGAAATCCCCAGTACCGGGATAAGGACGGCAACAACTAACGCTGGTGGGCCGAATACGATAGCGATAGAGGTGACCACGCTGGTGAAAAGAGAAAGGTGGAAGCTGGCTCGATAGCGTAAATTTATAAAGGTAATCAATAGCGCTGTTGCGCTGAGCCCAATCAGGGTAGCCATAATGCTCGGAGGAGCGTCGAGAGAAAAGAGTATCAATGCGCTGGGCAGGCCGAAGAGGCATATCAAAAAAATCATCTCTCTGGATCGCTCTCTAAAAAGAGAGCGATGAGTTACCTTGACCCCGGTAGTACGAGCAACTAGAACAACCCTCGCCTGCATATACAGGAGGGGGAAGAGATAGGCTGGTAACAGAGCTATGACACTCCATTTAACCCAGTCTTCCCGGCTGAAGCTCACGGCAAGCAACACCACCACCGGTACAAGGATTACATAAGGATGCAGCACTTGGGACACTATTTTGGCGATTTCGCCAGTCTTAATTTTGGCGCTTGCCATGTTTCAACCTCATAGTGTTATTCACGGTTAGCCTCTGCAATCAATTGACAGATGCCGTATTTCCGTCTGGTTAGCTACTTTCATTAATCCAAATTCCATAAATAACCAAAATATTGATGAAAAAAAATTAAAATGTCGGTGTTTTTAGAATATTCCAGACATCGCGGGTAAACCGATGCAGCTTGAATAAACTGTCACGGCTTAATCCCTGCAGCGATGCTTCATATTTTTCGGCGTATTCCTGATAAATACCCAGAAATCTCTGAGTTTCCTGATCGGTATACGATAGCCCCAGGATGAGCCCGGCCAGTATACTCATGCGCAACTTGCTGGCCGGCGCCTTCAGTAGATTATCCACTGAGCTTTGCTCAGTCAAATTCTGTTTGGATTCTCTGAGTTTCAGTAATAAAGCCGTCATGACTTCGGTGCATCGCACAAGTGATGAACGCGGTTCTGGCATCCTGGCAAGTAATTCGTTTAAAATATCCTTATAATCGTTCGCCTCTCCCCTGCTCAAGTTCGTTAGGACGCGAGTTTTTATATCATCCCACTCATCTTGCTCCCGTATGTCACCTGCCAGGTGAGCGAAAAGCTCGATGGTTTCGGCAGTAGGAACGAAACGTATACTAGACCGTCCAGGCCCAGCAGTCTCCTTCGGCGTATCGTACTCTGAAGTCACCATACCTTTTTTCTCAAGGAGCCTCAACATATCATAGGCTGTAGAGTTGTTCAGACCCAGTCGATTGGCAATGACGCTATAGTGAACAGGCTCTTTCATGTCCCGATAAGCGTCGAGGAGCTTACTGAGAAAAATCTTCTGCCTAAATGTCAGTTTCATAACCTTATTCAACCCCAGCGATGCGCATTATGCACTGGAAATATATATTTTGTGAAAAATCAACCGGCCAGCAACCTTTTTATCTCCGGTATGGATACCTGAGCGGCCAATCGACCTTGAACGATGCACTCTTCAGCACGATGGAAATCACCCCAGCTAATGTGTGTAACTTGAGGCTCTATGATAACATCGGCGCCACTGAGACTGGACTTTAATCTCTGGCTACTAATAATGTTTACCGTTTGGATCGCTATACTAAGTATATTAGGTCCATTTTTCCTCCGATTATTCTGGCTAGCACCCAAAAACGTATTTTGACCATTCGGTATTACATTTACTGCGATGATAGGGTCTGCCCCCATATCCTTGAGGATTTTTACAGGCACCGGATCGAGCAAACCACCATCAACTAAATATCTTCCTTCTAATTTACTGGGAGTAAGTAAAATGGGAATAGAGCAACTCGCCCTCACACCCTCTCTCACTTTGCCCTGCTTAATTACGACCTCTTGATTGCTATTAATATCAACCGCCGAACAAGCAAATGGTATCTTCAAATCCCCAAACTCAACATCGCCGATAATCGATCTTAACATGTTTCCAATCTTCCGCCCGCGAATCAAACCGTATTTTGGTAACACGGGATCTGCTAAAAAGGAAAACCTCTTTAAGCCCAATTCTATTGCTAGATGTTTCATCCGGTCAATGTCCTGTCGCTCTGCGTAGACAGCACCGATCAGTGCTCCCATGCTCGTACCGGCAAGCATGTCGATGTGGATCTCTTCTTCCTCTAACATCTCCAGTACGCCGATGTGAGCCAGTCCTCGCGCCGCGCCACTGCTAAGTGCCAGCCCGATTTTTCTATCCTTAAGCAAACTACCCAATGCCCCAGCTCTCACTGTCATGGTTTTACTTCATGTCACGTTCGTGTGTCACAACTTTGATACAGCTAGAAATTTCCAAAGTAACCATAATATATGGTACTATACGTCAGGAATGGTGTCAAATTTCCCGGATGTTAAGATCGATAAATGCATTGTTGAGGAGAGCATGATTAGGGATTGGAGCGAATTAACTGGGCTAACCAACGGTTCACCGATCACTGTTGAACGAGTGAAAATTGCCGATAGCAATATCGCGATCGAAGGGGAATTTGCTTTACCACCACTAGCTCAACTCGGGAGGGAAGATCAAGTCTTCATCATGGCTTTCGTCGGAGCCCACGGTTCGATGAAGGAAGTGGGACGGCTCTTCGGCATCAGCTATCCAACGGTCAAGAACCGTCTTGTTAAGGTCGCCAGCAAGTTGAGAATGGTGGAGATTAACTCGAAACTTACAGCTATGTCTGAGCAGGAAAGCCTGTTGGACATGCTGGAACAGGGCAAAATTAATGCAGATGAGGCTCTAAAGAGGCTTGCATGAGGGAATAATTAATACCCTTTGTTTAGAACGTAACTGTATCTACGACGTGGAGACGGGGTAGAGAGCCTGTCTTATAATTCAAGCCAATTTGGTAAAATTGGGCCAATCAGTAATGAGGTGAGCCCAATGCCGCTGAGACCATTAAACCGCGAACAAGCATGGATGTTGCCCCCGACTCTTGGAGAACTGATTCCCAACGATCATCCTGCGCGGTTCGTGGCCGAGCTTGTGGATACACTTGACCGTGCGGCCTAGATAGAATTAGAAATTGGGATCGACGGAGAGCCGTTGGGTGCCCCGGCTTATCATCCGAGGGCACTACTGTGTGTCTGGTTGCATGGTTTCATGACGGGGATTCGTTCCTCACGCAGACTTGAAGCAGCCTGCCGAGACCAGGTGCCGTATCTGTGGCTAACGGGATGGCAGCGCCCCGATCACAATACCCTGTGGCGATTCTACCAGGCTCACCGTGATGCGATGCGGAGACTACTGAAATACACAGTGGCCACCGCTGTCGAACTGGACTTGATTGACTTGGCGGTGCAGGCGGTGGATAGGACGAAAATAGTGGCCAATGCGGCCGGTGACCGTACCTATGATGTCGCCGCATTACAGCGTTTACTCAATCGTACGGAAGCGGCAATCTCCGAACTGGAGGCACGAAACGAGGGCGGCGATGACTCTCCCCAACCGCGGTTACCGGAAGCATTGCAGACGGCCAAAGAGTTACAGCAGCGGGTTAAAGGCGCCATGAATCGCCTAGCGCAACAGGAAAGAGTAAAACGGGTGAATCTAACCGATGAAGATGCCCAGCTGATGAAGGGGCGAAGCGGGATTATCACCGGCTACAATGCCCAGGCAATGGTCTCTTCATTAAACCCTGAGACAGCCAAGGGAAATGGCATGCTGATTACGGCTGCCGAGGTCGTGAACAGTGCTTCAGACTCAGGCCAATTGGTTCCCATGCTGGAGCGAGCCGAAGAGATAACAGGGCAACGGGCCCCTGTTACCCTGGCTGATGGCGGCTACCATACCGCTGCCGGCCTGGAAGCCGGTGAACAGCGAGGTCAACTCCTGGTGATGGGGGAACGATATAAGGATTCTTGTACTGGTCCTTATTTCAAAGACCAGTTTGACTATGATGCCGCCAGCGACATTTACACTTGCCCCCATGGCCAACGGCTTCCTTTCCGCGGGCTGCGCAGGTCCAAGCTCACTGGTTCACACTCGATCCGCATATATCGAGCATCGAGGACGGTCTGCCGGGCTTGTCCCGCCTTCGGCGTTTGTACCAAGGACAAACATGCGGGGCGTGCACTCCGGATTAGCTCTTCCGAGGTACTGTTGCTCAAACATCGACAGTGGATGCGCTCGGACGAAGCACGCAGTTTGTACGCCCTTCGCCGGGAACTGAGTGAACCTACCTTCGGAATCCTCAAAGACCAGATGAATGCCAGGAGATTCCTGTTGCGCGGTCTGGCCAACGTCAGAGCGGAGTTCAACTTACTGGCAACTGCGTTTAACTTGCGAACCCTATGGCGCGTTTGGGCTAAGTCAGGGAGACGAAGCACCAGAGCCAGGGTAGAAATCGCGGATAACCTGGCCACCAATGTCCAAATGCACCGAAACTTCGGTCTAAATCCTGTAATGCTATCCGCTTGGAGTTTCGCATATTAAATCCTGTCCCTCATTTTGAGACAGGCTCTAGAGTCGGACTCCACCGGAAACACGGATGGAGTGGGTGGATTGTAACCTTTTTTAACCAACATACAAAATATTGGTTAAAAGTGGTCTTGCACCATTTTCAATGCCCAGTTAGAGAGATTTTTGTGGTTTATTGGTCTTGGCGTCTACACCTTAGACTCGTCGTTCGATAAGGTAGTCGGTCAGAGCCCTCAATGCCCCACGATAGGGGCTTTCTGGCAGGCGGTTAAGCATTTCTTGAGCCTGTGTCGAATATTTCAAGGCATGGCGGTAGCTTTCTTCAATAAAGCCACCACTTTTTATCATGTCGATGGCCTCTGCGATTTTATTATTGCGTGCCACGCCTCGTATGAAATCTGAAATCGGATTGGCGGCTGGGTATCTTTCCATTAAAAGGAGCGGCGGTAGTGTGATCGTTCCCTGTCGCAAATCCGAGCCCACTGGTTTGCCCAACTCAACCTCGGTACCGGTAAAATCCAAGATATCGTCAACAATTTGAAATGCCAGCCCCAGATTAAATCCGAAATCGCTCAAAACCTGAATCTGTTCCTCGGTACCTCCAGCCAGAATGGCTCCGGATTCACAGGACATCTTTAACAGTGCCGCCGTCTTGCATGCAATGCGGTCCATATACCCCTGCAAGCTTTGTTCCAAACTGAAAGCAGCCCGAGCCTGCTTGAGTTCACCCACCGAAATAATTCGCAATGTACTAGAGAAAAGCTTCACCACTCGGAGTTCATGGGTAGTAGCAGCGAACTCAGAAGCCCGAGCAAATAAAAAATCACCCAGTAGAATGGCCTTTTCCACTCCCCATAGCTTGTTCGCCGTCTCTCTTCCCCGACGGAAATCCGCTTTATCGATGGCGTCATCGTGCACTAAGGTAGCGATGTGCAGTAGTTCATTGGCGGTAGCCATATTGAGCATACGACTCGTTACCCCATCGATGCACCGGCCAGCCAGAAAGGTCAGAGCCGGCCTCAAGATTTTACCGCCGCGCAAGACATGATGCAGCATGGCATGGAGCTCAGGAAAATCGCTTCTCCACTGCTCAGTTAGGTCGGAAAGATTAGCCTCGACATCGGCTAAGTCCCTGGCCACCGGTGTATATATAAGTTTGTAGTCCAAATTACTTTCAGTAACCTCAGTACTTCAAATTTCCCCTTCTGTATTCTATACCTGTTTTTGTCATTTATTATTTATCGTTTGTTTTAAAATATTTGTCCAAGGTTATGCCACTGAAGGAGTCAGGAGGTTTACCAGTGTCAGAAGGTTTAGTTGGTGAACTATCGATGGCTTTGGTGAACTCCTTGGTCATATCACTAGTGATTTTTTGAAAACTGCGCATGAACTCCCCAGCCTTTTTAGCGAATTCGGGGATGCGATTGGGACCGAAGACAAGGGTAGCTACGATGAGAATAGTAACGATCTCAAAAGTACCTAGACCGAAAAAGTTCATTGTTGGTTATTACCCTTTAACTTCTACATGCTAAAACTTCAGGAACCACTTCTCCCCTCCCAAAGCTAAGCCTTAGGAGTATCTTCCGTTTTGGAGACGACCGCCTCTGGTGTCCCGGTAATTGTTGCCGACTTCACTTCTTTTGGCTTTTCTTCATCTTCGCCGGAGGATCCATCCCTGAACGACTTAAGACTTTTGCCAATAGCTTCACCCACCTGAGGCAGTTTCCCGACGCCGAAGATGAGGAGAATGATTACCAGAATAATACATAGTTCCAAGGGGCCCAGTCTGAATGGCACACTATACCTACTTTTGAGGTGTACTCCGTCTTAGGTGCAGTTACAAGGAGACTATCGGAGGCGTGCTTTACCTGTGCCGCCTTTCCTTCTCTATATGACGTTCGCATAACACAATCTCGTTATGACTGGGGTAAACTTCCAAAGAAACCAAATTATATGGTAATATACTTCCAGATAGGTGTCAAGTTTTGACCGACGCTAACAGTTATGCCACAGAGAGGGATGACCAAATGTGGAAATATTATGCGTTTAAGATTGCAGGATTCAGTCTGTCCTACTTACCTAGAAACCTTGGCTACTTTGTCGCGAGTCTAGTCGCAGATTTCGCTTACACCTTCTTCCCTACAGCGAGGGTTGGAGTTGCTGACAATATGAGGCATGTCCTGGGGTTTAACGTAGATGATATTGTCCTAAGAAGGGCTGTGCGCGAAGTACTAAAGAATACAGCCAAAAACTATTTTGACCTTATAAAGTTACCGCACATGGAACTTGATGAAATCGAGCGCCATTTAACTGTCCATGGCTGGCAACATCTTAAAGATGCTCTAGAGCGGAAGTGGGGTGTTGTGTTGGTCACGGCTCACCTGGGCAGTTTTGATATCGCGGCACAGATATTTGCCATTCGATCGGTCAAAACAACAGTCTTGGTAGAGGCTTTGAAACCGCCGCCTCTGCTTAATCATGTTACTGCCTTGAGAGAGAGCCATGGCGTCGCTTTCATGCCAGGCCGACCGGGTGCGCTGGAATCAATGATGCAGCTACTGCGAAGCGGTGAAGCAATATTGATGGCTTGCGACCGTAACATCAAAGGGAAAGGCATAACATCGGTCTTCTTTGGTGAGGAGGCTACTCTGCCCACGGTAGCTGTCAGAATGGCCATGCGCACCGGAGCGGCTATTGTCCCCATCTTTAATCGACGCGAAGATAATGGTAAATATGTTATATATGTAGAACCAGCCATCGATGTTTTCACCACTGGAAACGGCGCGGTAGTAAAAAACGTAGAGCAAATAGCTCAGGTCATGGAAAGGTATATTAGACATTGTCCCGAACAATGGGTTACTCTTAAGTCTATCTGGGCAAAGAGTTAAGAGTAAAAATTGAAAATACATAGAAAATCAGATCGTTAAAACGGATACTATTAAAATGGAGCGAAAAAATACAAGAGAGTAAGTCGAACGAAAAGCATCCGTTGACCTTACCCCATCTTTAGTGCCAGATGCATCTTAGTGTTTCCGTCTAGTTCCATGAATTCCTGGTGTGCCAATCCATCCAATGAGCTATGAGGTCTGACAGTATTATAATCCATTCTCCATGCCTCGATAACTTCTCTGGCATGTTTTAGATTCAGAAACCAGTTTGTGTTCAGGCATTCGTCGCGTAGTCTGCCGTTGAAGCTTTCTGCGAAGGTGTTTTCAATAGGTTTGCCGGGGCGGATGAAGCTGAGCTTGACCCCTTTGCGAAACGCCCACTCATCCATAGCTTTACCGGCAAATTCTGGCCCGTTATCCACCACGGTGATGGCTTCGGGCAAGCCGCGCATAGCCGCCAGTCTTTCCAGGACGCTGATCACCCTGACGCCACCCAGCGAGGTATCGACCTCGATTGCAGGGCATTCCCGGGAATAATCATCGACGATGGCCAGGGCCCGGAAGCGCCGGCCGGTTACGATGCTGTCAGTCACAAAATCCATGCTCCACTTCTGATTGGGACGAGATGGCGCCGACATCACAACACGGGCGCTGGCAGCTCCTTTACGGCGTCTCTTCCTTCTTAAAGCCAATCCCTCTTCCCTGTAGATGCGTTCGGTCCGCTTGTGGTTGACTACCAGTCCCTCTCTTTTGAGCATGATGTGGAGCCGCGGGCTGCCAAACACACAAGCCCTTATGGTATCCCTTCTCTGTAGCCGCGAAGCCAGGTCCGGCTCATCATTCTAAAGCATTCGCCACTTTTGCTTTATTTCAGACCACAGCAATTGTTAGACTAGTTTCAGATATCTTGTGGGATAAAATTAGATGAATTTCACTTACTTCATGCCGATGGCCGATGAATCGTACTTATAAGGGTCAAATCGACCACCGTCACGGTGAATCTGGCCCGCCCCGAGTCGAGGATTGTGAAGTGAATTACCCCCCCCAGCAAGCTGGGGGGCATCAGGAGGGGAAGAAACGGGCCACCCCGCCCTTGCGATTCATCCCGCCAGCAAGCTGGCGGGTATTCTCGCTCCTTTTCTATAAAAAAAGGGAGCCGGGACGAACCCCCAGACTCCCTTTAATTTGAGCTTTCTCCTGTCGATCAGCCCTTGAACTTGGTGACAGCCAAACATGCGTAGTGTGATCTGTAACCGTTTATCGGGCATTGGCCAAAGCCGTTCCAAAAGTCGAGGAGATAGTGATGGTAATTCTGATACTCTTGTTCACGGACTGCTAACAAGCAGTCCGTGAATATCCTGACGCAGGCCCCTTTACTCCCCCACAAAACGATGACCGATGGCGGGCAGGATACATCAGATTCCGTCCTGAACCCATCGACTCTAAGCTTAGATAGCTTCAGATTATCGAGCCAGAAATGGCCGCCGCCGGCACTGTAGGAGCCAAGGTAAATGTCCTTACCCTCCAGTTCTTTAAGTATTTCCATGAGACGCTTTGCGGCTACCCGCTGCTTCTTCCGTAGCGGTATCTGGGCGGCTTTCCGGCCAAGTCTGACCGTGGTTTTCGGCACCGGCTCCGCCAGCTTAACGCCCTGAAACAGATCGAGTTGACCTGCCATGCTTGTTACTCCTTCCGTTCAGTATTGGGCATGGGTATCCCTTTGAATTTGGTAGTGGTTATTGGTTTAGGCCACCAGGACGAGCTGGTTGCCGCTTTCGATTCTCTTCTGCTCTTCCGCCGCGGCGCCGATAGGTAAGGATTTTCGGACTTCCGAAATAGAGCCCTTGATATGGTCAATACGCCCAATATCGCCGATGAGATGTGCAAGGCGCTCGTCGACGTATTGTGGGATGTCGTCTATTCCTCTTGCTGCAATTGCTACAATCCTGGCCTGTTCCAGCGGTTCGGCGGCCTGGTCAATGAACTCCTCGACCATGTCCATTGCTTCACTTACCTTAAGGGCACTCCATTTGATAGGCATAGTTTCACCTCTATTCGGGCATTGTTACCCCTTCGTATTTGCCTGCTTTGATAACACCTAACTGGCACACAGGTTCTTGAGTCAGTACTCATCGGGGAAAAGAATTGTCGTTGATGACCGGTCGGCTTCGGTGATGATCCAAATCTTAGGTAAGCCCTCGCTCTCATAAGACGAGAGCAGTCTGAAGCCTTGCTCCAGGCTCAGCTCGTTCTCTTGGTTGTCTGCCTCATCGAGGTCGCCCCAATCGCCTTTGGCGTGGCGGTTCAGGCAGCGGGGCATGAACTCAGCGAACTTGGGGTTTTCTCCGGCCAAGGCATACACTCCCCGGGTGGCCACCACCTGGCCTAGCGGGACAGTGGGATTGGTTACCAGCAGCGCATCCATATTTATCACCTCCTTTCCATCGTCTTCGGGCAAGAGTAAGGGGTCGGTACTTCATGCTTCTCGACCCCTTCTCTACGCCCTGGGCGGCCTTATTCGGTTTTCTCGATGCCTTCCCCGCCATGTCTGGCGGTAAGATGCCTGGCGCATTCCTTCTGGATGCTCTCCGCCGTCGCTCCGATCTGGCTGAAAACGCCCAGTTCCTCATCCTCGTGGTAGAGCGCCACCATGTGGTCGTCAAGGTTTTCCAGCCGGAAACCGCGGTCGGCATGCTCGCCGAGTTCCGGTATCCTTTGTTCTTTCATCCTTCTCTCCGTTTCGCCTTTCTTGCCCTCGCCGGTATTTCAGCCAAAACAAAAGGGGATATTCCCACCAGCACAGGTAGGAATATCCCCTACGAAAAAAGAAGCACAAAAAGGGGCGTTAAAGCCCCTTCATGTGCGGCTGTTTTGTGAGTTCAAGCGTTTCAGTTCAGGCTTTAGGCAACGGCGACTGGTTCTTTCGCCTTGCTATGCTTCTTGGTCTTGGGCTTCTCGGCCTTCGTGATGGCCTCGGCCTCGGCGACAGCTTGGGCGACTTCCTCGGCGGCGACCGGCTCGGCATCCGGCTCGGCGACCGCTTCGACTATCTCAACCTTCGGTTCGGCGGGTTCGGCGGGTTGGCTCGCTTCTGTCTTGTCCCCGCTTTCGTGGGGAGTCTCGGCGGCCTTGGCTTCGACCTTCGGCTTCTTGGCTTCCGGCAGAAGCATCGGCATGACCACCAGCTCATAGTCCGGCGCGGCAAAAAGCATCGGTGACTTCGCGTCAACGAGTTTTAGCTCCACCATCCCGCCGCAAGCCCTCAGAGCTTCGGCGAGATAACCCCCGTCAAGCCTTATCTTGATAGGCTCGCCGGTAGTGTCGGCGGGTATCTCGGCCTCGCCCTTGTCGTCGGTGTTTGCCATGACCACCTTGCCGTTGCCGATGGTGAGGTCTATGGCGTAGGCTTTGACGTTGGCAATGACCTTGAGTGAGCTTACCGCCTTGAGCGCCTCATTGGTGTCGAAGCTGGCGCGGGCGCTAAAGTCGGCGGGTATGAGCTTCTCATAGTCTGGAAAGTTACCGGCGCATCCCCGCCATCCATAGCGGATTAGCTCCGTGTCCAGATTGAGGTCCATCCCCTCGCTGTCTTTCCTCTTTTCAAGTGACAGCCTTACCCGTCGCGCCCGTCGAAGAGCGGCGGTGACGCCCTTTAGCTCATCGCGACTAACGAGAGCTTGTCCTTCATCCCCGTCGAAGTCCAGTTTGAGTACGGCGAGTCGGTAGCCGTCGGCGCTAACGAGGGTTAGCTTGCCGTCCTTGACCCGGAAGAGAACGCATTGAAGTACGGGGCGGGTGTTCTCATCCGAGGTAAACGGCAGTACCCTTGAAAGGGCTTCCGATAGCTCTGTCGCGCCGAGGTTGGGACTTACCGAGTATGACGGGCTTACCCTGATGTCGCACAGGGTAAGGGGTGTTTTTTCGCCGACCCAGGCCATGTTGTCAAGGTAGCTGGTGTTGGCTCCGCAGACCACCTTAAGGCATTTTCCGGCGACCCGCGATACGCTGGCATCGCCGTTAGACGGGACGATTTTCACGATGTTCGACCCGCCTAAAGACTTGAGGTAAGTAAGAAAGCCTTTCCGCCCAATGGTGAGGTCAAGAAGCATCGCCCTTTCGGCGAGTGTCCTTGATAAGGCGTTGACCAGTACAGCCTTGTGCGCTAAAAAGCCCTGACCTGAACGCTTGCCCTCAATATTCAGTTGTTCGATTGTCCGACCCCCTCTTGCTATCCGATAGGTGGGCAACTCCATCGGCTTCGCCTAGTAGTAAGCTATCGGCTACCCGCAATTCGCTGGCATAGCCGAAGCTCCCACTGTATTAGTTGCGGAATAAGGCCGAAACCTTTCACCCTCAAACAGTCTTTGTTGTTCCATTTTCCGAAAGCGGCAAAGGTAAATCATTTCGGCATTGGTAAGGGCTTGCCCGTCCCGCCGCTTTTCGGCGATGGCGATTAGCCTGTCGGGACAATGGAGCAGAAAAGTGCCGGCATCCAGCCAGGCATCGAGGTCTAACGCCCTGTCGTCGGCAATCAGATCGCCGAGTTCGGTGGTGTTGCCTTCATCGTCTATGACGGGCTTATTCAGGCTTTCGAGTTTGACGGCTTTGGGACACGCCGAAAAGAGCCAGTTCTCTTTACACTTCTGCCGTTGCGCCTTGCTACAGTCCCCGCAGGTAAGGCCGTTGTCTATCCGGTAACGCTTGCGCCAGTACAATGCTTGGGCGCGGCTGGCGATGCGATACATGGCGGTTTCGGTGAAGGGATGGTATCCGTTATTCCGCTCGACATCGGCAAGGGTGATGATAATGTCATGGAGCAGGTCATCCCGCTCGTCCGGCTTGGCCTTGTGGCTGAACTTCGAGGCTATGGTATAGAAGGTAAGCCATTGGCCGCTAAGGTGGTCATACCCGACCGCTTCGGTTTGCTTTGGTCTGGTGCTTCGGCTAGACTTGAAACTACGCAAGGCGCTTGTCTCTTTGGTCTGACAGGTGGCGATCTTTCCGCACCATCGGCAAACGCCTTGCCGCTCTTTTAGCACCCAAACCTTGTGACATCGGTTACAGAAGCCCCCAGGCCGATTGTATTCCCCCGCTACTGTTACGCTTGAACTCACGTTTTCCCCCTTTCAGGGCAAGCGTTCAGGTCAAGGCTTTTCATGTTCAGTTGTTAAGGTGCGTTTGCGTGTTTTTCCAGCTTCATTGTCAAACAAAAAGTCATTTTGAACACTCCGAAGAACTAGCTGTATTTACACCCTCTCCCCCGGAGATCAGAAGCGTTTTGAACAAGCAAATGCTCGGTCGGCGGTGACAGCGGCGAACTCGGGCGAAATGGAGAATAGTAGCTCGGGCTTGCCGCCGGTACTGTACCAGCGGCAAGCAGATCCAAGGAGTATTGCCAACGCCCAGTTGCTGGTGTATTATTAAACAAAACCGCTGATTTGTTTACTAACGGAAGACGCTAGTAAACGGGAGTTTAGTAATGGACACCGCGCTGTTCAAAAAGAGCCCATCGGGCAAGCTGTCCCGGGCAACCGGTGATTACTGGGCTTTTATCCCCGATCCTTTGCCTCCAAGGCTTGAGTGGGACGATGCCCTGGTATCAGTCATGTCGAAAGCCGACATAGCTCTGGGGACTCTTTCTGGCCTGGGCGAAACGCTGCCCAATCCACACCTTCTCATCTACCCTTTCATCAGGAGAGAGGCAGTCCTGTCTTCGCGTATCGAGGGCACACAGTCCTCGCTCTCTGACCTCCTGCTGTTTGAGGCAACGCAGGTTGAGAAATGGGGTGACGTCAGGGAAGTGCAGAACTATGTGCGTGCCATGGAGTACGGACTGAAACGACTGAACGAGTTGCCGCTAAGCCTGAGGTTTATCCGCGAATTGCATGGAGTCCTGATGGAAGGGGTACGTGGCCAGCACGCTACTCCTGGTGAGTTTCGCCAGTCGCAGAACTGGATCGGCAACCCCGGAGCGACCCTCAATGAGGCAACATTTGTGCCTCCGCCGGTACCTGAGATGCAGGAATGCCTTAGTCAGCTGGAGAAGTTCCTCCACGCCGAAACCAGGCTGCCCCCGCTGGTCGAGGCGGCGCTAGTTCATTATCAATTTGAGGTAATTCATCCGTTCCTGGATGGGAACGGGCGTATCGGCCGACTTTTGGTCACACTGCTTTTATGCCAGAGAAATGTTCTCAGCAATCCACTGCTTTACCTGAGTGCTTTCTTTGAACAGCACCGCGAGGAGTATTATGACCTTCTCTTGAAGGTAAGTAGCACAGGCGCATGGCGAGAATGGATAGAGTTCTTCTTGAGGGCGGTCACCGAGCAGTCCGGGGATGCGGTCTCAAGGTCACGGCGTCTGCAGGAGCTTCTGCGAAGTTATTCGCAGCTTGCCAGAGAGAAGCATTTACCGCCGACGGCCGTACAATTGGTGGAACTTATTCTCATGAAGCCAGTATTAAGCGCAAAAACGGCCCAAGAGTATCTGAAGATAACATCCCCGGGCGCCAGGAAGGCGATAAAGTCGCTCTTGGAAGCTGGTATCCTGACCGAGATTACCGGTCGTAAACGTGACAAGGCTTACGCGGCTAATGAAGTCCTTAAAGCCTTGGATGGAGAAATTACTCCCGAGTAGTCTTCCAGCAGATTAGCTGACACACCCAGCTACCCATTACCTGCATAATAGCACGTTTATCACCCCCCACGGGGTTGTGGGCTTTTGATAATTAACAAAAGAAAGCCCCCCGAATTCGGAGGGCCAGGGATATTTTGCGAGGCAATCCAATTTATGGCAGGTTAATTATTTCTTTCTCCCTAAGACTGTTTTGAAGGAGCTCTTACTTTTCGACCGAGCATACAATAATATCGTTGCGAGACTTTCGTATTAATCCTTCTGATTACCGTCCGATACTGTCGAATTCGCAAATAGTTAATAAGGGTTATTCCGATAACTTGGCTAACGCATGCGCCCAGTTATGATAGCATCTAATCCTCTGACGATGAGCAGCATAATCCTTCGGGGCATGGTGAGCATCATCAGTAGTCTCGAATGTCTGACCTACACGGTCCACCAGGTCCATGGTCACACCACATTCAATGAGTGTTTTTCTGACCATCGCTGAATTGAATGTACTCGGATTTCTCTGAATGCCTTTCTTATTCAAATATAGCCCAGCCGTTATATCACATACGACAATCCTTATCTCTTCCTCTGCCTGCTGAAGCCTAATGCTGTCGGCAGTGTTGTCCTTAAGGATCGCATCAACTTCGTCTAACCGTTGTTTCCAAGTACACCAAGGTTTCTCAATTATATTGGGGCCGTCTTTAGTGTAACCTGTTATTTCATGATACAAGCCGTTAAATGAGCGGCAGCCAATACGTAGCCGCTCTAGCCATGCTTTATTATGCGATAATACAATAACTTGTTTCCCTTTTTCTACCAATTTTCTGACCACATCAATGAACTGGACGCCATGCTCTTCGTCCCATGATTGTATTGGATCGTCAATGAAAATAAACTGAAAGGGGCAATCCGTTTTTAGGTTTGTTGCTATGCTTAAGCAGAGACCTAATGCATTAAGCTTGGACTCACTCAATGAAGATACCGCACTAACTAGGTCTTTACCATAAGACGAAGCCTTGATCTGTACTCGGCGAGATTTGATTTCACCCTTTTTTGTACGGTCCATGTCAAAACCGGAGAAATGAACGTCCGGATCGCCAGTCGTACGTATGTTATTGTACCAGTCCATGACGTCTCCAGACATTTCTGTGGTTATCGCAGCGAGCATTTCTGAACCGACGTATTGGTCAACCGTTTTGCGTAATTCTTTAAGGCTTTCGAGAATTGACTCTATCTCAAACCCCCTTTTTATCATTCCCGCTTGTTCAGTAAGGTCAATAAGGACGCCAATGTCTTCCGTACCAGCAAGCGAATCCAACTCGTGTTTAAGAACTTGATTCGCATCCGACATTCTTGGAGCAAAAGTATTTATCGATTGAATCATAGATTTAACATGATTAGCGTACGTGATTAGCGCACTTCCCAGTTCTTTTATGAGATTAATATCCTCTTTTGATTGTTGAATAGACATCTGTACTTTGTTTAAAGAGTCGCCGACATTGAGATAGAGCGGTTCTAATTCATCCTTTAGTTTCTGCAGGTCTGTTATTGCGGATTGGACAGCCTCGTACAGAGAGATGTGCTGAGGTGAAAGAATCTTTTCTAGTTCGGGCATCGATTTACTTATGGATAAAAACGTTGTCACTCTAGATCCATGACGCGTTTGGCATTTCTCAAGATCACGTTTAAGGCTAGCGAGCACTTCAATCAGATTTAATCTCTGGGTAACTAATTCTTTTGACCTTCCTTCTTCATCCTTGAGACCTTGATGTTGCCTTTGAATGTGATTTAATAAATCGCTGCCAAGCGCCCGCCCACAAAATGGACATTCATCCGGCTTGCAACCTAATAATTCCATTCCAACTTTGAAAAACCCGGCGCGTTTTAAAACGGCGTCTCGTGTTACTAAGGCGACCAATCCACAATATTGCGCGATGAGGTCTTCGGATGCAAAATTAATAAAGCGCTCAAATTCGGTAGAATTAACCGCACTTTCTTCAGATGTATAGGCTGATAGTGTTATACTACCCGAAAAGACCTTTTTCACCGCTTCATCTCGTGCTCGCAATAAAGCTGGCAATACTTCATCAGACGCACTACCAGGCGGCACACGTTTAATGCACTCCGTCATGGTTGCAGCTTTGAACGCTGAAAATGAGTCTTTGCCCTTTTTAAAGAACAAATGAACATTCTTTAGGCTTGGTCGTAATACAAGGCGGGTTTCCAATGCGTTAATTTGCTGTCGCAGAATTGCGGCAGCTTTCGAAATTGAGGACTCCGGTTTTGTACAAAGAGAGACAAACTCAGTTTGCATTTCCCCTAGCGTATCCAAGCCAAGTAGTTTGGCAAAGCCACGGAATCTCTGATCAGGTCCCACCAGTAACAGATACTTCAAAGCATGTTGCATTATAAAAGGTTTTGGGGACGGACCAATGTCAGGTTTAATCGGCCAAAATTCAACTGCTTTGCCATCAATATATTTATTGATATCTTCCTCACCGGATAGCTCGGCTTTGAATTCGCTGTACTGTCCATCCTTGATAAAAAGGACTTTGACTAAAGTCGTCGTCCCACAATCGAGGTGACAGTTTCGGTATGATCCTTTATATTCATCTTTTGACTCCCCTTTATCGACTTTCGATGTACTGCCATACAATAACCATTCCACCGCCTCAGTAATGCTTGTCTTGCCATAACTATTTGGGCCATAAATGAGAGTGAGAGAAGGGTGAAAGTGAATCGGCCTCTCCCCATTGAAACCTCGAAAACCTCGTATTGTCACAGTGTCAATCTTCATTTGTGACGACCTCATCCAATATCTTGGTTAACTCAGCTTCCATAGATTCAAGAGGATTGTTACCTTTGTATGCCTCTATTATGCGTTTGTGGATAGGGTCATTAACCAAGGCCGCTAGTTTCTGCAAATGCTTTTCTACTTGAGAATTCTCGGTCATAGCAACCTCCTACGAACAGATCAGGACATTGTAATACAGGCGGAGCCTATTAAACGCCCTGAATTATACCACGGGTACAATCTGGTCGAGAGAGTTGGTTTTCGAATCGTAGAAAAGAGATTAGTTAAAAGAGGGAGAGCGCCTGTATATCTAACACAGTTCAAGTGTCATGGAGTTAACGGATCCCTATATACTAAGAAGCCTCGGTATTCAAGGTTGATCCCCGGAGAGTCAGATATGCTGCTTCCTGTGACTCGGCCCGATTCTGGGATATAAGGTGAAAAGAGGATTCGCCCACATTCGCTCATCAGCCGTGATTCCTATTGCTGTAAGGCGATAATAAACCCGCTCCGGAGCCGACGGGTAATTGTCTTGAATGGCCGACGGCTCGGTCCGATCGGTGGCCCCAACCCACCCTAACCGCTTGAGCACTCCGAAGTACATCAGGAACGAGTGATACCGCATATGGGTAAATTTCCGCGACACCTTCTTAAGCTGCTTCTGGTAGATCTCTTCGGCGTATTCCTCGGTGATATCCACGCTCCGGACGACCTGCTTACTGATGATCCGTTCAGCCCGCTCTCGCGCCGTAGCCCGGGCAAGGGCTTCTTTGTATTCGTAGTTGATGTCGGCTTGCGGAGCGCCGCGTTCAGGATCAATCCTCGTTGATCCCTCCGGCCCATTCCCCAAAAGGTACTCCCGGATAAACCAGCCGCAGCCAAACGGCCGGAGAAAGCCACCCCTGCTCGGTCTCAGCTCAATCACCATAAATACGCCTCAAGCCACCCCTGCCAGCTTTTTCGCCAGTGATTCGAGGCCCTCAATGATTCTGGTGGTTACCTGGCGAATCGCCGCCAGATTTTGCTCGAGGACTTTCTTATCCTGCGCCCAGAGGGCGACGTAGGGGAAAGAGCGTGTCCCGGAATCGAAGCCAAAGTGGGCTCCAACGGCAAAAGCGGCGCTCTCGGCGATGGTTTCGGCGTCTCTTCTGGGAATATGGAAGACGCCTTCGGAGTAATAGTGCGCCACTTCATGAATCAGCGTCTTCAGCTGCTGGGCTCGGGATTCCTCCGGCCTGACCCAGATTTCCTTGCCGGAAAAATAGCCCTTAATTGCCGGGTCCTGATGCGGTCGGTGTTCAAATCCAACGAATACACCTTGGATTTTAGCAAGATGTAGAATGCTCTCGAAGAGTTCCTCGTTCGCTTCACCGGTAAGCACCGGCACCTCGAATTCAGGTAATGGCTTGCCTTCAGTCTGGCTCACATCGAAGACATAGACCACTTTGAAGTAGATCGGGCGAATCATTTCCCGCTTTTCTTCCTCTTCGCCTTCCTTCTTTTTGTCCTCGGCACCAGCAGGTTCAGTCATTTTGGCCGACTTCGACGGCAGGCACGGCGCCAGGATAGCGATGCCCTTCTCGCCTTTCTTCACCCAGCGATAAAGATCCTTCCAAGTATTGAAACCGCCTACCCTGGTGGCGTCGGGTTTTTGAGCTGCAATGAGAATGAGGTTGCCGATGCTGTAGTCATGGAATTTTGACATGGTGAGCAGGAAGTTTCGGAAATGCTCGCTCCCCTGGATGCCTTCGACGCCCTCTTTTAGCTTCTTAAGGACCTCGTCGATGCGGCGCTCTTTAGCTTCCGGCTCGATGGAGAAGCTGTAATCCGGTACCGGTGAGCCAACCCAGCTCACCAGGTCGTAGTTTCGCGGATAGACGATCTCACACTTACTGGAAGCACTGCCTGTTGCCAGTAAGAGTTCAGGTTCAGGGTTAACGAATACCGTTTCAGCCAGATGCTGTGATAAGCCAACCATGACGGCGCCGACCGCCAGCCAGCCGCCAAGCGAGGCGATAGTAGTTACCCAATCCGGTGTTGCAGCAGGCATCTCCGCCAAGTCCAGCCAGTTTACAGAGGCTATGTCACCCACTTCGATGCCTTCCAGATCGCCGGCGTTGACTTCAATAAAGTAACGTGCCGGCGAGGTCGAGGTCACCAGGTAACCGGGCGGTACGTTGCGGTAGACCTCGGTCACCGTGAAGGTGTCCGAAAGGAAGGCGATATCCAACGGGAAAAACATCGGCGCCGTGGTCACCTCGATGACCCGCGGCGAGCCGAGGTCAAACAGCATCCCGGTCCGCGGCTCAAGCGCGGGTAATCCGCCCAAGCCTTGCGTCAGTTCCCAGGGGGTGGCCGCCACCTCGGCGAGCCACTCTTTGTCTCCGATGGTAAGGCGTACTTGGCCAGCCATTAGCGCCTCCCCGGGATTCTCTTGATACCGTTGGCCTTACTTTCGAGTCCCATCTGTTTCGTCTCGAAATCGGTAGTCCCGATATCCGAGCCGCCGAACATGGCCACGTCGAAGTTACGATGCCATCTGGCCGAGGTCTTGAAATCGGTTTTCTCTTCGAACTTTTCACCCCGTGATCGTCTGGGCCTCATACCCGGCGGCGCGATGCCAGACATGCCATCGAGAAAAGACTCGCTGGTCGTATCCTCGCGGTAGCTCCGCGGGGCGTTCACCCCGAACTCTTCATGATTGGCGTATTTGCCCATAGGTTCCTCCTTTTACCAACTTGAAGCCGCAACTTTCAGGTACGCAGCCAAGCTCAAAGTCCCTGACTGTCGGAAAGGTCCAGCAGCCCTCGGGACGATCTCCCCAAATCCGGCAAGCTCCCTTCTCAAGATCCAAGTGCGGGCACCAGCCTTTTCTCGGCGCCATTGCCGCACTGCCATCGGGCACCTCGTATATCCAGCAAATGCAGCACTGATAACAGCGGCTGCAGCCTCCCGCCAGGAGCATCGGCTCTTCCTCAGTTTTAGTTTTCAGCGTAACTTTTTTCCATGCCATGGCTATGGATAAGCCTGGTAAGCCCAGGCCCTCTGCGCCCCATCAATGGCCGACGACGACCAGTTGCTTATTCTGAGCCTCAAGGTGCCGTTAGCTGGACAATAAGTGGCGACGCAGGCCAGCCCCGTTTCCAGATCGGACTGACACTGGGCAAAGATTTTGTGTCCGGTCGTTATCCCGGCTACACCCACGTCAATATTGGTCGTGGAGGCCTTCGCAATACTCGGCGGGTCAACGGCGACCGTTCCCTGGAGAACCGCGCCGCCCCCTGAATCGCCATCCAGCAGCATCTTCTTCCAGCTCACTGCGGTTTACCGAAGCGGATCTCCCCCGGTTTCGGTTCGGTGGCAAAAATGCTCCGGTACCTTTCCTCAAGCAGTTCAAATCGGATCATCTCAAGAACGTACAACACCGTCTGGATCTCCGCCTTGTGCTCAGAGAGCAACTCGGCTACCGCATTGTGGAGGGTTTCCGCTTCTTTCAGTTTTTCGTCGCGGTAGGTCTTTTCGAACTGTTCCATCAGGTCCTTGGTTTTCATCTATCCCCCTTATGGCACCCAGATATATGGGTGCTTATCACCGGCTGTGGAGTTATAGTAGATCTGGCCCTCGACTTCAGTGCCGCTATTCGGGGCGGCCGCAGCCACGTGCACCACCGGTCCGATGAGCTGTTTCTGGTTGCAGTTGAGGTTTGCCAGGAGAGGCCCCAGGGGATGCCGGTGGTCGGCGCGCACGAACTTGTTGGCCGCGCCTATGGCCGCTGCCTGGCCGTCAACGGCCGCCAGGTCGCCCAGGAGGGCCTCCGGCACGTCATGCTTATGGTCTTGTCTCGATGCGCTGTCCGCCACGCCGGCTGAGGCGGCGGCGAAATCAGCATCCACCGGCACGGTGTCGGAGAGGACGGCGACCTCTCCCTCAAGCACGATTTTCTTCCAGGTCATGAATTTTCCTCCTCTGGTACATAAACCCAGTAATTCCCGGTAACAGGGTCAAGGTAGAGCCTGCCGGATAACGGCGTTTCCGCCCGGGACGCTGAAAAGGATTTCACTAGAGACGGCCAAATAGCGAAGACGCAGCCCGACACGATGATCGCCTTCATCATAAAAGACAGCATTTCATCTTCGAATTCTTCTTCCACACGCTAACTCCAGAGCTTCTGATACCATTCTTTCTGTTCCTCACCCGACACCTTGCGGTATTTCATGGTAGTGACAATGCTCCGATGACCCAGGTGCTCTTGTAGCAGCCTTAGCCCGTCGCCGGAATCGTCGGCCTTCACTGCATGGACGGCGAAGGCATCACGCAGCCGATGCGGGCTGACGTTGTGGGTCTTGCCGCTTTCGGCGTTCACCAGGCGCGGGATACCGGCGCGCTCGGCGCAGTCCTTCACGATCTGCCAGGCGCGGTTGCGCCTGAGGTCGAAAAGACATTTTTCACTGTGTCTCTCGACGGCGCCGCCGCGGCCGATGTACTCTTTGAGCATGCCCAATGTCACTTCATCGACCGGCAGGGTCCGATAGCGATGATGCTCCTTCTCCTGGGCGACAGCCTTCTCCACCTTGTCCCCGCACACCGGGCAAAACTTGTGCCCTTTGCCCAGCCTGGCGCCGCAGCCTGGACAAGATAGCTTGATACGCGACTTCAGGTGTTCGATGGTCACCGAGCCGCGGCGGAAGTCGATGTCCTTGACCCGGAGCGCCAGCGCCTCGGACACCCGGCAGCCGAGGTGGAAGAGCAGCCGGATGAGTAGCCGGTCTCGAAGGTATTCGGCCGCGCTTTCCAGCTTCGCTACCTCTTCGATCTCCAGGTACGCCTTGCCCACTATCCCTACTCCTCGCCCATTTGCTGGGTCATCGGCATGATCATTCCCATCATTAGAAGCATCATGAGCATCGGCATCATTCCGGAAAGCATATCGCCGCTTGAAGAATTGCCGGTGACGATGATGACGTTGTCCTGTTCCGCCACGGCATCAGTGTCCTCGATCCAAACCCTGAGGCCGTAAGTGCCGTCTTCGATGCCGCCGCTTGACTTGGGCACCAGTAAGAAATCGACCACGCCGGTACCTTCGGCCTTCGTCGAGCTGGCCGGTAGAGTTATCTCCGCCTGCCCGACGCAAGCGTTAACCAGGTGCTTGCCGAAAAGGTTGGTCGAGTAAGGACCAGCCAGTAATTTCACCGTCTTATTCACGCCGACAACGTACTTGAAGGACACTGTCACCCGTACGGCGTCCCCGGCATTGAAGTTGGTCGGCGCTAGCTCCATCGGCGCAAAGGCGATATCGAGTACCACTGGTTTCTCCTAGACCTTGGCGAAGTCCGAGATCTTGAATTCGGTGATGGTCGGCTGGATTCCAGCTACGAGGAGTGCGTTCTCGTAGCCGAAGATGTAATTGGTGGTCGCTTGTCCTCCGATTGAAGGCGTACCGCCGAAGATCTTCACGTAGATGTCGTCCCAGTTGGTGTCGACGTTCGACGGGATGGTGAATGTAAATGAATTGGTGACGTTGGGGTACGGCGGCGGGGAAGTCACCTGCGGGAGGCTGAAGGTCGTCAGTTGCACCAGCTTTTCATCGAAGCCAAACATCCCATTCGTCCCGATGCAGTAGTAACCGGTAACGCCGGAGACTGCCGGTCCGGTGTACTTGAATGAAATGGACACCATCAGCCGGTCGCCGGGGGCGATGGCTACCTGCTTCGGGGCAGGGTTCATGTAGCCGAGGGGTATATAGACGCCGCCGGCCGCGGTGAAGAATTTTCCGGCAACCGGATCGTAGAAGACGCGCTGGCCGGTGGCCGGGTCGACGTACCACCCCGGCATGACCGGGTCTTCGGCAAGGGCGACGGCGCCTTCTCCGAGGGCGGTAAAGGGTTTAAGTTCCATTTCGAGTTTCTTGAGAGCCATCGTAACCTCCTATACTTTAGCGAAATCGACAATGCGAAAGTCCGAAATACTGGGCGACCCGGCCGAGGGGAAATCAACCGTCTTCGTCATTTCGTCGTCGGCATACCACTGGCCGTCGGCGCCGTACCAGAAGCTTTTGGCATGAATCGTCACTTTCTGGCCTGGCATGTAGAAGTAGCCGGGAAACGGCCAGGTTGCTAGGGCGTCGACATTAGCCCAGTCCACCGGGATAATGGCACTCGGCCAGGGCGGAACACCGTATTCAAGCGTCGCTTCGACCTTCATGCCGATCGGCGCCGAGTGGGTGTTTTTCACCCGAATGGTAAAATCCACCCGGCCTCCCGAGGCGGCCTCGGACGGCGCATCGATGGCGATGATGTCGGAGTACTGCGCCATTTAACCGTCCTCGATGTCCTCTTCGGGGCTCGATGATATGGGGAAGCTGCCATTGCCGAAATTCCCTGCCAGGCGGTTGCCAATAACGTCGACCCCGGCGCCACCAAGGAAGGCGTAGAAAAGGGCAGCGATATCGACTGGGCCGGCAAGGCTAGAGCCAAGACTGATTACCACTCCGGCAAGCGTGGACCGGACGATAGATCCGCCGAACTTGCGCAGATCGAATGATTCTCCGCTTTCCAGCCAGCCGAGCACAGCGGCGACAATACCTCCGAAGAGGGCTGCCAGGGCGATATATAGTCGTTCCATGGCCGTTAATCCTTCTTTCGGTTGATGCAGATGAACTTACCCCAGATAACGCCGCCCATGGCGATAAGGCAGCTGCCGCTCGTGGTCACCACCATACCGAAATCGGCACTGGTGGCCAGCTCAATGCCGATGCCGATTCCGGTGGCGCCGATACCGACAAGCTCGATAACAATTGCTGCAATCATGCCTTTGTTCATTTACATCGCTCCCATTACCCCTGCCATCATCATCATGGCCGACATCATTTGAACCATCTCCGTAGTTTGAGCAGCGGGCGAGGCGCTCTGAATCACCTGGCCCAGCATGGCGCCCATGGCCGGCAGCCCATATCCGTAGGCGTTGTCTTTAGAGAGTGGGACGTCCTGCGGCTTGGTTGAAAAGTAAGGGGCTACATCTCGCGCCTGGGTCCAGCGGTACTGCCAGCCCTCACCGTAAGCCCTGCGGCCGCTCTCCCAGAGGAGGCCGGTCAGGCCAGCCAGCATCGGCGCCGCGAAGCTCGTCCCCGATTTCACCAGGAAGTCTTCGTCATTTTTGTCCGAGGCCATCTCGAGGCTAGTACCCCAGATGACGAAATCGGGTTTGGTCTCGCCCTGAACGGTCGGCCCGCGCGAGGATCTCTCCCAGACAAGGAGCTCGCCAAATGTCTCAACCGCCCCCACGGCGATGACCTCCGGCTCGCAGGCCGGCAGCATGACAGTTGTCATTTTCGGCCCGGTGTTGCCCGCCGCAGCGATGACGTCCAGGCCGTATTCTTGACTCGCCTTCCGGCAGGCGACCCTAACCGGATTGTCCGGATCGCCGTCGTCCTCACCGCCGAGCGAGAGGTTTATCACATTGGGATACATTTCATCGGTCGGAAAAAGGCCGGAGGTTCTTGCCTGCTCGGCAAGGTCGCATACCCGGTCGATCCCTAGCACGATGGCCTCATCCGAGGCGATGCCTTCGTCGCCGATGACTTTGATGTTCATGATGGCGGCACCGGGCGAGACGCCGGAGTTTTCGCCCAGCGCGTGGTAGCCACCGGCAACGGTGAAGGCCACCTGAGTGCCGTGGCCGAAAACGTCGCCAGACGTCGGGGACTCGGTGAAGTTAGCCTCATAAACCACTTTGCCCTGGAGCGCCCGGTGGGTCTTTCTCACCCCGCTGTCCAGCACGGCTACGGTGAGGCCGGTGCCAGTTATCGGCGGGGTAAAATAGCTCCTGAGCAGGTAGAAGACATCCGAGATGCTCTCGACTGCCGGCGCCTGGGCGGCCATCTGGCTGGTACCATATTCTCTGAGCGGCCTGAGAGCCATGCCGGAGACAGCGGCCAATCTGTCGGCTTGAGCCTGGTCGAGTTCGCAGAAGACCTGGCCGATGACCTCGGCTTTTCTGATGTTCCCGGCGCCAGCCTTCTTCGCCTCAGCCTCGAGACGGTCGAGTGATAAACCCTTGGAAATCAGGGCGTAGCGCATTTCTCCTCCTTACGCCGGATAGGCGAGCTGGATGGTATAGGTCACCTTGAGCTGGCCGGTGCTAGGCACATCAACCGTGGATGCCAGGACGTCGCGGGAAAACATGATCGAGCCGGTTCCAGCCGAGCTGAATTTGACCCTGCCATACAGTCCGACCTCGTTGACACCGATCGAAGCGCCGGAGTTGTTGTTGATGAACCTGATGAGAGTATCGGTCAGAGTCTTGGTGGGTGCGTCATAGCTCATTGAGTGGAGGTCTGACTGGGCGTAATCCATCTGGCCGGGGCTAGAACCGTTGGCGATTTCAGCACCCAAGACATAGCCTTCGAAGGATTCGGGAAAAGCGTTGGTGCCGACGATGATACCTTTATTCACCGTACCGGCGGTGGCAAGCAGTCCGGTGTCAATTGACCGTGTGTTTACGTTGACGCCCTCATCCCAGCCGGCGACCTGATTCAGAGCCCAGCCGGAACCATTGGGGTAGATGTTTCCGCTCGTCCACTTGAGGGATATGGCGCCGGCTTCAAATACATTGGTCCCTGTTAGACCGTAGGCGGCCATCTGGGAAAACAGGAAGTTGTAGGCGTTCCGGTTCCAGGAGTGGCTTCTTTGCCGGTGGGCATGAATGATGTTTCCTTCCCCGTCCCGGACCTCCATCCCAAGGTATGCCCTGAAGACCGGCATCTTGAGCCGGGTGCCCAACTTCTCGAAGCGCCGGTACAGGCTCTCCAGTTTCGGGTCTTCAATGTAGATCTCGTTTGTCACTAAAGTCTCCTTCCTAGACGATTTGCGCGGCCGCTCCGATTACCGGGACCGGCACTGCGAACGACAATAATTCATCAGCACTTACGTCGAGCCCGACGCTGGTCATGATGGAAATTTCCGGTGTCTCAATAGACCGGGCCGCCGCGGCTGCATGAGCGCCGCCTGAATGATCCTCGTTTGTTGCGATGGCCAAGGGCGGCTTCGGCATCGTAAGAAGCGGCAAGGCGGCGACCCGGTTGACGGCGCCGGTCATGTAGATGATGAGCTCCTGGATGTCGAGCCAGCCCGGCCGTCCCATCCCGTGATCGAGCGCCTTGAGAACGTTGTAGCCGTTGCCGTACTCCAGGGGCAGCCTTTCGAATACGTTCTCGCCCCGGTAGATGATGTCGCCCGGTTGCATAAACGAACCTATTCCGCCAAGGTTGCGGATGTTCATGCCGTCCCAGTCCTTGTCGACGTCGATCTCAATCTCGGAGAGCTTTGTTGCTCCCGATTTTAACCTTAAGAAAAGGCTCACCTACATCGCCTCCAGCATGAAGTCGTAATCGACGGCCTGGCCATTATCGGCCGGGTCGTTGCTTTGGACGGTGACCCTGAGCGGTCCGTGGATCGCCCAGGTGCCGTTGACCACCGGCAAGCCTGGGCCATCCGCGGCAGCGTCGAAAGACTGTTCATACACTTTTCGCTCGATGCCGTTTATCTGCTTATACAGCCTGATGGTGATCTGAGTTCCGGCAAGGTTTTGGATACCGAGGGAAAGGTCGTGGAGCTTGTACTTCACCCCCGGTGCCCCGACGACGATCAGGTTGCTCTCGGCGATCTGCCAGTCGGCTATGGTGAAACCCACATACGGGATCTCGCCGGATAACTTGTCGGTCTGGTTCCTAATCGCCTCAAGCCTCGCCTCGAGGTTGGCGATGGCCGTCTCGATGGCTTTAAGGCTCAGCTTCGCCTTGCTTCCCTCGACGTAAAACTCGCCGGGCATCAGCTTCCCCTCCCGACCGGCAACTGTTTTGCGGGTTCTTTTGCCGGCGCAAGCTGCTTGGCCTTGTCTGTTTTCGGCTTCATTGCCGAGGCCACTATACCCAGCATCAAAACCGGCAACATGAGTCCCATGAGCGAGGTCCAGTCGAAGCCTGAAGAGCCGGCGTTTCCTGGCGCACCGGGCCAGGCCGGCGGCAGCACCGAGCTACCCGGCGCTACCAGCATGGTGGCCACTGAGTCGATGACCTCGCCGCTTTCTTTCTCGTGTAAAAGCAGCGCAAGGACCGCGTTGGTCTCGGAAAAACGCAAAGCGCCTTTGAGTTGGGCGAGGTCCCCAGGCTCGACCTTGAACCAGGTGTAGCCGAAGACCGGCAAGGCTTCTTCGCTAATCTGGGTAGTGTCCCGCGACAGCCGGGCCATCAGGGCGTATTCCTGCTCCACGTCAGTGGGATTGGCCACATAAACGGAAAGACCCAGATCATAACCTGGGGTGTAGTAAAGCCATGGCGGCAGGTCCCAGAAGACATCGCCCAGCGCGCCACCCATGACCGATGATGCCTGGCTCATAATGGAAACTCCACGTCTTCGCCTTTCAAGGCTTTTCTCACCGTGGACAGAGCCCAGGTACCCAGGGCGATCATCATGGCAACGCCGATGATCGCAGAAAATGCCGACTGCCAGAACATCGGCTGGTAGGTGTTGTACTCTGTGGGGTAGCCGTTCATGTTTTAGCCTCGGGTAATTTCTTGGGCTTTTTAGGCGCGGCGAGCGGCTTCATCACCTGCATCAGGATGTACATAACAAGCAGCATCATGCCCATGTTGATGAGGCTGGAGATGAGGTTTTTCACATCCTCCGGGATCAGCCACCAGATGACGGTGCCGACCAGCGGCGGCAGGGCGATGAAACCGATAATGCCGGCAATGATCGGCAGCCAGGCGAATCCCTTCTGCCAGGCGAGATAAACGGCAGGCCTGCCCGAATCGGCATGTACGATATAGCTATAGCCGGGCCAATGCTCGACTCCGGCATCGCTAAAAGCCTGCTCCAGCTGCGCCATTATCTCGCCCGAAGGAAATTCCTCGAAATCGAGCCGGGCTAAGAAAAGAGCGCCTTCGTCTGAGCTCTCTTCGAGCGGGGCGAAGGCGCCCAGTCCTTCAATGCTACCGGTTTGCCCCAGTGGGATAGCCCGGTAGCCCGGCGGCACCATCGCATAGGGCATGGGAAGCCTCCCTACGCTTAGACTAGCCGCCTGGCCTTGCGGCCGTACGGATTAAGGGTCACCTTTCGGGCTGCCGTGGTGCCGCCGGCGGCGGTCACCGTGGCGACCACGGTCAGCTTGTCGCCAGGGGTGAGCCGGAGATCGGCGCCGAGCTGCCCGGCCGCGGCCAGGTCGTAGTTGGTATTAGCCCCGGCCGCCTGGTCGGTGCCCAAGTATTTCTTGTCGATGGTGTCTGACTTTGGGAACTTCGAGACACGGAAGTTGCCCGACACCTCGGCTTCGGTGACCAAGTTGAGGCGGTTCAGGAACCAGACCTCGCCTGCCGGCACCTCGAGCTCGACGGTTTTGACCGTATCCTGGGCCGAAGCATCAGGCACGGTTACCTCGACCTTGTCGCGCTCGTCGATGCGGTCTTCGGTATGGATTGCCTCGGCGTTTAGCAGGGCTTCCCTAAATACCTGGAGCGGCAGACCCATCCAGTTGCCAGACTCGTTGTCGTACACGCCGAGCAGCGCCAACGACTGACCCAGGGGAGGCACCCAGCCCTTGGGAGGCCGCGCCCCGGGATAGCCCGGATATTGCTGCGGAACAATCTTCTTGTTCAAGAATTTACCTCCTGTATTGAATTTGCCTCGCCTAGGATTTACCGGTGATGCCTTTCATCATCGGCATCATGATGGCCATCATCATCACCATCATGATCATGGGCATCATGCCCGAGAACATGCTCGTCATGTCGGTGGTCTGCTGGGGATAGTAGCCGCCGACAGTGCCGTACTGGTATTGCTGGGGCCGGGCCTGCATCCCGGCGAACTGCTGTGTTGCGTACATGGTTTAGCTACCTCCTACAGTAACTTTCGTTTTAGTTCAGTCCTTAGACGTGACGCCCTTCATCATGGGCATGATGATAGCCATCATCATCACCATCATGATCATGGGCATCATGGCGGAAAACATCCCTGAAAAGGGATCGGTGGTCTGGGTGGGGTAGTAAGAGCCCGGGCCGCTCACCTGCATCGGGTTATATTGCCCCGGCGCTACCGGCCCGCTGATTTGCTGTGGATTGAACATCGCTGCCTCCTCGTTATTTTCATTTGGATTTCCGGCATTTGCCTGGTGTCCTCTCCCTGGTGGATCTTCCTCCTCTGCCGCCGCGACAGCAGTGAAGGAAGAAGGATTAAAATCTGAGAAAAGGCATCAGGCAGAGCAGGCGCTATTCGAACATGGCGCGCTTGTAGCCGCTAACCATGACCGGACCCTTGCCGTCGACGCCGTCGCGATAGTGATTAACCCGCCCCTCTTTCACCTTCAGACCGGACGGCGCGATGCCATTCATGCCGGTGCGGAAGGCTTCGGGGGTGGCTTTTTCTTGGTAGGCGACGGGGACGTTCTTTTCCAGGTCGTTCCAGCTGGCGTACTTTCCCATGCGGGCACCTCCTCTTTAGTCTCGGTCCGTTCGCGGCCGGGACGATTTCGGGGTTGCACTCCGGGCGGAAAGGCAAAGGGGTCAGCCTGAACCTTGCCGGTCCGGAGTGCTGACCCCTTGTGCGAGCCTGTGAGCTGCCGTGAAAAACAACGAGCCTCGTGAGCCGGGTTTTTCCAGCAAGCTCACGAGGCTTACGAAATCAGATTATACAGGCTGTGTCTGGCCTGTCAATAGGGTGAGGGTATTTTAGCTTTGAATACGATCGCGCAAATAGACACCTCAATTGGCCGTTCTCTAACAAAACCAGACTTCTACTCATACTTCGTTGAAATCAAAGGCTGAAAGGCCAGGGGGGAGACGGAGAGGAGATTAAACATGGCGATGAGGGGAGGGGTGGCGAGGGGGCATTAAATTGCTCAGCAAATACAAAGAAAACTATTCAAATAGCATACTCAACAGCATATCACCATGCGGAAGCTCCGCTTTTATACCATTAAAGGAGGAGTGAGTTTCTTCTAAAAATCCCACTAATCTAAACCAGCGACAAAGGTTTGGCCTAATACTCGGCGCACGGGTCCCCCGCTGAGGAACCGGGTTAGGTTACGACTCGCTGTCAAAGGTGATCTACCAGTATGCTGTTGAATTCCTGTTCGATGATTGCAATAGGTGACGTAAAGAAAAGAACGTGCGCGAGTGAGAGACACATAAAGCAATCTTCGCTCATCGTCAATTTCATTACCCTGAGCTCGCCCAGGGATATATTCATCTTCCGCTGCGGCAACAAAAATTACTTCTGCATCGAGTCCCTTTGCCTGATGCATTGTCATTACATTTACCTTTCCTTCAACTCGAACTTGTTCTTTGTCCCGCATCGGAGAGACGATTTCTCGCAGAAAATCCTCAAGCGAGATGCCGGAATTGTCAGAAATAATGTGTTCGATGACTTCCATCATTTCTTCCCCATGTTCAATGGCAAGTAACTCGTTGACCATACAATGTATGAACTCACTAAGATTGTCGGCATGTTCGTTCGTCGCATTAAGCCTATCGAGCATATTATTTGTGGTTTCATACTCTGTTTTTATTGCTTCTCCCTGTCTTGGGATAAGGACTGGATTGTTAGCTATTAGAGACAGGGCTTCAAAGAAGGTGATTCCCTTATTTCGAGCAATCTCGTAAATGCTGGCAACTGCGACATCCCCTAGATCATTGTCCCGTATCTTAATCAGGTTTCGCCAAGCCAAATTATCATTTCGATTGACCATTAGGCGAAGAAATGAGATAAAAACACGGCCTTGATCTTGTTCAAATACATTCAGTGGGTTTTCAACGGTTGTTGCTGGAATTCCTTGGTTTTGCAATGCGGCACAAATCGGGTTGGAAAATCTGTGATGCTTATTAGACCTAATCAAAACCAAGATCTGATCGGGAGTGATGCCTTTAGTCTCAACTAACCAGCGTGAAATTCGCGCAATCGCGTTGGCTTCATCATCAAAGTCGTTAAATTCTAACAAATGAACTTCTCCCGGTCTCATGCTACATGGAGTCAAAGGTTTAATAAGCCTGCGAATATCTTGCTCTGCAACATAATCTGCGATAGTAAGTATATTTTGACCGCAACGATGGCATTCAGATAGTGTCAGAGGTTCAGATCCAGGATATTCTTCAAGAAAGCGGCGAATACCAGTTGGATCAGCATGTCTAAAGCCATAGATACTTTGATCATCGTCTCCAGCGACGTAGAGTGTGGCGCCACCCCGCGCCAGGCTATTAATGACAGACAAATCACATGCATTAAGATCTTGATATTCATCTACCAAGACATGTAATGGCGAATTTGCAAGTCTTCTTGTTCCCTCTTCCAATGCCTTCTTTAATTGGTATACAAGTTCAGCTTGGAGTGTATACCCGTAGATTGTTCGATGCTCTTGCCAAGCACCAAGAAATCTGGGGTTTGGAAACCTATGAGCCCAATCATCGACCTCAGCTGAAAGCATCTCCCAGTCTGCGGAAAGAAGATCGATGAGATCCCGGGCATTTTTAACCTTTGGCAAATCGAGTAAGTCTTTGATGTCTTCTTCAATGATTTGTCTTTCTTCAAAATCATCTGCAATTCTGATTGGAGAGGGGAGGCGGTTACCGGCTCCAAGTTGCAGGAGCGATTGGAGAGCGAAAGAATGGAGTGTAGTTACTTTAGGGATGCTTCCACCTTCTTGATGCTCGGCAATGCGTTTTCTTAGTTCGCTTGCCGCTGCTCTAGTGAAAGTCAGGGCTAAAATCTCACCTGCAGAAACATTTTTTTCCTGTAACAGAAAGGCAATCCTACCAGTCATGGTTCGAGTCTTACCCGTTCCAGGTCCAGCTAATAATCTTGCATGTGAACCAAAGTGTTCGGCCTTCTCTTTTTGTTCCGGAGAAAGATCATCATGCCAAGTCATTCCATTCCTCCATGAGTTGATAAACCAAAAAGAGCCTGGGCATTTATAGCACCAGGCGCTTCACCATTCAAGTTAATTTGTCGGCTTAATTACCATTGCACGAACATCGGGTTCAACACATGAAATAGCCTATTCTAACTCAAACATCGCCTCCTGCCAGTTCCGCCACTTCTTGTCCTGGGCTTCAGCATACTTGCGGACCGCTTTATCCGCCCACTCCCTCTGGCTAGCTGCGAGGACGTTCTTCCTCAGTGATCGAGAAGCCGCCGGAGGATTCGTCTCCTCCGGCGGCTTGCTGATCTCGTAATCTGCCCTAAGGAGCGCGACGATAGTGAGCAAGGTGAAATAGTTATTCCACATTGATGATCTTGCCCTTGATGCCGAACATGGTTGAAAAGCCCCAGGCCAACTGCTCGCAGAGTTTGTCCACCGGCTCGCCAAGGTCGAGTTTCTCGTTCGGGTCCAACAGGTAAAACCTGACCTCGAGCCGGCCTTCCTTTCGGCGTTTGGTGATCTCCATGCCCATATGCCGCCCGATCTCCTGGGCCTGCTCCATCTGCTGCCGGTTGATGCCGGCCATACCCGGATTAAACATTACATGCCTCCTTTCTTTTGTTCTGTCTCCCAGCCTTCCGGAACGCCACCGCCGCCCCGGCCAGGAAACATCTGTTGCTCCATCATGCCCCACATCATGTCCATCACTTTATCGACTCGCTTGGCATAGGCCTCGTCAACCGTCTTCGGCGGCGGTCCTTTGGGTAGCTTCTCTTCGATATAGCCCAAGACACCGCCAACCGCCTCTTGGGCCGCTTCTCTGGCCATTTCCGAACTGGCGCCCCGGGCTCTGGCCGCCGCGGCATCGAGCTCCTCGCGAGAGGCAGTCAGCATCCTTAAAAGGGGCTCAAAGCGTTTCGCCTCAGCTTCGGCTTGCGTCTTTTGGATTTGAGCCAGCTCCATTACAAGAAGCATCGACGACCGGAGTTTCATCATGCCCCGGAGCTCGCACTGTTCTTCATAGCTATCGCCCATGTAACGGCGGAGGACCGCCTCTGGCGAAATGACTTCGCTCTGCTTGTAGGTCGACGGCAGGTTGCTGGCCTGATCGTCGGCCGCCGGGATCATCTTGGCCAGCTCCTGCCTCACCGTTCTTTCTTTGAAGTGAAGGTCATTCGTGAGTTGCTCGAAGGTGTAGCCCTTGCCCAGGTATTCCCTGATCTCGGCGGCGATGCTCGCCTCATCCGCCTTTCCGTCAACCTGTTCAGGAGCCTGGTTTTCGCTCATGGGTGGTTCATCCTTGTTTACCGGGTGGGCGCCCGACGTATGACCGCCGAGCGCCTTGATCGACTTGAATTGCCTGTTGCAGATCTTGCATGTGTACACTTCCTGCCTCCTGTAACCGGTGCCGTAACTTCCTGTGGAACGTACAGGCCGTGCCTACAGTGTGAATACCCGCTGTAGATACCCGCCTGTGAATACCCGAAATTGCCCTCATGTCCCGGCCTCCTTTTCCCCGGGGGTCACCCCCTCCCCATCGTCTGGCGAGTCGCCGCGGATCCGTTCAGCTTCTGCCTAATCTCCGATTCACTTTTCACCTTCGTTTCCTCCGATCAATAATTTGATTGCTTTTTCTACCCCGAGTTGGGGCGCCAGTCTTGCCACCCTGATGGCATCGCGAACGTTCTGGGTGAGGCCGTCCAGGCGGCGGGCGATCTCTTCAGCAAGCTCGGGACTGAGGCCTTCGCATCGCACCAACACGCCTTTTACGACCGTGAGATACTCCGCCCGGCCATATGGGAAGAGCTGCCGGATGGCGAACCGCGACCGAAGTTCCGGCGACAGTTTTTCACAGCGGTTGGAAGCGGCGATCACGCGGAGAGGGTTGTTTAAGTTGAGCTCGCGGCCTCTCTTAGCCCGCACCAACCGCCCGCCTTCCATCATGGTGAGAAGCGCGGCAGTATCGGCGGCGTTCATCTTGTCGATCTCGTCAATAAGGAGTATCGACGGCTCGCGCTCGGCCACCAGGTCCCATAGTCCAGCTTTCGATGTGGCCGAGCCCACCAGCCAGATAGCTTTCTCGCCGCCCGCCCTTTCGATGTCCCAGAGGAATAGCGTCTTGGCCAGCGCCGGCGGCCCGGTAAGGAGCACATGCACTGGCTTTTCGGCAAGTAATGACGCCCTGAGAAGTTCTTTTACGCCGTCATGCCCTATGATGTCATCGAAAAGAGAGTTGGGTGTTGCCAGTTTTGGCTCCTGGTGCGTCCGGGGCGGCGTGTTTTCAGCCGCAAGAAGGCTTTTGCCCAGTTCGCTCAACCGGTAGCCGGTGTGGGAGTTAGAGCGGAAGACGTTTTCGAGGTAGCCTTCTTTGAAAAGCTTGGAAAGCGTGGCCGGCCAGATCCGGACATGCCGCCAGCCCCAGCCGATGCGGTAGTCCTTGTCCATGTCTACCGAGGCCTCGAACCGGGCGATCTCCGTGAGAAGTTCAAGGGTGTTGTCAGCTTTCATTTCACCACCTCCTTTCGCTTGAGATTTTCCTGAACGCCTCGGTCACAAGTTGAGTCAGGTACTCAGTACCTTTGATACCGGCGGTGTCGGGATGGAGTTTCCGCAAGAGATCGAGATAACGCCGCCTCACCTGCTCCTGAGGCATGGACCGGTCGCAGCCGAGGATACGGTAGGGGTCAAAAGTCGGCTGAGTTGAAGACGCTGTTCTTTGGGCTGCCGATATATCCATGCCGAGCCGCTGAGCGAAACCGATGATAGCGGCCGGGTCGGCGGCATTAGAAAAACAATCGGCCATGAAGGACTGAAGCTCATATGCCAGATCCAGTTGCATGCGCTTGATCCGGTTGAAACGCTCTTCCATGTTCACCACCAGAAATGCCCGCATAAGACACCGATTAAGAAACCAACGAGGATCTGCCACCAGTAATTGCCGCCGATCCTGGCAAGAAGTATTCCCAGCCCTAGGAAGACAAGCATATAGACGAGCGGCGATTTCTTCTGGTCGTCCCGGATGATCTCCGTCCAAGGTCTGCCGCCCACTTTCCGCCAGAGACTTTCATATAGTCTGCCCAGGAAGTCGATCATTTCTTGGCCTCTTTCTTTATAAGCCACCCTCGTTCCTCGTCGGGGACGGGTGGTCCCAGGCGGTTGAAATCGAGGCAAGCCTGACAGATGTCGAGCGCCAGCGGCTCACCGCGGGCCAGCCGGATAATGTCGATGCCGCCGTTTCCGGCTTTGTCGGACAGAGGAAATCCCCTGCGGCAGAAAATCCTCTTGCCATGCACTCTGGCATGGGCGCATTCATAAAGCGTCCGTTTCTTCTTCATGTAGTTTCCTCCGGCTGATGATGAGGCGCCGCATTCGGCTCAGAACCTTTCGAACCTTTCAAACCTTTCGCCTCACGTTCAGGCTCACGATTGAAAGGTTTTTCGAAAGGTTTTTCCGCGGTTTCCAAACCTTTCGCCCCGTTTGAAGCTAAATCCGCAATATTTCCGGCTTTTTCAGCGAAAGGTTTTTCCTCGCCGGCAGAACCTTTCGGGGAATCCGAAGCTGTTTCGAAAGGTTCGAAAGGAATGAAAGGTTTTACCACCGATACGGGGGTTTCGAGCGCAAGGCCGTACTGCTTGACCAGGCTTTCGACCCTTGCCTGATCCCAGCAGACCACCCTTCGCCGGGTGGTGCTTCCCTTCTCTTTTTGAAAGCCCAGTCGCCGGGTCAGCCAGCCAGCCTTTTCCGGGTTAAACGGAGCCCCTTCTTCGTCTATAGCGCTGGCGTATAAGGCGATGTTTTTGAGGGACAGTTCCTGATTTTTCAAGTGCAGTTCGATCATGGCGGCAAGTACCCGTCCCGCATCGCTCTCCCGGCGCCTAGTGTAAAGCGACTCCTGCAGCCGGTGGACGAAACTGCCCAGCGCCTCCGCCATGGCATGGTCGCCGTTAAGCATCGCTTTCATCGGGATGAGGATCTCCTGAAGCCGTGGCTGCAGGTTCGGTTCGAGAAGTTCGTTGCCAAAGGTCTTGCCCTTCAGGCGACAGAGATTATGAAGACGAAAAGTTAACAGCTTTGAGCGCAGGGTCCCGACTTCCTTGTCGAACGATGCCGGCAGCACCCGGGGGATGTCGTCGCGGGTGAGAGGCATCATCTCGGAGGTGAGGCAGCGGCTCTCCAGGGCCTCGTCGCTGAAAGGAAACCTGGTCGACAGAAGTTTCGGGCCGAACACCTGGTAGCCCCGCGGAAACCATTTCCCGTTTTCCTTGTCGGCTCGAAGGACCGGCATACCCGGCCGGTAGCCGTTATTGAGAAGCTTCACCATCTCCGTCCAGGCGGAAGAATCCTTGAAGTCGGCTTCATCAAGCACCAGCGTTCCCCGGAATTGTTCCAGGATGCGGAAGATCGGCGACGGGGTGGTCGCGCCTGAGGCAAACATCGGCCGGAAGCAGACGCTGCCTACGACCTGCAAAAAGCGCGTCTTGCCAGTGCCCCAGTCGCCAATCACCCGGAGATAGGGAATCGACGGGGCAAACTCATATACCCAGCTTAAAAGGACATAGAGCGAAGCGATCTCCTCGAAGTCGGCCGGCAGTTCCATATAACGGTGAATGAAGTTCTTTACCTCGCTGAAGAGGATTGCCTGGGAGTCATAGGGCGTGGCGCCAGGGGCGAAGTGCACTACCTGGCCGACCAGTGGATCAGCGGTTGGCAAGTAAGCCACCTTCGAGGTGTCGTACTGCCAGACCTTTTTGATTGCCCCGCCATCCGAAACCATGAAATAACGGTCGTCTTCGTCGACCACCATCTCGCCCACCGTGCCATCGCGGAGGACGAAGCCGGAGACATAGCGTTCCCGGTCTTCCTCTTCCAGCTTAAACTCGCCAACCAGTTTTTCGGCATCGGCAAGGGAATGTCGCAGCAGATAGTCGTCAATGCCTGTTTTGCCCTGACCTTCCAACTGAGGCAGTTGGACGATTTGCACTTTCGCCCCTTTGCGCCGGATATGCTCGGCGACATGGGACAGCGCTTTCCTTACCGGCTCCTTGGTGACGATGTCGGAGTCGAAGGCGAGGTAAACAGTGCGGTCTTTGAGGGCGATGTAATCCCAATCGGCGAGGAAGGTGACGCCGCCGAACTCGTTCTTGCCCTTGAAGCCCCAGACGCCGGTGACGGATATGGCGCAGGCGCCGCGGCCAGCCAGGGCATCGGCCTTCTTCGAGCCCTCGGTAATCCAGAGAGGAACTTTCGGATTGCCGAGGGCTTTGTGACATCGAGGCGGGCAATCGAGGCGGTTCGACGAACCGGCCGGGAGCTCGTACTTCACTATCTTGCCTTGGTTGTTGGTGCGAGGATTATCAGGCCGGAGCTGGCAACCGGCTGCCTGACCATCGACGCCCCAGAGGGGAATCAAAAGTCCGGGGACCTGTTGTTGTGCCGGTGCAAAACCGAGCCTGGCAAGCTCGGCTTTGCCCACAATGCTCCGGTATTTCCGCTCCCGGATGATGTCGAGATCGAGGCCGGTTTCTTCCAGAAGATGCTTCAGATGATTTTCCAGAAGCTCCGGCACGGCCTCGGAGAACACGCCTCCAGTAGCGGCCTTTTCACCGCTCATGTCTTTCATGGTGATATTCGCTCTAGGAAGCGGCGTCGCGGTCGACAGCTTTAAGGAACCGGTTAAGGCCTTCGGCGGTGAATTTCGCCGGCGGCAGCGGCCAGTTGAAGTCGTCCATTTCGACGTTGACGTGGCAGTGCTTCTCAAACCACTCCTTGAGCTGGTGCTCCCGGATATCGAGCTGCCAGACCTTGCTCTTCGCCCGGTCCCAAAGTTTGATCAGGTCGCGTTCGGTAACGCCGTCCTCGAGCCTGACATTCTCCTTGCTGATTACTGCCTCCGGGAAAAGGTCGTCTGGAGCCTCGCTGTCAGGCGGCGGCAGAACCAGCACCTGGCCCGGCGGCATTTGGGCGAATTTCTGGATTTCAGCCAGCGTGTATGAAGCAGTCAGGGATAGAACCCGGACGGTCTTTTTCTTCCCATCGACCTCCACTTCCTTCTCAATGAGCCTCAGGGACAACGGGATCATCGACAGCCGGCCGCAGACGGCCTTAACAAGTTCAAGGCTTGAATTGATGCCGACGATGGAATGAAACGAACTGGTATCGAGCTGGTAGACGCCCAGGCCGGGGCAGTCGGGGATGAGGAACTGTAAATTCATCACCCGTTTGCAGCGGAGGGTCTCATAATGAGCGCATGTCTTCGGGCTACAGGTGATCTCCCTGAGCTCGGTCTCTACGTCCTCATGGGTGGCGATGCGGCCGGTCTTTATATTCACCCTGGCGAGGGCGGTCTCGCCGTCGCCGCGGCAGATGAGGCCGCGGTAGGACGAATAGCACCGCAGGTACTGGCCTGCCCACTGGTTTGGGTCTTCGGTCGGCAGCATGATGGCAAGCTCGGTGGGTTTTTCTCCGAAGATTTTCCTGACCTCATCCGGGCAGACGAAGTAATCGGTCGGTACCGGGTAGGGAAACCCCTCACTAGATTCCTTCCGTAGTCCGAGCCTGATCTTGCCCAGCCTGGGCAATCTGATGACACCGGTGATCCCTTTGATTGGCGACATGGTGCTCCTCCTTTTTCATTTTGGTTTCTTCGTGACTCTTTATCAGGCCTTCTTTTCGGCCGATGATGATGGCGAGTTCGATAAGGTTGCGGATCCGCTGCTTGATAAGGTGGGGTTCACATGCAACCGGCTCGGCCTTGTGAATACCGGCTGTTTGCGCACCCATCAGTTAGCCCTGGCTGTTTCATGGGCTTCTGCGCCGTCACATTCGACTTCCTCGATGATGAAAATATCGTCGAAGGTGACTCTCAGTGCGTTTTGAAGTTTCTCCCGTACCATGGGGGAGGGGTAGCGGCTACCGCGCATGATTTGCGAGATAAATCCGCTGCTGATGCCGGCTTTAATGGCGAGCCCGTTCTGGGACAGGTTTCGCCTGGCGATGGCCCGCAGGACGGCCGGCTGGTTCACTCTTACCTTGATAATCATTCGCTCAATCCCCCTGGTAAGATTTGTGGCAAAAATAAAGGCGCCTCGGGCTTTTAAGCCCAAAGCGCCTATCGTTTTCGATTCGGCGGATTAAATGTTAGCTGAGTTTAATCTCTCGCCTGACCGTCACCATCACCGGTTTACCGTCCTTGACCGCAATCTCGATCTTGCCCCACCCGAACTCGCGGCACACCCTCAAAATCTCGGGGTTATGCTTGAAAAGTTCTTCCAGTGAGGACTCGACGACTTGCTGCATGGCGCCCATTATAAAACAAGCTTTCTGGGAAAGTCAAGCATCTGTCAATCGTAGTGGAAAATAAGTGCTTGCTATCATTAACACATAGTGCTATAATGCTTGCTGAAAGAGAGGTGAGGACTAATGGCAGAACTCACTTTTGGTCAATACCTGCGGAGTCTCCGGGAGAGGCAGCGCATGTCGATGCGTGAAGTCGAAAAGGTAAGCGGCGTTTCTAATGCCTATATCTCCCAGATAGAAACAGGCGAAAAGCCGACGCCTCGACCGGAAATTCTCAAGAAACTGGCTCCCGCCTATAAGGTAACGGCGAGGGAGTTATTTATGAGGGCCGGTTACCTGGACGAACGCGAAGTTACGGCCAGCGAAGACGAGCGAATCGAAGCCGCTTTCCAGTACGTGCTTTCCGACCCGGACTATAAGCTCGGCACCCGTATCAGGGGCGAGACCTTAAGCATCGAAGCCAAACGCGGCATCGTCATCGTCTACGAAACCCTGACCGGCAAGAAGTTGCTCACAATTTAGTACCCGGGGGATTACATGACCGTTTCTGATAGACTCATGGAGTTCTGCCGTTTTGCCCTTAGCGAGGGACAGGATGCTGGTGACCCGGTGAGATTGGCGTCTTTATTTCGAGATTATGCCGGGATCGACCGCACGCCGAGCCTCAAAAAGACCCTTGAACTGATACGTTCATTCGATATCAAGATCGAGGGCGTCGTTTACCTGGACAGTGGCGGCACCAACATGTCGGCCAGGGGATCCTGGCATATCCATTACGCGGCTAAAGACCGCACCGGCACTCAGAAGTTCGACATCTTCCACGAGCTTTTTGAAATCATACATAAAGAGCTCAGCGCTATCGACGCTGGCATTAGCCCGATGGTTGAACCCAAACTCAGCCAGCACGCCGACCGTTTCGCCGCTTCTGCCTTGATACCGTCGGTCTTCTTTCTGGAGCAAGTGGGGAGGACCGGATGCGACCTTGTAAAATTGGGCGAAGAACTCGGACTTTCGCATCAATGCCTGATGATCGCCCTAGGGCAGCACCACACCGATATTCCGCTTATCGGGGCGCTGTACGAGCACCAACCGAAGACTCCCGCCGCCGAGAAGGCTGAGGCTGATGATTTCGTGGCGACGGTGGTTGTGAAAACAGGACGGGCTCGCCGGACCAAAAACCTTTGCTGGGTGCAGCCGACGCCGGCCCGCCATAGCCGACCCGAGACCGCCTCCCTGGTGTGCGCCGCCATTACCGGCGGAAAATCGCTTTTGTGGCGCAGCCCGCATATCGAAAACTCCCCCGCGGTCCTGGTGCGTCCGTTATTTACCTCAAGTCTCGAGCCATACAGGGTGATTCTCCTTGCCGTACCCAGTGAAGAGTGCGGTATGCTTGCCCCGCAACTGGAATTACTCGAACCGGTATCAGTCAATGGAGACCATTTTTGCCCGTCCGAAAAAAGGTGCCATAATCCGAATAGATGCAGTTGGAGGTTGCCATGAGCGGTGATGTCAAAAGGGTCGCTATCTACGCCAGGGTTTCCACCGAGGAGCAAGCGGAACGGGACCTCTCCATTCCATTTCAGCTTGAAAGGTGCCGCTATCATGCCAAGGGTAACGGCTGGGAGGTGGTCAAGGAGTACGTCGATGCCGGTGAGAGCGCCCGCACCGATAAGCGCACCGAATTCCAGAAAATGATCAGCGCTGCCCGGGCACGAGAAATTGACATAATACTCGTTCACAAATTCGACCGTTTCGCTCGAAATGACTATGACTTCGTTGTTTATGAGAAAGAACTGGAAGAACTCAGCATAAGTCTCGAGAGCGTCAGCGAGCCGGGGGATGCCTCCACGCCAGCCGGTTACATCGGCCGGCGGATGATGCAGATCATCAGCACCTGGTATTCAAAGAATCTGGCTGTTGAAGCCAGAAAGGGACTTAAAGAGAAGGTTGAGCAAGGCGGTTGGCCGAAACTGGCGCCCCTCGGATATCTCAATAAGCATGACAAAAGCAGTGCCTGGATCGAAGTTGATCCCGAACTCGGCCCTCTCGTAACCAGGGCCTTCAGGGAGATGGCTTCGGGGAAATGGACCATAAAAGAGTGGGCGGACTACGTTTATAGTCAGGGCTATCGCAGCCGGAAAGGCTTTCGTATTTCAAGCGGTCTCTGGAGTTTTGTCTTTCACAACCGCTTTTATCTTGGGGAGACTTGGCTTAAGAAGGGCGACATGCCTAACAAAGGCAATCACGAGGCTCTTACCGAGGCCGATACTTTCGCCACGGTAAATGTGATCCTGAGATCACATGATAACTACAAGCAACGCACCCAGCGCCACACCTATCTTCTGCGGGGGCTGTTGTACTCCGATGACACCGCCACACCTTGCTTTGTTGAGACGCATCCGAAGAAGAAGATCAGCTACTACCGCACCAAGGGAAGGGTCAATGGCAGTCAGATCTTCTACAATACCCGCGATATCGATGGCCAGCTTTTCGAAGTCATCAAAGACATCACCATAACCGAAGAGGGGAAAGTTGAACTTGAAGTGCAACTCAGCAAATGGTTTGCCGCCGAAAACAACGGGGATGAAGAATTGGAGCGGGCCAGGCAGCGGCTTCTGAAATTGGATCGGATGGAAAATCACCTCCAGGAGATGCTCTTGGAGGAGGACGTCTCAAAAGAAGACTATAGGGAACACCGGACACGCATCGAGGCCGAAAGGGCCAATCTCAGGGACCTCCTAACCACTGTAAGCACGCGGCGCGGCCTGATAAGGGGTGACTTTGAAATAGCTTTGGAGCTTGCCAGTAAGTTTGACTTGTTATTCGAAAATGGCGATAATAACAACCGGCGCTTGCTCTGTGAAACGGTGTTCAAACAGGTAAGGGTTCGCGATGGTAAGATTGCCGGATTTGAGTTGAACCCGCCTTTTGCCTTGATCTCCTCCCGGGGTAAAGGTACGGAACCCGTCCTGAGTCGGCAGCCAGATTCCTCGCGGCGCATTCGTCTAGCGGCCTAGGACGCTGCCCTCTCAAGGCAGAGATCACGGGTTCGAATCCCGTATGCGCTACCATTTCTCACCCCAACTTTATCCACTCGACCGGTTGTCATGACTGGATCCGGAACCCCTTCCTCCCTCTGTTCCCCGGCACGTGAACGAACTCTCCAATAACCTGATTTTCCAAAACATCAGTAGCCTTCTCCCCCGAAAATAGGTGATGTTACGGATTGGAACCCGCCGAACCCGGAGTATAGTTGTATTGGCGACAGGATTTCGGGCTTGCTGAGGAGGGTTGACCATGGTTTTCGGCGTACCGGCTGAACAGACTACTTAATTATTATTGTCTTTAGTCTTTCCCGACTGAAATTTATGAGAGGAGCAATCAACATGGAAATGAACTTGATCCCGGCCAGGAGGCTGACTGATTTCGACATCACCAATGACAAGAACGAGGATCTGGGACAGGTCCAGGATTTCATGATCGACGCTGCCTCGGGCAGGATCATGTACGCGGTGGTAGCCTTCGGCGGCACCCTGGGTTTCACCGATAAATGGCTGGGCATCCCCTGGGAGGCGCTCTGCTGGTCCCCGGAACAGCACAAGTTCATCGGTAATTTCTCACGACAAACCCTGGAAACGGCTCCCGGGATCGATAAAGCCAAATGGCCGGACCACTACATGGAAAGCGATGCCGGTTGGATGTCCAACCTGTATGCCAATTTCAGCTGCAAGCCCTTCCTGATGGTGCCCCCGCCGAACGCTGTCGCCGTAAGCCCCCAAAAATAGGCGCCGAGAGAGCTGAGGGTGCGTTGCAGGCTACCCTCAGTTTTACCCGCCTGTGGCTACGCGATCTGTTTCCCGCCGTCCGGTCCGGAAGACTGGTTCCAGATGGATTCGACGGTCACTTTAACCACATACTTCGGGGCCGGCAGTTGGGGCATAGCCTTGTGGATAGCCTCGGCCGTTTGATCATATAACGGGCCGCTTCCGATCTGCTCGGTCGCTCCCTTGAACATATAGCCACGTTTCGAGGCCTCTTCGAAGACCATGATCGCCGCCACCGGATTTTCGCTCAAATTCTTGCGGGTCTTCATTGAGAAGAGATCGGCAAAGACGAGGTGCTCGTCGTCCAGGAGCCTGAGCGACCCTTTTATCGAAACGTTGGGTACCCCTGCCTTCGATGAAGTCGCCACCCAACCCTGTTTGCCTTTCATGAATTCCTGGAGTTCCTGGGGAATCTTGACTGCCATGTGTCTCTCTCCTTTTCTTAATCCTTCTTTTGGCGGCTGCTGTTCGAAGCGACTTCCATGGGCATGACCAGCGGCGGGCTGACGAAACAGCGGTTGGCCGCCGCTTCCCTGATGGCGGTAACCACGTACTCTACTCCGGCTTCCTTCAGGACATAACCGAGAGCCCCGGCGGTCAGGGCGCTCACCACGAACGGTTCGTCGGCGTGCATCGAAAGCACCACCACTTTACTGGGATAACCTTTTTGTCTGATGGTTTTTGCGAGCTCGATACCGGTCGGGGGCGGCATGCTGATATCGGTTACCAGGATGTCCGGCTTCTGGCTCTCGACAAGCGCCAGCGCCTCAGAACCATTGGCGGCCTCGCCGACCACCTTCAAATCGGGTTCCATTTCCAGAAGCGTCCGCAGGCCTTGCCGGACTACCTTATGGTCGTCAGCGATAACGATGGTGATCATGACCAACTCCCAGTCTAGAGCGTTGGCTGATTATACGGCTGACCTGGCGGCTCGACAATTAGTAGAACTACCTAATTTTTCCGGGCAATTGTTAAGCTAGATGAACACCGCGGCCAGTCCCCCGACCACCGCCGCGGTGCCCGCCCCTTTGATCACCCAGCCCCTGGCGCTTAGTTTTTCGCAGATCATGAAACCCGGCGCGCACCGGCCGATTACCGCCGAGGCCGCAAAGACCAGCAGCGGCTTCGAGTTGAATACTGTGGAAGCCAAGGCCACCGGGCCGAGTTGGATCGTCCAAAAAGCCATAATCGTGGCCGCCGTGGCGATCGCCTGATTTACCAGGGTGAGGTTTATCGCCTGCCTGGAATTTGCCATTGCTTTCAGGCTGGCGATCACATCCCGTCTCAGGCACAGGCCCAGTATCACCAGCGAGGCGACCAGAAAATCGATGCCGGCGCACGTCCAGTACGACATGTATTCCAGCCCGAATTTGTTGAACACACTGCCGGTGGCGGCGATGATCGCTACGCCAAGGAGCACGAAAAAAGGCCTGGAATGAAAATGACTGGTGCCCCGGCTATCCCACCTGAAGGAAATTATGACCGCGCCGCTGATGACCGCCACAATGCCCAGCCACTGTTGAAGCCCCAGGCTCTCGCCGAGGAAAATGGTCGCCAGGATGGCTACAAAAACCGGCGCCGTACTGACGACCGGCGCGACCCGGGCGACATCCTGGCTTTTCATCGCGTTGATCATGAGCAGCGAGGCGAACGAGGTAATGACCGCTGATCCGGTAATAGCCCCGATCGGGGCTAATCCGGTTCCGGCGGGTACCGGAAAAAGGATCAGGGTGACGATGCTTACCGGAAGCAGAAAGGCGCCGCAGATAAGCATGTAGGCTCTGGTCCCCGGCATGCGGCGGGACATGAAATGGCTGTCGAGCAGCGTTACCAGGGCGGAAATTATCGTTGTGGAGAATGCCAGAACAAACCAGATGGGTGACATGTGAGATTTCCTTTCTAACTTTACGGTGGCGGTGGGGTGTTAGAAAGGCCGCTAGTCGAAGACGCAAACGGGGATGCGCGGGACGGCCGCCAGAGTGCCGGCGTCCGCTGCTGCGGGACGATGTAAGTCTTCTGTTTCCCGGGGTGCCAGTACGTTATTCATCGGAATGATTCCGGTATTATAAGGGCCGCGTTGCCCAAATACAAAAAGCTTCCGCTTCAACCTCATTCTTTTTCGGGGATCGCGATCGGAATTGCCCGGGCAGCCGCTACCGTATACAATCGATTCGCCTACGTTAGGCAAAAAGGAGGCGGTAAATGGATGCCTCGGTCATTAAAAAACTCCAGTTCAAGTCGGGGACAAAAGCTGCGGTGCTGAATGCGCCGCCTGGATATGTCGATGAATCGATTCCCGTGTCGGAGAGCTTAACCGGCGCGGCGGGTCAAAGCCTTGATTTTGTCCAGGTCTTTGTGAGAAACGCCGGAGACCTGGCGCGGGTCATCCCCGAGGTACAAAAAGCCTTGAAACACGACGGATTGCTTTGGATTTCGTATCCCAAGGGTTCCTCAAAGGTCAAAACGGATCTGAACCGCGATATCCTCTGGAAAGAGATGGAGCAATACCATTTACTCGGCGTTTCGCTGGTTTCGATCGACGAAACCTGGTCGGCCATGAGGTTCCGCCCGGCGGATAAAGTCGGCAGCAGTCCCTGACGCTTTTTAACTTTTAGGGTCGGTGGATACCGCGGCTTGGATGTAAAACAAGGAAGCCAGGTTTTTGAGCTGGCTTCCTTATGGGAATTACCGGGAACTTCTCGGGTTACTTTTTCTCTGCGGTCTCTATAACTTTCCCGCCGCTTTGAACGGAGACCTTGATCTGCTTGCGCTTTTTCTCCTCGGCTTTGGGCAGCGTTACCGTCAGAACCCCGTGCTCATAGGTCGATCTGATATGTTCGGTGTCGACGCTCTCCGGCAATCTGAGCGCCCGGTAGAATGAGCCGAACGCCCGCTCGCGGACCAGGTAACCGGATTCTTCGGTTTCGGTGTCCGAAGAGCTTTCGGCTTTGAGTTCCAGGACGTTGTCTTCTACGGTGACCTGGATTTCGTCAGCCTTCACACCAGGCAATGAAGCCTTGACTACAATCTCATCGCCCACCTTTTTGACGTCGATCGGGATGTCCCACTGTTCAACCGTAGCTGGCTGCAGCCCGAAATTGCGCCACATCCTGTCGAAGGTCCTGTCCACCTGTCGGAGTTCCCGGTAGGGGTCCCATCTTTGAAGTACCATAAACCTTTCCCTCCTTATATATTACAATTTGTTAGCAGTCACGCCCATCGACTGCTAATTTCTTTATACCAAAATATCAAGGTTTCGCCAAATCTATTTGAAGCGATTTATCGTTTAGGGTAAAACATGAAACCTTTTGACAGTCAAAAATTGAATCATATCTCATCAAAGATCGTTGATTATCGAAAGATCGCCTGATTTCTACCGATATCTTTGTATCAACCTTAGCACGTTTGGTGAACTGAGTGTGCCGCACCGGAAAAAATATTCTGAAACCATTGTTTCCGCCCAGGATGGGAGATAGAATCTAAACAGATGGGCTGAATCATCAGAGGACAATATGCGCTGCCTGGATATCGATCTGGATTTTTTCCTGAATCGAAATGCCTATTATTCAGGGGCTGAAACCCGGAGACTCGGTGAAGAATACCGGCCCTGGACCGGACCTCGGGTTGAGCATTTTCTGGAGGTCAGATGTGGGTTGTCCCCTCAAACGCCAGTAATGGGGCGGGTGATCGAAAGCCACGATCTCGTCCTTAGTTTCTGGCAAGCCCTAATCGATTCGGGCGATCTTAAGATCCCGTTCGATGTCATTCACGTCGATGCCCATCCCGATCTCTCGGTAAGGGGTGGGCTTCGTCTTGTTTCAAACAGGCTTTATATTGATCCGGCGGAACGCTCGGCGTTCATCGAGGATTACGTCCATTCGGGCAACTATTTAACCTTTGCCATTGCCATGGGCTGGATCGGGTCTCTGGTTTGGATTCCCCTCCTGGTGCCGCCGAAAAGGCTGCATAAAGCTGATCAAGCATCGAATATACGCGAAGCTGGCATAGCCGAGGAATCTTCCGGGCATTTTTTGAGAAGGGGGCTGGGGATCCCATTCAAGACCTTGTCGCGGCACAATTTCAAAACACGCAAGTCTTTCGACTGCATGATACTGAGCAGGTCTCTCGCCTTCACTCCACCGGCGAGCGATGACTTGATACCCTTGATTTCCAGTTATATGAAAATTGTTTAGGCCAGTTAGATAGAGATCAGGGATTCTGCCGGTAGTGGATATTCCAGCGCAGACACAGCTCGTTTACAAAAACGTTGATCGCGGGATCAGGGGTATCGTGGAGTTCGGCCAGAAACCCGTGCAGCAATTCTCCTCCGGTCATCCCCGGCTCCGGTTCTGCTGGGCCTGGCAAATTGACCCAAACGATTTCGGTCATGACTTTTTGGTAATCGATGGAGGTACCCATATTAATCCTCCCTTAGCGAACTGGTTGGCATCACTCTATTCCCACCCTAAGGCAGTGTCAACGATTTTATTGCCTCTAATGGGGCGAGATGACTTCTCCGGCGCCGAACAGGAAAATGAAAAGACCTACGAAAACCGCCATAAATACTGGCACAGCCCGTTCCCGCTTTTTGACGACAGCCCACACTCCGGAAACCATGGCCGCAGTTCCCGCCGCCCATGCAAGTATCAACAACGTCGCGGTGATTGGTTCGTTGAAGAAAGACGAATTACTGGGTATTTCCCTGGGGACGATCCGGATTGTCCGGCTCAGGATGAACAACGGGAAGAAAAGCAGTATGGCTATCGCGCTCACTTTGCCTGGAATGGTTGCCGGGGCGATCCACTTCTTCATGCTGTCCCTCCAGATGGCGGGATTGTCAACACAATAATATTGTACTTCTGGTGTCAATCCAATCTTAGATACAAAAAAAAGGGAGCTCTCAAGCTCCCTCTTAGTTTGCAGGTGAAAACCTTAACCGATGGGCATCCTCCTGGAGGCGTCCGCCCCTTTGAAACGGTAAACCACGTTCCATCTGAGCGACAGGTAGTTCACAAAATCCCTGACTTTCTGGTCAGGCGCGTCGTGTAGTCCAGCCAAAAAGCCGTGCAGCAGTTCGCCGCCGCTCATTCCCGCTTCGGGTTCCGCCGGACCGGGCAGGTTGATGTACACGATCTCCGACATCTGTTTTTGATAATCGATTGCTCCAGCCATATTCTCTCCCTCGAAAAATTGTGATTACTTTATAGGTTAAGGGTGGAGTTGTCAAAGCCGCGGCGTCAGTTAGAAAGGACGTCGGAAGGTTGTGTTCATTCCTGCTTCCGAATGACCACCGGATTTCAAGCCGGATTCATTGATCCCAAGCCCTTGATGACGGGCTATTTCTGTGGTGCGCCCGTAGGAGGCACTTTTACCCTGGGCGCATCGGCTGTTGTCGGTGGCAATTTCACCCTTGGCGGTTCGACAGTTGCCGGCGGCACTTTTATCCTCGGCGGCGCGATGGTCGCGGGCGGCAGTTTCACCCTCGGAGGTACAGTAGTCGTCGGGGGTAGTTTAATCCTGGGTGAGTCGGTGGTTGCGGGAGGCGCCTTCACCCTTGGCGTATCGGTTGTTGCCGGCGGCACCTTGACCCTCGGCCCCTCGGAGGTCGGAGGAGGAGTTTTAGTTGGCGGATCATCCGCAAATACGGGCACGGCCAATATCCCAACTGCGATCAGAACGATAAACGTACCGGCAAAAAACCCGATCTTCTTACTCATGACCGAACCACCTCTACCGGTTGATGAGACCTAGTTTGTCTTTAAAAGTACCACTATGCGGGAGCATAATCAAGACCTTCGGGGAGCTCTACCGCGCTCACCCATAGCACCCTCTCCCCCTTCGTGGTAACATTCACAGTCGGGAGTGCTCCAAGCCATGGGGGTTGATTCACCGAAAAGCGCGATCGATCCGCCCGTCGCCCGACTGGTGGAGGAATTCTCGCGCGTCTGGAACGGGGCGGGAGAAGACGCCGATTTGAGCCCTCTGGTTGACGACGCCGATCACGCCATTCGGGAATCCCACCTGGATCTTTTTTTGAGCCAGTCGCTGGGGGAACTCCGCCATCCGCCTTCGACTTTCGATGGTAAGTCAGCTCTTGAGGAACGCGTACTGTTCGGGCTGGACCGGCTCGGCCAGGCGGCGTTCGGCTTAAGCCCCGCCCAACTCGAGATCCTCTGCCGCCGCGGCATGCCTCAATCTCTCGTACAATTCGCGCAAATGGCCCGAGGGCAAGAATCCCTATCTGACGATGAGATCTTCCAGGCTTCCCGGAACGTCGTCGTGATGCACGTCCTGCAATTGCTGTTAGGGCAATCGTGCCTCCTGACGCCCTCGGTTTTTGCCTACAGCATGCTCTATCCCTACTCCGATAACTACCTCGATGACCCGAAGATCCCCGCGGCGTCCAAACGGGCATTCAACGCCCTCTTCGGGCGGCGCCTGGCCGGGGAAAATGTCTCTCCCGCCAACGGGCACGAAAAACGGATATTTTCGATGGTGGCGACGATCGAGTCTGAAAAATACCGCGCTCGAACGCCTCAGGTCTTCGCCAGCTTGCTGGCCATCCAGCGAGCCCAGGTCAAAAGCCTGGAGCTGCAAACTAAGAGACAGCCGAGTGTCGATGATGTCCTGACGGTAACCATCGATAAAGGCGGCACGTCGGTGCTCGCGGATGCCTACCTTATAGCTGAAAACGGGCTCACTCCACGGCAGGTGAGATTCATTTTCGGGCTGGGCATTTTTCTCCAACTGGTCGATGATATTCAGGACTTGAAGCAGGACCTCAAGAGCGGTAACGTCACCTTGTTTTGCCTGGCTGCGAAGGACCCGATCGCCCTGGAATCGCTCGCCAACCGGGCCATCGCCTTCGGAAAACATGTCATGGATTATCTTGAAGCGTTCACGGCGCAAGGCATCGAGCCCTTGAAAGAAGTCATCCGCATGAGCGTGGCCCAATTGATCATCGGCGCCGCCTATCAGAGCCACCGGTATTTTCGCAGGGAATATTTAAGCCGCCTCGAAGCTCATTTCCCCTTCCGCCTCGCCCACTTGGAAAAAGTCACGGCGACCCTCAGGAAGCAAAAGCTTTCATTGAAAAACGCGGGTCTTTACGGTTGATAACTAGTCCGGCCGGTCGAAAGGTTCGCTATAAACTTAATAAATCGTACCAGTATGCCGATTCCAGTGCCGACAGCCGCTAGTATGAGTACCACTCTCACTCCGACCCGCGTGGCATCGATCGAAAGGGCATCCGGGAACGAACTGAAATCGAACGGGAAGGTGTTTATCAGACTGACGATCGCAGCGAGGGAAAAAATGTCGATGACCATCTTGACGGGTTCCCGGAGCAGGTATTTGTCCCAGACAATGGTCATGATATTTCCTGCTATGCCTACAAACAGGGCAACATTCAGGATCGGCAACCACTGGTGGAAATCCTGGTTCAGAATTGGATCCCTGGTCCATGTGGTGACGCCGTTCGAGGTGTTACCATGGTAAATCGCGATGTACTGGTGGTAGAAATTCATCAATATTAGTAGCGCCGAGTACCAGGCGATTAGAATGCTGGAACCCACCAGCCTTCCCACCCGGCTGCCCGGAACGTATTTCCGCGAATCGGCTGGCTCACTCGGAGCATTGAGGCTGCTCCTGGTTCGAATCTCATTGATCTGGGATGGGGGAGTTGCGGATATTCCTGTTAGTTGCCTGGCCAGGTTGCTGACTACCGGTATTTCAAACTCGTCGCCCCGGTATGTTTTGACCATTAATACTATCCAGAGCACCAGGGCTACGATGGACACGAGAAATGAAAGGACTCCGCCCGAAACCGGGATCCAGCCGAGGATCCATCCCGCGACTGAGAGCGGGCCGAAGATTAAGATGGATTGGGTGGCGTGGAAACGGACTTTGGCGTTTTTTTGTTCGATGATGAGGAAAATTATGCCGGTAACCCACATGCCCAGGTAGCACAGAAATGCTTCGATATTTTGTGAAAGCCCCAGGCTTGTTTTCTGAGAAGGGTCCATTGGTTTAATCGTCGCTTGCGCTTCCCCCTCAATCCTGGCTTCTTCTTCCTCGTATATTTTCTTTCGTTCTTCTGGTGAAATCTCCAAATATTTGTACCTCGAAAAGCCAGAAATCTACTGCTTTTAGATTATATGGCACGGGTCAATAACGTGTCCCGACCTTAATGGAATCGTCCTCCACCCCCTTCTGTCATTCCCGCGAAGGCGGTAATCTATGCTCTCATATGTCTTTGCGAGGACTGCCGGTCAGCAGTCCGTGGCAATCTCCCTCCCGCCACCCCTCCATTCAACCGTAGACCGGCCCACCGGCTCGCCGGCCTTGTTCTATCGTAGGGGCGGGTTTTTAACCCGCCCGCCTCGTCGTCCCAACCCCCCCCCCCGCCGCCCCCCTCTGTCATTCCCGCGAAGGCGGGAATCCATGTTCTCATATGTCTTTGCGAGGACTGCCGGTCAGCAGTCCGTGGCAATCTCCCTCCCGCCACCCCTCCATTCAACCGTAGACCGGCCCACCGGCTCGCTGGCCTTGTTCTATCGTAGGGGCGGGTTTTTAACCCGCCCGCCTCGTCGTCCCCAACCCTCCCCTTCGCCCCTTCTGTCATTCTGCGAAGGCGGAATCCAGGTGTCTTGTAGTAGCATGGCATGCTGTCCCGTTCTCCGCCCCCCTCTGTCATTCCCGCGAAGGCGGGAATCCATGTTCTCATATGTCTTTGCGAGGACTGCCGGTCAGCAGTCCGTGGCAATCTCCCTCCCGCCACCCCTCCATTCAACCGTAGACCGACCCACCGGCTCGCCGGCCATGTTCTATCGTAGGGGCGGGTTTTTAACCCGCCCGCCTCGTCGTCCCCAACCCCCCCCGCCCCCCTCTATCATTCTCGCGAAGGCGGGAATCCATGTTCTCATATGTCTTTGCGAGGACTGCCGGTCAGCAGTCCGTGGCAATCTGATGCGGATAAGCCGCCACTGAGTTCGCTCGCCATCCTAAGAGGGTTCGCCCCTTGAGCGGTCTGGAGTCGGAGGATCGCAATCGTCCTCCCCCGAGCACCGGACTATAAAATCCTGTGTAAGGGCGAGCGGCCGATCGCCCGCATCCTCCCCCTCTCCACCCTCCCCTAGATAATCCCTCCCCCCGCCCCCAGCCTCAAAGCCCCCACGAATATCGCGATAGCGCAAAGGATTATGCCGGCAATCCCCAAGCCTTTGTTCGGGCCTCTGACAGCCCCGACTAAACTAAGGATGAAGCCGAGGATTGCGAAAGGGATGTTCACCCAATTGGTCCAACCCAGGAAAGGGATCAGTCCTACGAGGAAACCCAGGAAAGCTAAGACACCGATAATGAATCCGGCGATACTCATTTCTTGCTCCGAACGACCGTTGAAACGTCCCGATATTAAAATTCCACGTTATGGAATGGCTATTAAGGTTCCTGGTTTCTCGCAAAAAATTTAACCTTGTATCTTTTCATTTGTCGGTTATCAATGTCTAAGACTAGAACGACAGCCAAGATTATCGCAGGCACAAGGATTATATCGGAGGCTAAAGTGACATACGTATATGATTGGATATTTTCGAGTGTGTCCAGGTTAAATGAACTACGGAGCACCATGTTTCCAAAAAATCCCGTAATAAGAAACAAAGCCCACCACCACCCCAATATTGACGATACTCGAACCTTTTTCCAATTGTCGCCCGTCGTACTCAGAAAATCAGGATCGCTCGCTTTCCAAATTTCCTTGGTCACCTGGTAGGGGCGAACGAGATTTAGAAAAGGAACAAAAAAGCCGCCAACCGCCCATCCGGGAGTGTATTCTAGCCCAGCGGAACCAAGAGGACCGAGATTCCGGTGCGCAGTGTGAATCCACACCAAGAATAGAACGATTACCACGATGTTCACGAGAAAATAGATGCCACCGATAGAAGCCACACGCGCATCATTGGTTGTCGCTTCTGCTTCGGTGATAATTCCCCCATTTGCAACACGGTCAATCAGTTGTACCTGTAAAATGTCCGAATAAATCGATACTGCAGCAACTACCAGCAGAACCGCGAATACAATCGCCAGACTTAGAGAAAGTCCGTGAACCGAGGAATATTTAGGAAGAGGTTTGTAAACGGTCGGGACTCCTCTCGACACTGAGCTTGGGTTCCCGCAATTTGTGCAAAAAGAATCGTTGCTTACGACTTGGCTACCGCAATTTACGCAGTACATCTCTAGTCCTCTTTACCGCTCCCAAATTGAACATCAGTCACGGAGCGGAATGCCCCTGGCATCTTTGTTGAAAGTCCCGGTTAATAACAAAATACCTTCGATAAATCCCCAAACACCGCCGAACCCCAAAGTAACGATGGTAACAACGATTTGAACGATCCCGATCCCGACAAACCCTAGATAGAAACGATGCACGCCAAAGGCGCCGAGGAATATCCCGAATAAGCCCGCAGCGATCTTGGATTTTTGTTTGAGATCTGCGTTCGCCTGATTGGGATTTGTAGCTGCCCCGCAATTTGAACAGAACGACGCTCCCTCTACAACCTGTTTTCCGCAATTGGCGCAATACATCGTTTTGTCCTCTCTTATTGAATATTTACGCTTACTTTAATTCGAATATGAGATTACTACAATATTGACTACGGTAACTTATAAGTTCTACACTCTAACATATTAACAAGATTTTGGAACGGGTAGCAAGAAATTATTTTTAAGATTGATGGAAAGGAAATTAGATGGCAAGACTAATAATCGGCATTATTTTAACGGTTCTGGCATTGTTTCTGCTTCTCTTTACGATACAAAACTATTTTGGTTATCAGGTTGAACTTGAACCCGCAGCCGCAAATATGGTTCTGATAGTTACGGGCTTGCCGGGCTTCCTTTTGGCCGCAGGTGGCGTTGTATTGATCTTTAGTTATTCAAAAAGATCTCGCCAGAGTTTACCGCGCCACGACATAAGAGTTGGGAACTCCCAGCCTGGCAGGACTTTATACTGTAGAAATTGTGGAGGCCAGCTTAATACGAATTCCAATTATTGCCCGAAGTGCGGGACGAATGCCCTGGCCTGACCTTCGGAGTTCTTTTACGCCAGTTTGAAGCATAACACGTTATGCCCTGACCCGTTTTCCGAAAACTGGAACCATTGTGTAGAGGCGACCCATCGGGTTGCCCGCCCTGTTCACCACCTCCCCGTCACACTAGATCATCGCTAAGCTATAGAACTAGCAATCTTCTGGCATTATCCTTGGAAGTGGATTGCTAAATATTATTTACAAAACTATTGACATCTGTTTAGTGGTGAATAATAATAACTCGTTTGTTTGTTCTATTATCACTCCGGTACCTTAGGAGAAATCATGACAGAGAACAACCCAGATGAGCCCCTTCAACAAATCCTTCAGTTGATCCTCAATGGGAGGGATGATAAATCACTTGTTAAAGAATTCAAGAACAAGGGTATCCCTGAGGAATTGGTAAGACAATATTTAGCCGTGGCACACTCTATTATCGAGGAATATAAAAACACTCCTGAATATGCCCAAGCCATGGTGAAGGCTAGCATCAAAAAAATGATTACTGGCGCACTCTGGGCAATCGGAGGAGGAATCGTAACGGCTTTAACGTATTCGTCCGCGGGCGATGGGGGCACATACGTTGTTTTTTGGGGAGCAATTATTTTCGGCATATACGATATTCTTCGTGGTCTATTTGGGTGGATAAAATATTCATCAAAAACGTCGATTTCTCCCAGATTGATGAACTTTGATATCGGAATGCCATCGGCTCCACTAATCGAGAGAATTGAAAATTCGGAAACGACTCCTTTTCCTGAAACTCATTTTAATCCTAATCATAGGCCTTATTTTTGCACAAAATGCGGGAAAAAAATTGAAGAATACATTCGTTATTGTCCTGGATGTGGAACCGAAAAGTTGTTCTTGGGCACTTCCTAAAGCATTCCGGAGTTAGGGAGCAGCAGGGAATTATATGTGGTTAATAACAGGATTCATCCTTAATCTGTTAATCGTCGGACTTTTTTCCGAGAAAATGACGAAGCGCGGTTTAGACTTCTTTCCTTCTTATTGGGTGATCGGAATAGTCCTGGGATCAATTATTTTATATATATATATTTGGATCACGACTAAAAGAACCCCAATCGAATGGTACGAATTCTTGTTGGGACTAGTTGGATCAATACTCATGGTTTTAACTTTTCAGAACTTTCTGGGTTCTATGGCAGAGATGGAAATTGAAACCGCAAGCATGTTCCTGCTGATCACGGGTTTGCCCTCCGTAGTTCTATTAGTTTTGACTGGTATTCTAGTTGACAGAAATGAATACAAGCAATCGCAAAATTTGATTAGGCAGCAAACCACAATCACACAAGAGCCGATCCGCAGTTACGCCTCTCAATTCTGCGCCAGGTGTGGCGAAAAATTCCGTTCAGATTCGAAATACTGCTGGAAATGCGGATCTGAAAGAAAGTTGGTGACCGTAATTAATATTTGAGGGGGATTTTATTGAACACCCACTGAAATTGGTAAGGAGTGAAGTTTCGCTTATGTATTGCCCGAATTGTAACAAACAAAATCAGGATGATTCCCAATTCTGTTTCAATTGTGGTACGAATCTTTCACAATACAAGACTAACAAAGCTCCCGAGATGGCCCCCCAACAGGTTCAATCTCAAAATGTTGTACCACCAGTAGCAAGTGCTCCCCCAATTATTCCGGCTCACCCTGTTACAACCGTTCCAGTTCCCCCAACGGCTGGACCAATTTATATCAATTCAAGTCCTCCTGTGTATCGCGAAAAAAACAAATCCATTCCGATTGTAATTCTTTCTATATTTTTGGTCTTGGCTATCATCGGGGCAGGATTTCTAGGTTTTCAGTGGACCAATACAAAAACCAATCTGACCAATGAAAACAACAGTCTACAATCTTCGATCACCGCTTTTCAAAGCGAAATCACGTCCCTGAATGGATCAATCACAACCCTTACTAACGATAAAACTAATTTGAACTATACAATAACTTCTTTGCAGGGTTCAGTTGCATCCTTAAATACCAATTTGGCCGCGATTCAAGCTAAATACCCACTAAAAAACTTTGGCTCTTTTTCAGCGTTGCAATCATGGGTTTCTGCTCACATTCAACCTGGTTCGTCTTCGGCAAACGTATTTTATCAACACGCGTTGAATGTTCAAACCGCGGCTATGAACGATGGTTATTTTATTTCAGCCTGCCTATATGAATATGCAAATGGTTATTATTACGTTTGGTGCGAAGCAATGGTTGGAACCACAGCTTATTGGTGGGACCCAGAGGTCGGTACTGTATACTTAGATCTTAGTAACGTTCATTCTTAGGATTGAGTATAGTTCATGGAGAACTAAGCCAATAGCTTTCAACACTTACTCAAAAATGATTTTGTCTATCCAATCCCCCCCGAAAATGTTTTTTCTCACCACCCCACCCAACCACCCCCCTAAACCAAAAGAGCCCTCTCGCAAGAGGGCTCTTTAACGTTGTTCCTGTCGCCGCCTACTCCGTCTCCGTCTTCGCCTCGGCCATCTTGAGGACTTCGTCGGTCTTGCCTGTGCGGATGAGCTTGATCATTTCCGTCAGGTCCATACCGATCGTATTCTTCAACGCTTCATTTGCAACCATGAGAGATCGTGGCGTGACGTTGAGCAGTTTGTCCACCGGCTAAGAGAGATGTCGCCAGCCGCGACGTTCTCCGGTGGCCCGCTATGAAATCGTGGCGAAGGAGATCGAATGCTTCCCAACTTCACACAACCGCAACTGTGAGCGATTGCTTAATTTGAAGCGTAACATAACAAAACAGCAAAGCCGTCTCTGAGGAGTCCTCCCTCGGGACGACGTGAAGGTCTAAAAAATATTTTCCCCACCCTACCAAAAACGACACGAAACGCTTGACAACCCAAAGGAACGCCAGTGCTATAATATCGGCGTGGATAAATTAGAACGCCTGTATTACTACGGTTGCCCATCCCTGATCGTTCGGCAAAGCGACCGGAGAATGAGTGGATCGTTTACGTTCGGTGAAGATTTGACTTCGAAATCAAATCATACGATTGAGCCAAAGCTGATTTCGGATGATTTGTTTCAGAAAACAAGGCTTTGCAGAAGAGCGAAACAAACCCCCCCGCCGCCACCCCACCAAAAAACGGGGCTGAGAACTGAAAACTGTGAACTGATGACTGTCTACTTGATTGAATTGACCGTATTGAATGAATTGTCCGCGCCAAACAACTCAATCGTGATATTTGCATGTTTCAATCGTGTTGTTTCGGGAAACCTTGAAGAAGATGTCCAAACAAATTTCGCTGAAAGCTGATAGCTGACCGCTGAAGGTTTATTGAGAACTGTGAACTGTAAACTGTTTACTGTGAACTTATCCGCCGCGTTTCTTAAATGCGGCGGTAACCGGCGGCATCAGGATTATCATCGACAGTATGAACACCCAGACCGCCCCGCCGATTCTGGCGACAGTGCTGTAATCGCCGCTTATGGTGGCAATAACGAACAATGCCGCCGCCAGCAGAGAAAGGCCGGTATAGACGAACGAGGCTTTCATTTGGCGTCCCCCGTAGGGGCACGATACATCGTGCCCGTTCCCTCCCGACGAATCTGCGGCACGAAGCCCCGCATCCGGAGCGTGTTCAGCGTGACTGATAGTGAGCTGGTGGCCATCAGGAGCGCCGCTAGTTCCGGCGACACCATCTGGTGGGTGAAGGGGTACAGCACCCCCATACCCAGGGGTATCGCCAGCGTGTTGTACCCGAACGCCCAGAACAAGTTCTGCCTGATCAGCCCGAGCGTCTGGCGTCCCACCTGCACCGCGGCGACGACGTCCAGCGGGTCGTCCTTGACCAGTATGACGTTGCCCGTTTCCTTGGCGACATCCGTCCCCGACCCGATGGCGATGCCGACTTCTGCCTGGGCGAGCGCCGGCGCGTCATTTATGCCATCGCCGACCATGGCGACTTTGAGTCCCTGCGACTGCAGCTTCTTGACCTCGGCCGCCTTGTCCTGCGGCAGCACCTCGGCGAGGACTCTGTCGATGCCTGCCTGCCTGGCGATGGCCTGTGCCGTACGGGCGTTGTCGCCGGTGATCATCAGCACCTTGAGTCCCATCCGCTTGAGTTCGGCGACGGCCCGGGCAGAGCTTTCCTTCATCGTATCGGCGACAGCGACGATACCGGCGGCTTTTCCGTCGACAGCGACAAAAACCACCGTCTTGCCCTCGTTTTCAAGCCTCTCCGCCTCAGCGGCTAATGTGGTACTTTCCCCCTTTGGCAAAGAGCCGGTCCTGAGCTTGTCGAAGGAGGGACTAAGGGGGATTTTTATCTCGACCGAATTGGTTTCCATCAACTTTCGGTTGCCCAGCAGGATGAAACGGTCTCCGCTTCGGGCGATAATTCCATGTCCCGGCACTGCCTCGAACTCCTCTGCGTCCTCAAGATCCTCGTTGCCATTTTCGGATTTTGTGCTTCGTATTTCGTTCCACTTCCTGACAATCGCTTCCCCCAATGGGTGCTCCGAGTGCTTCTCGGCGATAGCCGCAAGGCGCAGCAAGTCGTTTGAGTCGTTTTCGTATGCAGGCACAACGTCGGTGACCGAGGGCTCGCCCTTTGTCAGCGTGCCGGTCTTATCGAAGACGATGGCATCGATCCTGGCGGTCACTTCCATGGCATCGGCGCCCTTGAACAGGATGCCGTACTCCGCCCCTTTGCCTGAACCCGCCATCACCGCAGAGGGCGTCGCCAGCCCGAGGGCGCAAGGGCAGGAGATGACCAGTACCGTCACCGAGGTCAACAGCGCAAAGCCGAACACCCCGAGGCCGGAGAGGACGTACGGGGTGAGGATAAGCCGGGTTTCGGGGATGAACCACAGCCCGAAGCCTATGAAAAACCAGAATACGAATGCGACAAGCGCGATGATGTGGACGCCCATGATGAACTGCCCGGCCACCCTGTCCGCCAGCTTCTGGATAGGCGCCTTGGTCGTCTGGGCGTCTTCCACCAACCGGATGATTTGTGCCAGGGCGGTGTCCCTGCCCACGCGGGTCGCCTTGAATCTGAACGCGCCCGTTTTATTGAGCGTGCCGCCCAGCACCTCGTCGCCGGCCTTCTTCTCGACGGGGATGCTCTCGCCGGTGATCATCGCCTGGTCTACCGCCGAATACCCCTCGACGATTGTTCCGTCGACGGGGATGGCCTCGCCAGGTCTAACGGCAATTACATCGCCGATGATGACAGCTTCGGCTGGGACTTCGGTTTCGACTCCGTCCTTGACGACTCGTGCTATCCGGGGCTGGAGCTTCATCAGGCGGCGGATGGATTCGGAGGTGCGGCCCCTGGTGACCGCTTCCAGGTACCTGCCGAGGATGATGAAAGCGGTTAAGAGCGCTGCCGCTTCGTAAAACGTGGCTTCCTTGCCTCCGAAACCGGCGTCGGGGAAGAAGGTGTTGATGACGGCGATCAGATACGCCGCCCCGATGCCGGTGGCGTACAAAAGGTTCATGTCGGTCAGGCCGCGCTTGAGCCCGTTCCACGAGTTGACGAAGAACTGCCTCGCCGGCCCGAATACGATGGGCGTGGTCAGGAAGAACAGCAGGACCTTGTTATTGAGCCAGGAGGGGATGAAATCGGGGAAGATCCAGTACGGTTGGAACATTCCCAGCATGACGATGATACCGAGCGTTCCCGCGACGATGAGGTTGCGCTTCTGCCGCTTGATCTCGTTCGATCGGGCTTCCTGCTCCCGGTCGAGGGCGGCCTGCCCCACGATCTTCTCGGTCGCCTCGTACCCCAGGTCGTTGATGGCGGCGACGATTTCGGAGAGGGGGGTGATCGAGGGAGCGTATTCGACCTTGGCGCTGGCTGTACCCAGGTTCACCACTACCGAATTGACTCCCGGCATAGCGGCGACAACCCGTTCAATATTCTTAACGCAGGCCGCGCATGACATGCCGGAGATTGCCACGTCGGCCACATCGAGGGACGCGGAGTATCCGACGTCCTCGACAGATTTCTTGAGGTCTGCCAGCGTCGCCTGTGACGGGTCGTACTCGACGGCAGCCTTGCCCGTGGCCAGGTTGACCGCCACCGCGCCCACGCCCGGGACGCTCTTGAGCGCGCCCTCGACATGGCGGACGCAGGCGGCGCACGTCATTCCGCCGATGAAAAGAGTTAAAGCGGTCTTTTTGGTGACGGCCATGTTGTGTTCGGCGCTGAATCAGTTGGCGATGGTAGCCGGGTATCCAGCGGCGTCGACGGCTGTTTTCAACGCTTGGGGGTTGGTCTTTACCGGGTCGTACGCCACCGACGCCTTGCCCTTGGCCAGGTCGACGGACACGGAGCTGACTCCGGCCACTTTCTTGAGCGCCGTCTCCACATGCTGGACGCAGTGCCCGCAGCTCATGCCCTGGACGTTCAGAATTGCGTTCATAAATCCCCCTGTCAAATTTTTGGTGATCGTTAATTATCAGTATACCTTAGTTCTGACACTTTGGGGATTTCGAAAGAATAGATAAACGAGAAAGGAGATGTTTTGAAGGAGGGAAATACCCCCAAGGGAATTCGAATCCCTGTTGACGGCGTGAAAGGCCGTTGTCCTAGGCCTCTAGACGATGGGGGCAAGAACTTTAAGAGTATATCAAATGTCTTGTTCTATAACAAATTGGCGCGGTTGCCGCTTTGGCTTTTTGACCAGCAGGCCGGCCAGCAGGAAGTAAAAAAGGCACGCGGCGAGCATTACCTGGTAACCAAGGTTCGCCTCCATCCGATTGAAATAGTCGATCACCGGACCGATCAGCCTGGCGATAGCCGCCCCGCCGGCGGTGGCCATGTTGGCGATAGCCAGGTACTTGGCTTCTTCTCCTTTGACCACCATCTTCGTCGCCATGGCCCAGTTGGAAACCCCGAAAATACCGATGGCGAACCCGGTGACCCCGGCGGTGATGATCAGGGTGACCGTCGATGGCCAGAGTAACAGGAGCAAAACCCCGAACCCTCCGAGTAATCCGGCGGCTCTGGACAGGACCGGGGCCCCATACCGATCGGTGAAAAAGCCCGCGGGCAAAATCGCCAGAGCCATACTGGCTCCCGCCGTGAGGATGAAGATGGCCGTAAAACCCGCCGGATCGGATACGCCGAGTACGTCTCTAAGATAGAATAGAGCGAATTGTTGTAAAGTCGCCGCGGCCATGAAAAAGAGCAGCCGTGACCCCAGCAGCCAACCGAAGGCCGGGCTCTTGTTGAGATTGAATCGGTACGCCGAGAGCGGATTATTGAACCGTTTCAGGGGCTTCCTTACCGGGCTTTCTTTGAGATTTCGCCCGAGGTAAAACAAGATCCCGCCGATGAAAATTTCCAGGCAAAGCAGGAACACCCAGAGTCCGCTCCGGTCGCCTCCGGAGTAATGGGACATGAGGATTCCGGCGCCCATCACCCCCGCCGCCCCTCCGAAGAGTTCCATCTCTGATTTTAAAGAAGAGGCGCGGCCCCGGTGGTCAAGGGGCACCAAATCGGGGATGTACCCCTGGTAAGGCCCCTGAGCGGTATTTCCCGCCAGTTGGATGAGGCAATAGATCGTGAAAAGAACAGCAAAGCTGGAAACCAGCGCTACTCCCGGTAGAAGGAGCAATAGCGCCAACCCTCCAAAAATGACAAATGGTTTGCGCCGTCCCCATCGTGAGGTTGTCGAATCGGAGATTGCCGCCGCGATGGGTTGGAACAACATGGCCAGGATAAGCCCGGTGAAGGTTATGGCCGCCAGGGCGGTGTTCTTGTCATCTTCACCGACGAAGTCGAGCACCCTTAGCGGGAGGATTATGCCGTGGATGCTCTGCGACAGTGCGGCCAGGCCAGCGCTGAGGATGGTTATCTTGAGATATTCGGACCCTTTTAGAAATCCGGTTATCGGCGGCAACTTCACGGTGAAAGATTAACAGAGTTCTTTAAGCTATACAACGCAACTTCTTGCCCTGTAAAGCGCATAGTCCTACAATAGCTCCTTGATGCAATCCGCAGAAACTCCAGTCAGCTCGGTTCCTCGTCATGTAGCCATCATCATGGACGGCAATGGAAGATGGGCTACAGCAAGAGGGTTGCCTCGGCTGGAAGGACATCGGGTCGGCCTGGAAAAGGCCGGGGATGCGGTCCTGGGACTTGCCGCGGCAGGGGTCTCTTTCATAACGCTATTCAGCTTCTCGACGGAAAACTGGAAACGCCCCAAGGAAGAGGTCGCGGGGATTTTGCGCCTGCTGGCAGAAGGCCTGGAACGGACGGTCAAAGACCTGAACGCCCAAAACATTGTCATTCGCCATCTGGGAAGGCTTGACCGCCTGGCGCCGCCGCTCCGCCATCGAGTCAAAGAAGTCGTCGAAAAAACCAAAGATAACACCGGCGCCGTTGCCAGTTTTGCTTTCGATTACGGCGGGCGGGCGGAGATACTCAATGCCACAAAGAGGTTGATGAAAAGCGGTATTAAAGCGGAAGATGTCGAAGAGAACACCTTTGCCCGTTACCTGTACACCGCCGGCATTCCCGATGTCGACCTCCTGGTTCGCACCGGCGGAGAGATGAGGCTGTCGAATTTTCTTTTATGGCAATCATCCTACGCGGAATTGTATTTTACCGATACCCTGTGGCCGGATTTTTCCAGAGGCGACATTGAGAAAGCCCTGGCTGAATACGCCCGCCGGCAACGCCGTTTCGGAGGCCTTTAATTTTGCTCAAGACCCGTCTCATCTCAGGTTTTATCCTCGGCCTGGCCGCGCTCCTGGCCGTCTGGTTCGACCAGCCGATACCCTGGCTGACGATCGGGGCAGCGATCTGGGGGGTGTTGGCGCTACGGGAGTTCAACCGGGTCGTGACTCAAGTGAAGGCGGCACCCTTTGCCGTAATCGGGTCTATCGCTGTGATCCTGTTGATCGTTTCACCCCACTTCGAGAACTCTTTGACGCCAATTTTAACCGGGTTCGCTGCTCTTTCTCTTTTGTACCTGCTGAAGCCGGGCGAAAGGTCAAAGAGATTTATCCAATGGACCTGGACGCTGGCTGGAGTAATATACGTAGGCTTGCTTCTTTCTTTTTTGGTGGCGTTACGCGGGCTTGATAACGGGCGCGATTGGGTTTTGTTTGCCCTCGGTGTTACTGTCGCTTCGGATTCTTTTGCCTACTTCATCGGGCGTTCTTTCGGCAGGCACAAAATGGCTCCCACGATAAGTCCCGCCAAGAGCTGGGAAGGGGCGGCGGCCGGCTTGATCGCGGCGGCGGCGGTGGGGTTGGCACTGAAAGCCGTTTTCGACTTGCCTTCGGGTTTCATTACCATCGGGATCTTGAGTGTTTTTGCCTCTATCGTCGGGCAAGCCGGCGATCTGGTTGAGTCGCTATTCAAACGGAATATGGCGGTTAAGGACTCAAGCCAGGCTATCCCCGGCCACGGCGGATTGCTTGACCGCATGGATTCTGTCGTCTTTGCCGTCATCGCCGTCTATTATTACGTGATCATTTTCGTCCAATAGTCGCCAAAGGAGATAAAAAAATGCACGATCCCCGTGTTGATAAACTGGCTAAACTCTTGGTCAACTATTCCGTAGCAGTTCGACCAGGCGATCGAGTAGCGATAAATGCCCCGGAAATCGCACGGCCGCTATCCGACGCTATATTCATTGAGACCCTCAGGGCTGGCGGCTATCCGATATTGATGGGCCCCCAACCATCCGAACTGCTTTTCAAGTATGGTTCCAAAGAACAAATCGAATATATTCATCAGATGCTGTCTCACATCACTGAGCAGTATGAAGTACGAATTTCGGTCCTGGCTGAAGAGAACACCCGCAGCCTTTCCCGGATCGATCCTCAGAAAGCAGCCTGGCATTCGGCGGCGCGCCGCAACCTGATGAAGACGATGATGCAGCGTTCTGCCACCGGGGCGTTCCGCTGGACGATAGCGCCCTACCCAACCAATGCCATGGCCCAGGACGCGGACATGAGCCTGGAAGACTACACCGATTTCATTTTCGATGCCTGCCTGCCGGACCTGAACGACCCGGTGGGCTTCTGGCAAGCCCTTTCGGACAAACATGAATATATAATCAACTGGTTAACCGGCAAGAAAACGGTGCATATCACCGCCCCGGAGACTGATATCCGCTTCAACATCGAGGGGCGGACCTGGGAAAATTGCGACGGCCGGAAGAACATGCCGGATGGCGAGGTCTTTACCGGACCCGTCGAAGATTCCGCCGAGGGGCACGTTTATTTTTCGTACCCGGCCATTCACCAGGGCCATGAGGTCACCGGCGTCCGGCTGTGGTTTGAAAAGGGCAAATGCGTCAGGGCGACGGCGGAGAAGAACGAGGACTACCTGAATAAAATCCTGGATACCGATCCCGGCGCCCGCTACCTGGGTGAGCTGGCTATCGGCACCAACGAAGGCATCAAGAATTTCACCCGCGAGATCCTGTTCGACGAGAAGATCGGCGGCAGCTTCCACATGGCCCTGGGCGCGGGCATCCCGGAAACCGGCGCCAAGAACGAAAGCGGTATCCATTGGGACATGGTTTGCGACCTGCGAAACGGTGGCGAGATCACCGTGGATGGAGAGCTTTTCTACAAAAACGGGGAGTTCGTTATCTAAGCAGGTTTGGCAAAACCCGTTCCGCCCAGATGCCTTTGGCGGTCAGCTTTCGAACCAGGATGGGGGAGCGGAACTCTCCTACATCGAGATAAAATCCCAGGGCAAGGGCTCATGTTCGTCGAAACGCCGGCGGGCATAATCTTCCATGGACAACCCCGCACCTTTCAGGGCTCGGCGCCAGCCGACCAGCGAGACCTTGTCCAGCTTCTCGATAACTTCGGCCAGTTTTTCGTTTCCACGGGCCAGCGCTGCCTGGATCTCTCCCCACCCCGAGGCGTCCGGCTTGACCTTGACGCCTTTGCCGGACAATGACCTTTCGAGCAGGTCGAAACGCCGATCGATGTCTTGGGCAGATGTCATGGGTTCCCGCTCGAAAGGAGTGTGGGCCTTGGGGACGAAGGCTGAGACGTTGAGCGATAGGACGACGTGATGTCGGTCAGCTTCGGTTTTGCATCGTAGAACCAACGCCGCCAGTGAACGAACGTCGTCATCGGTCTCGCCCGGCAGCCCGACCATTGAATATAAAGTCAACTGCCTTATACCTGCCTCACCGATTTTACTGATCGCCTCTAAAATGTCGTCATCCGAGAACCCTTTGCCGATCGATCGCCTGAGTTGTGGCGTTCCTGCTTCAGGGGCGATAGTCAGGCTTTTTACGCCGCCCTTTACCAGTTCCTCGAGCACTTCACTCGAAATCGGCTTCACGCGCATCGAACCGACGGACAGGTTGTAATCCAGTCCCCTGAGTCCCCGCAGCAACTCGACGAGTTGGGGATATTCACTGACCACCGGTCCGACCAGGGCGATGCGGTCGCGGTATTTTCGAGCTGCTTCGGCTTGTGACAGTAGAGAACCGAGGGTGCGGTAACGGAAGGGACAAAAAGTGCTCGCCACCAGGCAAAAACGGCAGGAGAAACGGCAGCCCCGCTGCACTTCGAGCAGGAACATGTCCCCGAATTCGGTATCTTCGGTGAAAACGGCGGTGCCGACAGGAAAATCATCAAGGTTTGAGACAAACTGCCGCTTAACAGAAGCCTTCTGCCGTGGGACATAAACGCCGGGGATTGCGCCTATACGGTCGAGTTGCGATTGTCTAGGCTGCCCAAGGGTCTCTTTAATCGCCCGGGCAAGCTCTGGGAGGATGGCTTCAGCCTCTCCGACGCAGATCGCATCGAAAAATGGAGCGACAGGTAAAGGGTTGGCCGTCAGCACCGCCCCGCCCCCGATGACCAGCGGATAAGACTCGTCCCTGTCTGATGAGCGGGCCGGGATGCCGGCCGCGTCCAACAATCCGGGGATATTAAGATAATCCAGTTCGAATGAGACCGAGAAAGCCAGGGCGGAAAAATCGGTCAACGGCCGGCGGCTCTCAACGGAGAGCGCGCCGCTGGTGGACTGCGGGCCTTCTTCCCAGAAGACGCGCTCGGCAACGAAATCATCCCGGGAATTGAACCAGCGGTACAGCGCGTGGACGCCTAGGTTGGACATGCCGATGTGGTAGCTGTTGGCGTAAATGATGGCTACCGGGAGGCGCCCGCCCCAGTCTCTGGTGACAGCGCCTGATTCGGCGCTCAACCGGTCTTTTAAAGCCCTATTCCAGACCATTCGGGTTAAAAGGTTTGGGCACGTACTGCACCGGAGGCGACGGCGGCAGTTGTCGCGACTGTAATTGTCCCTCGCTGGTCTCCGGGCGCGCCTGGGGGGCCTGGGGCGTGGGCTGGGAAGGTGCCGTTGCCGGCGGCTGCTGCGGTATTTGCCCCGGCTGAGGCAGTTGTTGCCCTTGCGGCGGCCTGATATGCCGATGCTGGAACTGCCGTTGGGGTCTCGGGGGCGGCGGCGGGGTTTTCCAGCAGCCTCGCATCAGGTTACCGTCGATAATATGGACTACGTCAGCGACTTTCCGCAAAGGCACCGATGTCCGTTCTTCGCCGAACAGCGCGGCTTCACAGTGTTTGCCGTTATCCTTGACCGCCTGCAGCGCGCCGACGAAGTCGGCATCGCCGGCGACGAGGATGGCGGTATCGTAGTTGTTCTTGAAACAGTGGGTCAGCATGTCGGTCGCCAGCATGACGTCAACGCCTTTTTCGTAGGGCGGGGTGTTCGGCCAGGCGTTGGTATATACCAGGCGGCCAAGGCGCAGTTCGGTGTAGGGTATCGCTTCGACACTGTCGAAGAAGGCCCGCTGGTCCTTGTATCTTTCAGGCTCCTGCGTCTGGCCGACTTCGGCGTTGTAATAGTAGATGCGTACCAGCTTACGCTTGTTGACCAGCTTTTCGCAGAACTTACCCAGATCGATATCGGTGCGGTGAAAATAGGCTTTTAACGAGTGGTACATATTGGACCCGTCGACGAAGATCATCACTCGTTCTTCTTTATCGGCCAAGTGGTTACCTCCAAGGTTGATATACCAATTATAAGGCGTTTGAGGGGCGGTTGCGAATATTTAACTTATATTCACTGTTTTGTTATTAAATGTATTTTGTTTAATGTTCAAATATCGTGATAAAATTCCCGATATTATTTTGAGGTTTTTCGGCCTGGAACACTCACCCCACAACCTCTGGTTGCCCAATGTGCCTGAAGAAAGGTATCGCCCAAGGTACCTGAAGGAAGACGCCCGTCTAACTTCGATTACCGCGCTCTTCAGTATCGCCATAACCGGATTGTTCGCCTTCCGGGATTACCAGTTCCTGGGAATGTCCTCTGAATTCTATGCCCTTGCCGCGCTTCGCCTGGGCATCGTCATCATGGGATTGTTCATCATCCGGTTTTTGAAATCGGTCGATGACTTCCGTGCTTTCGACAGAGTAACCTTTTTCGGATTCCTGGCAGGCGTGACGGGGTTTTTGATAATCAACGCTACCCGGCCGCCGGATTACACCCTGTACCTTCTCTCGGATCTCGCCGCGGCGGCGGCCATATATATTGCGGTGCCACAGAAGTTATCGAACCAGTTATTCCTGGGTATGTACATTATGGCCGGGGATATCCTGATTCTGATTTTCACCAAGGATGTTGCGCTGCACTCCCAGCTCTTCACTATCATCCCGACCTTCGCAACCGTAAACATCATTGGCTTCGGCCTCTCCCGGCGTCTTCAAGCCTCCCGTTGCCGCGAGACCTTAGCCCGGGAAGCGGAAGCTCAGGCACAGGAAGCAAAACTCAAAATGGAACTTGAGCAGCACCGTACCGAAAAACTGGAAGCCATCGGACAGGCTGCCGGCGGCATCGCCCATGATTTCAACAACATTTTCACCGCTATCATCGGCAATGTCAGCCTGGCAAGGGAACTGGCGGAGCCGGACAGCGAAATGGGCGTGATCCTCGCTGAGGCTGAGAAGGCCTCCATACGGGCAACCGAACTGAACCGGCAGCTGATTACCTTTGCCCGGGGCGGGCAGCCGGTCAAGCAACCTTCCTATGTCGTCGATCTCGTGCGGGAAACGGTTAATTCCGTCCTGAACGGGTCAAAAATCGAGGCCAAAGTTTCTATCCCGGAAGTGATCATCGCTGAGATGGACCCCGCCCAGATCAGGCAGGCGCTGAAAAACATCCTGGTCAACGCCAAAGAGGCCATGCCCGGTGGCGGCACCGTGAGGATCGATGCCAGGAGTGTCGATGCCTTGGAAATCTCCCGCAGGGGCCTTTCAGGCTTGTTGAACGGAGAACGCTATATCCTGCTCGAGGTCAGCGACGATGGTCCCGGCATCCCCGAAAAAGATCGGGACAAGGTTTTCCAGCCATTTTTCTCGACTAAACCCGGCGCCAGTGGCCTTGGGCTGCCGGCGGCTTATTCCATCTGCAAGAGTCATGGGGGCTATCTGACCATCAGCTACAATGGCAGCAGGGGCGCTACGTTCAGCATCTACCTCCCCGCCGGCATCACCGCCCCAGAACTACCGGAAGCGCGCGCCGGGGCGGCCAGCCACTTCAGAATCCTCGTTATGGACGATGAGCAGGACGTGCGCAAGGTGGCCGGCAAGATGATCCTCAGGATAGGCTATGACGTCGAGACGGCTGTCGACGGCCGCGAGGCTATCGAGCTATACCGGGAGGGTATCACCACCGGCAACCGGTTCAATGCCGTCATCCTGGACATGACCGTCCCCGGTGGCATGGGCGGCCTGGAAACAATCGGTATTCTTCGCGATATCGATCCCATGGTCACCGCTATCGTTTCATCAGGTTATTCCGATGACCCGGCCCTCGCTCAATATGCCGACCTGGGGTTCAGCGGCGTTATTCACAAGCCGTATAGTATAGACCAGCTACGAGAGGCTCTGGATAGGGTGTTCGGTCTGGCTCCGGCCGGAAGAGCTTCGATCTAATACGACCCTCAATCGATGACAAATCCACTCGCAGGGGATTATTCTTTCCTGGGGTTGGTCAGCCCGGACATGAAACCCTGGAACTTCTTGACATAATCACCGGCTACTTTGGAGAGGTTGCCCGTTCCGGCTGACTTCACATCTCCCTGGGCGGGTTCCGCTGACAGCAACTGCCGGATCTTATCGCGTTCCAACCATTTGATGCCTGCCGTTGTTTGCGCCGCTGAATAATTACCGTTGGCTTCTTGAACGAACCCTTTTTGCGCCAGCCTGAAAAGCCCGGCGCGCAGGTCCGAAACTGCCATCGGAGTCTTGCTCAACAGGTCGGCGGCGTTGTTTATTCGCTCCGTGGTGCCGGGGCCATCGACGTTTGCCAGGATCACCGATTGCAGCAGCCAGGTGTCGAATTCAAGCGTTTTATTGTCCGCCATCCGAAGCTCCGATGTATTTTGGCTGATTATAGGGCGTTACGCGGTGAAAAGCGATACTTATCCGGCTGGGCTTCGTTTTGGTCTCGAAAAATTCCGCGATATGATAGTTGAAGAAGATTGCTTTTTAAGGAGTTGATACATGAACAAAAACATGGGCGCGGTTGACCGCTGGATCCGGATCATTCTAGGTATCATATTTGTTCTTTGGGGTATCTTCATTGCCACCGGAGTCTGGGCGGGCGCTTTGTTCACGCTGGGGGCCATCATGATCGTCACCTCTTTGATCGGCACCTGCCCGCTCTATATGCCTTTCGGCATTTCGACCAAAAAGAAATAGGCACAGCTGCTTAGAATAAATAAAAGGGGAGGCTTGACGCCTCCCCTTTTCGTTTTGACCAGGATATTGTCGGCCGGTCAGGCCCTTCTTGATCTCCTCGAATTGATCTTTGGTGATCTCGCCCCTGGCGTAACGCTCCTTGGCGATCTCCATCGGGTCTTGCCTGGAACTCGGACCCCAATCCCATCCTCCAGCCGTTGTTGTTGGCTACCAGCCAAACGATCAATCCGATGACAACAATAACTAAAATGATCATGGCGTTCCTCCTGAATCTTACCGGATATTCTTCTTGATGTCGTTTAACTGTTCAAGCGTAATTTCGCCCCTGGCATACCTTTCCTTGGCGATAGCTACCGGGTCATGCACGTGGCTGCCGATGCCTCCCCGGGCGACGTTCCAGACCACGAACATCAGCACGATGATCAGTATTACCACTATGACAACGCCGAATCTCCAGTCCCCGAACATCGCTCGAAAACCTCCTACCCCCCGGTCGACTTCATTTTATCGCCGGAAGTGACGTTCTCCTAATTTCGTATAAAAAAGGGGATGGCTTTTAAGCCATCCCCTTTTGGGATTCCCCGGAGACTTAACCCAAGTCTTTCTTGAGGGTTTCGAACTGCTCCTTGCTGATCTCTCCTCGAGCGTAGCGCTCCCTTGCGATATCCAGCGCGTTGCCGTCTGTGGAGCAGCACCCGCCGGAATGCATGTGCGCATGCCCGTAGCGTCCGTGCCTGGTTAGGGCAATCGCTCCCCAAACGATAAGGGAAATAAGGACGATCCAGAAGAGAAGCATGAACCAGCCTCCTCCGAAACCTCCGTACCACCCGGGTCCCCAGCCATACATCATATACTTGTCCTCCTGAATAATAAAGAATTTTACTATTTAGGATGGACATTGTATGTGACGGGGGTCACAGGAAAATCAGCACGTCCCCTTTTCCATCACCAGGGACATGACGCTGATGTCTTTCCGCAGCGTCCAGCCGATGTGTTCCCAGAACTTTATGGCCGATGTGTTGGTGTTGAAGACGAACAGGTGGACCTTATTGGTACCTTCCGCTTTCAATGCTCCCAGGCAGGCTTCAGCTAACTGTTTGCCGATACCGCGATGCCGGTAATCCGGATGCACCGCCAGGTGGTAGATGTATCCCCTCCTCCCGTCATGCCCCCCGAGAATGGTACCGACGAGCCTTTCTCCGTCCCACGCTCCGAAGCTGCAGCCGGGATTGCGTTCAATATACCTGGTTATGCCGCAGCGCGAGTCCGCATCAGACAGCCCGATGCCCTCGCAGGCTTGCCACAAGGCGAGGGCTTGGTCATAGGCGGCGGGCGTGAGGGAGTTTAGAATTAGTCTTATGCCTAGCATCCTAGAGCATTATTTCATCACAACGGGTTTTTAATAGTGGGTACACTCCTGGAAGGTTCGCAGGATCCTTGGTCTGTTCAACGAGTAAAGCTAAATCATTATCATCCAAAGGTAAGACGATTCCTCGGTCATCCAGGAGGGTATCCTTGCATTTTCTAAGAAAAGCTTGTTTTTCTTCAATATTCCGGCAAACGATAATACCAAATTTACCTCGTCTAGGTGAAAATCTACCGGCAATCTGATCCAATTCGGGATTTGCCAGATCACGCGAATAGTTCTTACATTCAAGGAATACATAAGGCGCTGGCGCGTGGTCACCTATCCATTTGAAAAAACCTGAAGCGGCGACGTTAGTATAAGTAATGTCAATTCGTTTGCGCCCATCATGAATTGGTCTTTCGATTTGGGGATATGCTAGATCTGGAGAAAACAACGCAGAGATTAGTTTTTCTACGTTTCTATGAAATAAGGTAGCATTTTCGGTTCCGGGTGGTACTCGAAGAACGTCGTGCAACAAGACGTCTAAGTTTGGAAGTTCAACGCCAATTGCTTCTGCGAGTTCCGCATTATCTAACGTACGTCTAGTAAATGAAGACTTAGAATTCCTATACCTGTCAAGCACATCAGGATGCTCAATTGTAATCCGTAAAGCTGCCTTTTTCCCTTGACCATATTTTTTTACGAGATCTTTTGAAAATACTCTTTTCTCACCATTTTTTAATAATGTGACCAACTCTGAGCTTGGTGTGCCCAATTCAATTCCGCGGAGATGCTGCAATAAATAATCGCGATAGTACTCATCGGGATTGTAATCCATCCTGACACGGACGATTGACTTTGGAACAAACAACAGTTTCTTATTATTTGCTACAGGTTGTAATACATGAATTGTGGTGAATTCTTTTTTAGTCTCATCCCAGATCGGTCCCGAACCTACTTCTTGAAGTGGAATTCCGTATAAATTACACATATCCTGCGTGTATGTAATCAAAGGGCCGCGGATGATATTCGTTGTCATATCAGAAATAATGTCAGGTCCTATGCCATCAACCAGCAATATTGTATCTTCTAGGTCTTCTAATAAACCGGTCCTCACAGCAACGCTTGACAAAAGACTATCAGAAACGTCAACAGAAGATTCGTTTCCTAATGCTCTTCCTTGAGCTTTGCGTTTGGACAAACCTAGATGTGTCTCATTTGGTTCCTTTAAAGTTCGAAGAATGCCTTGGGCGCGTTGAACATGGTTTGCCCCAAGTTCAGTGATTATTTCCGTGAAACAATCTTGGATGAGGTGAACACAAAGTCCACCCCATTCGGTTTCAAGAAGGCGTAAGGCTCTGGGATCAACAAATACAGGAACATCTCCATCAATATCTATATCGACAAAATCCAATTCAGATTGGGTACGCCCAAGCTCGAAATACTCAGATACCCTCATCCCTTTTCTCCTTACGGTAATAATTTCGGATAAGGAAAGCGCCTGGGCTTCTCGCACCAGGCGCTTCATTGAATCCGGACGGACTCGAACTATTTTCAGGCATAGCTACATCGCCTTTAGCACTTCGTAAACCCGCACCCCGGACAAATAAAGCACCCCTCTTGGTAGACCAGGATGCTGCCGCACTCGACGCACTGGCCGGCTATGTTCTTCACCAGGCCGAAGTCCTTGATGACCTTCTTTTCACCGTTGCCGTTCCCGTTGCCATTGCCGTTGTGCTCGGCCTTGGTCTCCAGCTTGACGCTCATGCCGCTGGCGATGTAGTTCTCCAGCACCGTGGCGATGGCGTCGGCGCAGCTTAGGACGCTCTTGCCGGCGTCCCAGGCAATTGACGGGCAGCGGATGCCCTTGAGCTGTTTGGCCACCGTGTCGACCGGTACGCCGCTTCTGAGGGCCAGCGACACCAGGCGGCAGGTGCTTTCGAGCTGCGCGGTGGCGCAACCGCCCGCCTTGCCCAGGTGGGAAAAGACCTCGCAGATGCCGGTCTCGTCGGTGTTGATGGTGATGTAAATATTGCCGCAGCCGGTCTTGACCTTCTCGGTGAAGCCGGTGGTGACCTTGGCGCGCTCGCGCGGGCCGACGGGTTTGGGCGGCGCGGCGGGTGCCGGGGCGGCCTCGGCCTTGGCCTCGGTCTTGCCGGTGGACATCGGCTGGTCGGCCTTGCAGCCGTCGCGATAGATGGTGATGCCCTTCAGCTTGTCGTCGAAGGCCATCAGATAGACCTTGTCGACATCGGCGACGGTGGCGTTAGCCGGGAAGTTGACCGTCTTCGAAACGGCGTTATCGGTGTACTTCTGGAACACCGCCTGCATCTTGACGTGGCCTTCGGGAGTGATCTGGTGGGCGGTGACGAACAGCTTCTTGACCGCCTCGGGCACGTTGGCAAACTCTTCAAGGTGGGCGCCGCCGGCCAGCTTTTCCATCATCTCCTTGCTGAAAAAACCGCCCTCGACGGATGCCCGCTCGAAGTAGGGGTTGACCTCGACCATCTTGGTGCCGTCCATGATGTTCCTGGTGAAGCACAGGGCGAAGTGGGGCTCGATGCCGCTTGAGCATCCGGCGATGATGGACAGGGTGCCGGTGGGGGCGATGGTGGTACAGGAGGCGTTGCGCATCTTGACCTTGCCGTCGTAGACCGAGCCGTCATAGGCCGGGAACGTGCCGCGGATGGCGGCTAATTCCTCGGAGGCTTTGTGCGATTCGCTCTCGATGAAGCCCATGACCGCCTCGGCGGTATCCAGTGCGGCGGGCGAGTCGTAGGCGATCCCCAAATCGATCAGCATGTCGGCGAAGCCCATGACCCCCAGGCCGATCTTGCGCGTCTGGCGGGTGCGCTCGGCGATCTGGGGCAAGGGGAACTTGTTGACGTCAATGACGTCGTCCAGGAAGCGGACTGCCGTGCGCACGGTGTAGCCCAGCTTGTCATAATCTATGGTCTTCTTGCCGTTGGACTTGACCATCTTGGACAGGTTGATCGAGCCCAGGTTGCAGGACTCGTAGGGCAGAAGCGGCTGCTCGCCGCAGGGGTTGGTGGACTCGATCTTGCCCAGCTGCGGCGTCGGGTTGCCGGCGTTGATGCGGTCGATGAACACCACACCGGGGTCGCCGGTCTTCCAGGCCAGGTTCACGATCTGGTCGAAGATGTCGCGGGCTTTCTTCTTCTCGACGACCTCGCCGTTGTGGGGATTTTTAAGTTCATATTCGCCGTTGTTGCGGACGGCTTCCATGAAGGCGTCGGTGACGGCGACTGAAAGATTGAAATTGGTCAGTACCCCGGCCGTCTGCTTGGCCTTGATGAAGCGCTCGATGTCCGGGTGGTCGACGGAGAGTATCGCCATGTTGGCGCCCCGGCGGGTGCCTCCCTGCTTGATGACGTCGGTGGCCACGTCGAAGGCGCGCATGAAGGACACCGGGCCGGAGGCGACGCCGCCGGTGGAGCCGACGCGGTCTTTTTCGGGGCGCAGGCGGGAGAAGGAGAAGCCGGTGCCGCCGCCGGACTTGTGGATCATCGCGGTGTGCTTCACGGCGTCGAAAATGCTCTCGATGGCGTCGTCGATCGGCAGCACGAAGCAGGCGGAAAGTTGTCCCAGCTCGCGGCCGGCGTTCATCAGGGTGGGGGAGTTGGGCAGGAACTCAAGGCGGGCCATCAGGCCGTAGAACTCGTCCTCGATGGACCGGACGTCGCACTTGGGGTCGTAGATTAGTTCGGCGGCGGCGATGGTCCGGGCGACGCGCCGTATCATGTCTTCCGGTTTCTCGATGGCCTTGCCAGCCTTGTCCTTTTTGAGATAGCGTTTCTCCAGCACCTGGAGGGCGTTATCCGAAAGCCCGATCTTCTCCGGGATGGGCTGTTTCTTCATTGCTTTGACGTTTTTGGTTTTGACTGCGATTACCACTTTATTCTCCTCTGTGACAGGTTTTGGTGTGTTGGCAACTGGCGCCGCTTGCAGCGGCGGCAACGGCGGCGTGGGCGGCTTTGGTATTTCATCTGTAGCTTCCGTTTGCCCTGCCCCGCCCCGATCGGAATCGTGGGAGCTTGTCGAAGGGTGAGCTTCGGCATCAGATTTCACCCCCTCGACCGCGTCCTTGACCATGTTCTCGATCTCGTTCTCAGTCACGGCTATCGGCAGCCTGGTCCCGGACGGCGGGGCAAAGGCCTCCATGCCGGGCAAAACGCTCGGCTTCTCCAGCTTCTCGATGATGCTTCTGGTCATCTCTTCGATCTTGCCGCGGTCGGCGATACCCATGGCGGACGCCTGGTTGAAGATGATCGAAGCGATGCGGTTTTTGTCTACCAGCGGTTTGCCGGATGGCTGTGGCGTCATAGGATATCCTTTACGTTATTGTGTCTTTGCGAGGGCCCGCGATGAAATCGGGGCCCGTGGCAATCTGATTGGAATTGTCCGCATTTCCGTAGGGGCGAGCGGCGCTTGCCCGCCCGTTCATCCCGTAGCGGCACGGTGTGCCGTGCCCGCCTACGTTGTTCCGTAAAGGCGACCGCCACGCCCAAACACTTCGTCTTTGTGAGGAGCGAAGCGACGCGGCAATCTGCGGTTGGCACCTTTCGTTCCCCCTTTACAAAAGGGGGACTGAGGGGGATTTCGGGGCAGTCCCTGATTCCGATCATCCCTTCACCTGCCCCTTCGCCGATACCAGGTGCCGCCCCGGCGTATTCCGTGCCTGTCCGTCGTTGTCTTCCAGGTCCAGCGGCAGTTGGGCCCGCATGTCGGGCTCACCGCGGTCGATAAGCTTGTCGATAATCTCCTTGAACTCGGTGACGTCGGTGAATTTGCGGTACACCGAGGCGAACCGTATATAGGCGATATTATCGACGCCCTTGAGCTTTTCCATCACCTTGTCGCCGATCAGGGCAGAAGCGATCTCGGCTTTGCCGGTCTCCACAAGTTCCGCTTCGATCTCGTCGGCCAGTCTGTCGACGGTACCCACCGGCAGGGGACGTTTCTCGCACGCCTTGTGCAATCCCCCCAGCAGCTTCTCCTTGTTGAACTCCTCGCGCCGGCCGTCGCGCTTGATGACGAACAGGGCGGCGGGCTGGATGCGCTCGTAAGTGGTGAAACGGAAGCCGCAGCCCAGGCATTCCCGGCGCCGGCGGATGCCGTCTTCGACCTCGCGCGAGTCGACGACTTTGAAATCAGTTTGATGGCAGTTTGGACAGTTCATGTTCTAATATCTACAACCTGTTGTGGGGCAGAAATAAGGTACCACTATGGGTAGTGCCTGTCAATAGAACGGAAGTAAGGGGTCAAAGCTAAAAACCGAGGCCTATGAAAATAATTCTTGTGATCTGACCATAGCATTAACGAATGTAATTTCTTCAAATCTACTTGGAGACTTCATCGTTTTTACATAAACCGGTGTTAGACTAGAATTAAGAAGTTGAGAGACTCTCTCGTCAAGGAGGACGGTATGTACTGGGGAATGCATGACTACGGATACGGAGGCTGGTTCTTTTTCATCATCGGGCTCATCATCATTGGCTTGCTGGTCTGAGGGATCATCGCCCTTACCCGGGGCGGCGGGCATCATATGGGGATGGGCATGGGAATGGGCCAGCCGAGGGGACAAGGTCCTCTCGATATCGCCAAAGAGCGTTACGCCAAAGGCGAGATCACTAAAGATCAATTCGAAGAGATCAAAAGAAACCTGCAGTAACACCCCTCGCCCGCGGCCTCGCGGGAGAGGGTAGGGTGAGGGCAAGATCAAGCATATTATCCGTTCGTGGTGAGCTAAGCCTGCCCTGAGTCTACCGAAGGGAATCCATGAACGGACTCCTTTCGTTTGTCATCCTGAACGAAGTGAAGGATCTCTATCTCCTTCCTCTCCCTCGATGGGAGAGGAAGTGAAGGAGAGGGTGAAAAGCCGCAAGACTTACTTACCGCACCATGCGAAGGCAGTTACCCCTTCGTCTTTGCGAGGAGCGCAGCGACGCGGCAATCTGCGGTTGGGTTTTAATCTCCTCGCCCGCGGCCTCGCGGGCGAGGGTAGGCTGAGGGCAGTTCAGTTTCGTTAATGAACTGACTGTCGAAGGACGGTGACTCCATTATCTTGTGAAAATCGCAGGGGCTACCCCCAGCTGTTGAGCCTCTGGAATGTAGCCTCGAAGTTCGCCTTCGACCCCTCCACCAGCCCTGACGCCTCACCGATAGGAATCTCGAACTTGTCTTCGGCGATGGCATTCAAAACTTCATCTGCCAATACCGCCGGATTCATACCACGCGCCGTTGCCGATTCTTGCCCTCCGAGTTCTGTCGCCACCATCGGCGGAATGATCTCGAAAACCAGTATCGGCGTGTTCCTGAACTGCCGCCTCTGGGACAGCGTGAAAGAGTGCAAGGCCGCCTTAGTGGCGCAGTAGATCGGCATGGATGCTATCGGGACAAATCCTAGCCCTGAAGTGACATTGATGATCGCCGCGGCATCTTTTTTCAGGAAACTCGGCGTGAACTGGGCAGACAGTTGTATCGGCGCCACGAGGTTTGTACCGATCTCGTTGACGTCGTGGGGTAAACCCTGCAATCCTTTTTTCAAATCGGCGAAACCCTGTACCCCGGCGTTATTAATAAGGATATTCAATCCAGGAAACTTGTCTTCAGTCCAGCGGAAAAGCGCCTGCCGGTCAGCTTTTTTGGTGACGTCGCAGGTGAAGGTGTGAACCCCACGCAGCTTGTTACGGGCGGCATCCAGCTTATTCTGCCGCCTCCCGCAGATGATGACCACATTGCCGGCTTTGAGAAAAGTCTCAGCCAGGGCAAATCCGATTCCCGTAGCGCCTCCGGTGATCAGGACGGTATTGCCTTTAATATTCATGGTTCTCCTTTTCTTGACCCTTCGGGCGGGCATCCGGCTTAATATGCTATTCCCTCTCCCACGGTTAGCAGTACGACCTAAGATAAGGGCAGGGTTAGGCCCCATACCCAAAATATTTCACCAAAAACGACACGAAGCGCTTGACACCCGTAACGTACACCAGTGCTATAATATCCTCCCTTGATATTAGCACATATGGCCAAAGAAAAATCACGGCTAGGTTGCCTGAAGCACGTTTTGGCCGTAGGGAGTCGTTTCAGTCGTTTTTAATGCACCCAGTCCAACTTCAACCCCGAATCTTATGGGACGCTCTAATATCATCCAGGGCACTTTCGGCGGCCACCGGCGCCTTAAGGTCAGCGACCGGCTCTTCGAGACTCTTGATTGCCGGGTCGAGGATCTCATTGAATGGGCTGGTGCCGCTGACCAAACCGGTCAGGAAATGGTGGGCTCCGTCGCGGAAGGGCAGTGATCCGCTGTTGCTGATCATGGCTTTAAGGACGGGCGTCAACGCCGGTTCGCCGATCTTGATTAGATTGTCGGCTGCGGTCCACCTGATGCCGTAATCGGCGTCGCCAAGGTGGCTGATAAGAGTCTGTATAGCATCGTGCCCGCCGATTGAGCCAAGGGCAGCGAGTGCCTCCCAGCGTTTCATGGGAAGTCCACTGGAGGCAGCGGCCGCAAGGGCGGGCACCGCTTCCTGCCCGATCTTGATCAACCGGCGACGGGCTTTACGGCATTGAATCGGGTCTTCGCAATCGAGAAGTGCCACCAGTTCGTCAACATTGTTTTTCTTTGTGCCTTCCATAATATGTCCTTTCACCGCATTATAGATTCATTATAAAAGGCTTTTCACTGAAGATATTAAAATATCATCTGAGCCGGCTGGTGGATTGGATTCGAAGGTGATCGAAGCAATCGCATCAACCGGACTTTTCTGGAGACTCCCTTGCATAATATACTGAGAGGGTTTTTCAAATCCCCGTTGAGACTGGATGAATACTTTGTGGATCTGGATCCAATTTGCGGCCTGTCTGGGGCTGATCATCCTGGCCGGCAGCCGGCTGGCCAAGTACGCGGACCTCTTCGGTGAACGAGCCGGTTTATCGAAGGTCTGGATAGGCGTCATCGCCCTTGCCACCGTGACCTCCCTGCCTGAATTGGCGACGGGCATAAGTTCCGTGACGATCATCGGTCAGCCCGATCTCACCTTCGGCGACATTTTCGGAGCCAACCTCATCAATCTTCTGGTCATCGCGGTAATAGACATCCTGTACCGGAAGGGTCATTTATTACCCTTATTGGGTTCAGGGGTGGTGTTGACCGCCGCCCTCGGCGTGACCATAACCGCGGCGGCCGCGGTCTTTATCTTCTTAGCTCAGGACAATATCGATTTAACCGTCTTCGGGCACGTAAGCTTGTATTCATTCTTGCTTCTGGGACTGTATATCCTGGCCCAGCTCATGATATTCCGGTATAAGCCTCCCGTTGGAGAGAACGCTGTCGATTTAAGGCCCGCGCCTCCCGCCCCCAGTATCTCGACCTCAAGGATCGTTGCATATTTCTTAGGCGCGGCCCTGGCAACAGTCATCGGCGGTATATGGCTGGGTTTTATCGGCAACCAGATAGTTGAAATAACGGGTCTCAGCAGTTCGTTGGTCGGTACTCTGTTTCTTGCCGTTTCTACTACGGCGCCGGAAATTGTCGTCTCGATTTCTGCGGTGCGGTTGTTTGCCCTGGATATGGCGGTGGGCAATCTGGTCGGCAGCGTCCTGTTCAATATTGGCGTGATTATATTTATCGACGACATATTCTACCGGGCCGGCTCAATATTGCAGCACGTCGACCCGATTCACGTTCTGACGGCTCTGTTTGCCATTCTGATGAGCACCATCGTCATTATCGGCATCTTATTTAAACCCCGCTTGTGGTTGAAGCCGTGGGCTGGACTGGACGTGGTGCTGCTGGCGGCGGTTTACATCGGCGCCATGCTTTCGCTATTCTTCCTGGCCAAACCTGCCTGAAGGGGTTTCGTTCAACTTCCTTTCCGCCACTTGCCTTTGGAAAAAAGGTCGGGGAAAAACTGTTTGCGAAGCTCTTCGATCACGAAGATGGACAGCCCTGCGCCCAGAATTATCAGCCAGTCCGTGAGCGAAGGCGGCGCGGTGTGAAAAGCCGCCTGCATGAATGGCAAATACACCGCCGCCAATTGGAGAAGAACGGCGATACCCAACGCCAACAAAAACCACCTGTTGGAAAAAAGACCGATCCTGAGGACCGGTTTATCATCGGTACGGGCAACAAAACCTTTGAAAAGTTCGAAGCTGACGATAGTGCAGAAAGCCAGCGTCCGGGCTTGTTCTATCGTCTCGTGTTGGAGCCCCCACCAGAAAATACCGAACACCGCCGTCCCCATGATCGCCGCGGTGTAACCGATACGCCAGGCCATGCCGGGATACAGCAGGCCGACATCGGGTGACCGGGGCGGCCCGTCGAGTTCGTCACCCCGTCGAGGTTCCAGGGCCAGGGGCACCGTCAGGGTGGCGTCGGTGACGACATTGACCCACAGGATCTGTACCGCAAGCAGCGGCGCCTCGCCGATGATGGCAATAGCCGCCGCCAGGGCCAGCAGTTCGCCGATATTAGACGCCAGCAGGTAATAAAATACCGAGCGCAGGCGGTTGAAAATACCGCGTCCTTCTTCGACTGCGGCAACTACTGAAGTGAAGTTGTCATCTGTCAGCACCATATCGGCGGCCTCGCGGGCGACATCGGTGCCGGATTTGCCCATGGCCACGCCGATGTCCGCCGCCTTGAGCGCGGGAGCGTCGTTGACGCCGTCGCCGGTGACCGCCACCACTTCGCCCCGGCTTTTCAAGGTTTTGACGATGCGCAATTTTTGAAGCGGCTCGATCCTGGCATAAACGGAGATTTTTTCGACAGAACGCGTGAAATCGGCTTCATCCATTGCCGAAAGCTCGGCTCCGGTAAGGGCTTGCTCCCCATCGATGCCAACCTGCTTGGCGATAGCTTTGGCCGTCGAGACATGGTCGCCGGTGATCATGATCACCCTGATGCCGGCTCCCTTTGCCAAAGCGACCGCATCTCTGGCCTCAGGCCGCGGTGGATCGGCAATCCCGACCAGTCCGATGAAAACCAGCCCGTCTTCGAATGAAAGGCCGCCAAAATCGGCGCCGGAATTATCCAGTTCCGCGGATGCCAGCGCCAGCACTCTCAGCCCGGAAGCTGCCATCGATTCGATTTCCTGAGTGACCTGGTTTCTGGCAGCAGCATCAAGTTTCACAGCCTTGCCGTCGCGCCAGATCAACTTGCACATGTCCAGGACTTTTTCCGCGGCGCCCTTCAGGTTTACCGTTCGGTGGTTATCGGCGCCGGCGTTGAGAGCGGCCATATACTGAAGTTCGGATGAAAAAGGCAGTTCGTCAAGGCGCGGCTCGGACTTTTCCAATTCGTTTTTTGTGATGCCGGCTTTGGCGGCGGCAACCAGCAAGGCCGCTTCGGTCGGGTCGCCAAAAATTTCGCAACACTCAGCTCCGGTAGTGATAGAGGCATCATTCGCTAGGACGCCCACGCGCAAGATCTTGATCAACGCTTCGTCTTTTGCTATCTCGACGGTTCTGCGGCCTTCTTTGAATTCCCCCTCGGGCCTGTAACCCTCGCCGGTGACTTCCAAAGAACGACCGTCCAAAAAAAGCTTCCGCAATGTCATCTGATTGATGGTAAGGGTGCCCGTTTTATCGGAGCAGATAACGGTGGCCGATCCCAGCGTCTCCACAGCGACAAGCCTCCGGATGATGGCATGCCGATTGGCCATGATCCTCATACCTATGGCAAGAACGACGGTGACCACCGCGGGCAGACCTTCCGGAATAGCGGACACAGCGGCGGCAACCGCGAACAGCACCATGTCGGTTAGCCCCAGTCCGCGGATCAAACCGGCGGCCAGGATCAAGGCGCAGACGCCGAGGAGAATGATTACCAGGGTGGTGGACAAACGGGCGATATTTTTCTGAAGCGGGGTCCTTTCCTGGGGGATTTCTTCCAGGCTGCCGGCAATCCGCCCGAGTTCTGTCGCCATGCCGGTGGCGACAACGACTGCTTCACCCTGGCCTTTGGTGACCGACGTTCCCTGGAAAATCAGGTTGGTGCGGTCGCCCAGAGTGGCGTCTGCGGAAAGTGGTGGCAGGCTTTTTTTCACCGTTTCGGACTCGCCGGTGAGGGCGGATTCATTGCTCTCCAGACCGTTCACCTGCATCAGCCGGGCGTCAGCCGGAACGCGGTCGCCAGCCGCAAGAATGATGATGTCACCCGGGACCAGTTCACGGGCTGGGATTACATGCAGACGCCCGTCACGCCTGACATTTGCCTGGGGCGCCGTCATTTCTTTGAGAGCGGCCATCGCCTTTTCAGCCCGGGTCTCCTGGATGTAACCGATTACGGCATTGACCAGGAGGACACCGAAGATGGTAAGCGTATCCACACCATGGCCGGTGAAAATCGAAATGGCGGCCGCGGCGAAAAGAACATAGACCAGGGGATTGGCGAACTGGGACAGGAAGACCAACCACAACGGTTTGCCCGGTTTTTCTGCGAGAGCATTCGGGCCGTATTGTTCCAGCCGTTTTTTCGCTTCAACCCTGCTCAAGCCGGAACTGGCGGTGTCCAGCTTTTTTAGGACTTCGTCGGGTGGGAGGGAATGCCAGTTGCTTTCAACCATGTTAATAGATTCTAGCATGAAGCTACCGAAAACCTTGAGCGGCAATCCAAAAACATATCGCTCCGCTGTCCCTGAAACGAAAGTACTATTTATTTTCGATTGCCACGAGGCTAATAATGTCGAGTATTCTCAAATAATGTCGATAACCAGATGAATTTGTTCTTCGATATCCATGTAATTCTGCCCCTTGCTGCTTTGGCCACCGGGGTGATCCTCTCGATCCAGGTTTGGAAATCCCGAAGGAAACCTTTGGTTACCAACTTTCTTATCCTGATGGCTTCGCTGATCGCCTGGTCATTTGCAGCCATCATGGAACAGGCGACACCGGATCTTGCGGGCAAGACCTTCTGGATATATTTTTCATATTTCGGAATTGTGCCGCTACCCATTGCCTGGTTATGTTTTTGTTTAAGGTACGCCAGCAAAGAAAAATGGATCACGCCTCGAAACATCGTGGCTATCAGCGTCTTGCCTGTTGTAACGTTGATCTTGGTCTGGACCAACAGCGCCCACCATCTTATGTGGAAAGATATCTGGCTCAATACCAGTGGAAACCACCCGGTCGATGAGGTAACCCACGGCGCCTGGTTCTGGGTGTTTGCCTCGTATTCTTATGTTCTGCTGGCGACGGGAACCTGGAACCTTTTCAATCTGATGCGGCATTCTACCGGGATCTACCGCAACCAGATCATGGTGATGTTCCTGGGCACGTTCGTACCCTGGCTTGGCAACGCTCTTTTTCTGATGGCTCCTTCAATGTTTTCCTCCGTGGATCCGACCCCCCTGGCGTTCGCCATCACCGGGGTGGTGTTTTACTTCGGACTTTCGAGGTTTCACCTGGTGGAAGTTGCTCCGGTGGCCCGGGACGCTATTTTTAACAGCATTCTCGACGGCGTCATTGTCCTCGATACCGCGAGGCTGGTGATCGACCTGAATTCCGCCGCCCGGGCAATGCTGGTGCCCGACCACGCCGACATCATAGGCAAGCCACTGGCCTCAATCTTGCCGCAATTGATGTACATCAATTTTGAAAAGTTGCCGGCAGGCGGGCAGCGGACCAGCGCTGTGACCACCCGGGCTGGCGAGCAGCGCATTCAAGACGTACTCATCACCGGGATCAAGACCCACAAGAGAGTGAGCGGTTATCTGGTCATTCTTCACGACAATACCGAGAGCTACAAGGCCGAAATAGCCCGGCGCGAAAAAATCGTCCTGGAAACGGAATTGGTAGAGCGGAAAAAAGCCGCCGAAATTGTGCAATACCGCTTGTACCTGGAGCAGACAATCGCCGGTATCTCTTCCCGCTTCGCGACCACCGCCGACCTTAACACCGCCATCGACGAATCGCTCTCCGATATCGGGTACTTGAGCGGCGCCAGCCGCGCCTACCTTTATCGGGCTTCGGAAGACGGAAGGTCGATGTCCAATACGAACGAATGGTGCGCCAGGGATGTCGATTCCCTGAAACATAATCTGCAGAACCTCCCGATTTCGAAGTTCTCCTGGTGGATTGAAAAACTGAATTCAGGCGAAACCATACTTGTGCGTGACGTCTCCCAGCTTCCCCCGGAAGCCGCCGCCGAAAAATCGCTCATGGACAACCAATCTATATCCTCGACTGTCGCCATGCCGCTCAGAGGTAAGGGAAAACTGCTCGGGTTCATGGGTATCGATAATATTTCCAATAGCAGCAGCTGGACTGAAAAAGACCTTTCGGTCTTGCGCGTATCCGCGGAAATCATAGGCAGCGCCATCGAACGCCATGACGCTGCTCTGGAGCTGACGAAGCTGAATAGGGCTTTGTTCAGGATGAATGCCCAGTTAGAAGCCAGGGTCGAGGAGCGCACACGGCAACTCGAGGAAACCGCGATCGAAGCCAATGCCGCGAATCAGGCCAAGAGTGATTTCCTCGCCAGCATGTCTCATGAACTCCGGACGCCGCTCAACGCCGTCATAGGATTCTCGCAGGTTCTGGAGGAGCAGATCTTCGGGTCGTTGAATGAAAAGCAAGCTGAGTACGTGACCAACATTTTGGGCAGCGGCCAGCACCTGCTCTGCCTGATTAACGATATCCTGGATCTTTCAAAAATCGAAGCCGGCAAAAGCCATTTGGAGCTTTCGGATATCAGTATCGGACCGCTCATCCAGGAGAGCCTCCTGATGATAAAGGAAAAAGCGGCTAAGAAACATGTCAAGTTGAAGACCAGTCTCAACCCCGGCGCCGCCGCCGATGAACTCCAGGCAGACGCGCGAAAGATAAAACAGGTCTTATTTAACCTGCTTTCGAACGCTATCAAGTTCACCCCTGATGACGGGAGGATAACAATTGAGGCCAATCGTATTGACGGTCATCTTCGGGTGAGTGTGTCAGACACCGGCATAGGGATACCGTCGGAGTCTCAAGGCAAAATGTTTACCGATTTCTATCAGGTGCAGGGCGGCCTTTTGTCCAAAACCCCGGGCACCGGGCTTGGGCTCGCCATCAGTAAACGGCTTGTGGAAATGCACGGCGGCAGTATCTGGGTGCAAAGTGAAGGCAGTAACAAAGGGGCAACATTTACCTTTGAAATACCGGTGCAACAAAAAGGAGCGGAAAATTGAAAACCATTCTGGCAGTCGACGACGATCCGATGGCGACCACTTTGATCAGGGATGTCCTGACCGCGGCCGGTTACCAGGTAGTGACGGCATCCAACGGCAAATCGGGAATTGAGTCGGCGGTAGCCAAAAAACCGAACTTGATCCTTTTAGACGTAATGATGCCAAAAATCGATGGCTACATGACGCTGTCCGAGCTTAAGAAAAACGAGGCTACCAAGCGGATACCGGTGGTCATGGTGACCGCCGTGGGTTATGAAATGAACAAGCACTTGGCGTTGAACATGGGCGCGGTGGATTATCTAACCAAGCCGGTGGATATCCGGGACCTGCGGACAATAGTAGCCCAATACGCCGGCACCTAGCTCTAAACCGGATACTTGCTACCATAGCCGGTTATTTTTGGACAGTCCGGGCTGCCGGTTTAACGTTGCCCGGACTGTATTCCCCCGGCTTAGGGTATAGTGCCTATCCGACCAGATAGCCACCATCGGCTACCACGACGCTGCCGGTAATATAATCCGCGGCGTCAGAAGCCAGGAATAGTGCCACCCGCCCTATATCGTCCGGAGTGCCCTGCCGGCCCATGGGTATGGTCGCCAGGAACGCCTTGGTGACCGCGTCGATCTGCTCCTGGCTCATTCCGGCAAGGCCGCCGGAAGCACCTGGGGTGACGATGGCGCCGGGAGCGATGGCGTTAACGTTGATCCCCTTCGGCGCCAGGTCCTTGGCCAGGGCTTTGGTAAGCATGATAACGCCGCCTTTGGAGGCATCATACGAAAGCAGGTTGCCGGTGGGGTGCAAGCCGTCCACCGAAGCGATGTTGACGATCTTGCCGCCGTGACCTTTGGCAGCCATAGCCCTGACAGCGGCCTGAGAGAAAAACATCAAACCCTTCAAATTGATGTTAAGGGTCTTGTCCCATGTGGCTTCGGTCATCGTTTCGGTTGAGGCAAACGGGTAAACTCCGGCGTTGTTCACCAGGATGTGCAGGTCTCCGAAATGTTTGACGGTCTCCTGTACGGTCCTTTCCGCCTCGGCTACCTTGCTGATGTCGGATTGCACCGCCACGGCTTTATAGCCCATTTTTTTCATCTCGCCGACGGTTGCCTGGGCTGATTCTAGATTGATATCAGAGACGGCGACGCTGGCTCCGGCTTCGGCCAGCCTCAAAGCGATTCCCTTGCCGATCCCCTGGGCTCCTCCGGTGACAATGGCGACTTTACCGGAAAGGTCGAATAGTTCCCTGATGGATTTGTCCATAACTCTCCTCCTGCCCGATTTCATTGGGTACTAAAACCGGTACTAATACCGAGTATATTCTGGCAAACCCTGCTTGTCAATACCTTCAAATAATATTGACAGGATATTGTATAATTGTAGTATATGACTCAAAAACTACAAAGTGGGCGAGGAAGGGGCGGCAAGCGGCAGGTCATCATCGAGACCACGGTAGACCTGTTCCGCAGGACCCACGACGTCCGCAAGGTTTCGGTGGAGGATATCGCCGCCGCCGCCAAAGTTTCCCCGACAACGATATATAACCAGTTTGGCAGCCGTGAAGCGCTGGTGCTGGCCGCCGCAAAATCGGTCATCGCCGAAATCGGGCGTATGGCCGAGGGTTTCATAAAATCCGACCTGCCCTTCGACCAAAAACTCGCCAGCATCGTGGCGGGCAAAATCACCATCGCCTCGGCGGCCTCCGATGAGGTCATCGCCAAGATGCTCAGCCAGGACCGGGACATCGCTCCGTTTATTGAAGAACTGTTCCGGAACGTAGCCTGGCCGATGTGGCGGGACTTCCTGGCTGAGGGGAAGGCCCAGGGATACATCAATGAATCCCTCGACGCGGAAGTTTTTCTTGAGTATCTGGATGTGTTGAGGGCAGGGTTCGCCGCCAAAAAAGAGCTGATCCAGAACTGGATGCAGAACATGGATAAGCTCAAGCAGATGACCCGGCTGGCGTTCTACGGATTCGTTAAAAAGGACATCGACCTTTTCGGAGAGGTCTCCAATACACCTTCAGGGAGTCGATAAGGAGCATTTGATGAGTGTCATCGAAGTCAACCACCTGACCAAGTATTACGGCAAGTCCCGCGGCATCAACGACGTATCGTTCAAGGTTGAGGAAGGCGAGATTTTCGGCTTCATCGGTCCCAACGGCGCCGGCAAGTCCACCACCATCCGCCTGCTGCTCGGTCTCATTTATCCCACCAGCGGCAGCGCCTCTATCTTTGGTAAGGACTGCATCGCGTTCGGTCCTGAGATCAGAAAAGACATCGGTTACCTGCCTTCGGAGGTTTTTTATTACGACCGGATGAAGGTCAAGGACCTTTTGAACTATTCGGCGAGCTTTTATCCCGGCGACCACAAAGCAAGGATGCATGAGCTTTCCGAACTTATGGGACTTGAATTGGAGCGGAAGATTGAGGATCTCTCATACGGCAATAGAAAGAAGGTCGGCATCGTCCAGGGCTTGCTTCACCGGCCGAAGCTGCTATTCCTCGATGAGCCGACCTCGGGCCTTGACCCTCTGATGCAGCGCAAATTCTTCGATCTCATCAGGGATGAGAACAGGCGCGGCGTGACGGTGTTCTTCTCGTCCCATATCCTGGGAGAAGTGCAGCGATTATGCAACCGGGTCGCCATTATCAAGGAGGGGCGCATCATCAAGATCGATGACATCCGCACCCTCCAGAAGGATAACTACAAGAAAGTTCAGGTGGCCGGCGAGATCGAAGCTTCCTGCTTCGATCTGCCGGGTGTCACCAATCTGGAACACTCGGACGGCCTGGTACGATTCCTGTATAACGGTGATATCAACGTGGTGATGCGCCGGATCGCCGAGAACACGGTGGCCGATGTCACCATCGAGGAGCCGTCCCTCGAAGAGATCTTCATGCACTACTACGAGTAGGTGAAATATGGTTGCGAATGTTTTTTTACATGAATTCCGGATGAAACTGAAATCGGCTCTCGGCTGGTCGGTAGCCGTCGCCGCCGTCGTCTTCGCCTTTTCGGCGATGTTCTCCACAATATCCAGCCAGATAGGATCGGTCAATGATTTCCTGAACAATTTCCCCAAGGAATTGCTCATCGCCTTCGGCCTAAATGGCGTGGACCTGTCGACCATCCTGGGCTTTTACAGCTTCATGTTCCTGTTCGCCCAGTTACTCCTGGCTATCCAGGCGGCAAGTTACGGCTTCGGACTGGTATCGGTGGAAGAAGCCGAATGGACCGCTGATTTTCTTTTGACCAAGCCGGTCAAGAGAGACCGGATACTCTCCAGCAAGCTTTTGGCGGCGTTCGCCGGCCTGACGATCACCAATGCCGCGACCTGGGTCGCCAGCTTGACCTTCCTTAATCTGTTCAAGGGCAGTCAGTCTTTTGATACCGGAACTCTCTTTCTGCTGCTGGCAAGCATCGTTGTCTTCCAGCTCTTTTTCCTCGGGGTGGGTTTAGGTGTCTCCCTTCTGGTGAAGAGAGTCCGGAGTGTTATCACCTACGCCCTGGCGCTCAGTTTCGGCATGTACGTGCTGGCTGCTTTCGGTAACTTGTTGGGCAGCAGCATCCTTGAAAAGATCAGCCCGTTCAAGCATTTCGACCCGGTGTATATCATCGGCCACAATTCGTACGATGCCCCATTGGTAGTGGTCAGTGTTTTGGTGATCGTCGTTTCGATCGCCGCCGGTTACATGTTGTATACCCGCCGCGACATTCCGGCGGTGGCCTAGGAGCCGAGATGAATATATTTTTACGGGAACTTAAAGCCAATTTCCGGTCTCTTTTGATCTGGGGAGGGGTCGTCATCCTGTTCGTCATCGTCGGTGTTTCCAAGTTTTCGGCTTACTATAACAACCCGGACCTTCTGGACACCCTGAACAGCCTGCCGCAGCAGGTGCTTACCATCTTGAACCTGCAGGCGTTCAACCTGACGACTGTCTCCGGTTTTTACGGCATCATGTTCCTGTATTTCGCCTTGCTTCTTTCGATCGCCGCCGCCATGTGGGGCGCCGACATCATCGCCAAGGAACAGCGGGATAAAACGGTCGAATTCTCGCTTACCCTGCCGGTTACCCGCAGCCGCGTCGTTATTTCGAAAACCCTGGCTGCGCTGGTCAACTGCGTCCTGCTATTGCTTATTACCTGGGGGATCTCGGTGGCTGCCACCACCAACTACCAGCCGGACAGCGCCTTTTACAAATTCCTGGCGCTGAGCATGGCGGCGCTATTCCTGTTACAACTTGTGTTTCTTTCGATCGGCGTTTTTATAGGTACCGCCCTCAAGCGTTACAAGATGGCCAGTTCCACCGCTTTGTTCGTGCTGCTGGGCACCTATTTCCTGTCCGTCGTGGTCACCCTCAACAGCAGCCTTGACTTCTTGAAATACCTGACGCCGTTTATGTATTTCGACCCGGCGGAACTGTTGCACCAGTCGCGCTTCGACCCGGTCTTCATCGGCCTGTCTTTGGTCATTGTCGCCGTGGCGGTAACGGGGGCTCGCATCGCCTACAACCGGCGGGACCTCTACATATAACCAGCCGATTGACTCCGGTTGGTAAGACAGACTAGCATTAGCTGATGTCTTTCCTGCCGAAAACCGCGCTCGGGAAATGGTCGGTGTGGCTGATCGTCGCCTTCTTCGCGCTCGTCGCCATCGGCCGGGCGCTGGTCGCCATCGAACAGGACGGGAGTGAAATCGCCTCGACATCGGCCTTACCCGTAATCGCTTCCGTCTCGGCTATGATCGCCGGTATCGCATCATTCATTACCGGCGTTCTAAGTATCGCCCGTTCCAGGGAACGCGCCCTGACTGTTTTCCTGGCGGCTGGCGCCGGTGGTCTTTTGATCCTGATGACCATCGTAATGTTTCTGGTATCCGGCTGGTTCCATTGACACCGGAGGCCGCCAGAGTTTAAGCTGATTTCATGCGTCTGGGATTGCTCGAAATCGTCCTGACCGTCATTGTCCTTTTGTCTGTCCTGGTTGTCTGGCGCTGGATGCGGCAGGGCGGCCCGGATTCGGGGGCGGGTGATGGAGGCCCCGTGTCTTCGTTTTTGCAGAAGATCGGGACCATCGGCATCCTGCTGGTGGTGGGCGGCCTGGGACTTATTCTGGTGGGCTACATCGTTCTCATCGGCCTCGCTAAGATGTTCATCTGGGCCGTCGCCATCCTTGTCCTTGGTCTGGCGTTCCTGGTCCTTTCCAGACGTTGAGGTTTGGCTTCGGCATTGCCTGGATTAGCATTTCCGTTCGATTTAAATATTTTTAAACTGTGAAACAAACAAGTAGAACCTATCGCTTATTGCCGAAATAACGATCCCTTTGGCTCTGATTTGCCCTCAATGACTTTGACGCCGGTTATACGGGTGTGAAATCATAGTAGCTGTCCCAGGTAACCAATGCAGTGGGAATCACCGTCAGGCAATGACCTGATCGGGCTACTGGAAGGAAAACTTAACAACCCCAAGGTTCGTCCTGGAAGAGTTTAAGAAAACCTTCGCAGACCCTGTTCAGAGAGTCTGAAGGATTTATCCCGGGGGCAAAGGCTACCTGGGATCCCTTTTTCTCCACTCCGCCACGCCTCCCTCCGTTCAATCATACCAATGGCCAAATAATACCAATACTACAAATTTCCAATAACGGCCTCACCTTACCTGTCGCGGAGGTTGTGCCCGGTCAGCGCTTTGGATTTTTATTGTCGGCCCGTTGGCCTGGTGCGAAAAATCATGGTCAACCGCCTAATCGCGAGGATTGAGGAGAAAACGGCGATCGGCGCAATACGACGAATAGCTGTATACTCCCCGATCCGGTTTTGACTTAAGCCTCGGTCTCATGCCATCATGTAAGTGTCCCAGGTAACCAATGCAATGGGAAGGTCTTCAGAGCATTGAACTGGCGGGGTACCTGAAAGGGAAACTTAATCAACCCAAGGTTCGTCCTGGGAGCGTTATTGAAAACTTTGCCGGTCCTGCCAGGGAGTTCTGAAGGGTCTGACCCGGGGGCAGAGGCTACCTGGGATCCCTATTTTTTACCAAATTCGAAATACGAATTTCGAAATCCGAAATACCGCTCCCATCCCCTTGGTTGCTTCTTTTTGATTATTCTTCCTTAATTTTGGTTTCGTGCTTCGTATTTAGTGCTTCGGATTTCTCCTTTTCCGGTCCCTTTATCTGCGGCACGACGATGAACGGCAGGTTACGGTATTCCTCGTGGTAATCCAGGCCGTAGCCGACCACGAACTCATCCGGGACGTTGAACCCGGTGTAATCCAGCTTGATGTTCACCAATCTCCGCGCCTCGCGGTCGAGGAGGGTGCAGACCGACAGGCTGGCCGGCTGTTTTTCCTGGAGATAATTCAGGATGTAATTCAGGGTGATGCCGGTGTCGACGATGTCCTCGACAAGCAGAATGTGACGCCCCGCCAGCGGCAGATCGGCCTCCTTGGTGATCTTTACCGCCGGTTCCTTGGCGCCGGAGTAGTAGGAGATGGCGATGAAGTCCAGGTCCATCGGCACGGTTATCTGGCGGATGAGGTCGGCCATGAAGCACAGAAAGCCCCGCTGCACCCCCAGCAGCACCGGGCGCCTGCCGGCGTAATCCGCGGATATTCTTGCGGCGATATCCTTGACCCGCTGGTCGATTTCCGCCGCCGAGTACAGGATCCGGCTGACCCCGTGAGCGCGCGACTCCGCCAACGGCCCGGTGCCGTATTTGGCCAGGAGTTTTTCGTAATCGTTCTTGTATAACAGCGTGATTTTGGTTTCCGGGTAAAGCGTTTTCAGAGCCTTGAGCTTGCGGTTTTTCTGGGTGACCAGGGATTGCTTCATCGTCGTCAGCTCGACGTAGAGGTCGAGGCTGGGAAGGTAGAAATCCGGGGTGAAGAGTTCGGGGGTGCCCTGCTTTTTTCGCCCGATGGGAAAAGACCGCGGCTCGTACATCCACGGCACGTTGTAGAAATCGAGGATGCGGGCAAATTCCTCCTCGCTGGCGTGGTTGAATTTGACCATTCCGGCCTGCTTGGCCGGCGCAGCGGGCACCTCCCCTTTTACTTCGATTGTCTGGCGGGACAGCACGATGCCGGCCAGTTGAGCCAGGGCTTTCACGAAGCTGGTGTCCTGGAAGGTGATAACCGGGGTTTTTTTGAAGTAGAGCCTCAAAACGCCGATCTGGTGCCCGTCCTGGGAAATCGGGGCGCCGAAGATGGACACGATCCCGGCTTTGACCGCCGCCGAAGAGTACTGAACCCGGCTGTCGGCGGCCACGTTCTCGATGAAAACAGGGGCGCCCGAGACCGTTTCGTTCAGGCTTTTGCCGACATCGATCAGCCCCTTCTGCACATAGGTCGGCGGCAGGCGCCAGTGGGCGGTCTGGATGAGGTGGCTGCCGGTGGCGTCGAGCAGGCTTATGGCGGCGCCGGTATCGAAGGTGCGTGAGACGATGCGCGTGATCGCCTCCAGCTTGTCTTTCAGGGGAGCAGCCGTCCCCGCGGCGGTTATCGCCTGGCGCAGCGCCTTGCAGTAGAGGTGGTCCTTGGTCTGAGGCATGGCATCTATATCATAGCCCAAATTGAAGTTTATCTTCGAGGGGCGGGGTAGCAACGATAGAAGGCATCAATAAATCCACTGGAGGGCGACCCGTAGGTCGCCCTCCATGTCCTGTGGGGGCGGGTTTTTAACCCGCCCCCACAGGACATAACAAAACATTCCACCAATAACGACACGAGACGCTTGACAAACCTGTGAACGCCCGTGCTATAATACCCGTGAACGAAACAGAACACTTGTATCGGACGGTTACTCTGACAAGCTCTCTATCTGGCGCATTGTGGTCCGCATGGAATAACGCGTATTACAATTCCCGACTATCCGGTTTGTTTCATTCGTTTTCACATTCTTCATCGGCAAGGGACTGGCAGGCGCCGGAATGCGGACCCGGGACGCGAGAACCAGGGACACGCGCGACGACAACCGCCCATCCGAATTGTTTCAATTGTTTTCGTGCGGGGCGTTGATAGATCGACTACTTCGGGTGTTTGCCGGTTGGTTTTCCTTCGTTTTTGGAATGGATCTCACGATTGGGCTAAAGCTGAAATCAGTGATTCGTTTCTTCATAAAACTTTTAGCGAAAAACGCGAAAAACGAATATTATCGGTGTTTATGATTTCGAAAATTGGAATTTGTTTGGCATTTAGAAATTGGGTTTTGGTGCTTATTCAATTTATCGGTAACAACGAAGGCGGTGGATTTTGTCCACCGCCTTCGCTATATCCAATAATGAGGAGGCTACCGGTAGGTGCTGCGGGTCGGGGGCCGGTTGGACCGGGACGGTTCGGGAGCCGGGGCGCGGTTCTGGGAGAACAGCGGGCGGCGCAGGAAGGAAGGAACGTCCAGTTCTTCCTCGTTCTTGATGCCGCGGAGCTTGGCGGTCAGTTCATCATCGGCTTCGCCTTCCTCCGTGGCAACGTTGAACCCGGTGGCAATGAGGGTGATATGGACGTCGTTGCCCATGTTGGTGTTGGAGCCGACGCCGAAGATGATGTTGGCGTCCGGATCGACAGCCTTGCGGATGACCTCGGCGGCTTCGTTGACTTCATACAGGGACAGGTCGGCTGGACCGACGACGTTGAACAGGACGCCCCGGGCGCCCGATACGGAAACATCCAGCAGGGGGGAGGCCAGGGCTTCGCGGGCGGCGTCGATGGCGCGGTTCTTGCCGGCGCCGCGGCCGATGCTCATCCAGGCGGGGCCGGCGTCCTTCATGATAGCCTTGACATCAGCGAAGTCCAGGTTGATGGTGCCGGGGACGGTGATGACCTCGGAGATAGCCCTGACGCCCTGCTGCAGGACGTTGTCAGCCATCTTGAAGGCGGTGTCGACGCCGGTCTTGGCATCGCAGAGTTCCAGCAGGCGGTCGTTGGGAATGATGATCAGGGTGTCGACCTTGCCCAGGAGCTTGGAGATGCCCTCTTTGGCGGTCTTCATGCGGTGCGAACCTTCGAACGAGAACGGCTTGGTGACTACGGCGATGGTCAGGGCGCCGCTCTTCTTGGCTTCCTCAGCCACGACGGGAGCGGAACCGGTGCCGGTGCCGCCGCCCATGCCGGCGGTGACGAAAACCATCTCGGAATTGGAAACCAGCTCGCGGATGTCGTCGCGGGACTCTTCAGCGGCTTTCTGGCCCATGGTATGGTCGCCGCCGGCGCCGAGGCCGCGGGTGACCCTCTCGCCGAGTTGGACGCGGACGGGGGCTTCGGTGATGGCCAGGGCCTGGGCATCGGTGTTCAGGGCGATGAATTCAACGCCCTGGATTTCTTCGCGGACCATGCGGGTGACCGCGTTGCAGCCGCCGCCGCCGCAGCCGAACACCTTGATTCTGGCGGGATTGGGCAGGTAACTCGTCTTAGCCATATTCTTTTTCTCCTCTTTATTTCCGTCTCTTTTATTTTTCAGGTATTGGTGGTATTTCTAGTGCCGCCGAAGTTGAACTTGGCGAGCAGCCCTTTCACGCGATCTAAGAATGCGAAGGGGTTCCAGCTTTTGGCTTTGGGCTGGTTCTTGGCGCCCCAGAGCAGCAGGCCGACGCCGGTGGCGTAGGCGGGATCCCTGAGGGCGTCGGTCAGGCCGTAGATGTTGCCCGGCATGCCCACTCTGACCGGCAGGCGGGACACGTCGCGGCCGAGGGTTTCCAGGCCGGCGACGTTGGAGGAACCGCCGGTGAAGACGATTCCGGCGGGTACGACGCTCTCGTAGTCCTGGCCGGGCAGTTCTAGGAGGATAAGCCGGGTGATCTCCTCGATCCGGGCGCGGAGGATGTCGCACAGGTCCTGGTAGCTGATGCCGTGGCCGTCCTCGGAGATGGGGTTCTGCTCCATGCGGCTCTCGTAGACCGGCATAACCGAACCGTAGCGCTTCTTCATCTCTTCGGCGACGTCGAACGGCAGCCCCAGGCCGATAGCCACGTCGCGGGTGAGCTGGTAGCCGGCGACCGGAAGGATGGCGGTGTGCCAGATGGAACCGTCCTTGAAGATGCAGACGTCGGTGGTGCCGCCGCCGATATCGGCCAGTACGACGCCGACCTGTTTCTCATCTTCGGTCAGGACGGCCTCGCTGGAGGCCAGGGGTTCCAGGACCAGGTCATCGATCTCGATGCCCAGGCCGCGGATGCACTTGACCAGGTTCTGCACCGAGGCGGAAGCGGCGGTGATGACATGGGTTTCGACATCGAGCCTGAAGCCATGCATGCCGACCGGGTTCCGGACGCCGACCTGGCCGTCGATAGCGTAATTGCGGGGGATGACGTGTAAGAGTTTGCGGTCGTTGGGGACCTTGATGGACTGGGCGCTGTTCAGGACGCGCTTGAGATCATCGGGACGGACCAGACGGTCGCCCCTGGTGATGGAAACGACGCCTTTGTTGTTGACCGAGCTTACGTGCCGTCCGGTGACGCCGACATAGGCGGACTCAACCTTGTAATTGGCAGCCTGTTCGGCCTTCCTGATGGACTCGCGGATGGATGCGGCGGCGTCGTTGATGTTGACCACCAGCCCCTTGTGCAAGCCGTGGGACGGGTTAATGCCAACCCCGATAACCTGGGTGGCGCCGCTTTCAGTGATTTCAGCGATGGCGGTACAGATCTTGGTAGTACCGACATCAATTGCCGTGACGACCCTACGTTTCATTGCCTCCTCCTTAGATTGTCTTACTCAAATTTACTTTGGGATGCCGTTCAATATCTCAGGCTATTCGCCTTTTTCACATCGCTGCCCTCCTTTTGTCAGGGCAGATTGACCCGGCGGTGAATCCGGGTGGTCCGCGGCGAAGAGTGGGGAGGCCCGCCTCAAGGCCATACCTGGCCACTCTTGTTCTTCTCTCTCTCAGAAAAAAATGGTCTTCAAGCGACACCCCCGGCTCCTCACGGCTGAGGATGCGCTCGGCAGCCCGCAGCTTGGCGCTGCGGCTCCTAGGATTGGTACGTAATTCGTCTTCAGACGGGGTAATGACCTTCTTATTCAAAATCCGCAGCCTGGCGGCATGGCCGCAGCGGCACTCCGGCAGATCGGCGGGGCAAATGCAGTCAGTCGATTCCTGCTGCATGAACTGCTTGACGATGCGGTCCTCCAGCGAGTGATAGCTGATGACCACCAGCCTGCCGCCGAAACCGAGCAGGCGCGTCGCCTGCTCAAGGGCGCTTTCAAGCCGGGGGAGCTCCTCGTTGACGGCGATGCGGAGCGCCTGGAAAGTGCGGGTGGCCGGATGGATGTCGCCGGACCGGCCGATGGTTTTGGCCACAAGGTTGGCAAGTTCGACGGTTGTCTTGAGCGTGCGCGACTCGACGATTCGCCGCGCGATCTTGCGGCTGAAGCGCTCCTCGCCGTAGCGCCACAGGATGTCGGCGATCTCTGCCTCGGCGTAGGAATTAACGATCTCGGCGGCGGTCAGTTTCTGCTCCGGCGAGAAACGCATGTCCAGGGGAGCGTCGTACTGGAATGAAAAGCCCCGGCCGGTTTCGGAGAGCTGCATCGACGCCAGGCCGAGGTCCAATAAAATGCCGTTTACCGGGTAAAAGTCATGAGCCCTGGCCGCCGTCTCCATGGTGGCAAAGTTCTGGTTGATCAAAAGGTAAGAACCTTCGAACCCGGCAAGGTTCCGCCGGGCGATTTCAAGGCTTCCGGGATCGGAGTCGAAGCCGAGGAGCTGACCGCCGGGGGAAGCCAGTTCCAGGATGGCGCGGGAATGACCCGCGGCGCCGACGGTGCCGTCGATATAACGCCCGCCCGGACCGACCGCCAGGGCCTGCAGCGTTTCATCGAGCATTACCGGCAGATGGGAGATCGGCATCTTAGCGCTTTTCCAGCCCTTCCATGATTTGCCAGACCTGGGCCTGGTCATCGGCTTTTTCCGAATCCCAGGCGGACTTGCTCCAGATTTCCAAGTGGTCGGAAACCCCGACAACCACGGCATCGGTCTTTATGCCGGCGTAAAAACGCAGGGGCTCGGGCAGTGAAATCCTTCCCTGGCCGTCGATCGAGGCCGGAAAAGCCTGGCCGAACATGGTGCGCTTGAGCTTGCGCAGCTTGGAGGGGCTGGTTGACGCGGCGGCGATACCCGAGGAAAATACTTCCCATTCCTTGTTGGAATAAGCGTCGATGCAGCCATCCAGGCCGGGTGCCAGGACGATGCCTTCTTGCAGGGGCGCGCGGAAATGGGGAGGCACCGGCAATCGGCCTTTTTCGTCTAACTTGTAATGGAATTCACCGAAAAACAACATTCGCTGGGAGCCCCCGCCTTCTCCCACAATTTACCACGTTTACCCATTTTATGGGCGGGGTAGGGCATTGTCAATACTTTTAACAAAAATATTTTAGAACGCGGCAAACATCGAAAATCGCCGGGTTTGAATGGTCTTTTGGCGGATTAAATTTGGAACAAAGAAAAGGCGGGTGATCACCCGCCTTTTGAGAACGCTTTTAGTTTGAAGGGCTTTACTTCTTGACCGACCAAACCAGGGCTAACATCCATCCAAAAAAAGTTAGCCCCAAAAACGCATCCGCGAAAAGTATGCCTCCGGTGATAGTCAAACCGAGCAAGATGTTGAAACCGCCGATAATCCAAAAATTCTTATGTCTCGCAAAAGCGATAATGGTTGGCAAGAAATAAATCAAGACAGTAAAGATAAAGGCAATAAATCCGGGAAAACTCCCGAAGAAAAAATCGAAAATGTTATCAATCATCCCTGAGCACTCTCAAAAATATCTATGATAGACTACCCCAAAACTGGGAAAGTGGCAAGATGTCTACCATTGGCTGATTGAAGTCCGCCGTTCGCACACGTACAATAGGAACAATGGTGAATATTCCCCGTTTGCTATACCAGTTGCAGGAAATCGATCTGGCATCGGATGCCGCCAGGGAAAAATCAACGCGCATTCAGAACGAGTTGGCGACCGACCCGCTGGCGGCGGAGCGTGCCGCGATCGGAAGATGGCAAACCGAGCTGAAGCGCCTGCAGCATGAACTCAGGGAAAACGACGCCCAGGTCGACGATTTCACCGACCGGATCAAAGGCTACGAGGAAAAGCTTTACAGCGGCCGGATCACCAGCCCAAAAGAGCTCACCACCCTGCAGAAAGATGTCGAACTGTTGAGGGGACACCGGGTTCCCTACGAAGATAAATCGCTGGAGTTGATGGAAGCGCTCGAAGCCACAGAGAAAACGATCTCAGACGCCGAGATAGCCCTGCAAAGGCATGTGGAAGCCTTGGCAGCCCATAATGGTGAACTTAAGGGCCAGTTGAATTCCGCCATGGCCGAACTTTTCGAGCTTGAGGCACGCCGGGCCGGGCTTCTTCCTGAGATACCGTCTGAAGTACAGGTCCAGTATCAGGCCCTCCGAAAACAGAAAGGCAAGGCCATCTCCAAGGTCGAGCAGGGTACCTGCAGAGGCTGCGGCATCGCGGTGAGCCCAGCGTGGCTGCATAGGGCGCGCGCTGGCGATGTAGTACGGTGCGCCAACTGCAACCGCATCATATATCTGGAGTGAACTATTGACCCAACTTATCGCTAACACCGACGGCGCCTGCCGCGGCAACCCGGGCGCTTCGGCTATCGGGGTCATCATCCGGACGCCTTCGGGGCAGGTGCTAAAGACGATTTGCCGCGCTATTGGCAACATGACCAACAACCAGGCGGAATACCATGCGGTTATCGCGGCGCTGGAGGAGGCTCTCAAACTGGGAGCGACGGATTTATCGCTCAATGCCGATTCCGAATTGACCGTCAAGCAACTCTCCGGCAAGTACCAGGTTAAGAATCCGGGTTTGGCGCTTCTGTACGCCAGGGCTAAGGCGCTTGAGTCCAGGTTCAAAAGCGTCAGGTATACCTATATTCCTCGTGAAAGAAACCGCGAAGCTGATGCCCTGGCTAACCAGGCTTTCAAGGGCTGATTCCAGTCAAAATCAAACCTTCTCCCGTTACTGCCGGTTTTGGGATGCCAAAATCCGATGCTACAATGAAAATGCAAACTGAAACGAGGAGGAAGAAATATGATGACACTGGACTTCACCCCCGAAGAACGCGACCTGGTACTGGACATCTTGAATAACTATAAATCCGATTTTCGAATGGAGATCACCGACACCAGCACACCGGAGTACCGGAAACAGCTGAAACAACAGGAAACGATGTTGAATTCGGTGATCGAGAAACTGGAAAAAGCAAAGTAAAATATCTCGCATGGGGCCTAAAGCTCGGCATCATGTGGTGCTGAGCTTTTGTTTTTCGGATTATTCGGTTTTTGCCCACGCAAGCCTGTACAGGCAGGAAGCCTGTACTACCGTCGAGTCCCAGTGATAGTTCGATGCATCGGACGGAATTGTTTTTCTTGACTATTACGTTACGTAATAGATTATACTGCTTTCTGTCGATCGATAAATCAGTATGTAAGGAGAAGACCTGTGGCCGTCGCCCGCAGTTACGCTACCGGGGAACTGGCAAAAGTCTCCGGCGTCAGCCCGCGAACCCTGCAGTTCTACGACAAGATCGGACTGTTGAAACCGGAGTCATATTCGGAGTCCGGTTATCGCCGTTATGACGATGCGGCTGCTTTACGCCTGCAACAGATCCTGTTCTTTCGTGAACTCGGCTTTGAATTGTCTGATATCAGAGCCATCATGGAAAAACCGGACTTTGACTTGCTGACCGCCCTTGAGTCGCATCGGGAGCTGCTTAGAGGAAAGGTGGCCAGGTTGGGCGAACTGCTGGGTACGGTGGACAGGACAATCCAGAAGTTGAAAGGAAATAAAAAAATGGAAATCAAGGACTATTATAAAGGTTTCTCCGAAAAAGAAGTGGAGGCTATACGCCGGGAAGCCCGTGAAAAATACGGCGAAAAAACCATCGCTGACTCAGAAGCCAAAGTGATGGCCATGGGCAAGCAGAAGTGGGACGCCCTCCAGGCGGAGTTCGGCGAAATCTACATGAATATCGTCGCCAACATGGGCAAGGGACCCGGGAGCAAAGAGGTCCAGGAGCAGATCGGCCGTTGGCGGCAGCTCATGGAGAACTTCAGTCATTATACCGACGAGATGATTCTGGGCCTGGGGCGGATGTACTCGGAAGATGAACGCTTCGCCGCCTTCTACCTGAAATTCCACCCCGATATGCCCAAATTCATGACCGCGGCTATCGAGCATTACACAGAGCAGCGGAAGAAGTAGCCGGAGGTCGTCGCAACCAAATGAGCAGGGCGCCACTTGGCGTCTTGCTCATTATCATTTATGAACCACACATTTCGAACTTCTTATTCCGTTTTCGGCATCGAGAGCCGAGCCTGTCCAAAGTGTGTGCATCGCTTATTCCAGCTTTGCAAGAACGGCTCTCGCAGCCACCACCCCACAGGCGCTTGCCTGCACCAGCCCGCGGCTGACCCCCGCCCCGTCGCCGATGGCGAAAAGCCCCGGCATCTCCGTCTCGAATCCGGCGGAAAGCTTCGGCCGCGAGGAATAGAATTTAACCTCTACGCCGTAAAGAAGCGTATGGTCGGAGGCGACTCCCGGTGACAGTTTGTCCATCGCCTCCAGCATTTCGAGCAACCCGGTGAGATGACGGTAGGGCAGGACAAAGGACAGGTCGCCGGGGGTGGCCGATTCCAACGTCGGTCGCACAAGACCGCGGTCTATGCGTTCCGGGGTTGAGCGACGGCCTTTCTTCAAATCCCCCAGCCGTTGTACAAGGACACCGCCCCCAAGAATGTTAGCCAACCTGGCGATATATTTGCCGTAAGCGATCGGCTCCTTAAAGGGCTCGGTGAATTGGGTGCTGACAAGTAGGGCGAAATTGGTGTTGGGGCTGTCATGAGAGGCGTAACTCTGGCCGTTGACGGTGACCACCGGGTCATCGCCGCCCGTGGTTTCGCGTACGACGGTACCCTGGGGGCACATGCAGAAGGTGCGGATGCGGTCGTCGAAACTCCTGGAGAGATATTCCAATTTGGCTTCGTAAAGGACGCTGGTGAGGTTGTCCAGGATGGCGTTGGGTAGTTCGACGCGAACGCCGACATCGACCGGATTGGTGGCCAGTGACAGTCCGAGAGCCCGGGACTGTTTCATCAGCCAGTCGGCTCCTTCGCGCCCCGGGGCGGCGATGACGTTGTTAGCCTCAATAATTTCACCGCCGGAAATTTCCACGCCAGTAAGTTTGCCCCCAGTTTCGACAATCCGGACTACCGGGGTATTCACCCGGATCTCAACGAGGTTCTTGAGGTGATCCCGGATAGCTCTCAGGACCGCGTGGCATCGTTCGGTGCCCAAATGCCGGACAGGCAGGGGCACCAGGTGCAACCCGGCCAGAGAAGCCCTCCGTTCAATCTCGGCAACTTCCGGGCCCGTTCCAAAGAGGTTGTCCGGGGCGCCGAAATCCAGCCAGACCTTATCGACGTGCTGAATCAGTTTTTCGGCTGCGATTTCACCGACGTACTCAGCCAAGTGGCCGCCTGCCTTGGGCGATAGGGTGAGTTTTCCGTCGGAAAAAGCACCGGCTCCGCCCAGGCCGCTGACGATATTGGTGCGGTCGTCGATGTCACGGCCTTTTTCCAGGAGCAGGATTTTCAGGTTTTTGTTCCTGGACAGTTCCAGGGCGCTGAATAGTCCGGCTGGACCTCCGCCAATAATAATGACATCGTAGCTGCTCATAAGACGATTTTATTCACGGTAAGACGCAGCGTCAAGGCAGGCCGACAAAGATCGACCGCCGAATTTGAGACGAGCCGAGATTCTAAGGATTAACCGGATTGCACCAGGTTGGTGAATATTTTGAAAGCCTCGGTTGCCACTGTCCCAGCCAGGCCGTGGAGCGGATTCAACTGATATACCTGATTCACCATGCCGGTAATCTGTTTCAGCTTATCGATCGAACCATCTTTCTCGATGGCCAGGAACATCAGAGCCGCTTGCGCAAGGTGAAATTGATAGAGCCCTTGATCTTCTTGAATCCTGGTTTCTATGGAACATTTGGCAAGAACCGCGATGTAATCCGCCAGAGCCTTTTTGACCTTATCCATAATTCTATTTGACCAGTTGATATGGAACCAGAACTACGGCGACATTGGGATGTTTCTCGAACACCCGGTACAGGCGGCGCGCAGTCCGGTTATGCAGGAATTGCTCCCACCAGTGCGCCGGTATGAATTCCGGGAAGACGATTGTCACGAGGGTGTCCGGAGACTGGCTGTGGATGGCGTTGATATAAGTTATCATCGGTTGGACGAACGATGAGGTCGGCGATTCGACGATAACAAGTTTGAAATCCGGGGCGAATTTCGCCATTTTTCGCTTGAGGCGTTCGGCTCGTTCGGGGTTGGTAGAGACATGGAGGACCAATGATTCTGATGAGATACTGCGAACGAAAGCCATCGCCCGGAGGGAAGCGCGATTAACGTCGTCAATGGGAAGGATGGTGATGTGTTCAAGCTTTGAAGGCAGTGGTTCCCCTTCGATAACTCGAAGCTGGGCGGCGACACGATCGTAGTGGTCGCGGGTTGCCAGGAGAAGCAAAACAATCAACGGAGCCATGACGATGACAATCCAACCGCCTTCGGTGAATTTGGTCGCTATTGCGATGACGAGGATTATCGCCGTCATTACCGCGGCAGTGCCGTTAACCACCATGTTTATCCGCCAACCCCGGGTTTTAGCGCGGAACCAGTGTATGACCATTCCGGAATTGGATAGACTGAACGCCAGAAAAACCCCGATGGCGTAGAGGTTGATCAGGCTGCCGATATTGCCCTGGAACAACACTACGAGTACTGAAGCGGCGACACCCAGGGCAAGGATCCCGGTTGAGAAGGCCAGCCGGTCGCCTTTGAAAAGAAACTGCCGGGGCATGAAACCATCGGCAGCCAGCACCGAAGCCAGGCGCGGGAAGCCCGAAAAAGCCGTGTTGGCGGCAACCACCAGGATGCCCATGGTGGCAATCTGGAAAATATAGTAGATGATGTTGGGACCGAAAACGGCTAGAGCAGTCTGGGAGATGATCGTCTCGGTTCCAGGGACCAGATGCATGTGATTAGCCAAAAAGCTGATGCCGAGGAAGAAAGCGGACAAACAAACAGCCATCAAAGTCATGGTTCTGGCCGCATTGCGTGATTCCGGAGGTTTGAACGACGGCACACCGTTGGATATGGCTTCAGTGCCTGTCATGGCCACGGCGCCTGAGGAAAAAGCGTGAAGGACCAGCCATAGGGTCACGGGAGCCAGAACCGGCAGTACCGGAGGGGGTGAAGCGGGCGCCAGAGTGCCGTTGATAGCTTTGAAGATGCCGATGGCAAGGACGGCGATCATGCCCATGATGAAGAGATATGTCGGGATTGAAAATACCGTGCCTGATTCCCGGACGCCCCGCAGGTTGATCAGGGTCATCAGGCCGATAAAAACCAGGCAAAGCACCACCGCCGGTTCAGCGACCCCGGGCAACTTATCGTTCAGGATCTGGATCCAATGCCCGTGACCCGAAACAATAAGCGCCGAAGTAATTGCCTGGACTCCGGCCACTATTGAGACGGCTACCGTCAGGATGTAATCGATAACCAGCGCCGCCGCGGCTATCAAACTGGGCATTTTGCCCAGGTTGGTCTTTGATACGTTGTAGGCGCCTCCACCCTGCGGGTAGGCGTACACGATCTGGCGGTAGGATAAAACAACGATGGCGAATACCACCGAAACAGCGACGGCGGTGTAAAGCGAGATGTGAAGCGCCGCACTGCCCGCCGTCATCAATATCAGCAGAGCGGCTTCTGTTGCGTATGCCGAGGATGAGATGGCATCGGAGCCGAATACTGCCAGGGCTTTGGCCACGCCCAGCCGTTCTTGAGACTCCTCAACCTTGGCCAAAGGCCGGCCGATGAAGATGCGCTTAATGGCAAGGAACAGCCTGTCAGCTCGGCCTTGAGGGATATGCGCTTCAGGCGTCGCCAGAAAGTGTCCCGGACCGACCTTCTGAAATCCCCTGGGTCGGTTAACCCTGACGAAAATATCGCCCGGACGGGACCCCTGGCGTTGTTCCCTGGAAATAAGGTCGGGGTTCAGCTTGCTTCCGTCGGGTTTTCTATCGACGGGCGGTTTTTGGCCGGGGCTGCCGGTGGATTCGCTATCGGGCATAGGAAATCTGACTTGCCAGATCCTCAGGCAGACAGGCGAGAAAGCTCAACGGGATGATAAAACAATTTATCATACATTTTATGATGAAACTGGACATAAAGCAATTTAACGACAAAATTCGAACCGGAACCCTGGCTGGACTATTCCAACACCCGGCGTCTCATCACAGCGGCGGCCATCAGAAAGAGCACAATTATGGCGGCGACAACTATCGCAAACGAAGCAAACGTCGAAACGCCGAACTCACCTGTTACCAGTGCTCTCATCAATCTGACCGAATGGGTCAGGGGCAAAAAGGGAGATATGCGGCCAACTGCCGCCGGGAGATTGTCCAGCGGGAAAAAGGCGCCCGAAAAGAAGGTCATCGGCGCGATGAACAACGTGAAGTAATAGTTGAAGCTATACACCGATGAAGCCACGGAAACAAAGATAATGGCCAGGCATGAAAAGAGGAATCCCACCAGGCCGGCGACGACCGGGATCAGTATGGCCCACCATGAATTGAGTAATCCGAAAAGTAATGCCACGATCATGATGATGGTGGCGGTAATGACCGAGCGGGTGGCGCCCCATAGTATCTCGCCGGTTACGATGTCCTCGATGTTGAGGGGCGTCGCCAGGATGGCGTCGTAGGTTCGGCGGTACTCCATCCGAAAATAGGCGCCGTAAGTCGCTTCGAAGGTGGCAGTGGTCATGGCGTGACTGGCCAGAATGCCGGGGACGATATAATTGATATATTCCTCTCCCTGGATGACCCCTATGTAGGCTCCGAATCCCAGGCCGATAGCCAGGAGGAGCAATACAGGTTCGATCATGAAGGCCGGCGCCAGAGACCACCAGAGCCTGACGAAAACATCACGGTTGCGCTGCCACATGTGGATTGCCCGGCGTGAAGGCAACTGGATCATTCCACCAGCCCCCGGCCAGTCAACTTGATGAATACGTCTTCCAGGGTTCCCAGCCGTTGCCACGCGTTGAACCCTAAGTTTCCCAGATCGGCGCACAACGCGTCGGTGGGTGAATGAAAAACCTGGAAAATGCTGTCCACCGCTTCAAATTCGACGCCCCGTTTATTCAGTTCATCCTGCAGCTCTGCGCGGCGCTGTTCATTTGGGAGAATTTCGACCACGCGATCGCCGACATATTTTTCAACCAACGCATTTGGCTTGTCTAGGGACAGGATTTTCCCTTGATGCATGATAGCCACGCGGTCGGACAACACCGCCGCCTCATCCATATTCTGGGTGGTCAGCAGCAACGTGACGCCTCGGCTTTTCAACCCCTTCAATTTTTGCCAGACGAGATATTTGGATTGGGGGTCCAAACCAACCGTCGGCTCGTCGAGGATGATGATGCGGGGTTTGTTAAGGAGGGCACGGGCAAGCAGAAGCCGACGCTTCATGCCTCCCGAAAGGTTTTTTATCTTGCCGCTGGCTTTATGTTCAAGCTTGAATAAGGAAAGCGCACCGGTCGCCCGGATCCTGGCCTCTTCCCTGGGGATGTCAAAATATCTGGCGAACGTGATCAGGTTCTCCATGACCGAGAGCTCGGGATCCAGGTTGTCGCCTTGAGGAACAACACCGTAGAGGGATTTGATCCTTCGCGGCTCCTTGTGGAGGTCCATACCCATGACGTTGATGGTACCGCCGGTCAGAGGGGACGTCGTGGTCAACATTTTTACCAGGGTGGTCTTACCGGCGCCGTTGGGACCGAGGAGACCGAAGCATTCACCTTCGAAAATATCGAGAGACAGGTTATCGACGGCGGTGACATCCTTGTATTGTTTGGTGAGGTTTCGGACCTCAACCGCGTGGGGTGTCATAGCTAATGATAACATCGAAGATAGCCGGGGTAAAAGGGAAAATGAAGTTGCCGGATGATTTGACCCGATGGTTAGCTAATGGCTATAATCGGTATCCTGTAAGCTGCTGATATGACTGAAAACGTTTCGATCGAAAACCTCAAGCAAAAAGCCCTGGCCGAACTAGCCGCTCTGATGACCGAAGAGGCGCTGGAAGCATGGCGCGTGGCTTACCTCGGTAAGAAAAGCGACCTGAACACCATCCTGCGCGGGCTGGCCAACCTTCCGGTTGAAGAGCGCAAGTCTGTCGGCGCGGGCGCCAATGTCGTCCGGGAAGAGCTTGAAACCGCGCTCAAAACCAGGGAACACGCCATCAATGAGGAGTCTTTGAAAGCAGTCTCAGGTATCGACATCAGCCTGCCGGGCCGCCCATGGCTTTCCGGCAAACTGCATCCGGTGACCCGTATTGTCAATGAAATCAGCGATATATTTTCCAGCCTCGGTTTTTCGGTCATCGAAGGTCCGGAAGTCGAACTGGACCGCTACAATTTCGACGCTCTGAATATCCCCAAAGAGCACCCGGCCAGAGATACAATGCAGACCTTCTGGGTGGACCAGGCCGACGCCAGCGGTGACCGGCACATTCTGCTGCGGACCCATACTTCGCCGATGCAGGTGCGGTTCATGGAGAAATATAAGGAACCGCCAATCCGTATCGTGGTGCCGGGTCGCGTTTTCAGATATGAGGCTACCGACGCTTCTCATATGCCTATGTTCCACCAGATCGAAGGTCTCATGGTCGACCGGAACGTATCGCTGGCGGACCTCAAGGGCACCTTATTTGAGTTTGCCCGTCGCTTCTTCGGGCCCGACCGCCGCGTCCGTTTCCGCTGCGACTTCTTCCCCTTTGTCGAACCCGGGGTTGAAATGGCGATAGAGTGCGCCGTCTGTAAAGGCGCCGGCTGCCGCCTCTGCGGCGATACCGGCTGGCTGGAAATCCTCGGCGCCGGAATGGTCCATCCAAAAGTGCTCGAAGGCGTCGGGATTGATCCCCAAACGTACACCGGATTTGCCTTCGGCATCGGCGTCGAACGGCTGCCGATGCTGCGATATGGCATCGACGATATCCGCTTGTTCTATGCTAACGATTTGCGTTTCCTGAGGCAGTTCTAAATGAAAGCCCCTATTTCCTGGCTTAAAGAATACGTTGACATAAACATCCCGGCTGAAGAAGTCGCTGAAAAGCTGACAGCCGCCGGGAACGAAGTATCCGGCATTTCTTCAACCGTTCCCGCCTGGGAAGGGGTAGTCGTGGCCGAAGTGCTGTCGGTGGAACCTCATCCCAATGCCGACAGGCTCAGGCTGGTTACCGTCAATACCGGCTCCGAGCAGCCGAAGGTCGTCTGCGGCGCGCCGAACGTCGCGGTCGGAAAGAAGGTAGCCTTTGCCGGCATCGGCACCAAGCTCGTTGACGGGCATACCGGGCAACCGATGGAACTCAAAGCCGCGGTTATCCGCGGTGTCGAATCCAAAGGGATGGTCCTTTCCGAACGGGAACTCGGTATCTCGGACCGGCACGAGGGCATTCTCGAACTGCCGTCTGAAGCTGTCATCGGTACCAAACTGGCTGACCTTCTCGGCGATCAAGTCCTGGAACTCGATATCACTCCCAACCGGGTGGACTGCATGTCCATAACCGGTATCGCCCGGGAAATATTTGCCGTCACCGTGTCCAAAGATATTCCGCAGATGGAAATCAAATCCATCACGATGCCGGATACGGCCTACGAGGAAAAGGGTCCGGACATCAGCTCCCTCCTGTCGGTCACCATCGATGCCCCCGATCTATGTCCCCGGTATACCGCGGCGGTCGTGAAAGACGTAAAGATTGCGGAATCGCCTGATTGGCTTAAAAAGCGGTTGACCGCGGTGGGCATGCGGCCGATCAACAACATTGTCGATATCACCAATTATGTGATGATGGAATACGGCCAGCCGATGCATGCCTTCGACATGTCGAAGATTGCTGGCGGTAAAATCAATGTACGGCGCGCCGCCGAGGGTGAAAAGTTCGTCACCCTGGACGGCGAGGAACGGATACTTTCGGGCGATACCCTGATGATCGCAGACGGCGAAAAGGCTGTGGCTATCGCCGGAGTCATGGGCGGCGCCAATTCAGAAGTGTCAGCTGAAACCAAGGATATCATCCTCGAATCCGCCAATTTCAATTCCACGGGCATCCACCACGCTTCCCATCGCTTGAAATTGGGTTCCGAAGCCTCCATGCGCTTCGAAAGGAATTTGAACCCGGAGTTGGCGATGCATGCCCTGAAGAGGGCTGTCCAATTGATTCTGCAAATCTGCGGCGGCCAGGCGGCCACTGGATTGATCAATATTTATCCCGGCAAGAAAACCAGGCTGGGTGTCCAGGTTCCGGCATCCAGATTTAGCCTGGTGCTTGGCGCCGACCTTGGCTATGACAAGATACTCAGGGCATTCAAGGCGCTGGGGATCGAATTCTACTGGGAAACGGTTGATGAAGCCGAATACGGCACCGGCGGCGAAACTCAATTCCTGCGCGTTTATTCCCCGTGGTGGCGGACTGACCTCAATATCCCCGAAGACATGATAGAAGAAGTCGCCCGGATCTACGGTTACGACAACCTGCCGGTCCGGCCGCTTTCCGGCGATATCCCCAAACGCGTTGGCCCGCCGATTTTGGCTTTCAAAAAACTATGGCGCATCGCTCTTGCCGGTTTCGGATTCCAGGAGATGATGTCCCTGTCGCTTTCCAGCTTCGATGCACTTGAGCGCACTACTTCAGACGGAAAGTTGACCGCCGAGCCTGTCAAATTACTGAACCCGATGACTTCCGAGCAGGAGTGCTTGCGCACCAACCTGCGGGCTCCTTTGCTGACCGCCGTGTCCTCCAATCGCCGCTTCGAAGAAGGCGGATTCAGGTTCTTCGAGGTCGGCCGGGCTTATCACTCAAAGCCCGGGAGTTTACCGGCGGAGCCGGAAATGGTCTGCGGCGTCATCGCCGGTGAAGCCGAACCAGCCGGTTGGCAGCAGGGCAAGCGCCCATTCGATTTCTACGATGCCAAGGGTCTGTTGGAAACTATCCTCGGTCGTATGAATTTGCCATACACGCTTGAACCGGGCAACGACTCGGGTCTACGTCCCGGTCACCAGGCGCAAATCTCTGTCGCCGGTGTTACGTTCGGCGTGTTCGGCGAAGTCCACCCGAAGGTACTAAAGAACTTCGATATCGAAGAGAAGGCCTTCCTGTTTGAGATCAACCTGACCAGCCTCATGCCCAAGGTGAGGCCTGGCCGCAGTTACCAACCGCTTCCCAAATATCCGGCGGTGATGCGGGATATCGCCCTGGTTTTGGACGAGTCGGTGACTCACAAGCAGGTTTCGGACATACTTGCCAATTTCTCGCTGCTCAAGGAAGTCAGGTTATTCGATGTTTATTCCGGTAAGCAGGTTCCGGATGGCAAGAAGTCGCTGGCATACCGGTTGAGCTTCCAATCCCCTGCGGCAACACTTACCGACAACGAAGTAGACAAGGTCATGGCCGAGATCGTGTCCACGTTGATGTCCCAGCTTGGCGCCACGCTACGGGCTTAAATCAACCAGCCGGGCGAGTCACTCCCGTAGTTCAGTTCCTACGTTAATTTCTCCGCACAAACTGTCCTGATTACCTTTCCAGGTGTCAGACAAACAGGAATACTACCGGTATAGCTACCGCCAGCAAACCCACGATCATCACAATATTGCGATAAAGGCCATAGCGCGCCTGGTAACCCTCAACTATGGTCGAATCGTAATATTTGTCCAAGCCTTCTTCCTGGTATAGCTTGACCAGACCCTGGGTCAGCTTGGCTCGCCGTTCGACGCCTTTGGAAAGCGCCTGAATCACAAGGATATTGAAGACGATCGTCACCACGAGCAAAATGACAAAAGCCGCTAGCAGGCCGACGTTTGTCTCAGGCGACGTGGTATAAGATCCGTCGGGACGATAATCATAGCGATTGGTGAAAGCGCCGCTCGCAAAGGCCATGTTAGCCAGCATGAAGACGATGTTCAACACGATGGCTACGATCACCGTCGTCTTGTCGGTTTTTGTAGTCTGGTCTAACTCTGACGATATTTCGCCGTGGAGCCTGTCTTTCATATTTATGCCCTCCCTTTAGACGAATACGAGGAACCATTCTTCGTGGCTGATTGCGCCCGATATTTGGTTATTTCGGTAATAAGGTCATAAGGGATCGGCTTATCCAGCGGCAGCTGAATTGTCCCTTTTGATATCTTATAGCCTCCGAGTTTGCCCTTGAAGGCCTCGACGCCTTCGCCGGTAGGGAACAGGCTGATATGGTCTTTGAACGCGGCGAACCAGACAAGCGTGTGATTGTTGAGCCTGAACCCTGGCATACCATAAGAGATGGTCTCATATGCTCCCGGAGCGGCTTCTTTGATTACCCGGCGGATATTCTCAAGGATGCCCTGGATGTCGGCGGGAAAACCTTTAATATATTCGTCGGTCGACTTTGGTTTCTCCATGGTGTCCTCCGAAAACTAGCTGCCAAGCTCCTTTGCCCGCCGCAAAGCCGCCTCGACCGCGCTATTGACCAGCCCTTTGAAATCACCGGCTTCGAAAACTTTGATCGCCTCTGCGGTGGTGCCGCCGGGGGAGGTGACCATCCGGCGCAATTCCATCAGGTCCCGGCCGGAAAGGCAGGCATACTCCGCGGAACCTGAGGCGGTCTGAAGAACCAGTTGGCGAGCGACTTCGGGATTGAAGCCCATTTTCACGCCGGCATCGACGAGGGCTTCCATGAACAGGAAGAAATAGGCCGGCCCGCTGCCCGAAAGAGCGGTGGCTTTATCAAGGTCGTTCTCGTCAGGGGTGAACAGTTCCTGTCCCATGGCGGTGAGAATTTGCCGCGCGGACTCTTTTTGCTTCGGACTCACCACCTCGGTGGCAGTCCAGACGCTCATGCCCCTGCCGATTTGGGCAGGCGTGTTGGGCATAACCCGGACCACCGCCCGGTGTTTCAACCCGTTCACCAGGGTGGAGATCTTCTTTCCGGCGATAATAGATAGGACCAACTGGCAGCTGTCGATCTGGCCTGCCAGGTCGGTGGTAATATCTTCCAGATTTTGCGGTTTAATCGCCAGAATGATCACTTCGGCATCTTTAATAGCGGCCAGGTTGGATCCCGTCGCAAAAACACCGAGGTCAAGAACAATTGCCTCACGGCTTTCTTCTTTGACGTCGGCGACAGTGATGTCTTCGGGCTCGGCTAACCCTTTATCGATGATGGCTGAGATCATGGCGCGGCCCATGTTGCCGCCGCCGATAAACGCAATTTTCATTTAGATCACCACCACATTGACCAATTTTCCTGGGACATAAACAACACTTTTCACCGTTTTACCTGTGGTGAACTCTTTTACCCTGTCGTTGGCCATGGCGACATCGGTAGCCTGGCACTCGGTAATATCTGCGGGCGCCTGGATCCGGGCGCGAACTTTGCCGTTGACCTGGACAACCAAGGTGATTTCTGGTTCCTTTGCGAGTTCGTTATCCCAGGTGGGGAACGATTGATTATGAATGCTGTATGGTTTTCCCAGGCGCTGCCAGATTTCCTCGGTTAAGTGAGGCGCCGTCGGAGCCAGCATCAGAGCCAGGCTTTCGATGGCCTTGTTCCAGGTTTCGACAGAGACCTTTCCCGATTCCTTGGCCGTCGCCAGGTAGTTGGTGAAATCCATCAGAGCGGCCAACATGGTGTTGAACTGGAGTTTGTCGATATCCAAATTGACTTTGCGAATCACCTGGTTCATTTTCCGAACAAGAGCGGCATCTTCAGCAGTATCGAAGGCAGTCGGTGAGTAATCTTCCAAAGCTAGCTTCCACACGCGGTTGAACCACCGTGACATGCCGCCGATGCCGGAATCGTTCCAATCGCCGCCCAGTTCCCACGGCCCGACAAACATGAGATAAGCGCGGACGGTGTCGGCACCCAGCTCGCCAACATACTTGTCCGGGTTAACCACGTTGCCCTTGCTCTTGGACATTTTCTGGTGCTGGCTGGTGATGACGCCCTGGTTGAACAGCCGTGTGAAAGGCTCGCCGAAGGGCAATCGCCCCATATCACGCAAGGCCATGGTGAAGAACCGCGAATAAAAGAGGTGCATCACCGCGTGGTCGGCGCCGCCGGTGTAGATATCCACCGGCATCCACTTTTTGGTTATCTCCGGGTCGAAGGCTGCCTCGGCATCGTGCGGCGAACAGTAGCGCAGGAAGTACCAACTGGAACACATGAAGGTGTCCATGGTGTCGGTTTCACGTTTGGCAGGTCCGCCGCACCTGGGGCAGGTAGTGTTGATGAAGCCATCAACGTATTTGAGAGGCGATTCTCCGGTGGGCCTGAATTCGGCCGCTTCCGGCAAAAGCACAGGCAGGTCTTTTTCAGGCACCGGCACGATGCCGCACGTGTCGCAATGGATCATCGGGATGGGAGCGCCCCAGTAGCGCTGGCGGGAGATGAGCCAGTCCCGGAGCTTGTAGCTGACGGCTTTTTTGCCGAAGCCCTGGGATTCCATCCAATCGATAATGCCATCGAACGCCTCAGAGTTCGGCTTGCCGTTGAACTGGGCGGAGTTGATCATCTTGCCTTCGCCGACGTAGGCCTCGGAGATGGGTCCGCCCTCATAACCGGGCGGGGCGATGACCACTCGGATGGGCAGCTTATACCTTTTGGCGAAGGCGAAGTCCCGCTCGTCGTGGGCGGGGACGGCCATGACCGCGCCGGTGCCGTAGCTCCAGATGACATAATCCGCGATCCATACCGGCACGGGCTCGCCGTTGAGTTGATTGATAACGTAAGCGCCTGTGAATACGCCGTCCTTCTCCCGCTCCGTGGACAGGCGGTCGATCTCGGTCAGGCGGCGGGCTTTATCCACATAGGCTTCGACCGCGGCTTTCTGCGGCGGCGTCGTGATTTTCTCGACCAGCGGATGCTCGGGGGCCAAAACCATGAAAGTCACCCCGTAAACGGTGTCGGGACGGGTGGTGAATACCTTGATCTTCTTCTCGGCGACGCCGGGGACATCGAGGCTAAACTCTATCTCGGCGCCCGTGGACTTGCCCACCCAATTGCGCTGCATGATCTTGATGCGCTCCGGCCAGTCCAGCCCTTCGTGCTGCATCAGCTCGTCGGCGTATTTGGTAATCTTGAAGAACCACTGCACCAGGTCCTTGCGGACGACCTGGGTCTCGCAGCGCCAGCATTCGCCGCCGCCGACGACCTGCTCGTTGGCCAGCACCGCCTGGCAGGAGGGGCACCAGTTGACGGGAGCTTTGGCACGGTAGGCCAGCCCGGCCTCGTACAGTTTCAGGAAGAACCATTCGGTCCATTTGTAATAGTCGGGGCGGGAAGTGACCACCTCGCGGTCCCAATCGTAGCAGCAGCCCATCGATTTAAGCTGCTTGCGCATGTTTTCGATGTTCTTTTCCGTCCAGACGCGGGGATGGATGCCGCGTTTGATGGCGGCGTTCTCCGCCGGGAAGCCGAAGGCGTCGAAGCCCATCGGGTGCAGGACATTGAATCCCATCATCCGCTTGTATCGGGCGTAAACGTCGGACGGGGCCATGGCGTACCAGTGGCCGATGTGGAGGTCGCCCGAAGTGTAGGGGAACATGGTGAGGGCATACCATTTTGGCTTGGGCGAATCGTCGGGGGTATGGTAAAGGTTATCGGCAGCCCATTTGGCCTGCCATTTTTTTTCTATTTCCTGGGGCTCGTATCTATCGATCATTCAAGGCAACTCCGTTTGGCGATATCCTGTAATCTTAACGCCTGCCCGTAGCTGGTTCAAGTTGTCAGTTTACAGTTCACAGTTAACAGTAGCCTTCAGCGGTCAGCTATCAGTTTTCAGCCGATGACCCTCCGTTTGTGCTTAAGGCAGTTTGTTTTATCGAATTTTCACTATTGATATATTTTTTGGGAAACGACTCGGATTTTACGTTCATTTTTCAGAAAAACGACTGTGCCATCCTTGAAACAATTCCCTTGATAAACATCGTATCGCCTGATCCATTCACCATGAGATTGCATGAGATTCATTGCCCGGCCAACACACTCAGATGACGATGGAACATTGAGATTCTTCGCTTCACTCAGAAAGACAAATGATGAAGGACCCTAATTGAAACGGGGTATTATAGCACGCACGTTCCTTGGGATTGTCAAGCGTTTCGTGTCGTTTTTGGCGGATTATTTTTTTCAGTAAACGCGATACGTTTCAAACCGGTTTGACCATGGTACTATCGGCATATTCCAAAGCCTTGCTTCAGGGTGTATCATGGATATCCGGACTCAATCGGGGAGATATCAACATGAAAAAATCTAAAATTATTTCGATACTGGCAGGCCTGGTATTGATCGCCATCGTCGCCTCAGCGTGCGGCGGCAACGAAACGGCTTCACGGGCTCCCACCTCCAATAACCCGGTGGCGACCACAACCTCGTCGACGACCAATCCACCGACGACAACACCACCCCCAACCCCGCCTTCACCGGATGCGTTGTTAAAGCTTATCAATTCCGCTTCGGCGGGCATGAATACCTATGAAGGAACTCTGTCGACAAATATGTCGATGAACCTGTTCGGCATGGATATGAAGATCGACATGAATGCCACAATGGCCGTCGACAAGCCGGGCCAGAAGTTGTTTACAAGCCTAGTAGGAACCACAAGCGTTTCCGGTCAATCAATGCCAATGAGCGGGCAGATATATCTGATAAACGGATACAATGTACGCGAAAGGTGAAACTGAACAGGCGGGACTTGACCCGAATCTCTGGTATAAGGAAGTCCTGCCATCCGAGGACATGGCCGCCTTGTGGACTACCCAGAATTTGGCAAGCCAGATTCAGATTCTCCTCGATTTGGCAATATTGCAGATCGTCCCCGGCACTGAAGTTATCAATGGGGTCCAGTGTTACAAGCTGAAAATCAACCCGAATATGACCAGTCTAATGGATTACCTATCCGCTATACCCACCGGCGGCGACCTTGCCGATATAGGCATCTGCAATGCCGCCCAGGCGTTCAAACAACTCGATGTGACGATCTGGGTGAGCACCGCCAATTACCTGCCCGCCAAGATGGACATGGCAATGTCTATCGCCATGGACAGCCAGGGCCAGTCGATGAACATCACCATGGCTCTGAGCCAAACGTTCAACAGGGTCAATCAGCCGGTGACGATCACCCTGCCGGCCGCCGCTCAAAATGCCGTGACCTTGCCTTCGTAGTCAGCCGTCCGATACCCGATTCAAATAGAGAGGGGGCGGGTCCAACACCCGCCCCCCAAACCGTTTTACCCAACCAAGCATATCCTCGGGCAGAGAGTTTGGTGCTTGACCGCAAGGTTGTTATATTTAGGTTATGCCTCAAAAAATCAAAACCAACCTTGATGGACACGAAATCGAACTGACTAACCTGGATAAGGTGTTCTTCCCGGACGGCACGACCAAAAGCGACCTTATCCGGTACTATTTGAAAATCGCGACGGTGATGCTGCCGCACCTGGAGGGAAGGCCGCTGTCATTCCAGCGGTTCCCGGACGGCGTCGATGCGGAGGGATTTTTCCAAAAACAGGCCCCCCGAAGTTATCCGGACTGGATCAAGCGGATCTCTCAGGGGCAAAAAGAGATTGTGGACTATGCGTCGGCGGACTCCGCGGCCGACCTGGTCTATTTCGCGCAGCAGGCAGTCATCGTCTTCCATACCGCCCTGGCCAGAGGCGACAAGGCGGATTATCCTGACCTGATGATTTTCGACCTTGATCCTCAGACCGATTCATTCGAACCAGTGCGTCAGACGGCTTTCGGATTAAAAGAATTGCTCGATGGCCTCGATCTGAAAAGCTACCTGAAGGTAACCGGCGGCCGCGGGTTGCATGTAACCGTGCCGCTGGACCGCGGCGATAATTTTGAAAACGTTCACGGCTTTGCCTTGAGGCTTGCCAGGTTTTACCAGACCCGGCACCCGGATGACACCACCACGGAGATGTCCAAAGCCAAGCGGGGCAGCCGGGTATTCATCGATGTCAACCGCAACCACTTTAGCCAGACGGCGGTGGCGCCATATTCGGTTCGTGCCAGGAAAACTCCGTCGATCGCTGCGCCGATTACCTGGGAGGAACTTGAGAGCCCCGATCTTAAACCGGACGGCTATACCATCGAGAATATTTTCAAGCTGCTGGAACGCAGGCCGGATCCCTGGAAGAATATCTATAAAAACGGGCAATCGATCAAAGGCGCGGCTGAGAAGCTGAAAAAGCTGGAATCCTGAAACCGTCTGTAAATCAGCTGCGCATGTTTCCTTCGATTTCACTCCCAGACTTGTCGGGGCAAGTCTGGACGGGGTTCGAGCCTGTCGAAGGGTGAAGCGATCCCGGCAGGCACCCGTCCGTTCATGGATTCGACATGCTCCCCGATGGAGTCGGGACAAGCACCACGAACGGACTGCAACTCACCTACGATAGGCTAGCTTACCACGAACGGACTAAGCCTCACTATGACAGGCTAGGCCACCACGAAGGACAATATGAATTATCCCGTTGGAAGTGTTTAGTGGTCGGGGATGATTTTTACAAGTATGTTTCTAACGCGGGGGCCGTCGAATTCCGCCAGGTAAACCGCCTGCCAGGTACCGAGTACCAACTTGCCGCCTTCGATGAACATGGATACCGAATGACCGGTAAGGCTGGCGGCCAGATGGGCCGGGGAGTTGCCTTCGGAATGCTCGAGATCGGGGTGCTGCGGAGCCAGTCTCTCAAACTGGCGTCTCAAGTCCGCCAAAACGGCGGGATCGGCGTTTTCGTTCAGGGTGACAGCCGCAGTAGTGTGAGGCACAAAGACGATGCAAGTTCCGCTGGCGATGTGGTTGTTGCCGATCAGTTGTCGAATGTCGGCGGTGATATCAAAGAACTCGATTTTGGCCGAAGAGCGAACCGAAAGCCGGTGCAGCACGGCTATTCCGCCGGTTTCGTCCCGGGTGAGGCGGCGGCGAGATGCCTGGAAACCGCTTCTTTGAGCTGATCCGGCGTAAAAGGCTTGGTAAGGTAGCCATCAGCGCCAAGGTTCTCCGCGAAACGACGGTTCAAGTCATAATCTATGATTGTCAACATCACGACAGGGATTTTCGATGTCGCCGGATCAGCTTTGATCTGGGTGCATACAGCCAGACCGTCCATGCCGGGCATGAGGATATCGGTAATGACAAGGTCAGGTTTTTCCTGCCGGATCATTCTCAGCGCATCGGTGCCGCTGGCGGCTTGAATTACCTGGTAATCCTTGCTGAGAATGGTGGTGATGAGATTCCGGATCGGCGCCTGGTCATCGGCTACAAGGATTTTTGCGGTCATGGTTGAGAGTATAAATCCCAGCGTTTAAATTCGCAAGATAAATTATTATGATTCTTTTGCGAGGGGGGGGGGTAGCTAAAAGCGGATTCTGCCCTTGCTGAGAAGATAGCCGAAAACCATTCCGGTCAAGAGGCCGCCGAGGTGGGCCTGCCAGGCCACGTTGGGAATGAACGACAGAATCAAAGCACCGCCGATGACGGCCACCCATAACGGCAAAGGAACTGGAATCGGAAAGACGAACACCTTGGTCTGGGGCCGAAGGACCGCCAAAGCTCCGCCAAGAGCGAAAATGGCGCCGGAGGCGCCAATCGCCGCCCCATATGTTGGGCCTAAAAGGAAAAAGAACAAGCCACCGATTATCCCGCCGATAAAATAGATGGCAAGCATCATACGTTCACCGACAATCTGGATGAGGTAGCTGCCAAAGAAGTAGAGAGCGATCATATTGAAAAGAATGTGCGTGAAATCCGAGGTGCTATGGACAAACATACTGGTGATAATGGTCCAGGGATGTCTGATAAATTCGGGATTGTAAAGAGCTAAATTGTCAGCGAGGCCGCGGATGGAGAGTGACAACACCCACATCACCACGTTGACGGCGATGAGGATGAACAGGGGTTCTTGCCACATGGGGCGGTTATAACGGTACATAATCCGACATGATAAAGGTTGAGACCGACATTTGGCAAATCGAGTCAAATTCCAAGAAACAAGAAACAATAACCAAAAATGCTCCAATAACCAAACACCAATCACCAAACATTCGATTATTTGATCATTGGAATTTGAGAATTATTTGGAATTTGTATCTTGGTTATTGGTTATTGCCGTGAGGTCACCGCAGGCTCTATACTGGGGCAGATGGCTAAAATCGCCTTAATAGAAGACGACCGGACCCTCTCCGACCTCCTGAGATACAACCTGAACCGGGAAGGGTTTTCGGTGGTGGCCACCGCCGACGGCAACTTGGCGCTTGAACTCATCCGCCGGGAAAAGCCGGATGCCGTTGTCATGGACGTGATGCTGCCGGGGATGGACGGTTTCGAGGTCACCCGGGCGTTGCGCCGGGAATCACCTGTACCCGTGCTAATGCTGACCGCCAGGAGCGACGAGATAGACAAGGTACTTGGGCTTGAACTCGGCGCCGACGATTACCTGACCAAACCTTTTTCGATGCGGGAGCTTTTGGCCAGGGTCAAGGTGATGCTCCGCCGCGGGGAGACCGCAAAGCGGGAGCCCGGCCCCGCCGAGGGCTCAATCAGATCCGGGGAGATCGAGCTCGACCCCGCGAGGCATGTTCTATTGGTTTCCGGCGCCGCCGTCGAAGCCACTCCTAAGGAGTTCGACCTGTTACAGTTCCTGATGAACAACCGGGGGCAGGTGTTTTCCCGTGAAGGGCTGCTTGACCGGGTATGGGGATACGACTTCCCCGGCGACAGCCGCACTGTCGACGTCCATGTCCGCTGGCTGCGGCAAAAAATAGAGGCCGATCCTTCTCGACCGAAGCACCTTCAGACGGTTCGAGGCGTCGGCTACAAGTTCGAGGGTTGATTTGAGTAGTAATGCTATACGCAGCGTCATACTCTTTACGGTGATCGCCATCGCCGTCGTTTTGACGGTGGTAGGTTTTATCCGCGGTTTCAACCTGGAATTACTGCTGGCCTGGATCGCTTCATCAGCCGCCGCCGCGGTTGCTATCTATTTTTTCGTCCCGTCGATAACCGAAGACGAACTAGAGCTTGATGTGGCGATGAAGAAGTTGGGAGGCGGCGAGCCCCCGGATAAATTGAGACTTGTCGCCATCGGCGAGCTGGCTGACCTGAAACATTCCTTCAATGAGATGACGAAACAGGTCGGCGACCGTCTCAGATCACTGGAACGGGAAAATGGCAAGCTCGAGTTGATGATGGATAATGTGGCGGATGCCATTTTCGTGGTCAACCGCTACAGCGAAATCACCATGGTGAACAACACCGCGCTGCGAATGTTTAACCTGGAGCCAAGTGTAGTGGGAAGGACTTTTATCGATGCGGTCCGGGACCATGAATTCGATGCCCTGGTCAAGACTTGCCTGGCTTCAGGGTCTCGCCAGCACGGCTCGATAGAAATCCGGCCCGACCGCAGATTCTTTGAGGTGACGGTGACGCCGCCGAAAAACGAACCAGGCGCGGTGGTCGTCGCCCGCGACCTGACGGAGATCAAACGGCTCGAAAGGGTGCGGCGTGATTTTGTGGCCAACATTTCCCATGAACTGAGGACGCCGCTGGCCTCGCTGAAATTATTGGCCGAAACGCTGAGAGGCGGCGCTATCGATGACCCCGCGGTAGCGGCAGACTTCTTGAACAGGATCGAGGTGGAGACTGACAAATTAACCCAGATGGTCAGGGAGCTTGGAGAATTGTCCCGTATCGAGAGCGGCGAAGCTCCGCTATCCAAAAAGCCGATGGACCTCGGGTCATTTATCAATAAGGTCGCCGAACGGATGAGACCCCAGTCCGACAGGGCTGAACTGGCGCTTTCGGTTGAGGTGGCTCCCGGCTTGAGGCCGGTCCCCGCCGACGCAGACCGCATCGAGCAGGTGCTGGTCAATCTGCTCCACAATGCCATAAAGTTCACGTCGCCCGGCGGGCGGATTATCGTGTCGGCCAATCCTAAAAACGGAAACGCCGTCGAAATAGCCGTCAAGGACACCGGAATGGGGATTTCCGCCGAGGACTTGCCGCGTATCTTCGAGAGATTCTACAAGGCGGATAAAGCGCGCGGCGGAGGCGGCACCGGCCTGGGGCTGGCGATTGCCAAGCACATCGTCAAGGCTCACGGCGGCGACATCCGCGCCGAGAGCGTCCCGGGCCAGGGGTCGACGTTCTATTTCACCCTGCCGCGATAGTTCAAAATCGTTTTTGAGTCAAACGGCCTCGATCATCGAGGCCGTTTTTCTTTTCGTCCGACCCGCAAAATTTAACAAATCTTTAACATTGCCTTAAAGGCGCTTTAAAGTCGGCGGTTTATACTGAAGCCGTATGATAAAAAACAGTATAGACAACACCACGGAAAACAGAATATCGCCCATTACCCTGGCGCTCATTGCCCACGACAACAAAAAAGAGGAGATGCTCTCCCTGGTCGAAGACCATCGTGATTCGCTCTCGCAGCTGTCACTGGTGGCCACGCGCTCGACGGGGATGCTGATCCAGTCGCGTACCGGACTACAGGTAACCCTGATGCAAAGCGGTCCGATGGGCGGCGACCAGCAGATCGGTTCCCTGGTCGCTTCCGGAATGGTGAAAGCGGTCATCTTCCTCCGCGACCCGCTGACTGTCCAACCTCACGAGCCGGACGTCTCGGCTCTCCTCAGGCTCTGCGATGTGCACAATGTCCCCCTGGCCACCAACCTGACCACCGCGGAAGCGGTGCTGCACCTGATTTTCGAACACGGCGAAATCATCGACGAACTGACGGTGAGGTCGAGATTTTTAACCGGGGTCGTTTCGGCCCTGTAGAGATAAAACTTGAAAGAGGAGAAGTTATTGAAAATCCGAAGGTTTCTGAAATGGTTTGCCCTCCCGACGATTCTGGTTGTCTCCTTGCTTGGCGGCATGATCGGCTGCGGCGACAACTCCAATACGACCACTCCCCCCGGTTCAACGACCACCAACCCTCCCGGCTCCAACTCAGCCCTGGCGCCCTTCCCGGCAACCCCGGTCGCGCTGAACGGCGCCGGCGCCACATTCCCGGCGGTCCTCTACCAGAAATGGTTCGATGTTTTCAACCAGCAGTACAAGGTCCCGATCAACTACCAGGCGGTCGGTTCCGGCAGCGGAATCAGCGCCATTACCGGTCTCACCGTTGACTTCGGCGCCTCCGACGGCATCATGACCGACGCCCAGGTTGCGGCGGCGACGGCGGCGGGCGGCCCGATCCTGCATATACCGATGACCTCCGGCGCGGTGGTCCTGACCTATAACCTGCCGGGCATCAAGTCCGGCGATCTCAAGCTTTCCGGCGATGTCCTGGCCAACATCTTCCTCACCAACATCAAGAAATGGAACGACCCGGCAATAGTCGCCCTTAACCCCACGCTGACCCTTCCCAACGCCGACATCACCGTCGTCCACCGTTCCGACGGCTCCGGCACCACCAACATCTTCACCAACTACCTTTCCAAGGTCAGCAGTGAATGGTCCACCAGGGTCGGCAGCGCCAACTCGGTCAACTGGCCGGGCGGCGTCGGCGGCTCGGGTAACGCCGGTGTGGCCGGCCAGGTGCAGCAGATACCTAACTCTATCGGCTACGTCGAACTGATCTACGCCCTGCAGAACAACATGGCCTTCGCCCAACTCAAGAATAAGTCAGGCAACTTCATCACCCCGTCGCTGGAATCGACGACGGCGGCAGCCCAGGGCATCACCCTGCCGGACGACATGAAGATCATGATCACCGATTCGGCTAACGCAAACGCCTACCCTATCGCCGGATTCACCTGGATACTGGTCTACCAGAACCAGACCAACAAGGACAAGGGAACGGAACTGGTGAACTTCCTGTGGTGGGCGCTGCATGACGGAACTTCGTACGAGGCAGGGCTGCAGTTTGCCGCCATTCCGGCCGACGCGGTCAAAAAGGCAGAAGTCCTGATCAAGTCCATCAAATACCAGGGGCAACCGATACTACCCTAATATTCATCGAGGCAGGCACGAGGTACGGGGATAAGGTCCCCGTACCTTAGCCTTTAGAAATAGCCGAGGCAAGTTGAATTGAACTTAGACCGTGAATTGAAGATCAAAGCCGATACCAAATTAGTCCGCCGAAGCATCGGCGACGTTCTGTTTTCCGGGCTCACCGGCATCTTCACGCTGCTTACCGGCGCCATTCTCGTTGCGCTCGCGACCGTCCTTGCCATCCAGGCATGGCCTTCGATCGAAAAGTTTGGCGTTTCATTTTTCACCAGCTCCGTCTGGGACCCGGTCAAGGAAGTATTCGGCGCGATGCCCGCGGTATTCGGCACCCTGGCCAGTTCGGTGCTGGCCCTTGTCATCGCCGTGCCGATAAGCCTGGGCACCGCGATCTTTTTAAGCGAACTGGCGCCTAAATGGCTGCGGGGGCCGGGCTCGTTCGTCATCGAGATGCTGGCGGCTATCCCGAGTGTCATCATCGGTCTCTGGGGCATTTTCGTCATGGTGCCGGCACTGAGACCGGTACAGGTCTGGCTTGGCGCACACCTGGGTTCCCTGCCATTCTTTACCGGGAATCCTTATATCGGATTCGACATGCTGGCAGCCGCCCTGATCCTGGCCATAATGATCATTCCGATCATCACCACGGTCAGCCGCGACGCCATCAGGGCGGTACCCGTCGCCCAAAAAGAATCGATGCTGGCATTGGGAGCGACGCGTTGGGAGACTCTTTCCCGGGTGGTGCTGCCGTACTGCCGTTCCAGCCTTATTGGGGCAACCATCCTGGGGCTGGGGCGGGCGCTGGGTGAAACGATGGCGGTCACCATGGTTATCGGCAACGCCGACAACATCAGCCTGTCCCTGTTTTCATCAGCCACGACCATCGCCAGCAAGATCGCCTCCCAGTTCGGCGAAGCCAGCGGTTTGGGCTTAAGCAGCCTGATCGAGCTGGCGCTGATACTGCTGGCTGTCAGCCTGATAGTCAACGTTATCGCCAGACTCCTGGTCTGGAAACTCACGTCGGTCAAGGCGGGGAGGGTCTGACATGGCTAACTTTATGACCCGGCGCCGCCTCACCAACCGCCTGATGATCGGGCTTTCCGGGGTTGCCGCGCTCATCGGCATGACCCTGCTGGCGCTTATCCTGGGGTACACGCTGATCCACGGCCTCAGCTATATTAACCTCGATTTTTTGACCAACGCCTATAAGCCTGTAGGAGAGGCCGGCGGCGGTATGCGTAACGAGATCATCGGAACCCTGATACTGGTCGGCCTGGGTTCACTGATAGCCATCCCGATCGGGCTGATGACCGGTCTGTTCCTGGCCGATTTCGGCAGCCCGAGGATGGCGTCGGCCTTTCGATTCGTGGCCGATGTCCTGTCAGGCGTGCCGTCGATAGTCGTCGGAGTTTTCGCCTTCGCGATCGTGGTCAAACCGATGCATTCCTATTCGGCTTTCTCCGGCGGCATAGCCCTTGCCATCATCATGATTCCGATCATCGCCCGGACCGCTGAAGAAGCGCTGCGGCTGGTGCCCATTTCCCAGCGGGAGGCGGCCCTGGCCCTGGGCATCACGAGGTGGCGGTCGGTGCTGGGGGTGGTGATACCGGGCGCGATGACGGGCATTATTACCGGCATTATGCTGGGGGTGGCCCGTATAGCCGGAGAAACGGCGCCCCTGCTTTTCACAGCGCTGGGAAACAATTTTGGCTTTAACGGCTTGCTTAAACCTATTGGGGCTTTGCCACTGCAGATCTATCACTTCGCGCTCTCTCCGTTTAAGGACCAGCAGCAGCAGGCGTGGGCCGGCGCGTTTCTTCTCATCGTGCTGGTGCTAGTGGTAAGCATCATCGTCCGCTGGCTCAGCCGCGGCAAGAAATATTAACCAGGAGTCTGAGAATATGGTTATAAGTGAAGAAAACCGGATACGGAGTTCGGACACGTTCGAACAGACAGGCGCGCTTGAAGTTGAAAACCTGAGCGCGTGGTACGGTAAGACGCTGGCGGTCAACAATGTCAACATGAGGATCAAGACCGGGGCAATAACTGCCATCATCGGCCCTTCCGGGTGCGGCAAATCGACTCTCATCCGGTGTTTGAACCGGATGCACGAAAATTCCAATAACGGGCGGGTCACCGGCAGCGTCAAGCTTGACGGAAAGGACATCTACGACTCTTCGGTCGATCCCGTAGCTATCAGGCGGCGCATCGGCATGGTCTTTCAGAAGCCCACACCCTTTCCCACCATGTCTATTTTCGACAACGTCGCCTCGGGAATACGGCTGACCCGTCTCTGGAGCCGCCGCGGCCAACTGGCAGAGGTGGTCGAAAAAAGCCTGCGGCATGCCGCCCTCTGGGACGAAGTCAAGGACAAGCTGGACCAGTCCGGGGCTTCGCTTTCGGGCGGCCAGCAGCAGCGGCTGTGCATCGCCAGGGCGCTCGCTGTCGAACCTGAGATCATCCTACTCGATGAACCGTGCAGCGCCCTGGACCCCATTGCCACGCTCAAGATAGAAGACCTGATGAAGATCCTGGCGGTGGACTACACCATCGTCATCGTCACCCACAACATGCAGCAGGCGGCGCGGGTATCCGACATGGCGGCCTTCATGATGATAGACGACAAGTGCGCCGGGACGCTGGTAGAATACGACGAAACGTCCAAAATATTTACCAATCCGCGCGATAAAAGGACGGAAGACTACATCACCGGGCGGTTCGGCTAAGATGTCGCGCCAGGAGTGAAGGAGACAACATGGAACACTACAAGCTGATTCTACCGGAACATCTCAACCACGATGGCTTCCTGTTCGGCGGTAACATGCTTAAGTGGATCGACGAGTTTGCCTACATCACCGCCAATCACCAATTCCCGGGGAACCATTTCGTCACCATTGCCCTCGACAACGTGACTTTTCACCACCCGGTGGCTAGCGGTGAGATCATCCGCTTCGATTGCGACCGTTCCCGGCTGGGAAGAACTTCGGTCCAGTACCAGGTGAGGGTTTTCGGCACCAGGAGGCATGCCTGCCCGGAGACAATCCTGTTCGAGACGCACATCACATTCGTGAATGTGGGCGGCGACGGTTTGAAACAACCAATCCTTTTGCCGCCAGATTCCTGTCATCCGGCCGCCTGAAATGTTTATAACAATAGGAGCCTAATGAGAACTGATTACGAACGCAATTTGAAACAGCTCCAGGACAAGGTCCTGGCCATGGGGAGCATGGTCGAAAAAGCCATTATCCTCTCAATGGACTCGATGAAGAACCGGGACGCCGCCCTGGCGAACAAGATTATCGAAGACGATGCGATGATCAACGCCAAGCGGTTTGAAATCGAAGAGGAATGCGTCCATCTTATCGCCACCCAGGCGCCGATGGCGCGCGACCTGAGGATCATTGTCGCCGTCCTCAATATCATCATCGACCTCGAACGCATCGGGGACCATGCCGCCGGCAATGCCAAAATCACGATAATGCTCGGCGACGAGCCGCCGCTCAAACCGCTGATCGATCTGCCCCGGATGACCGAAAAAACCGCCGATATGCTTCACCGGGCGCTCGACGCTTTTGTCAGGCGGGACGCTGAACTCGCCAGGGCGATCACCAAAGAGGACGACGAGGTTGACGCGCTTTATGACCAGATCTTCCGCGAACTGCTCTTTTTCATGGCCCAGGACCCCAAGACCGTCGGGCGGGCAACGAGACTCATCTGGGCGGCGCACAACATGGAGCGGTCGGCGGACAGGGTGACCAACATCTGCGAACGGGTGGTGTTCGTCGTCACCGGCAGGCAGGAAGAAATTGCCGGAAAATACTAGCTCGAAACCGAAAAGAGTTCTTTTCGTCTGCGTCCACAATTCCGGACGCTCCAAGATGGCTGAGGCGTTTTTCAACCGGTATGCCCACGGTGAGGCGGTGGCGGAGTCGGCGGGCACCGAACCCGGCGATGCGGTGAACCCGGTTGTGGTGGCGGCGATGAAAGAACTCGGATTCGATCTCTCTCAGAGTCTGCTCCAGGCATTGACCGCCGAGATGACCAGAGACGTTGCCAGGACAGTGACAATGGGGTGCCTGGACGACGCTTGCCCGCTGGTGAGCGGTCCCCAGGAAGATTGGGCTTTGCCTGATCCCAAGGGCAAAGACTTGGCTGCAGTCCGTAAAATCCGGGATGACATAAAGAACAGGGTATTGGCTCTTATTGAGGATTTAGGCATTAAGTCTGGTATTTGAAACTGTTTTTCAAGCCTTGAAGATTTCCCGGTAATGTTCAAGGTACAGCTGTTTTGGGATAAACCGCAAGGCTACGAATATCAGGCCGGGGATGATTATGGCGTCATCAAGGTGTCCGATGACGGGGATGAAATCCGGGATAAAGTCGATGGGCATAAAAAAGTAGCCGATAGCCAGCCATAGGAAAATTTTCGCCATTTTCGGCGTGCGCTTGTCGCGGTAGAGCGCCTGGTAAAGACGGATGTGTTTTTTCAGGTTGTCCCGGATCTGTCTGAATTTCATGTTCCGGATGTTAGCTGGTGGAGAGTTTGTCGAAAAATGATCCCTTGAAGAGCTTGAGGACGTTTTTGGCGATCAGCGGGTAGAACAACCAGGCGGTGGCGTGGCCCGATGGCAGCCAGAGGTGGGGCGGGCAGCCGCAAGCCTCCAGGAACTCACCGGCCGCTTCACGGGGGAAATATTCATCCCATAGGGCGTTAGTCAGAAAGACCCGTTTCCTTCTGATCTTCGAGGCAAACGTATAGGGATCAAACGAATAGCTGGATTTTGGCGGAACCACCTGTTCCAGGCCCAATTTGTCCACCTCATCGATGTAATCAAGATACGATTTCTGGGATGCCCGGTAAAACTCCCGGCTTACATCCCATCGAGGGATGCGGCGGGTGGAACGGGTAAAACCCACCTTTTCCAAATTGCCGCAGGCCAACAGCATGGCGCCTGATTTAAGCCGGTCGTCGACTCCCAACGCGATACCGGTGACGTAACCTCCGAAGCTTATGCCCGCGACACCCATTCGCGATGAATCTATGTCGGCACGGGTTTCGGCCCAGTCGAGGGCTTGCCGGATGTTTATCACCGAAACACGGTAAAGTTCGAACCATTCTTCGATCGTAAGTTGATAGAACCGTTCTTTCATGCCCGCGGGTAACCGCCGGGAGTGGATCGGCAGGTAGATCACGAAGCTGGCGATGCCGGCGCGGACGAGCGACCTGGCCAGACCATGGCAGGGCACAGTGCTGGAATCACCGACACCATGCACCAGGACGACAAGGGGCGATCTACCCGGGGATTTGGGCAGGTAGCAAACGCCGGTCACGTCTCCCATGGGCGAGCCGTTTCCGGCAGCGGACGGGAAGGCAACCGCTAGTTTTGAAAAACCTGGCGGACTTTGGATAGGGACTTCCGAGCATCGGGACACGCGCTCATAAACATACGGATCCGTAATGCCCATGCTTCGATTGTACCCGCCAGGCTGCCAAACAGGCAAGGCGTTAAGGGATCGTAATCGTAGCAAATCCAATTTCAGAGTGGTGGGAGGTGATGGCGTCGGTGGGGCCTATAGCCCAGGTGATCGTATTGTTGCCCTTGACGAAGGGGAGGTCTTGCGTGTCGCCGGTTACCAGCTTGCGCGTAAATTCCAGGGTGGTGATGCCGTTTATCTCGCTGCCGCCGACCGTGGTCACATCGTTGGTGCCCCCGGTGTTGATGTCCAGTTGATGCAATCCGGCTTTGCTGGCGTGGTTGGTGTCGTCTATGGTTACCTGCCCGTCAGCTACCCATCCGATGATCACGTCGGAATCCCCGTGAGCGGTGCCGAGAGCGATGGCGACCCAACCCGCCGTCCTGGCCTTGAGCCCTATCTTGATGGTGTCGCCCTGGACCGTGTAGGCGATGGTGATCGAGTTACTGTATGTCTGAACGCTGGAGTAGGCGCCAGCGGGAAAATCAAGTTCCGGGGGAGTGGTGGAAGTAGGTTGGGTGGTTTGCTGAGAAGTCCCGCAGCCGGCAATCAAAACAATGACACCAACGCAGATTACCCCAAGAAATCTTGGCAAAAAACCGCGAAACATATTCGCCTGTATCTCCGTAATCGTAACTTCGTCAAGCGGACGACGCCTGTATCGACAATCTGATTATATCCGCTTGGCGGGTGAACTCTAAATCGAAAAGAGGGGCCGGCGGTTAATTACGTAAACAGGGGCTGCTGAGGAATCACCCCGGTATTATCGCAAGATAGCCCTTTTTAAACTAGTGCCCCGAGTTCAGCTGGATCTCAAACGTCGCTATCCCAAGGACGGAGTGCTCCTGAAACATATCGTCTGCAGGTCCGATAGCCCACATGACGATATTTGAACCAGCGACAAGGGGCAGGTCATTTTTGTCCCCGGTATCCAGTTTCCGTTTGAATTCGATGGTAGTGATTCCGTTGGCCTCACTCCCGGTAACATTGGTGAGATCATTTGTACCGCCCGAGGATCCCGTATCCAGCGGGTGTGATCCGCTGTAACTTGCGTTATAGGTGTCCAGGAGCGTGACCTGACCGGAACTAACGTAACCGATCCAGACATCTGATTGTCCGTGCGGGTTGCCGATGGCAATCGCGACCCAACCGGTGGTCCGAGCCTTGATGCCGATCGAGATTATGCCGTCACTGGCCACCGTATAGGCGAGCCTGAATTGATCACTGTAAAGCGTATCGCTTTGATATTTGCCGGAAGGGAAATCCATGGTACCGGCAGGAGTAGTCGGTGGCTGAGAAGTAGGAGGATTGGTAGTTGCGGTGGGACCACCGCCGCAGGCGGTCATGGCGGAGAGGGCGATAATAAAAGGAACGATCATCGCCAGCAGAGATATCGAATTTTTCAAATTTCTTAATTTCATTCTATCCCCGGCAAATTTTTTGCGTTTATTGTAACACTTTGGGTAAGGATTACAAATTAATATAAGCAACCATTACGTTTCATCAGGGGTTAACAACCGTATCCATTATGGAGAGATTATGTGGACACGTCGCCAACACCCAGAGTTACACCAGTTCAAACTTCTTGATGTCAAGATATGATATGGGGCCGGCGGTTATTTTATCACTTTCCGTTATCTCCAGCCGCTTCTTGAATATCGGACCGTCGACCACGAAGGTGTGATAGTAGATCCGAGCGCTCTCATCAGGAAGGTTCTCATATCTTTCCTTGAACTGGTCCAGGATGTCGTGGGTTAAAACTTTTCCCAGCATCGATGGCCCCATCTCCGTATCGGCTACGATAATCATCGGTTTGAAACCAAGATCAAGTGTATTTCTGAGCATCTCCTCGCGGTCCTGGTCCCACAGCGGACGGTAAGGTTTTATTCCGACCGGGCGGCAGAAATCTTCGACCCGGTTCCAGTGCATCTGCGCGAATTTATTACCGCGGCTGACATCGCCGAAAACACCGCCGGTAATTCCTTTGTCCTTCAATTGCCGTAACATCTCAGAGTATTTGACGTCATAATCATTTAAACGCACATCATGGGAAATATCTTTGGGTATCTCTATCCACTGTTCAAAAAGAGGAATTCCAATCGCCGCCGCCTGGCCTCTCAAAACGTCAACGGTAACATAATGGGGAAACAAACGCCCGGTATTTTTTGTCAGCATCGACGCAAGATAGCAGACATCCAGCCCGGATTCTTTCGCCCTGTAGCAGGCCAGACTGGAATCTTTGCCGCCGCTCCAGGAAACAAAAACTTTTTCAGGGACAGTAGGGTTCTCATTATTTGTCATGAGATGGATAATCGCCTTTCGGGAAAGAATAAGGGAATAAATTTTTCATTCAGGGATTGATCTCACAGTATTGGCCAACCAGGCACAAACCGAACTCGCCGGTGCACTGGGGTTGAAGTTCACGGGAGCCGTCTCGGTAGATGGTAATCCCTTTAAGCCCGGATTCATGGGCTAAAAAGAATACCCTGGCTATCTCATCCCGGGTAGCGCTGTTTGGAAAGTTCACCGTCTTCGAAACCGCGGCATCGATGTTCTTTTGGAAGGCGGACTGGATACGGACGTGCCATTCCGGCGATACCTGGTGCGCCGTTACGAAAATATTGCGAATGGATTCCGGAACATCCGCCTGCTCGTGCAGATGATTACAACGAACCAGCCGTTCCAACAAATCGGCTGTCCAGGCGTCGCTTTCCCTGACGGCTTTCTCGAAGTACGGGTTGACTTCCAGCAGCCGCTCACCGTCGAGCATGTGCCGGACGAAGGCTACCGAAAAAAGAGGCTCGATGCCGCAGGAACACCCCGCGATAATCGAAAGCGTCCCGGTTGGCGCGACGGTGGTACAGGCGGCGTTGCGCCTCGGGGGGGCGCCCGGGAAGTCAAAAACGCTGCCTGTGAATCCCGGGAATGAGCCTCGTTTTTGCGCTAATCGATGGGAGGCTTCATGAGCCTGCTTTTGAATGAATCCCATGATATCAGTGGCAATTGTTTCAGCAGACTCAGAGTTGTATGGGTTGCCCAGCTGGAAGAGCAGGTCGGCAAACCCCATGACGCCCAATCCGATGCGCCGCGTGCGTTTTGTCGCCTTTTCGATGATCGGATCAGGGTAAGAGGATGCGTCTATCACGTTATCCAGGAACCGCACTCCAAGTTCTACCATTCGCTGAATCTTATCGTAGTCGATGCTGAGAGTTCCGCGCTCGTTCTTCAGCATTCTGGAAAGGTTGATCGACCCCAGCGGGCAAGATTCGTACGGCAACAGGGCTTGTTCGCCGCAACCGGTGATCATGTCGATGGTGCCAAGTTGCGGAGTGGGGTTATCGCGATTTATCCTGTCAAGAAAGATGAAGCCCGGGTCACCCGTATGCCACGCCTGGTCGACGATCCGTTCAAAAACCTTTTTGGCGTTGAGGGTTCCGACAGCCTGGCCGTTCCTGGGATTGATCAGCGAATAGTCGGCTCCGGCCTTGACTCTGGCCATAAAGTCGTCGCTGACTGCCACCGAAATGTAAAAATTAGTCAGGGCGTTGGGATCATTTTTAGCTTTTATAAATTCAAGGATGTCCGGGTGATCGACATTCAGCACCACCGAATTGCAACCCCGCCTCACCCCACCCTGGCGGATGTAATCGGCTGCCGTCGCGATAACATCGATCAGGCCAACCGGCCCGGCGGATACACCAAGCCTGCCGCCGACCCGGTCGTTCTTTGGCCGGACTTTGGAGAAATTGAAGCCCGTGCCTCCACCGGCTTTATGGATGAGGGCGGTGTATTTGACAGTTTCGAAGGTGGCTTCCAGCGAGTCTTCAGTGGGCAGCACAAAACATGAGGCCAGTTGCCCGTTTGGCTCTCCGGCATTCAGCAGTGTCAGCGAGTTAGGCAGGAATTCCAGGTTGGCCATGGCCTGGTAGAAATCATCACTGATTTGACCGATTGCGGCAGCTTTATCGTAAGATGCCTCGATCGCGGCGACAGCGTTGGCTACCCTCCGAAACATTTCATCCGGCGTTTCGATAATCTCGCCCGATTCATCGCGCCGGAGATAACGTTTCTCCAGAACCCTTAACGCGTTGGAGGTGAGTTTTGCCCCTGATCGCACTTTGACCACCACCCTACGATTTGCCTCCGGTGTGGGTCTCCGCCAGTTTCTTGGTGCGGATATCCTCGACCTTGATCTCCGGGGAACTTGAGTTCTTGTTGAACATCACCGGCAGGGTGTTCTTGATCAGTTCCTTGACCGCGCCGAAGAACTGCGGGGGATTTTTTATCAGGGACAGGAAAAAGCCCTTATTGTATCGCCACATGAAACGTACCCGCCGGGGCCCGTAGGTCCTAGCATACTCGGCGAATGACTCGGTGACTACCTCGGTGGGCACCTGTGATAGATTACCCTTGGTGGCCATGTTGAACGAAAAATGGGGCCAGTCCGCCAGCGAAAGGGGTTCCTCGATCAATCCCTGTTCGATACAGTAGTAATAGATCGGGGTCCCGGGGTAGGGTACAAAACGCATGTAGAAATAGGGCGTATCGCCCATGGTGTGCAACAGGTCCTTGGTGGCTTTGAAGTCCTCAAGGGTCTCTGTCGGTACCGCTTCCATAATGTAGATGCGGGGCAGGATGTGGTGCCTGACCAGGTTCCAGAAGCTTTTCAGCATATCACCCTGATTGTAGTCCTTCTTTAAGAACTCAAGGAGACGTTTCGAGCCGGTTTCGACTCCAATACCAACCGAGACGCAGCCCGCTTTAGCCATGAGGTCGATATCTTTTTCGGATAAATCGGTACGAGATTCGCAGTCCCATTTGAGTTTGATCTTTTTCTCAAGGACGAGTTCGCAGAAACGATGGAGCCGCTTGCGGTTGAAGGTGAAATTGTCCTCGAAGAAACGGATGAATTTCACTCCGTAGGTTTTTTGCAAATACTGAACCTGTGAGATGATACGCTCCGCCGAAAAATCACCCCGATAGCCTGTATGGAAGGCGGCGTTATAGCAGAAGGTGCAGCGGAAGGGGCAGCCCCGGGAGGTGTTCAGCGAGACCTGCCAGTACTTAGGCACGTCGATCAGGTGCCAGGCTGGGTCAGGCAGTTCGTCGAGGTTTTTGAGCTCAGAGGCCCGCTCGTTGATCTTGATGTGACCGTTGTCGCGATACGCCAGGCCGGCAATTTTGTCCGGCGTCGGGCTACCCTTCTCAAGGAATGCGATAAGTTCCAGAATGGCGGTTTCCCCAGCGCCGATGATGACATAATCTATGAAATCCTCGGCCATGGTCTGCTCCGGGGTGCAGGAGGGATGGACATTGCCCCAGACGATCTTGGCTTTGGGATATAACGTTTTGAATTCTTTTGACTGGATTATGGCCTGGGTAATGTCCGGGCCGGTGAGCACCGAATAACCGATGAGCTCCGGATTGAAATCGGCAAAATCGGCAGGGTTTCTGCTGTCGACGACGTTATCGTAGACCCTGACCTGATGTCCGGCACGCTCCAGAACCGCCGCCAGAAATAGAATCCCGTTGGGAAAAACGGCATAGGTCTTGAAGCGGGGATTGACCTCGGAGCGGGGATTGACCAGTAATACTCTCATCGCTTTTCCTAAAACAATCTTATTGGAGGTTCACCTACCCGCGGCATCTCGCCAGAAAGGTAATTCACTTTCTTCAGGTGTTTCTTGGCCAAGGCGGCTGCGGCTTCGACCTCGGCGCCGCTGGGCGCCCTGAATTTCATGCCGGAAAGCTGGATAAAACCGGTGATGCGCAGCGGGATATCGGGATCGACGGAAGCGATAAATTCGGCTACTTTTTCGATCTCGTCCGCATCTATGACTCCGGGGATGAGCGTTATCTCTGCCTGGAGTTTCTTTCCCATCTGGTAGATTTTCCGGAAGTTGGCTAAAGACTTCCGGTTATCACCGGCGGTGTATTCGTGGTAGCGTTCGGGGCTAACCGCCTTGATACTGAAGATGATCTCGTCGATGCTAGAAATATCGGTCAGAAAAACACCGTTGGTAAACAGGATATTGTAAGTCTTGTGCCGCTGTTTCATTTCCCTGGCCAGTACCGGCATGCCCGGATCAAGGCTGGGTTCGACGCCAATAAATATTGCCCGTTCGATATCAAGAGCATCGGTCATTGCCAGCGCTTCGTCGAGAGAGAGTAATTTCTCCGGCGGTTTTTCCGGCGGGTTGGTGGCGACCCGGGCTTGCCAGTCCGGCAGCAGCGAAAAATCAAGCTTTTCGACTTTGCAGTAGCAGCCAAGGCATTTCAGGTTGCACTCTGTCCAGTGATGAAAGATGATTGATTTGAAGGTGGGTTCATAAACGACGTGATAGACGCGGAGCGACTTATCGCTAGCGTGTGATTCATTATCGATGCGTGTCGATTGCTGGTTCATCGTGATTCGAAATAGAAGCGGAACTGCCGCGTGTCGACCGCGGCAATCATAGAAGAAAATGAAGGTTTTGTCGAGTTGAGGGAGGGCATGCCCTCCCTCAACTCGTTGGGTCAGGATTTTACCACTTGTACTGGCCGGTGCCGTGGATGACATCGCCCTTCCAGGAGGAAAGGTCGCGGGTCCACCAGCCTTCCAGCTCGGCGTCGGTCTTGGGAGTGGCGTAACCGAAATAGCGGTCGGCTTCGCCGAAGAACTTGTTGAACACTCCGGTGTTAGCCGCCGTCATGCGGATGACCGGGTGAATGATACCTTCCGATGGATTGTTGAACGGGCACAGGGTGTGGCAGACACCGCAGCGTGAAGGCGCGCCCATTTCCTGGCATTTGATCCAGTCCATGCGCCAGCCTTTATAGCCGGGGCGGTTGCCCGGGCCGTAGTCCCAGGTGGTCTCGCTTTCCATCGACATGGCGTTGGAGGGGCAGCGTTCGGCGCAGATCTTGCACTGCGGGCAGAATTTGGAGGCGCCGAAGTCGATGGGTGGAGTAGCCGCAAGCGGCAGGTCGGTGATGACATAATTGGTGATGCGGTTCATCAAACCGTTCCTGGGGGACATCATGTAGGTGGAGCGTCCCTGTTCGCCGAGGCCAGAAAAGATGCCCAGGGCGACGTTGGCGGTTACACCAGCTTTGTAGGCTCCATATCCAAGGTTCTTTACGAAGCGCAGTGCCATCCAGTCAGAATAGCGGCCGTCGCCATAGGCGCGGTGTACGGTAGGCCGTCCCAGAGGCATCGGCTGTCCCAGCTTGCCTTCGCCGTATGTTTCCTCATCCCAGCGCAGCTGGTATTTAGCCTGGGTGTAGTTCTGCTGGATTGAGTAGGTCAGCATGTACTTGCATTTGTCGGGGATATGATAAACCTTCTTGGAGTCCAGAGTGCCCTTATCGATTCCGGCTTCCCAGGAGATGGCGCCCTTATCGAAAATGCGCAGCATATGTTCGTTGAGCGCCAGCGCGCCGGCGTTGTTGGAACCAATGAGATGCACCGCAGCTCGAACCATTTGCAGGTTGTTCTCCGGCGTGTCCTGCCAGGCGGTATAACCCTTGCTTTGAGGTGAGGTGATTTCCGGACCGTCCCAGGGTGGGGCTGTCTGCAGGCCGGTAACCATATCGGCCAGAGCCACAGCCCTGAGGTTGCGTCCTGGCAGGTTCTGGACTATACCGTCGTTGTCAAACTTCTTGTCACGTTCTGCGCGCATGGCCACGTTTTCAGCGCTGACGACAGGGAAGGGATTGGCCGTCTTGTCGTAGGCTTTAAATGTGTCCCAATCTATTTCGTTGGTGATGTCTTCATGTTCCCGGGTTTTGACCCACCATGGCATGGTCGGGTGGCTGTCAGCTGACGAAGCCAGTTCATCCAGATCATGGAAATTGGGGGCCACCAGGGCCGCCGCGCCAAGTCCCGCGCCGGTGAGACCGAGACCTTTCATGAATTCGCGGCGGGAAAGAGTGCTGTGGAAAGTTGCCATTTTTTCTCCTTCGTTATTTTGTGCGATTTATTTGGCTGGTGCCTGGAGCTCTCAGATACAAATAGAAACCTTACGATACTAATTTTATAACCGTCAACGTTGAATGTAAATACGCATTTATGCGTATTTTAAGTAATGATAAGGTTATTATATCCAAAATTAATGACCTGCCGGGAGCGGTTGAATGCCTGAAATGGAACAGGAGGCCTGGAAAGGCCTCCTGTTCGAAAACGGATGATGATTTACCCTAGAGTTACCACATGGACTTGCCGGCGCCCAGCGTGGTGTCGGCTTTCCAGTTATCGAGATCGCGACTCCACCACGCTTCAAGCTCATCCGGAGTCTTGGCTTTGGCATAGTCGAAAACGCGGTCCATACTGGCGAAGAAGGGATCGAACAATGCCGTCGTTGCCGCGGTAGACCGGACAATGGGATGGATAACGCCGTCAGACGGGTGGTTGAACGGGCAGGTGGCCTGGCAGTTGCCGCAGGCGCCGGGCGAGCCGAAGTCAATACAGGTCTGCCAGTTCATGAACCAGCCTTTGAAGCCACCGCGGTTGCCGGGTGAGATGGTATCCCATGAGCGATCACCCTCGAGGGAAATGGATTCTGACGGGCAGCGCTCGGCGCAGCGCTTGCAGGTGTTGCAGAAGGCATGAGCGCCGAAATCGATCGGCGGGGTCGCTGCCAGCGGCAGGTCGGTGAAGAAATAGTTGGTATAGCGTACCATGAGCCCGTAACGCGGGGTCATAAGATGGGTCGAACGAGCCTGTTCGCCGAATCCCGAGAATACGCCTAAAGGTACGTTGGCCCGAACGCCCGCTTTATAGGCACCGTAGCCCAGCGTCTTGACCATGCGCATGGCCATGTAGCCGACCTGGGATGAGTTGGAATAGGCATGGCCGATGGCCTGGTTGCCGAGTTGGAGCTTGGTGCCGTAGCCACCGCGGTAGGACGAATCTTCACGCAGCAGATGAAGAGACTGAATGTAGTTCTGCTTGACCGCGAAGGTGAGCATGTATTTCGCTTTTTTGGGTATGTGGTAAACCTTGCTCGAGTCCTGAGTTCCGATCGCGCTATCGTCGAATACGAAACCGCTGGCGTCGAAGATCCGGCTGGTTTTGTCGGATACTTCCAGGGCTCCGGTGAGCACGGCGCCGTAGGTGTGCAGCGCGGCTCTCATCATCTGCAGATTGTTCTCAGGGGTATCGCTCCAGGCTACCCCTTTGGCGTTGGCCGGCAAGGCAGCTCCGGCAGGACCGTCCCAGGGGGCATCGGGACCGATGAAGCTTGAACCGGTACCGAAGGCGTAATCCCTGAGCGAATCGCCGGGGGTTTTATTGGCGAAAGCTGGGATCTGGAGATCATCGTCGCGCACCTTGTTGGCGGCCTGGGCCGAGGGGGTGATCGAGGGCATTGGATTTTTCTTGTTGTCGAAAGGCTTGAAAGTGTCCCAATCAATTTCGACAGCCGGATTTTCGTGTTCCAGGTCTTTTACCCACCACGGATGCGATTGATTGACCGAGGAACTGAGTTCGTCGAGATCATGAAATACCGGGGCCGCGGCGGCAGCGGCGCCTACGCCGACACCCGCCAGCCCGAGGCCTTTCATGAAATCACGCCGGGAAACGCTGGAATGGAACCTTGACATTACTCCTATGCTCCTTTGCAGTAATTATGGGTCACTACCCACGTGTTATATCGTAACGTGTCACATGCGATATGTAAATACGCATTTATGCCTAAATTTCATTAGGAAATAGTTATAGTAAGTATGATACCGGGGAGTAAACAAATTAATATGAAAAGAAAATTAATAAAACGGAAAGCCCTTAAAGCTCTATTAATGAATTCAGGTCAGGCAATCCGAAGGTTTTTTCACACAGGTGACAGTTGTAGCACTGGCTACGGCAGGTCATCAATTGTTTTTCCAGTTTTCGACCCTGAGGAGTCAGCCACAGACTACCGGCCAGGTCCTGGCGTATCTTACTGGGGTTCTGTTCAAAAGGCGAGAGTTTGAAAGCGCCAATCGCCCACGCATTGAACGGCTCCAGGTTATGCTCCAATATTTCACCGAACGAAGCTAAGGCGTTATTTTTTGCGCTCCAACCATATTGCAGGTCTCCGGCGCCATCCAGAGATACGAAACTGGTCATCCGGCCGCTGAATTTGAAAATGTCTACAAGCTCCGCGTAAGTTTCAAATGTCTCGCGGCTTACCCAGCAGCAATTGGTGCCTGATCGCGGGAACAGGCTTTTCCCGGTGGCATCTCTCCAGCGATTACAGGTGTAGGACCCGGGGCCGCTAAGGTAATAATTTACGCATTTATGGTATATCTGCAGATCGTCATGCTCCCGTTTGAAGGGACAACTCGGCAGGCAGTCTTCCCATACCAGCATACAAGTCCGAACATTTTTCTTGGGGTGTTCGGCTCTGAACTGGTCCACCGCCCCTTTTATTCTTTTCAACTCTCCCAGGTTACGATTGAGCGATCGGTCGAGTTGGATGATGTCATAACCAAGATAAAGGTAGTCCGTGACCTGTTGCGCCGTCATGACTTGCTGGTTGACAGTGTTCTTCCATTTCATTTCCGGGAACAATCGTTGCAGGATGCCGGTGCGCATCAGGTGGTTGTTAGCCAGGGTGCAACTCCTGAGCCCTTTTTGATAAAAACCGTCTAACCAGTCAGCGAAAGCCTTGACCACCCGGTCATTGCGGCTGTAAAAAAGTTCCACCGGGATATTCAATTGATTGATTGTCAGAGAAACCGGAATGCCGAATTCGGATTGTATGCGAAAGAGACTCTCGACCTGGGCATCAGACGCTTCCACGCCCATGACATTGCCATAAACCACGTCGTGAGCTTTTTGACGGTCATCCCAAGGTTCCCGGTCGGTATAGTTATAACGGAAAACCTTTCCGAAATAGATATCGAAAATTTCGCTGCGGAAGCGCGAAGAGGAGTTCTTTATTACCTCGTAATAAGTTGAATCGCCCGGCCAGCTATCGAAATGGGCTATCGATAATCTTCTTTCCAAAACCATTTGCTTTCCTCTGGCTTATAAATCGTTCAAAGCGGTTTGGACGCGGTAACGATACCGCTGCCGACAATCGGATCGGTTGCCAATAGACGGGCACCTGTGAAACCCGCGGAACTGATCAAATCGATAAGCTCCGATTCGGAAAAGGCTCCGACCATGATATTGAATACCGCGGCCGGGATCGGACCGGTTTTTTGGCTGTTCAATAAAAACTCCTGAACGATCAACAACCCACCCGGCCGTAGAGCGCGGAAAGCCTTGGCTAATATAGTGGGAGCGTTGCTTCGAGGTCCGTGGATCACGTTTGATAACAGGATGACGTCGCCGCCGTGTGTGAATTCATCGTTTTCCCAATCACCCGGCTGGAGCCTGATCCTGTCATTCAGCTCGTAATGTTTGACCACCTGTCGCGCTACTTCCAGCGGTTGAGGCTGATCCCAGACGACCGCCTTGAGCTGCGGGAAACGCTGGCAAAAGGCAACTGAATAGGTGCCAGGTCCGCCGCCGATGTCTACGAGAAGATGCCGGCCACACAAATCTACGTGTTCAACCATGAATTGGGCGCCGCCATTGACGGCCTTGCCGTGCATTGCCAGGGTGAAATACTCGGGCCCGCTGACATAAGAGGCTCCGCTTTGAAGCTGTTTCATCAGCCGGTGACGCTCCGTGTACTTTTTGCCGCCTCTAAGCATGTCAGGAAGCACCGACCATTCCCACCACATGTACTCGCTAAAATCCAGCGCGCCACCGATATAACGCACACTTTCGGGCAACATGATATCGCGGGCCAGGTCGGTCAGAGAGTAGGTATCGTCACGGCGATCCAATAATCCTAGCGCGCACATTGCGATCAGGACTTTTTCCGTCACTTCCGCATCCGTGGACTGGGCTAAGGAAAGTTGAACGGCAGTCTTCGGTGACCTGAGCGCCTCGAAGAAGCCCGCCTGATGCGCAGCCAAAAGGGAGCGGGAAACTCGGAATTGCCAACCCAATTCAGCGATCAGCTTGGCTGTATCGATTCCGTCGGTTGTCGAGAGGTTCATCGTTTCAATGCTGTTCGAAGGCTTCATAAGGAAATTTGCCCTTCAACCGGTTGAAGTATAACAACCAGAGAGGTTTTCAGCCAATTATCGGTCATCGACCGTTCGATTTTCGAAGTACCATACCATTAACACGAAAGGGCAGGTCTGCACCTGCCCTTTCGGAATTCTCGGGAACGAGCGACTACCAGATATACTTGCCGGCGCCAAGAATCGTGTCACCCTTGTAAGTCGCCAGGTCGCGGGTCCACCAAGCTTCGATCTCATCCATGGTCCGTGGTTTGCCGTAGCCGAATTTCCGGTCCATGCTGGCAAAGAAGCCGTTAAAAATACCAGTGTTTGCCGCGGTTGCCCGGACGATCGGGTGGATAACCGCCTCTGTCGGATGATTAAAGGGGCAGGTCGGCTGGCAGATGCCGCAGTTACCCGGGGCACCGAATCCGGAACAGGTATCCCAGTTCATCCAAAAGGCTTTGATGCCTGGATTGTTTTTGGGGACGACCGTGTCCCACGATGGTTCGTCCCGCATGTCGATCGATTGGCTGGGGCAGACTTCGCCGCACCGCTTGCATTTTTGACAGAATCGGTGGCCGCCGAAGTCGATCGGCTTGGTCGGCGCCAAGGGCATGTCGGTGATGGCTATTTCCGCTTGCCGGCTGCACAGGCCGTATCCGGGGCTCATGCGGTAGTTGGGGCGAGCCTGTTCCGACAGCCCGGCGAAAATTCCGTAGGCTGAATTTTGGAGGAAGAAGCCGGTGCCGGGTTTGACCGCGACATAACCCAGGCCCTTGAGGAAAGACGTCGCCTGAGAAGCAACCAGGCGTCCGTAGTTATAGCCCTGGGCGTCCATACGGCCGATCGGAACCGATGACCCGTAGCCGCTCGGATTGTTCGGGTCAGGTTTGTAGTTGAGCGTCGCCTGGGTCTGCGGCATCTGGGTTTCCCAGACTAACATGTATTTATATTTGTTGGGGAAGCGGTAGACTTTTCCGTCGAGGACCGGATCGCTCCGGTCTTCCCAGGAGATAAGGTCTTTGTTGAATAATTTCTTCATGTTCGGGGTCAGTTCAACGACGCCCACGGCTGGGGTCCCATAGGTGTGCAGGGCGGCTCGAACAACCTGGAGGTTATATTCCGGTGATTCATTATAAGGCGAAACGACATCAGTGGACGCGGGTTTCCACCAGTTATCAGCTCCATCCCAGAGTGGGCCTGTGCCCCCTCGGCCGTAAGCAGATTGCAATGCGAATGCTCTGCGGTCAGCTCCGGGAACCAGACCGGCCAGCCCGTCAGCTTTGTCTTTAGCCAATCTTGCCGTGGTGGCAGCTTTAACTTCATCGGAAACGGGCACCGAAGGGTGAGCGGCGGCATCGTAGTTTTTGTAGGTCTGCCAGTCAACTTCAGTGGTAATATCTTCATAATCGCGCTCTTTTATCCACCAGGGTTTAGACTGTTTGCCGGCTGACGCAAGCTCGTCAAGGTCCCTGAAAACGGGGCTTGCGGCGGCAGCGGCGCCAACCCCAATACCGGCCAGACCGAGGCCTTTCATGAAATCACGCCGGGAAACACTGGAATGGAACTTGGACATGCTTTTTACCCCTTCCTTGTTATGCTATATAACATTCTGGATGGGTATTGTAAGACATCACATGCGATATGTAAATAAGCATTTATGCGTATTTATTGTTAAGAATTAGTTAAGGTTATTAGTGGTAATAATTGACACCTGATGGTACACTGGGGGAATCCTGAGAGGACCGCTCATGATTGAAGATAATCAGTTCCCAAGGGTAGCAGAAACAGATCTCATATTCTTGCTGTTCCGCGCACGCCAGAGCATATACAGAGTCAGTGAACATGAGGCTAGCCGCTGCGGCGTCACCCTGGAGCAGGCAACGGTGATGAGGCTTATCGAGGCGAATGCCGAAATTTCGATTGAGAATATTTGCCGGATAATGATCCGGGAACATCATACAATCACCAGCCTGATAGCACGTATGGTGAAAAATGGTCTGGTGACGGTGACCAAAGGGGCCAGGGGCAAGATCAGCCTGGCTTTAACTCCTAAAGGCGACGAGATTCTCGGGAAGATGAATTCAACCAAAAACAGGGGCGGGGGGGTTTCTATTCTCAGCGATCTGGAGAGGCGCCGTTTGGCTCATTATCTTCAGAAAATCACCAAACACGCTTTGCAGGAAGCCGGGAGACTTGAAGATTACGATATCCCGGGCGGGCCCGGCGACAAGATTCCGGAAGATTAAATTCAATCGTCAAAAAGAGGCGGCAGGCTTTGGGCCTGCCGCCTCTTTTTGTGTTTTACCAGGCAGATTTTCCGGCCCCCAGAGTAGTGTCGAACTCGCAATTCTTTAAGTCTCGATCCCACCAGTCCTGCATTTCCGACTCACTCCTGGGCCTGGAATAGCCAAAGGCGCGGTCAGCCTGGCCGAAGAACCTGTCGAACATGGGCGTAGTCGCGGCAACCGCTCTGACGATAGGGTGGATCACTCCTTCTGCCGGATGGTTGAATGGGCACATTACGAGGCAATTCATGCATGCGCCGGGGGAGCCAAAGTCAATACAGGTCTGCCAGTTGATGTACCAGCCCTTGAAGCCAGGACGGTTCCAGGTGCCGGCAGCGTCCCAGGTTGTATCCGCCTCTTTAGATATCGATTGAGACGGGCAGCCATCACCGCACCTGATGCAGGTTTTACAGAAATTTAGAATACCTGCGTCGATTGGGGGAGTCGGAGCAAGCGGCATGTCGGTAAGGAAATAATTAGTATATCTGATCATCAGGCCGTAGTCCGGGGTACAAACATAGGCCGGACGGCCTTGCTCACCGATACCGCTGAACACGCCCAAGCCAACATTGGTAGACAGATATGAGCCGTTATAAATTGTCTGGTAACCCATGGACTTTACCATGCGCATGGCCGCGTAACCGACCTGGGCATTGCCGGAGTACGCATGTCCAATAGCCTGGTTACCAAGTGCCATCTTTGTCCCGTATCCTCCGGGATATTCATCCGCGGCGCGCAATCCGTAGGTACTCTGTATGTAGTTCTGTTTAACCGTAAAAGTGAGAATGTATTTGCATTTATTAGGGACCTGGAAGGTCGATTTGTCCTGCTGGGCTTTATCGATATTGGAGAAAACAAACATGTCTTTTGGGAATATTCTCAAAGTCTTGTCATTGACTTCCAACGCCCCGGTAAGCACGCCTCCGTAGGCATGGATAGCGGCACGCATCATCCTGGTATTGTTTTCCGCGGAATCCTGCCAGGCAACGCCACCCGCTGCCGCGGGGAGAGATGCCGTAGGGCCATCCCATGGTGCCTGAGGGCCGATGAAACTGGAACCCTGGCTGAATCCGTAATCACGTAGTGAATCCCCGGGCACTTTTTTGGAAAATGCCTCTTTTTGGATCTCCAGGTCTCTAGCATTCACTTTATCTGTAACTGATTGAGGGCGGCTGTAAAAGGGGTTCTTTGTTTTATCGTATTGCTTGAATAAGTTCCAGTCTATTTCGTTTACTGGGTTATAGTGCTCTCTCTCTTTAACCCACCAACTTCTTTGAGCACTGGATGAATTGGACGCCAGTTCGTCCAAATCGTGAAATTGTGGCGCCAATGAAGCGACACCTGTTCCTACTCCCGCCAATCCCAAACCCTTCATGAATTGACGCCTGCTCATTGTTGAATAGAAAAGATTCATCGTTGGTCTCCTTTCAAAATACATAGAAAATTGTAGTAACCAATATAAAAGATATAACTATATATCAGAATTGTCATCGTACTAAAGTATTAAGCATATTGTACTTTGCGCTGATTTTTGGAAAAAATAGAAAGCGGCGGGCCATGGCCCGCCGCTTTCATGTGGCGCGTTTGTGGTCTAAGCAGCCATTTGCATCTGTTCCTGTATCAGATGTCTCACTTCGCTCACTATATTATCGACTGGAATTAGCATAAACGCCTTTTCAGACCTTTTTTTCAATTCCACCCCACCCTTGTCGAGGGTTCGCGGGCTAACTGTAATACGTATCGGCATACCGAGCAGGTCGGCGTCATTGAATTTGACGCCGGGAGACTCGATCCGGTCGTCGAACAAAGCCTTGATCCCCGCGGCGCATAGATCGGCGTAGATTTTCTCCGCCGCTTGTTTGACCTTGTCATTATCCATGGAAAGACCGCAGATGTGGACCGGGTAGGGGGCGATGGGCATCGGCCAGATGATGCCTTTGTCATCGTGGTTCTGCTCGATAGCCGCGGCGAGGAGCCGGCCTACCCCAATGCCGTAGCAGCCCATGACGCAGGGTTTCTGGTTGCCTTCGGGATCGGTGAAGTTGGCGCCAAAGGTTTCGGCCAGGAAGGTGCCCAGCTTGAAGACGTGACCGACCTCGATGCCCCGGGTGGACTCAAGTATCCCGCCGCACCTGGCGCACTTTGATCCGACTCTGGCGGAGGCGATATCGGCTGTTTTGTAGGCGTTAAAATCACGGCCGAGGATGATATTTTTGGCATGCCAGCCGGCGATGTTGGCCCCGCCGACATAGTTGATGGAGGAGACGATCGAATCGTCGGCGATAACTTTGGCATCGTGCCCCACCGGGGAGGCCGAGCCGGCGATGATCCCCTTCTCCGCGACTTCTTCGGCGGTCGCCAAACGAAGTTCCGCCGCCTTGAGCAGGTTCTTCAGCTTGACCTCGTTGACATCGAGATCGCCTCTGATCACGGCGATGATGAACTCCTTGCCGGCTACGTAGAAGACGCACTTGAGCATCTGGGACGGCGCCAGATTGAGGAAACCGGCGATGTCCTCGATGGATTCCTTGCCCGGTGTGGCCACATTTTCGATCGGCAATGGAACCTGCTCAGCGACTTCGCCTTTGTTGAACCTGGCTTTTTCGACATTGGCGGCATACCCGCACCCGGAGCAAAAGATGATTTCATCTTCGCCGGTTTCGGCAGTCACCATAAACTCGTGCGAGGCCTTGCCGCCGATAGCTCCTGAGTCAGCTTCGATGACCATGGCTTTCAAGCCGCAGCGCCGGTAAATGTTCTTGTAGGCCTGGACCATTTTCTGGTACGACACTTCGAGACCGGCATCGTCGGCGTCAAAGGTGTACATATCCTTCATGATGAACTCGCGGACACGTACCAGACCGCCCCGGGGGCGGGGTTCATCGCGGAGCTTGGTCTGGATCTGGTATAGGCGCTGAGGCAGGTCGCGATATGACTGAATGTAGTGGGCAGCCAGGTCGGTGACAACTTCTTCGTGTGTCGGACCGAGCGCCAATACGCGATCTTTCCGGTCGGTCAACCTGAACAGGTTAGCCCCGAAGGCGGCGCCGCGCCCGGATTTTTCCCACAGCTCGACCGGCTGCAAAACCGGCATGGTGATTTCTTGCCCGCCGGCGGCGTCCATCTCATCGCGGATAATATCCATGATCTTTTTAGCGCTGCGCCAGGCCAGTGGCATATAGGAATAGATGCCGGCAGTCAGTTGGTTGATCATGCCGGCTCTGAGCAACAACTGATGGCTTATGGTTTCCGCCTCGCCGGGGATTTCACGCTGGGTCTTGCCGAATAGTTGGGAAAGCCTCATCAAATACCTCGCCTTAAATGCCGATATGAAAGCATAGCTAAAACCTAAAAGTTAAGCAACGGGGGTAAATTCCTTGCCCGCTGACGGCGGAGGATGGTAGAGCCCGTACTGAGCGGAGCGAAGGTGGTATGGGCGTCTTCGATCACTTGCAGCGGCTCAAGCCGTTCGTGGGGAGCCTGTCGAACCAAGACACGTGAGGTCTTATTTTATCGCCCGCCGCACCGCCGCCTCCGCATGCAGTTTAACCGTATCAAACACCGGTACCTTAACATCGGACGGCTTTATCAACATCGGCAGTTCGGTGCAGGCCAGGACGATGCCCTCGGCGCCGCGAGCCACCAGGTTGTCGATAACCAGCTGGCAAGCCCAATTTGAGGCGTCTTGGACGCAGCCTCGGCAAAGCTCATCATAGATGATGGAGTTCACCACCTGCTGTTGATCTTTTTCCGGCACCAGGACCTCGATTCCGAATTTTTCTTCGAGTCTTCTCCGGTAAAAATCTTCGCTCATGGTGAACCGGGTACCCAGGAGGCCCACTGATTTCAGGCCGGCTTTTTTGATCGCTTCCCCAGCGGCATCGGCGATATGAAGGACTTCGAGACCGGAGGTTGCTTCGACCTGATCTACGACTTTATGCATCGTATTGGCGCAGATGACCAGGAAATCGGCTCCCGCACCCTTGAGAGCTTTGCCCCGTTCCCCGAGCATTTCCCCAAGTTCGGGCCAGTCGCCGCTGCTCTGTCGCTTTTCGATTTCCTCGAAGTCGAATGAGTAGATCAATACCTTGGCTGAATGGAGTCCGCCGAGAGCTTTGGCCACGCCCTCGTTGATCAGCTTGTAATATAGCGCCGTTGAATTCCAGCTTATCCCGCCGATTAGCCCGATGGTTTTCATTTCAATACCTTTCAATTTGGTGTGGCAATAACCAAGATACAAGGTACAATAACCAAACAAGCTCCAATAACCAAATTCAAATTACCAAACCCGTTTGGTTATTGGTGATTGAGATTTGGAATTTGTTTGGTGTTTGTTTCTTGGTTATTGGTTATTCCGGCATGGGTTGACACCTGGAACACAAATACGTACCCCGCCCTCTGACGACAATCCTCTCCAGCGCCGCCCCACATCTGGGACAGTTCTCTCCCCGGCGGTGCGCCACTTTGAAAGCGAAGTGGGCGTGTCCCAACTCGCCGCCCGGCCTGACGTAATTGGAGATGGATGCTCCTTTGCTTTCGATGGCGGCTGTCAGCACCTGCTGGATGGCCTTGTGCAATCGCCGGTATTCGGCGGGAGTCAAGCTGTCCGCCGGTCTCAAGGGGTGGATTTTCGCTTCGAAAAGCGCTTCATCGGCGTACATATTGCCGATTCCGGCGATAAGCGACTGGTCGAGCAAGGTTGGCTTGATCGGGCTTTTACGCTTTCTGAGGATCGAGGTGAACGTCTCAACAGTAAACTCGGGTTCGAGCGGTTCCGGTCCGAGTTCTTCGATCGTTGAATCTCGATCGACGACCCGCATCCGGCCGAATTTCCTGGGATCGCGGAAGTAGACCTTGAATCCATCGTCGAGCGTTATTTCGACGCGGTTGTAAGGCGGAGGAAGGGCGGAGGCCTCCTGGGCGATGAGTGCGCCGGTCATTTTGAGGTGGGTCAGGAGCTTTTTTCCGCTCGAGAGTTCCCAGATGATGAACTTACCGCGCCGCCGGACTTTTGCGACCGTTTGCCCCTTGAGCCCGTTCACAAATTCAGCGATCGTATTGCCCTTGACCGTTCCCGGCCAAAATACCTCGACGTTTTCAATGCAACGCCCGAGGACATAAGGCCTGATTTCATTGGTCACCGTCTCAACTTCCGGTAGTTCAGGCATCATGCTCCTCTGTCGTCCTGAGCGGAGCGAAGGACCTCAATTTCACGCTCGGGCATACCACCGTCCGATTATGCAGCAATTCGTTGCCGGCTATCAACCGCCCAACTTACCGGGATAAGCACAATCAATCCCCACAAAAAGCCCCCCAGTACGTCCGTGGGCCAATGCACCCCGAGATATATTCGTGAAAAGGCGATAATGGCTACGATGGTGATGATTACCGCACGTCCTAGAGTCAACAACGATATTTGGTGAACAAGTTTCTGAAAATTGACCACCAGATACCCGCCGAAAACCGTGAAATAAGAGGTATGACCAGAAATGAAGCTGAATTCCTCGCCGTTCGGGCGTGTCCTATCGGCGATATTTTTTATCAGGGAAGTGGTAGATGAAACAGCAAGAAGCGCGATCACGAACCAAACCGCCTCACGACGCAACCCTTTCACCCACAACCAGACGGTTACCGATGCAGCCAACAGGATGGACGGCCAGGTCTCGCCCAGGAAAGAAGCGCCGCTCATAACGGCATTGAGGAAGGGCACGTTTAAATTTTGAAAATAGTTGCTGATGGCGGTATCGAGGCTCGACGGCGGGTTTTTGGCGATGATAAAGAGGATGATGAAACCGAGGCAGATAAGGAGATACAGCGCCAACGGAAAAGCCCTTGTCGACGTGTGTGGCAAGGCTATTCCATCGCTCCCCAGTTGGCTCCGTATTTCATATCTACCTTGAGCGGGACGGCCAGTTCCACCGCCGCCGCCATCAGGCGGGGCGCCATTTCCGACATGAAGATGAGCTCGTGTTGCGGCACTTCGAAAATCAGCTCATCGTGAACCTGGAGCAGCAGGCGGCTCTTGAGTTTCCGCTCTTTCATCTCGCGGATTACGTGCAACATGGCCACCTTGATGATATCCGCCGAAGTCCCCTGGACCGGCATGTTGATCGCCATCCGCTCCGCGGCTTCCCGCACCTGCCGGTTGGAGGCGTTGATCTCCGGTATGTAGCGGCGCCGGCCAAGGATAGTCTCGACATAGCCGCGCGACCTGGCCTGTTCCTTGGTGGCCTCGAGATAGGTCTTTACGCCGGGATAACGTTCGAAATACCTGGTGATGAACTCGGAAGACTGGGTACGGGTCAGCTCCGTTGCCTGTTCCAGCCCGTAATCGCTCATGCCGTAAATAACGCCGAAATTCACCGTCTTGGCAAAACGGCGCATGTCCTTGGTCACGGCTTCCTTCGGTACCTCGTAGAGCCTCATCGCCGTGGCGGTATGGATGTCCTCATCGTGGTTGAACGCGGCTATCAGGTCGGGGTCGCCGGAAAGATGGGCCAGCGCCCGGAGATCGATCTGGGAATAATCTGCGGCCAGCAGCGCATACCCGGGCGGCGCCACGAAGGCTTTGCGGATCTCGCGTCCCAGCTCGCCGCGGACCGGTATGTTTTGCAGATTGGGATCGCTCGAAGAAAGCCTGCCCGTTGCGGTGCGGGCCTGGTTGAAGCTGGTGTGCAGGCGCCCGTCGCGGGGCGAGATCATCGCCGGCAGAACGTCGACATAGGTGGATTTGAGCTTTGTCAGGGTGCGGAATTCCAGGACTTTCCGGACTATGGCGTGCTCGTCTTTAAGTTCGTCGAGCACGGCGGCATCGGTGCAGTAACCGGTCTTCGTTTTTCTGCCTGAAGGCAGGTGAAGTTCCCCGAACAAGACGTCGCCAAGCTGCTTCGGAGACGCTATGTTGAACTCGTGCCCCGCCAGGGAATAAATCTCGTTTTCGATGTTCTTGAGCTGCCCGCCTAGGTCGATCGACATTTTCCCCAGCCGTTCGGTATCTAAAGCGATTCCGGCGCGTTCCATGTCCATAATGACCGGTACCAGCGGCATCTCGACCTCGGAAAAGAGCTTCCACTGGTTCTGGTTCTTCAACTCCGGTTCAAGGTTCCCGGCCAGCCGGAAAGTCATATCGGCGTCGGCGCAGGAATAATCCGACGTCTCCTTCAAACCGCAGCGAGAGATGCAGATCTGGCTTTTGCCTTCCCCGATGAGTTCGGTAATAGGCGTCATTTCAACATGAAGGCGGGTCGAAGCCAGGTTCTTGAGTCCGGGCGCCTTTTCCCCCAACAAGTGAGCGGCCAGCATGGTGTCGAAGTCCAGGCCGTTGACGGCGAAACCGGCTGTCTGCAACGCCTGGAGGTCGAACTTGGCGTTGTGGGCGATCTTGGTGATCTTTTTCTCCGCCAGGACTGGGCCTAAAGCCCTTTTGACCTCGAACAATTCAAGCTGGGTGCCTTCAACCCCCACATGGCCCACCGGCAGGTAAAAGCTTTCGCCGGGGGCTGTCGCGATTGAAAGTCCGACCAGGTCGGCGGTCAGAGTGTCGAGGCTTGTCGTCTCGGTATCCAGGGCAAATTTGCCGGTCCCGGCAAGCTTTTGTACCAGATGGTTCAATTTCTCTATGGTGTCGACAAGCGTGTATTGGCATTCGATGGACGGTGGTGTCGGGATCGCTTCCGGCGACTCCGGTTGCGCCGTACCCTTGCCCGCGCTGTCGGCCTTCGGCAAGCGGTTGATCAAGCTGGTGAATTCCAGTTCACGCAGCAGCGGAATGGCCTTTTCCCGGTTAAGGCGGCAGATCTGGCACTTGTCGATGTCGAACTCGATCGGCAGATCGGTGACAATGGTGGCCAGCTTCAGGCTGTCCCGGGCGGCTTTTTCCTCCCGCCGCAACAGCTCCCGCAGCTTTTCGGGTCTGATGAGTTCGATATTCTGGTAGATCTCGTCGATGCCGTCGAATTCGGTCAGAAGTTTCACTGCCGTCTTCTGGCCAACCCCGGGTACGCCGCCGATGTTATCCGAAGAATCGCCCACCAGGGCCTTGTAATCGGCGACCCGATTTGGCGGCACGCCGAACTTGCCTTTGACGGCTTCGGCGTTATAGAGGATGGTATCGGAGAAAGTGCCTCCCGGCTTGGGATAAAGCACCTTGACGTCGTCATCGACAAGCTGCATGGCATCGGCATCCCCAGTCACGATCACCACTTCCGCCCCGTCCGCCTCCGCCCTGCGGGCAACAGTCCCCAGGAGGTCGTCAGCCTCGTAACCCTGTTGTTCGAATATCGGCATGTCGAAGGCCTCCACCAACTGGTGCACCCGGCCCAACTGGGTTATGAGTTCACTCGGGGTCGGCGGGCGGTGAGCCTTATATTCTGCCGACATCTCGTGTCGGAAGGTCGGCCCCTTGCGGTCGAAGGCGATAGCATAGCAGTCGGGCTTAAGATCGGCCAGGACCTTCAGCAGGATATTGGTGAAACCGAAGACCGCTGAGGTGACTTCGCCGGTTCCGGAGATAGTGAGCTGCCGCCCGTGGGCGAAGGCGTGGAAAGCGCGGTGCACCAGGGCGCTGGCGTCGAAAAGGACGATTCGAGGTTTGCTGGGGGCCGGTTCGGCACGATGGGTCATATCCAAATTATACCAGAAAACGCGGGTCTTCGGCTGATTTCCCGGTGGCAAGCGGGGTTCAGGGAAGGGAAAACCGCAGTTGCTCGCGCCCGGAGAACATGTCTACCGGGCACGTCCGTCGGCAGAGGACGGAAGTTGAAATGCTTGGGATGCCCATTTCCTGTTCGCTGGTATATGAAATGACCAGGTTTCCGTAATGGCAGAAAAAATGGCCCGATGAAGCGTCAAAACTGATGTTGGCTTTTCCCCCGACCACCGCCGAGACCAGCGGCCCCAGCCTCAGGCTGGAGAAAATGAACGCCCCCGGTTTACCCAGCATCCCTTCAAAAAACAGCTGGGCGCGGAAGCTTTCGAGACGGCCGCCGTGGAACAAGACATCGAAGCTGCCGCCGCGGTTAGCGGATTCCTTGAACTGGAAAATGCGCTGGTCGCCGCCGTCGTAAAGCCGGATCGCCGCCTCGCCCAGCTCTGGGGCGTGGGTCACGTCGGTTAGACGGTCACGGCCTACCATCCGGATGATGTCTTCGGGGTGATGGAAATCCCCGAAGTTATGAATTACGGAGCCAACCAGTTTAAGGTATGATGCCGGTTTTTCAGGGTCGTACTGGCGTAGGCGCATACCTTCCTCCAACCTGCCTATGTTACCACCGGAGGTTAACGATATCAAGACCGGGTACGGATACTTAACCGAAAAGTTAAGCCGGAGGGCAGCCCTGGAAGGGTATAATTCTTTCGGCCTATTTAGTTTCCGCGGGCTTTTCGTCGGTCTTCTCGACCTCGATAGTCGTCTCGGTTACCAGCGCCGCGAATGCGCCGACCGCCGCCAGGAGAGGCGCCGCCAGGATACCGACGGCGGCCGCCGGAGCCCCCACCGAGAGGGGGATATCGATTATAGCCTTACCCTCATGGATCAAACGGACGCGCCGGATATTGCCCTGATGGATGATTTCCTTGACCTTGCCGACCACCTTGTCGCCGGAGACGGTGAATTTCTCGGTGGACATCGAAGCCCTCCTTTTAGGTTGGTACCTCAATACTATCATCGGGCCTGGCGACTTCCAACCTGTGAAGGGGCACCATTAAGGGGCTGTTAAAAGCGTCATGCGGCCGGGATCCCCTGTAAGCCGGGAATTCCGGTTAACCGGTAGAAAGTGGCGGACTGAGGTACCTGCGGCCCATCTGAGCCTCGCGGATGGCGGTGACCAGGTGCTCTACCCCGGATTCCTTGAGGATGTAGCCGAATGCCCCGGCATCGAAAGCTCCAGTAATATAAGGGCTGTCGCCGCACATTGAAAGGACTATCGATCGAGTCGGGATATTCCTTTTTTTCATCGCCTTGAGCAGCTCGATACCGCTCATGTTCGGCATGCTCAGGTTGGTCACCAGGATATGCGGCTTGACCGCTTCCAGCTGTTCTAAAGCCTGAAGACCGTCGCTGGCTTCCGCCACCACGATGAAGTCCGGTTCGTATTCCAGAAGGGCTTTGATACCGCGCCTTACTATGGCGTGGTCATCAGCCAGCAGAATGGTTGTCTTGCCTTTATCCAATGTCCTGCCGAGTTAAAATATTAAGTTTAACTTGTTAATTTCACTATACACTACAAAATTCCAATTACAAAATCAACTTGTAGTTGGCTCATTGCGCTACTTCACATAAGCCTGTTAAGATTTGTGCCGGTAAAAATACTTTATATAAGGCAGGGATGCCCCATGTCTATCGGCGACAGGATCAAGGCCAAGCGCCTCGATCTGAAACTCACCCAGCAGGACCTGTCCAACGGACTTCACATTACTCCCCAGCATATCTCTGCCATCGAGCAAAACAAAAGGCTGCCGTCACTCTCAATGCTGGAGAAACTCGCCGAAGAACTGGGCGTTACCATAGACTACCTGGTCACCGGCAGGGAGTCTATTCTGTCAGGGCTGATTCCGGCCATCAAAGCCGACCCTCGGTTGTCCCTGAAAGCCCGGAAGGCGCTGGCCAGTATTATCGAGGAACTGCACGACGGCGCATCCGCCGCGGAAAAAGTAGTCATCCGGAAGATTGCCTCGGACTTGCCCGCTCGCGCCGGCCACAGCCCGGCCTGATCAAGGCGCCGGGTGACCGGTGCGCTGCCTAGTGCTAGCCGGCTTTGGCGCCGCGCCGCGCCATGACTTCCTCGATCTTCCCGGAGAGGTCTCCCGGTTTGAAGGGCTTGCCCAGGTAGTCGTCAGCCCCGGCTTCTTTGGCAAATTCGCCGACGTCGTCCCGGGCGGTGAAGACAATCACCGGCAGGTCTGAAAATTCTCTGAGCTTGGTCAACACGTCGAAACCGGTTACCGGGGCCATGAAAATGTCCAGGAGCATGATGTCGGCGTTTCCTGATCTGACAATATTGAGAGCTTCATCGCAGTCGGTGGTGGATACCGGCAGGTAACCCGCCAGCTCCAGGCCCGCGCTGACGAACCGCAGAATCGCGGTCTCGTCATCCACTACCAGTACCCGGGTTTTCGGTTTTATTTCCTGCATAACCTCAGTCCAAAACCTGTGGGGTAATTCTAGCACTTCCCAGGCGCGTTTCAATACCATTCGCGCTAAAAATCCAGTTGGTGGCCATGGTCCTTCAACCAGCGCCGGGCATTTTTGTGTCCCGGGAAGTATGCGCCGACAAAGCGCCAGAACTCCGGGCCGTGGTGCTTGTACCGGATATGGGCCAGTTCATGCACCACCACGTAGTCGATGATCTCCGGCGGCGCCATAACCAGCCGCCAGTTGAAGTTAAGCGAATCGGCCGGGCCGCAGGAGCCCCATCGCCGCCTCGGGCTGGTGATTCTAAGCGACGAAGGACAGCAAGCCATGATACGGGCGTAGTGCCTGACCCGGTCGGTGATATAGCTGCGGGCATACTCGCGGTACCATTTCGTCAGGGACTCACGGGCGGTGGGCAGAAGTTGTATCGGAAAGACCAACCGGTTGCCGGAAAGGTTGACGCAGGAGGACGCCGATTCCACCAGCTTCAACCGGCAGGATTGGCCTTGTACCGGGAATTCCTCACCTTCAAGGAACTGTTTCTTGGCCGGTTCAGGCCTGGAGGCAAGCTCCGCCTTTTTCCGCGTGATCCAGCTTTCATGGCCCAGGATGAAGCGGTGGATTTCTTTCAGGCTCAGGCGCCGCGGCGCCCGGACTAAAAGAGTCGAATCGGGTCTTAATTCGATCGCCAGCGTCCGCCGGCAAGAGCGGATAAGCGTAATTTCCGTCTTGAGGTTCAAAGCGGGACTATTATCCGCTCAATTCCGCCGGAGAATCAACGGGCAATTTACGTCGAGCGCGTTACCACGAACAGTGTCCCCGGGCCGGCGTGGGCCCCCAACGCAGCGCCTAACCGCGATATGATGATCTGGTTTTTGGGGAAATATACCCCCAGGCGGTCGGCCAGCGCCATGGCTTCATCGGGGGTAGTGGTATGCACCACCGCCAGATCGGCGATTTTCCCCACCGTCCGGGTCCACTCCACCAACCGGTCGATGCCTTTGGACCGGCTCCTGACCTGGCCGGCCGGGTGCATTTCGCCTTCTTTCACTGTCAGGACGGGTTTTACCGAAAGAATGGATCCCAGCAAGGCCTTGGCTTTCCCGATCCGGCCGCCCGCCGCCAGGTACTTTAAGGTGTCGAAAATGCCCAGCAGCCGGACTTGCGGGATGGCGTCGTTGACCGCGCTGGCGATTTCAGCCAGGGAAGCGCCCTGCTTGGCCATTCTCGCCGCCATGATGGCAAAAAGCCCCAGGCCCATGGAAACCGACTGGGTATCTATCACTTCGATGTTGGCTTCTTTGGTCATCATTTGCTTGGCCTGGAGCGCCGAATCGTAGGTGCCGCTGAGCTTCTTGGATAGGTGGAGGGAGATAATGCCGTCTTTGGCCGGCAGGATGGATTTGTATACGTCGACAAAATCCTTAGGGGAGGGTTGAGACGTGCTCGGGTGGACGGAATCGCTCTGCAGGCGCCGGTAAAATTCATCGTGAGAAATCTCGACCAGGTCCCGGTAAACCTTTTCGCCGAATCTGACGTACTGGGGTACTACTTTAATACCAAGTTCTGCCACGATAGAAGCGGGTAAATCTGCGGTGGTGTCGGTGACTATTTTAACGGTCATCCTGGCTGCCCTCCGGTCTCAAATTCGCTGGGAAGGGTTACTCCGGGTATCGACACGAAAGAATTGGACGCTTGAGTGGGGGTTGCGGATGGTTATTATAATAACTTGAACCATCGTTCAATGTAAAGACTTTTTTTGGACTATCAAAATCAACATCGGCGGATTTATAATGTGAACGTTTTAGCCTTATTCAATGCTTCTGGAGGGAACCATAGTCTCAAACATCGCGGTCCTGGTCGCGGCGTACTTTATCGGCGCCTTCCCCCAGCTTCTTCTGATGGCGAAGTACCACCATATCGAACCCGTGGGTGACCTGCACCACGCCATCTGGAAGAAAGCCGGCCCGGTTTGGGGGCTGTCGGCCAGCGCTATCGACGTTTTGAAAGGAATCGGCACCGTTTGGCTGGCCCGTTCCCTGGATTTTGAAATCCCGATCGTTGTCCTGGCGGCTCTGGCGGCTACCTGCGGTCAGATGTGGCCGGTGTTCAAGAAATTCGACGGTGAAAAGGGCAATACCACCGGTTTCGGAGCCGCGGCAAACCTGGCTTTCTGGCCGGCGATGATCTGTCTCACTCCGGTTTTTCTGGCGATCATCTCCAAGGTCATCAAGGCATTCCGGTTGAAGGGCGTCCCGCGGGAGCAGCGCTTACGGACCGGCGCCGGCCAAAGCAACGCCTTGCCCCTGGGAGTGGGCGTCGCCTTCCTGGTCTTGCCGCTGGCGGCTTACCTTTTGAATGAATCAACGGCCGTGGTAGCCGGGTTTGCGGCTCTTTTCGTTCTCGTGATGGTAAGACGGTTGACCGCGGGGCTTTCAGCGGACCTGGCGACCAGTTTTCCTCGAGGCCAAATTTTCTGGTCTCGCCTGCTGCTTGACCGCCCGATAGCGGCGGAAGCCTGAGGAAAGGGCGATCAAATACGACTCAAAAGGCCGTTGTAAAGCAGCAAAAGGCTTCTTGTGTTATTATTTGACGATTGGTTTTAACACCCCTAACCGGGAAATCTTATCGTTTTGCGTTCAAGGGGCTAACGGTAACGATCTCCGGTCGTTATGTTTATTAGCGGCCTTAATTAATGACAAAGATAAAAACCGCGCTTAAACGCTTTGCCGGTTGGAAGCATGCATGGCTTCTGGCCATTCTCATCGCATCGATGATCCTGCACCTGGGGCTCCTGTGGTTTCCCAAGGACCTGGTGCTGGATGAGCAATACTATATCGTGTCGGCGCGCGACTATTTGGTACAGGGAGTTTTACACCAGCCGGAACACCCTCCACTCGGGAAGGTCATCATCACTTTCGGAATGCAGGTCTTCGGCGACAACCAGTTCGGCTGGCGTTTCATGCCGGCGCTTTTTGGCGTCGGTTCTGTATTCTTCTTTTACCTCATCCTGAGAAGGTTCAATTTTTCCAACCTCGCTACCAATTTAGCCGTTACCTTGTTCGCTTTCGAGAACTCGGTTTTCACCATGGCCTCGGTGGCGATGCTGGACATCTTCAATGTCTTTTTCATGCTGGCCGGCCTATGGGCTTATCTCGCCCGGAGATACCCCCTGGCGGTCGTGTTCCTGGTCATGTCTACACTTGTCAAACTCACCGGGCTGCTGGGGATCGTCATCATCGGCATCCACTGGCTGGTGTTCCGCCGGGATAAGGCGCTCCAGCTGGCGGTCTCCGGTCTCGTGGCTTACGTTGTCGCCATCCTGGCGGTGCCGGTGATGGAATTCGCCCTGGCCGGGGAATGGAGCAACCCGCTAACCCGGGCCGCCCAGTTGTTCACCATCCCCGCCACCATCACCTTTGCCAATTCGACCCATCCCTCCGCCCTCCACCCCTGGCAATGGGTACTCGGGTATCACGTCATGCCGTTCTGGTGGACGCCCCAGTATATGTCGGCGGTGACCCCCACTGTCTGGGCTGCGACTATCCCAGTATTCGGATGGACAACCTGGCTTTCATGGTGGCGACGCAACGAGGCGGCGGTCTTCGCCGCCGCCTGGATTTTTGCCACCCTGATCCTTTGGATCATCATCGGCGGCATCACCAATCGCATTACATATATCTTTTACTTCGTGCCCATCGTCGGAGGCATAATACTTGGGCTTGCCCTGTTCATAGACAAAGCCATGGCCTGGGCAAAACGCCCCCGTCAGCTACTGCTTTCCATCGACAACAAGCCCCGGTTTAAAGATCGGCTGGTTGCCTGGAGCAGGCGCCGCAACTGGAAGAAGATTACCGGCGTGACCCTCGCGGTGTTCATGACCGTCCATGTGATCCTGTTCTGGGTCTTTTCGCCTTTCAACTGGCTCTGGCCGGTCATTCACCCTTGACGTTTGGTTCCCTCGCCCGCATTCTTGCGGGAGAGGGTAGGGTGAGGGTTTGTATGAGGCCCGATCGTTAGCTCAACGGATTTTCGGTCATTTGTCATTCCGGCTGAAGCCGGAATCCGTTGACGTAGCCGGTTGCTGAATGCTGTTGGATCACTTCCTGAGCAAAACCTCGTTGAACTTCTTCAGGAAAGTGGCGCGGTCAAACGGCTTGGTTATCCAGTTCGCACGGTGATTGGCGATGAATTCCCTGACGTTGGCATCCGCGGTATCTCCGGTGATAAAGATGACCTTTTCTTTCAATTCGGGATGAATCAGGATGATATCGCCGTATAACTCTATTCCGCTGATACCCGGCAACCTGATGTCCAGCAGGATGACGTCAAAGGCAGTCTCTTTAAGAATTTCAAGTACGTCGTTCGGGTTCTCAATGTTTTGGACGGAATGGCCTTCCCTCACCAGGATTTTTTCGATAAGCGACCTGACCGCAGGTTCGTCATCGATAACCATTACCCGCGCTTTTGTGTTGGAAGTCGGAATGCCTGAATCTTCCGGGGCTGTCTCCTCGATTACCTCGGGTTCAGCGTTGATTGGAAGTTCCACGGTGAACGTGCTGCCTGATCCGGGCTTGCTTTCAACCTGTATCTCGCCGCCGTGTTCCAGGATGATCGAACGCGACACGCTCAACCCCAGCCCGGTGCCCTCTCCCGGGTTTTTAGTGGTGAAGAAGGGCTGAAACAGCTTGCCTACGGTTTCCTTCGACATCCCGCAGCCGTTATCGCTGAAGGATAGGACCATTTTGTCGGCTTTTTTTCGGGTGCTGACGGTCAAAATTCCCTTTATACCCTGGTTTTGTTTCATGGCGTACTCGGCGTTGACTATCAGGTTGAGAAACACCTGCTGCAACTGGCCCGGGTCGACGGTGATCCACGGCAGGTCCTGCCCGTAGTCCCTCGCCACTTCAATATTGGCGGTCTTAAGGACGTAGCCGCGGATTTCCAGCGTGTTTTCGATAAGTTCATGGATATCGATCCGGCTTTTCATCGGCTTGGACTGGCGGGCGAACGTCAGCATCCGCTTGACGATGTCTTTTACCCTTTTACTGCCGTCGTTGATTATCTGGAGTTGTTCCTTGATTTCCGGAGTAACATCCTGGTCCATCAGCATCTCCGAGAATCCGATTACGCCCGTCAACGGGTTGTTGATTTCATGGGCGATTCCCGCGGCCATCTCACCCACCGTCGCTAGGCGGCTGGCGATCTCAGCCTTGTCTCTGAGCAGTTGCTTTTCCTCTTCAGCGCGTTTTCGTGCCGAGATATCCTTGATGATATGGACGGAACCGACCAGAGCGCCGTCGTCGTCGAAAATCGGCGAAGAACTGGCTTCGACCCACTTTTTCAGTTTTTTATCGAAATATTCGCTGGATTCGGCCTTTCGCGAAATCAGGGTTCTGGCATGGGGGCATGATGGGTGAGGCTGGTTCATGCAGTGGATGACCTTATAACAATGTTGTCCCAGCAAATCCCCAGGAGCAGCGTTTAACATGTCCGAAAAAGCCCTGTTCACACGTCTGATGATGTGATCCTGGTCAACGATGGCGACCATGTCTTTGATAGAATCGAAGGTCGTCATCCATTCGTCTGCGGCGGCTTGAATTCTGAATTCCGCGGCGATCCTAAGACGTTCTCTTTCGATGTTTTGAAGGGCGAAACCGATATCGCCGGCGGCCTCCTCGAGCAGTTTGACCTCTTTATCACCGAAGTAGCCGACGGTTGAAGAATACACTCCCAGTGCGCCCCATATATCTCCGTTGACGAAAATCGGGAAAGCGCCGACACCCCCGAAATGGAAAGCACGGGCGCGGTTGTTCCAGTAAGCAGCTCGCTTATCAGTCATGAAGTTTTCGATGATATAAGGAGCTTTATGCCGGATACTCATACCCACTGGGCCTCTTCCCTTAGGCGAATCATCGGCAATAACGTCGATACCATCGAGGTAATCCCTTGCCTTGCCCGCCGCAGAGATCGGAATTATGGATTTTGAATCCGGTTTGAGTTGTCCGATCCAAGCCAGATCGAAACCCCCGCGGTCCGCCATGATATCGCAGGTGGTATCCAGGAAAGACGCACTGTCGTTTGCCCGGACAACTGCCTGGTTGACCTGGCTCAGAACATCGTAAAGGCGATTGAAGCGGACAAGCTCGGCTTCAGCTTTTTTTCTTTCGGTGATGACATCGAACACGGCCACGAAATAGCCTTTGGCCGGGCTGTACACCGCGATCTCGAACCACATTTTCAACGCTTCGACGTAAGTCTCGAAACGTTCGGGAATTCCGGTTAAAGCCACCCGGCCGTATCTTTCAAAGAGTATTGGGTCGGACTCTCGGATGCCCGGAATAACTTCCGAGACCTTTTTGCCGGTGACATTGTCAAGTCCGGTGAGAACGGGGAATGCCTCGTTGACTTGAATGTAGATGAAGTCGACCGGATTATCTCCCTCGAATATCATCTGGCAGTAGGTGAAGCCGTTGATCATGTGCTCGAACAAGGAGCGGAAGCGGCTTTCACTTTCGGCCAGCGCCTTCTCAGACTTCCTTCTCTTGGTGATATCCTCGCCGTAAAAATTGACATATCTGGATTCGCTGATCGGCGCCAGCACGAAACGGTAGATCTTGTCCTGCCATTTGATTTCCAGTCGGTCCGGAGTTTGGCCGCCAAGAACCGCCTTGACCATGGTGCCAAGGTCATCCCTGACTTTTTCACCGGTTGAAGCGCCAAAAAATTCAATAACCGGTGAACTCGCCGGGTTAGCGTACAGGAGGGTACCGTCTTCGGCTACTCTCACCACGGGATTGGGGTTTTCTTCCGGGAATTTGGACAAGTTCTTGAGCTCGGCTTCCGTCTTTTTACGTTCGGTCAGGTCCCTGGCGATGGTCATATAGAGCGAAACCCCGCCGAGGGTCAAGGGTCCGGTGCTCAGTTCGACAGGTATGCGCCTCCCGTCTTTGGCGACATGGACCATTTCAAAGACGCCTTTTCCGTCTTTGAGCAGGCTCTCCGGATTCTCGGGCATTCGACTGAAATAATCCGGGTCATTGATGTCATTCGGGCACATCTCCAGCAATTCTTCGCGGCTGTAGCCCAGTAATTGGCAGGCTCGGTCGTTTACATCGATGAATCGCCCGGTGATTCCCTCGATGTGGACGTATATGGCGTCGTTGCTGTTATTGAACAGGGAGTGATACCGGATCTCGGACTCTGCCAAAGCTTTTTCGGTTCTGATCCTGGCTTCTTCGTTTTCGATGTCGCTTAAGGCGAAGGCGATATCTCCGGCCATCTCGTCGAAAAGACTCAATTCCTCTTCGCCGATAAAAGCGCCCGAGGCTATGTCGACGGCGATAACGCCCCAGAGCTTGTTATCGTGAACTAACGGGGCGACGAGCTTGGTGATCTCGCTCCTCGCGAGGGGACAATGGGTGCAGTAATCCGAAATCGCGCTGACCACTACGGTCTTGCCTTTTTCTATGGCGTCTTTTGCGCATGGAGGGATATTATCTTTCTTGAATTCCTGGTTCAATTTGTCCCAATACTCGGAAGGACTGGATGAAGTGACGGCTGTCGCCTGATGGTCCCGGTTCAGAAGGACCATCCAGACGTGTGAGTAGTTGCAGCTCTGGACCAGCGTCCGGGTGATCTCGTCGATCAAACGCTGGGGGTCTCGTTTCACATGGGTGATCAACTGGTTGACGTTTCGCAGGGCCAGCAGGAACTGGTTCAACTGCTCGGTGCGGTTCGCTGCTTTCTTGAGTTCCGTAATGTCATTGAATATGGTTGCGAAGACTCCATGGTGCATGGAAACAACCGAAATCGAAAAATACTTTTCCATGGGCGGAAAATATGTTTCGAAGGATTCTGGTTTGCCTGAAGATGAGGCCCGTGAGTAGATTTCCAAGAAGGGAGCGGTTCCGGTGCCATAAATCTCGGAAGCCCTGGCGCCGGCCGCCTTGCTTTTTGGGATGCTAGTTAAGGTTTCGAAACTTGGATTCACATCCAGAATGCGGTAATCGACCGGCTTTCCTGCGCTGTCAAAGATGAGTTCATGGATGGCAACCCCTTCACTCATCTTCGAGAACAAGAGGTTAAAGTCTTTACCGGTATAGCCTGTCATGATGTTCTCCGGTTTTCGGTGACGTTTACCGAGCCTGTGATAAATTAACACCTGAATCCTTGGGTGTCAATATGTTAATTAATGATCGTAATTGTTTGCGTGGGCATAAAGCGCGGCCTATCCGGTATTGGATCATCAGTAGGTGCGACCCATTGGGTCGCCCACCTGGTTCCATAACCCCGTCATTGCGCGCAAAAATGGGGAATCCAGTGGGCCTCTTTTGTCTGGAGGAACTGTGTCGGCCTTGCGCCTATTCAACCGTGTGGCGGTTCTCGAGCCCAGACGCTGGTGATATCGGCAAAATTGCCTCGATCTTCGTTCCCTTCCCCGGTTCAGATTCTATCGCAAGTCTTCCACCCACCAGGGCAGCGCGTTCTTTCATGGCTGAGAGGCCTGTCGACCTGTTGATTTGAAGGGAAGATTGTTCAAAACCTATCCCCTGGTCTTCGATTTTGAGTGCGATCTGGCCGTCGTTAGCTTTAATAGAGACCGAAGCCTCCTTAACGCCCGCGTGGCGCATGATATTGGTTAGTGCCTCCTGAATAATCCGATATACGACAAGGGAAACGTCTTGATGTAACCCTTCGATCTCGTCATGCTCAAAGTGTATCGAAAGCCCGGCAAGAGTGTTGATTTGCTTGAAAAGAGATTCTAACCCGGGCACAAGCCCCAGATCGTCCAGGACACTAGGTCTCAATGACATTGATAACGTCCGGATTTCTTTGATAAGTTCGGTTACCGTCCCCGATGCGCTTTTTAAAAGAGTTTTTGCTTCATTGGGGACTCCTTGAATGGCCCTACCCAGAAGCATCTTGAGTACAGTCAGGTTCTGACCGACCTCGTCATGCAATTCCTTGGCGATCAAACGCCTCTCTTCTTCCTGGATGTTGAGAAGCCGGGATGACAGGGACCTTAAGGACTCTTCGGCCTTGGCGCGAAGCGCCAATTGCTCTAACAGCGCGTCACGGGCTTCGATCAGTTCGAGTGTCCGCTCATCGACCCGGCGCTCGAGTTCCTGGTTGAATGACTCCAGTGACTGTTCCGCCTTTTTCCGGTTGGTCGTTTCGGTCAGGCTGAACACAAGCCCCTGTACTTCGCTATCATTTTTAATGGGAACGAGAGTCCAGTCCCAATAGGTGGTACCGCGTTCCGGTTGATCGGGAAACTCAAATGGCTTGTCACGGTAGGAAACGGAGATGCCCGTGTCCCGAACTTTGGTGAAAATGGCTTGATTTTCTTCGTGAGGATACAGGGCGAAATGGTTTTTGCCGATCATTTCTTCTGGTTTATAGCCGCACGATTTGGCGTATGTTTCGTTAACCAGCACAAAATTGAAATCTTTGTCGAGAAATACCAGGTGGGAATCCCCGGCGCTGTTCATCACCGTTGTTAACAGCGATCTTTCGTGTCCGACATTTTCCAATGCTTCTTGTAACTCGTTGGTTCTGGCTTCAACCTGAAATTCTAGATTTTCCTTTAGTTTTTTAAGTTCCGTTTCTTTTTCTTTGCGGATCTCTATTTCTTTGTTCGCTTTGATGTTTTCCTGGCGCAGATTCGATGTAAGATAACTGAATAAAATACCAACGAATAAAAATATAGCTAAGATCGGAAGATTCTCGGTGTGTGAAAGATCTAATAGCGTATGCAGTGGTGAAACAAAAAAATAGTCAAAGGCAAAAAGACTCAGTATGCAAGCTGCAATTGCTGGTCCCATGCCAAGAAAAATTGCGGCTGGGACTATTGCTAAGAAATAAGTTATGGGCACATTTTGCGGGATGACGTTGGGTTCGGCGAGGACTTTTAACCAGGTTGCAAATGCGACGAAACCAAAAGCAAGAGAATAGCTCAGCCACGCAGGAACGTTTAGCCGCATAAGTTTCAAAAGCATATCGTCTAACCTATTAAGATACCTGTGCCTGCTTTATTTTACAGGTTTTTTAATTAAGGGAACACTTAATGCCCCGAACATCCAACATTTTCGTCCAAATCCCCTTGCTATGAAAACCGAAACCCTGTTCCGGAGAGGATGGCGACGAGAATTCGTGATTGGTCGCGATGTTGACATAACAAAATATTCGTGGGAAAACGACACGAGACGCTTGACATCAGATTAAGAACACTGGTACTATAAACGGTCAGTACATATATTCTATAAAAGGCGATTGTTGAAAAATCAAAGGGGATTTCCGGGTGACAAGCCGATACTCTCTACAAAAGAACACGAAAGCTTTGAAACCATTTGTTATCGGGAACAAATCCCACGTTCAACCTGAACGTAAAAACCCGGCATTCGTTTCGCAAAAAACGTTTTTGGAGATAGCCGGTAGGGCGGGTGAAACGCAGCGGCAGGGAATAGCCCATGTAATTCCCCCCGAGAGCCCGGGAATATTGGCGGGGCGAGGATTGGTAGTTTTGGAGAATTGGTATTATTCGGTTCTTGCTTCAGGGAATTGTTTCCTTTGTTTTCTCGACAACGCTTCAAAGAGTCGTTTCAGTCATTTTTGTATCTGAAGGAAGGCCGAAGTCACGCACTGACCGCCGAATGCTGACAGTATATGTACCTTACGCTATAATGCATTTGACATGAGAATCGATATCACCGTCGACAAAGAATTTAAAAAGTCCCTGTCTGTTCCCTGGCTGCGGGCTATTGCCCGGCGCATCCTCATCGCGCAGTGCGCCGAGGCGTCATCCGAGGTCGGCATCTATATCACCGGCCAGGATAAAATCCGGGAGTTGAACCGCGTTTACCGGAAGAAGGACTGTCCGACCGATGTGCTTTCCTTCTCCTTCTTCGTCAAAGAAGCCTCCGCCGACGCTACCACCCACCCGGATTTTCCCCCGGCGCTCAACGGCGGTATCAACCTCGGTGAAGTTGTCATCTCGCTCCCCCAGGCGGAGATCCAGGCCGCGGAGTACGGGCATTCACTTAAGCGGGAACTGGCGCGGCTGCTGATCCACGGCATCATGCATCTCCTCGGTTTCGACCACGAGATTGAAGCCGACGCCGTCATCATGGAAGACCGCGAATTGCAGATTTTGAAAACCCTGGAGTCCGAGCTTTCGTGAACGTCCTCGGCCTGTCCGGAAGCCCCCGGATGGGCGGCAACACGGAGCAGCTCCTCTACGAATTTCTGCGAGGCGCCAGGGATGCCGGAGCCGAAACCCGCGTTATCGAAGTCGCCGAGCTGAACATTTCGGGCTGTCTGCACTGTGACTACTGCTCCCGCACCGGCGAGTGCAAGATTAATGACGACATGACCCTGATCTACGACGCTTTGTCCGCCGCCGATGTCATCGTCGTCGCTTCCCCATTGCACTTCATGTCGATAACTGCCCAACTTAAGGCTGCCATAGACCGGTGCCAATGCATATGGGCTCGCAAATACCTTTTGAAACAGCCGCCCGTCGAACCGGTCAAGCCCCGGAAAGGCTTTTTCATTTCCGTCGGCGGGCGTAAGGGGCAAACCCTTTTCGAACCCGCCAGGGCAACCATTAAAGCTCTCTTCATCGTCCTCGATGTCCAATACGCCGGCGAGCTGCTGTTTTCCGATGTCGATGAAGCCGGGGCCATCAGGAACGTTCCCGGGGCACTGGAACGGGCTTTCGAGGCGGGGAGCAAGCTGGTACAATAACCCGGGAATTTCCAAGGAGTGATATGGCCAAACTTAAACTGGGGCCCCAGGCGCTGATTTATCCTATGCCCACCCTGCTGATCGGCAGCATGGTCGCGGGCAAACCCAACTTTATGACAGCAGTGTGGGGCGGCGTCGCTTGCGGGGAACCCGCCATGGTTTCCGTAGCCATCAGACCCACGCGGCACACCCTGAAGGGAATCAACGAAAACAAGAGCTTTTCAGTCAATATTCCGAACACCCGGCTTGTCAGGGAAGCCGACTACTGCGGTATAGTCTCCGGCTCAAAAGCCGACAAGACGGCCAGATGCGGGTTCAAAATCTTTTTCGGGCAGTTGAACGGCGCGCCCCTGATAGAGTCCTGTCCGGTTAACCTGGAGTGCGTGGTGCACCAGACGGTGGAACTTGGCAGCCACATATTGGTCATCGGCCGGATCACCGAGTGCCATATCTCTGAAGAATGCCTGACCAACGGCAAGGCCGATGTGTCCAAGATAGACCCGATTGCCTACACCACCGGCCAATCACAGTATCAAGGCCTCGGTGAGGTCATCGCCAAGGCCTTCAGCGTTGGCAACGAGATCAAAGGCTGACAACCTGGGGCAAGAACTAGGCTTCATCCCGGGCTGAAATTCAATCCATATTTTTTCCAAACCGAGAAGAATTCCGGCACGGCTTACGATTGAGAATGGCTTTTTCCCCCAATTTGCGATAGAATGATACGTTAGTCTAATCATTCAACGAGGGAAACCATGGCTACAGCAAAACGCGACTATTACGAAGTGCTCGGTGTAGTGCGCACCTGCACCGACGATGATTTGAAAAAAGCCTTCCGCAAACTTGCTTTCCAATATCACCCCGACCGCAATAAAGAAGCCGACGCAGAGGCCAAATTCAAGGAGATTAACGAGGCTTACTCGGTGCTTTCCGATGCCAACAAACGCGCTGCTTATGACCGCTTCGGCCATGCCGGGGCAGCGGGCGGACCGTTCAGCGGAGGTACTGGGGGTTTCGAGGACTTCGCGGGGTTCGGCGGACTGGGCGAGATTTTCGAGACCTTTTTCGGCGGCATGGGGGGCCAGGGCGGCCAGGGGCCGCGCCGCGGTTCCGACCTTAACTACAAGCTCAACATCACACTTGAAGAAGCCTCGACGGGCATCGAAAAAGAGGTCAACGTCCAGCGCATCGAGGCTTGCGAGACATGCAAGGGTACCGGCGCCAAGGAAGGGACCACGCCAACCAAGTGTTCCGAGTGTGGAGGACAGGGTAAAGTTTACCAGGTGCAGCGCAGCGTTTTCGGGCGTTTCACCAATGTCGTGACCTGTCCACGCTGCCGCGGCGAGGGTCAGATCATCAACGACCCATGTCCTACCTGCAAGGGTTCCGGCCGAAACCGGGCATCGAGGACCATCAAGGTCAAGATACCCCCGGGCATCGATAACGGCAACCAGATCAGGATCTCCGGGGCTGGCAACATGGGCGACCGGAACGGAGGCGCGGGTGATCTATACATCACTCCTGTGGTCGCCGCCCACAAGATCTTCCGGCGTGACGGCGATAACGTAGTTTACGAGCTGCCATTGAATTTCGCTCAGGCCGCCCTCGGTGTCGAGCTGGACGTGCCGACGTTGTACGGACCGTCGAAGTTGAAAGTACCGGCCGGTACTCAGAGTGGAAAGGTGCTGCGGGTCAAGGGCAAAGGCATGCCCCAGGTTAACCGGCCATCGGTTTTTGGCGATGAATGGGTTGAAGTCAAAGTAGTCACCCCCGAGAAGCTCAACAAGAAACAGAAGCAGCTCCTGGAAGAACTGGGAAAGAGTCTCGGCACGCCTACTGACTCAACCGGCGAAGAATAGCAAGCGTTTTTCGAAGCTAAAGACGCGTTTCAGGGGTTTTGCGCCTGCGGAAAAGGCTGAACAGGCCCCATTTGCGTCCCGCCAACTCGTGCGAGGCGGTGACCACCATCAGCTCTTTAACGGCTACACGAACATCTTCACCCTGGTATAGTACCCGGTACAGCCGGTCGGTAATGGGCATCTCGATGCCCAATTTCTGGGCCAGGTTCCAGGCGACGAGGGTGGTCGATACACCCTCGGCGATGCCGTTCATTTTGGCCTGAATGTCTTTAAGCGATTCCCCCCGGGTCAGCCGCTCACCGACCTGGTGGTTGCGGGAAAGCTTGCTGGAACAGGTAGCGATCAGGTCGCCCTGCCCGGCCAGACCGGCGAGGGTCAAAGGGTTGGCGCCCAACGCCGTTGCCAGCGCGGTGATCTCGGTCAGGCCCCGGGTCAACAAAGCAGCCTTGGTATTATCACCGTAGCCCAATCCGTCGACGATGCCGGCTCCCAGGGCGATGATGTTTTTGAGAGCACCGCCAAGTTCCACGCCGACGACATCGGTGTTGGTAAAGGCGCAGAAATTGGGCACCGTCACCAGCCTGACGCCACGGCGGGCGCGGGTCTCTTTTTCAGCGGCGATCACAGTGACCGCGGGTCTGCCGGCCAGGATTTCCCAGGCCAGGTTCGGTCCGGAGAGGACGCAGATGTTGGCGTGGTGCTCCTTGCGCGTCTCGTCGGAGATAACTTCGGACATGCGCTTGCCGGTCTCAATCTCGAGGCCTTTACCCGCGCTGATGATGAGCGTCCGTTTACCGATATAAGGCGCGACCTGCCTGGTGTTGAGTCTCATTGCCTGAGACGGAACGGCCATAATAACCGCGTCGGCGTCTTTCATGGCTAAGGATGTATCCGCGGTGACGGTAATCCCCGGCGGCAGAATAAAGCCGTCAGGCAGGCGAGGCGTCCTGAAAACGCTATCGCGGGTCAGGCTGGCTTCTTCCTCGGTCCGGGTGAGTATTCTCAGGTCCCCATCCTTGCGGGCAAGGACGGCGGCTAAGGTTATTCCCCAGGTGGTGGCGCCGACAATTACGACCTTGGGCATATTACCACTTCCAACATTGGGAACCCGGCCTCGAACGGCTCATTCAACTGGCTTTTTCGGTGAAAGAGCGCTCTTTGCCGGCAATCAGCCGCTGGATGTTGTCGCGGTGCATGATCACGATGATCGTGGAGCCGATGAGCGAGTAGAAGAGATATTCGATGGGAAGGCCGGAATGGAGTGAAAGAGGAATCATCACGGCGTATGCTCCGGCGACCCCGGCGATGCTGCCGAGCGAGGCGAAACCGGTCAGTCCGGCTCCGATGATAAAGACCTCGCCGCCGAAAATCGCAGCGAGGGGATACAATGCGATGAACCCGCCGAAGAAAGTCGCCACCCCCCGGCCGCCTTTGAAATGGTTAAAGATGGGGAAAATGTGGCCGATAACCGCAGCCAGGGCGGCAATTACCTGGGCGGTCAGGATACTCACGTGGTAATCACCGACTAAAATGTAATTGTGGCCGATGACGACACCGGCCAGCAACACGGCCGTGATGCCCTTGAGCAGATCCAGTCCGGCGACCAGGATGGCCATCTTGCGCCCGAGGGTGCGTAATACGTTGGTAGCGCCGATTCGACCGCTGCCGATGGAGGTGATATCGACGTTGGCTTTACGCCGGGCGATGAGATAGCCGAATGGGATGCTGCCGATGAGGTAAGCGGTTATGGCTACAAGCAAAAGCTCGATGACTAGCATAATTTATTCACCTCGGGATTTGAACGTGAACTTGATCGGCGTTCCGGCAAAACCGAAGACCTCGCGGAGCCGGTTTTCCAGAAAACGCTCGAAAGAGAAATGGACGAGCTTCGGGTCGTTGACGAAGAACACGATCTCCGGCGGACAGACGCCCACCTGAGTGGCGTAAAGGACTTTCAAGAGCTTGCCCCCGGCACTCGGCGGGGCATGGCGGGCCAGCGCCTGACGCACCAGGCTGTTCAGATCCGGGGTAGGGATGCGCTTGGCGCGTTCCGATTGGATTTCGAAGGAGGTGGGGATGACCCGGTCTACGCCGTCGCCGGTGCGAGCTGAGACGTAAAGGCGTTCCGCGTAGGGAATGAACTTGAACCGGGCGGCCATGTTACGGTCGTATTCAGTCATGTCCACATTTTCTAGGAGATCGGTCTTGTTGACGACAAGGATTAACCCCCGGCCCTGATCCCGAGCGTATCCGGCGATGTGGGTGTCCTGGGCGGTCGCCGGTTCGCTGGCATCTAAAACAATTAAAACAATGTCGGCGCGGTCAATGGCGTTCAGGGAGCGGATGACGCTGTATTCCTCAACGCCACGTTCTATCTTGCCCCGGCGCCTTATGCCAGCGGTGTCTATAAGTACCACAGAACCGCTGGCGGTGTCAATAGGTGTATCAATAGAGTCCCTGGTTGTCCCGGGAATGGGCGAGACTATCATTCGTTCCGCGCCGACTAAAGCGTTCAAGAGGGAAGATTTCCCGACATTAGCGCGGCCGGCGATGGCGATGCGCAGGCCCGGCGCGGCCTTGGCGACGGCTTCGGGTTCCGGCAGGAGTTCGACGACGCGGTCGAGCAGGTCCTCGACGCCGCGGCCGTGGAAAGCCGACACCGGCATGGGTTCGCCGAAGCCCAGAGAGTGAAATTCGGCGGCATGGAGGGATAATCTGGCGTTATCGGCTTTGTTTACGGCGAGGACGACCGGCTTACCGCTCTTCCTGACCTCGTCGGCGATTTCATGGTCCTGGGGGGTGAGTCCGGCCTTCGCATCCACCAGGAAGACGACGACACTGGCGGCTTTCATGGCGGAACGCACCTGGTCGTTGACGGAACGGGCGATGGTATCCTGCGGCAGGGGCTCCATGCCGCCGGTATCGACCAGTTCGAAGTCCCGTCCGGCATGGTTCATGGGGATGTACAGCCGGTCGCGGGTGGTGCCGGGCAAATCCTCGGTGATGGCCTGGCGGCGGCCCGTCAACCGGTTTAGCAGGGTGGACTTGCCGACGTTCTGGCGGCCGACGATGGCAACGGAAGGTTGGCTGGTCATCGACTGTCGCCGATCCCCCTCTCCTTTAATTCTTTACTCAAGCCCTCACCCCCGACCCTCTCCCGTAAAGAAAGAGGGGATAAAACAGGATGGGTGTTTGATAGGAACCGGGAACAAACGAAAACTGGCGACTGACGCGCCGCCGCAACACCGATCAACCCCATGACCTCAATTACCGTCTCCATAAATCAGCCGGGCCAGGGGAAACACAGGCCGCCGAGCATATCGGCGAGGAGCGCCTTCTGGACGTGGAGCCGGTTCTCCGCCTGGTCGAAGACGACCGATTGAGGGCTGTTGAGGAGGCCCTCGGCGACCTCTTCACCGTAATGGGCGGGAAGGCAGTGCATGATGATGGCGTCGGGCTTGGCCAGCGAAACCATTTGATCGTCGATTTGGAAGCCTTTGAAGGCCTTGCGGCGAATCTCGGCCTCAGCCTCCTGACCCATCGAAGTCCAGTTGTCGGTGTAGATGATATCGGCGTCCCGGACGGCCGCAATGGGATCGTAGGTGGCATCGATGATACATTCGTTGACGGCGGCGCGGTCGAGGGCTTTCTGCATCACCCGGCCGGGCAATTCATAACCCTTGGGCGTGGCGATGGTGAAATTCAGGCCGACCGACGCGGCGGCCAGCGCCAGGCTGGAGGCCACGTTGTTGCCGTCGCCGACGAAGGCCAATTTCAAGCCGGGGAATTCGCCCTTGTGCTCGTAGATGGTCAAGAGATCGGCCAGCGCCTGGCAGGGGTGCTCGGAGTCCGACAGGGCATTGATCACCGGTACGCCGGCCCACTCCGCCAGTTCCTCCAAAGTGCCCTGGGCGAAGGTCCGGACGGCGATGGCGTCGGCGAAGCGGGAAAGGACACGGGCGACGTCGGCGACGGACTCGCGTTTGCCCAGGCCGACCTCGGCGGGGGAGAGGTAGATGGCCTCGCCGCCAAGTTGTTTCATCGCCAGTTCGAAGCTGACGCGGGTGCGCAGGGAGGGTTTTTCGAAGACTAAAGCCAGCGTCTTGCCGGAGAGTGTCGTCTGCCACCCTTGAGCTTTCAGACTGGCGGCGTCGGACAGGAGCATCCGGATCTCATGTCCGGCAAGATCAGTTACCGATAGAAAGTCTTTGGACTTCATTGATCACCATCAAAAAGAATAATGCTCCATTATACCACAGAGGGCAAAAGCAGCGGGCGGCGGACGCCGGGCGAGACTACCGATACTACCAATATTCAATATCCGGCGCCCCGAGATCCCTCGAATTGTTTTGGCGATATTTCCAAAACCTTTTTTTGTGAAACGAATGCCGCGTTTTTACGTTCGGTTTGAACGTGGGATTCGATTTCGAAATCAAAGGGTTTCATGGCTTTCGTTTTTCTCATGAGCAGGCTATTAACGTTGGTGCGACATCGAAATTCCAGATCCCAATCCCCGATCCAGTCGGGGACAGATCCCAAATAAGTTCCAATCCCCCAAACCGATTTGTGTTTTGTTTTTTCGGGAAAAAGCGTTTTTTCTGAAACGAATCCCTAAGTCCCCCGATTGGGTAATTGTGAGAAAACGAATACCGATATTCCGCCGGCAAGAAAAACAAATGCCGGCAGGTGAAGTTTAAGTTATCGGTTTCCGGCTCACAGCGGGCAATCCAAGTAGCGTACATAGAATACGATTGAAACCCCTGGAAAATAATACCAATACTACCAATTTCAAGTAATACCAATAATTCAATGCCCATTCCCTTCGGTGAGGGCGGGTTAAAAAACCCGCCCCTACGCCACCTGGGTGAAATCCGAAACGTTGGGATAAGATTGAGCATCCGAATTGCGTGAATTGTCCGGGCGCACGGTTCAAGATTTCCCGAAACGACACGATTGGAATCTGCCTTTATCACGATTGCGTCGCTTGGCGCGGACAATTCATTCAATACGTTCATTTCGAACGAGTGGACAGTTATCAGTTTACAGTTTTCAGTTCCCAGTTCCCAGCCCCGTTTTTTGGTGGGATGGCGGGGGGGGGCGGAATTGTTTGACCTTTCTGCAAAATCTTTTATTCTGAAACAAATCATCCGAAATCAGCTTTGCGTCAATCGTATAAATTGATTTCGAAGTCAAATGGTCGTTAAACGTGATCGGTTCACTTACTCTCCATCGGTTCCGCGAAACAATAGGGAGCGAACAGTCGCAATAATACAAACGTTCTAATTCATCCATGCCGGTATTATAGCACGGGAGTTCCTTTGGGCTGTCAAGCGTTTCGTGTCGTTTTTGGGGTCTCTTTGAAAAAATATTATTAGGGCGGAAGGTCAGGTGGCAGGTGGCGTTTTACAGAGTTCATTCTCTCGGGAAGCATTGAGATTCTTCACCTCGATTTCATCGAGGGCTCAGAAAGACAAATTCCGATAGGGCTGTCAAACGTTTCGTGTCGTTTTTGGGGTCTCTTTGAAAATATATTATTAGGGCGGAAGGTCAGGTGGCAGGTGAAGGTTTGCAGGGTGCATTCTCTCAAGAAGCATTGAGATTCTTCGCCTCGATTTCATCGAGGGCTCAGAAAGACAAATCCCGAAAGGGCTGTCAAGCGTTTCGTGTCGTTTTTGGGGTCGTTTGGAAATATATTTTACGGCGGAAGGTCAGGTGGCAGATCGCGTTTTACAGATGTCACTCTCTCAGAAAGCATTGAGATTCTTCGCCTCGATTTCATCGAGGGCTCAGAAAGACAAATTCCGATAGATTCCGTCCGTGAATCGAGTCAGGGGCAAGCTCATGGATCACGTCCAAGGATTCGCCGTATGACACTAGCTCAAGGCCGATATACCCCGACCGGGCGGGTGACCGGCCGGAATGGTTACCCCTCACCCTCTAATCCCTCTCCCTCAAGGGGCGAGGGAGGTTGGAGGGGGAGAAAGGTCCGGCTTTCGCGGAGGCCACGAGCCGGGGAAGATACCGACCAGGCGGGCGACCGGCAGGTCGGCCCTACAAGAGACGATCTAAAAACTGGCGGGCAGGACCATCAAAAGATAACCACCGGCGAAGAGGCTGAAGAGGTTGGCGGTGAAAGCATAGGCGGCGGCGCGGAGCCTGCCGTGTTCCCTTAACAGCACGACAAACGCAACGATCTCGATGATAAACACAAAGAATTCGCCGATCACGTAGGTAAAGAGTATGTAGTTGTCGAAAAAATTCGAGTTCTGGCTCAGCCAATAATACAGTCCTAACTGGGTCAGAACGTTGATGACGACAAAAATCAGCCATGACCTGGCGACGCGGTAACGGAAGAGGAAAAAGACAAGCCCCTCCAGAGCCAGGGTGAGAAGGATGGTGACGGGCAGCCAGATGAACCTCGAGGCAGGCGGACCGCTGGTAAGCTGGCGGTTGGAAAGGTCGAGGGTGTAGACATTGTTGTAGGTGTATTTGACACCCACGAGGGGCAACTCGAATGTATCGGCGCCATTGGTCACGGTCAGCCGGAATTCAGCTGATTTTTCGAAGTAAGGATTAATGACGAAATAGGCGGTGGTCAGGCGGTTGTCACGGTGCGCTTTGGTCTGGCCGATAGAGAGTTCCAGGTTGGGTGGGGCATTGTCGACGACGATCACGATGCGGGGCGGCGGCGCCGAATTGGCATAGCAAATGCTGAAAACCCCAATAGACAAAAGGAGGCCGAGTAGAACCGATGCGATGACCACTGTCTTTTTGGCGAACATAGGGGCCTCCTGTTGCCGAATCAGTTAATTGTATACCACAAGGCAAGGATTTTCGGGAAAAGGATAAACTAACACAGGCAAGGCTCCAAGGAAACGATTTAGAAGACGCACGAGAACATCGGGGCGGGCACGGCATGCCGTGCCCCTACAAGATCGGAGAACCCCGGAAGCTGAGGTCGGGAATCATCAGTTCATTTATCATGGGTTAACGCCTGATCCCGACCTGCAGCCCGTCGGGCTCCCAATCGATGGTGTCGTCAGTCTCCTCCAATCCAGTCCTGACCGGATGAGGTTATTTTTTAACTAGCCAAAAGTACAGGAAAAATCCCGTATTGAGGCCATTGAGCGAGAAGCGCTCTGGTTCTATGATTTTCGTCGAAAAGAAAACCCATAAGGAGGTCACGACATGGGATGGTGGATCGGCGCAGCGTTGGCGTTCGTTTTTCAGCTGGTCTGAATAGTCATGGTAATGGCGGGCGTGTTCCGCCGGAAAGAAAAACCCTGGAGCAAAAATTCCATGACCGGTTACGCCATCCACGGCTTTTTTGCGCTGCTTGCGCTGTGGATGTTTGTCAACGCGGTGCAGCAGTAAAGGAGCGATGAGATGAGCGCATTTTACAAAACACTCGGATACGTCTTTTTCGGCCTCGGCATTGTCTGAGTCATCACCATTATCGCGGCGGTCGCCGCGAAAGACGCGACAACCTTCACATCCCAGATACCGGCGGTTCTGTTTCATGTCGTTTCGATGCTGGGCGGGTTCTATTTCATCGGCTTGAGCTACAAAGTGAAGAAGAAGGCCTCTCATCCTATTTAAGTTCCAGATGTGAAGGGGAGACATTGAGATCCTTCGCTATGCTCAGGATGACACACAGGGGGTGTTCAGGATGCCACACCGGGGGTGTTCAGGATGCCAAAGGAAAAATTCAGGATGACAAGACCTAAAATTCAGAATGAGATAATCGGAGTGAGGCGTAACGAGAACCATGCTCGACTTCGGTGATCTCTAACCTATCGCCTGGCTTTAAATCCGGGTAAGCCGCAAAGAACTTGCGGAGTTTGTTGATTCAGATATAGCCCTTGCTATTGAACTGGAGTTCTGCGGTGAAAGACCCGCCGGGCTCTTCAATAGTTATGGACCGGACCGAAAAAGGCTTTCCCGACGGGAAGAATGACCCCGAGGCCGCAGGGATGTAAATGTAGCCGTTCTTCAGGTAAACGGGCTGGAGGGTTATCTCAATTTTCGGGGGCATCAGGCACCCCGCGCGGCTATTGAACCCGATACCCTCGCCATGGGAGCAAAAATGGGCACCGCCCGATCCAAAATAGCGTCGGCGACTTCCCGTTTGCTCATGAGCGGCAGGTCTTCCATGTGGCCGTCCCGGAAGATAAGGGTCACCTTGTTGGTGTCCGACCCGAAACCGCAGCCGGGAGCGGTGACGTCATTGGCAACGATGATGTCCAGATTTTTGGCGTCGAGCTTTCGCTCGGCGTTGTCGATCAGTTCGGAGGTCTCGGCGGCGAAGCCGATACGGACGAACTTGCCTTTGACCTCTCCAAGGATGTCCGTTGTCGGCTCAAGTTTAAGGTCCAGGCTGGCTGAAGCCTTTTTGATCTTCTCGCTGGCGACCTTTGAAGGCTTGAAGTCCGCCACGGCGGCGGCCATGATGAGCGCATCGGCGCCTTTGACTGAATTCTTGACCGCACCCAGCATTTCCGCGGCGGTCTGGACGCGGGTCACCTCCATGCCGGCGCTTTCCGGCAGGTCCACGGTGGAGATCAGCCTGACCATGGCGCCCCGGTCGCGCGCGGCGGCGGCCATGGCGTAGCCCATCTTGCCCGAGGAGCGGTTGCCGATAAAGCGGACCGGGTCGAGCGGTTCCCGTGTGCCGCCGGTGGTAATAACAATGGTTTTACCCGCCAAATCCTTCTTTTTGTTGAGCACGGAGCCGACCAGGGCCAGGATCTGGTCGACCGGGGCGAGGCGCCCGCGCCCTTCGTAACCACAAGCCAGGTGGCCGGTTTCCGGACCGACGAAAATGAAGCCGCGGGACTGGAGCGTCCTGATGTTTTCCTGGGTGGCGGCATTATCCCACATGTTGCAATTCATGGCCGGGGCGATGATCACCCCTGCCCTGGCAGCGAGAATGGTGCAGGACAAAATATCGTCAGCCAGGCCGTGGGCCAGTTTGGCAATGGTGTTGGCGGTGGCGGGGGCGACCAGAATAACATCGGCGGCGTTGGCGAGCGAAACATGCTTCACGGTTACTTCACCCGCGGGTTCCCACAGGGAAGTCACGGGCTGGCGGCCGGTCAGGGAGCGGAAGGTGAGGGGGGTCAGGAACTGAAGGGCGGAATCCGTCAGGACGACTTCAACATTGGCCCCTGCCTGAACCAGCTTCGAGGTAATATCGGCGGCCTTGTAGGCGGCGATGGATCCGGTGACGCCGAGGACGATGGTTTTATCTTTGAACATTAAGCTTGTCCGTCACTTTAGTGAAAAACGCTGCCGACCAGGAAAGTAAAAACGCCGATCATGATCGCGGCGAGATCGATGGTGTTCGCCCCTCCTTCGGGACGCCGGATGGCGCTGATACACAGGATGGCAAGGACGAGCATCACCGCGGCGGCCAACAGCGCAACCAGGGTCATGACGCCGGCATCGGACCTGGTGAAGTTGGCCGAGATGGCGACCACGGCGCCGACAAGGATACCGGCGAGGCCGAGATTCTGCTGCATCTCGGTCGACTTTTTACCGTTCATTACCCGCCACAAACCCCAGACCATGGTAACTATGGCGCCGGAGAGGATGATGATCATGCCTGGCTCCTTAAGCGGCTATTACCGGATTCCTCCGGAATTCCATTCGCTGGCGAACGACTCTCAAACAGAGCACAAACTTGTATATAATTATACGCCTTTGCTACGAATTAATAATACTCCCGATAAAAAATAATAAACCGGCCGCGCCATCGACAAAAACGCAGGCTTTTATGGGGAAGATGGAGGTTCTAAAACCGGTGAATATGTTTACGCCCGCAAGAGCGAACATGGCGGCGGCGGCTGACCAGGTGACTATCCGGGTGGCGTCGTTTTCGGTTCCGGCGATGGCGACAGTCAGGGAAACGACGGCGCCGATGAAGATCAGAGCTACCCCTTCGGCGATCCAGGACATGGCGAGGATGCGCTTGTTTTCTCCGGAGATGGGGCCGAACATTTTGATTATTGCCCCGGTGGGGACGAGGTGGGCGATGCCCCAAACCACCCCAATGAAACCGCCGATGAGGAACAGATAGTCGTCGACGATAAGGATCATTCCGAAATCCTAAATTCTAATATCGAAATCCGAAACAAATCCAAATATCAAAACCCAAAATTACAAACGGGGAATCACGCCCGGTTCATGTAATAGATCAGGCGCAGACCAAACAGGGTCAGGTCCGGGCTGACGGCATCGAAAACCTTCGTTTCCGAAGCCAGGAGTTCGGCGTAGCCGCCGGTGGCGATGACCGTGGGCGGGGATGGCAGTTCCTTACGGATGCGCCCGACGATGCCTTCGATAAGACCGACGTAACCGAAGACCATGCCGGACTGCATGGCTTTGACCGTGGAGGTGCCGATAGCCTTTTCGGGGGCGTGGAGTTCGATGCGGGGCAGCATCGAGGTGCGGGAAGTGAGAGCCTCGGCGGCGATGTTGATGCCGGGTGCGATGGCGCCTCCGATGAACTCACCGGAGGCGGACACCGTGTCGAAGGTTGTGCCGGTACCCAGGTCGACGACGATGCAGGCAGTGTGGTAAAGGTGGAAGGCGGCGGCGGCATTGACGATGCGGTCGGCGCCGACTTCGCGGGGGTTGTCCATGCGGATCTTGACCCCGGTTTTGGTGCCCGCCCCGATCGTCAACGGGTCGGCGTTGAAATACTTGCGGCAAAGATCCTCGAAGGTGCTGGTCAATGGCGGCACCACGGAACAGAGGGCCACTTTATCTATCGATTTCCGGTCGATTCCGTTGATCTCAAGCAGGTGAAGCATCAATGAGGCATACTCATCCGGCATCCGGTGCAAAACGGTGGCGACACGCAGGCTGATTTTTAGTTTGTCGCCGTCGTAGATACCCAGCGAGATGGATGTATTACCGATATCAATGACAAGTAGCATCGTACGATCTTTCAACGATCCGGAATCGTTCTTACTCGGCTAGATCCCCCTTAGTCCCTCCCACGCTTTCGCGGGGACAGGCTCTTTGAGTAAGGGGGAACCGTTCGGTGTCAATGACAAGAAGCATGGTCATGCTCCTTGATCGATTTTACGGCACGCGGGATCTGGATCAGGAGGTCGGAGGCGATCATACCGGTATCACCGATGTTGTTGCGGACCGATTCTCCGGCCATGGCGTGGATGTAAACCCCGGCGCGGGCGGCATCGAATTCATCCAGGCCTTGCGCCAGAAGCCCGGTGATGATGCCGGTCAGGACGTCGCCGGTACCGCCGCTGGCAAGCCCCGGGTTGGCTGAAGGAGAAACGGCAATCCGGCCGTCAGGTGAAGCGACGACGGTGTGAGCGCCTTTAAGGATGACGACCTTGCCCCATAAAGCGGCGTTCTTGCGGCAGATCTCCATACGGTTGGCCAGGATTTCCCCGATCGACAGGCCGCTGAGGCGGGCAAACTCGCCGGTGTGTGGGGTGAGCACGGCGGGGTGATTGAAAATATCCCACCAGTCCGGGGTTAAAGATAAGGCGTTCAAGGCGTCGGCGTCGAGCACCAGCCCGGTGTTTTCCGAAATGCCCGACAGCAGTTGATGGACAAACTCGACGGTGTCAGGCGACTGGCCCAGGCCGGGCCCGATAGCGGCGGCGTCATATTTCACCAGCCTCGCCAGGGCGACCTCCGCGGCCTCGGAGGCGAATTCGCCGTGCGCCGTTTCCGGCAGCGGCAGGTGAGTGGTTTCTACCAGTTTGGCGGCGAATACCGGATGAAGGGATTGCCTGGCGGCGAGGGTGACGAGACCGGCGCCGGCGCGGGCGGCAGACTGGCAAACCAGCGAGGCGGCGCCGATAAATTCGGTGGAACCGGCAACGACCATGACCTTGCCGAACGAGCCTTTATGGGCGTCCGAGGGGCGGAGGGGCAGGATGGACAAAACATCATGTTCGTCGATTACCTCAGACAGGATGTCATCATCGAGACCGTCCGGGATGCCGATATCGGCCACCAGGATCTGGCCGGTGTAATCCGCTCCGGGGAAAAGGAAAAAGCCGCGCTTGGCGTACCCCAGGGTTATGGTGTAATCGACGGCGAGAGTTGAGTCGTCAATTTCTCCCGAATCCGCGTTAAGTCCGGATGGGAGATCGAGGGCGATGACGACCATATCGGGGCGTTGGTTACGGGCCTCCGCGACGAGAGTCAGTGCCGCGGCTGAAGCGCCGCCGATGGGACGGCCAAGGCCGGTGCCGAAAATGGCGTCGACGACGACATCGGCTTCACCGAGGAGTTCCCGCAGCTTTGAAAAGCCAGCGTCCGACTCCACTTCGATGGGCGAGATGCCGGCTTCCAGTGCCTCGTTGTAAACGAGGTCGCCCGGATCCCGGGGAGCCAGAAGATACACGTGAGTGATAGCCCCGGCATCATTCAGAAATCTCGCCGCCACCAATCCGTCCCCGCCGTTGTTGCCTGGACCGACCAGGACCAACGCTTTTTTTCCGGGAAAGGAATCGAACAGACCGCAGATTTCAGAAGCGACAGCCCGGCCGGCGTTGTGCATCAAATCTCCAAAGCTTGTTCCGGATTCCAAGGCGCGTTTTTCGAGCAGGCGCATTTCGGCAGCAGTTACAAGTTTCATGGCATTGAGTGTAGCAGCGGACACGAGTGCGGTCAATAACCCAAAATACGAAATTCGAATATATAAATCCCGAAAAAACACGAACCATCGAATGGCAAAATGGGTTATTGATGGCGAAACCGGGCGAGGCGGCGTTCAAGGGCTTGCCAATGGCTGCCGCGCCAGTAGACGCGGCAGCACACCGGGCACTCCATGAATTCATCCTGGGTCTTGAAAGTGTAAGCCGGTACCCGGTTTAGAGCGGCGGGTTTGTCGACCGGGCGCAACAGTGAATTGTCTTCCAGGCAGCGGGTGAAAGGGCGGCTGAAATCGACAAGTTGAAACCGCGAGAGGAGTTGGCGCATCTGGACTTCGGCATCTTCGGTCTCGAAAGTCACGACCTTGAGGCGGCCGGAAGTGGCCACCCGACGGTACTGAATGGCGGTGTCGCGGGTGAGGATGATCCGGTTTTCGGCAAGCGCCTGCTTAACCATCCGGCTATCGTCCTCGCCGGTGAAGAACGCAGCGTCGTATCCCAGGAGCCTCAGCCAGCGCGCCAGTTTGCCGACGTTTTGGTCCACCAGGAAGCAGGGTTCATCCACAGTTCGATTGTACAAGGGAGGGGTATACATCCCAAAGTCGGCCCGGGCAACAGGCAAGGATACCTGTGGTACCGGAACCCGAGATGTTCACAGGCAAGATGCCTGAGCTACCGGAACCCGAAATGTTCACAGGCAAGATGCCTGAGCTACCGGAACCTAGAAACTCACAGGCAAGGATGCCTGTGGTACCGGAGTCTCAGATACCGACAGGCAGGAATGCCTGTGGTACCGGAGGATTGAACACTGAGGGGACTGGAGTATGCTCAGGCAAGGATGCCTGAGCTACCGGTTACTGAGATAACGTTGCCTGAGGTACGATTTAAAGGAGCATGCTGTGCTACGGGAGGGAGTTCGAAATGCCGACACAGAACAGCCAGCAGTAGTCCTCCGGGTTTTCAACGAGGCCGGCTTTGACCGGGTTATTGACCACGTAACCGAGCTTTTCTTTGAGTTCGCTGTCATCTCTGATGATCCGATCATACGTCTCGGCCAGCCAGACACTTCCTTTCTGCCCGAAGAGTTTATTTATCTCATTAGCGGAATAGCTCTTGATGCTGTGCATAATTTGGGACAGGCTATAAAAAGACCCGGTGGTTTGTTCTCTAAGAGGTTGGATCACGGCGTGGGCGTGGGTAGCCATTACGACACAGGCATACAAAGTATACTTTGTACCGGAATGGAAGCGCAGAGTATCGAAAACGACATTTTTGGCTGGGGTATCCAGAGTTCTATTATTCGCAATGGTGAACGTGACAAAGTAGACACTGCCGGGTTCCTCGATGTGGGGCAGGTTCCGGCGGCGTGCTTCCGGCTGCGATAATGGTCTCAACCTGTTTCCCGGTTTGAGATTTTCTGAATTTGTCATCACGTTTCAGCCAAATTGGCAGCGGGCGGCTTCCTGTATGTGCCCGTCGGAGGTTCGCGGATATAGGATATCCGATTTACGCCAAGGATGAAACTTTTTTGTTGGACAGGCAGGGGTGCCGGTTATAACGAATGATTGAATACCGAATGGCCGGAGTACGTTCAGGCAAAGATGCCTGAGCTACCGGAACCTAGAAACTCACAGGCAAGATGCCTGTGCTACCGAAACTACAGGAACCCCGGAGATTCACAGGCGGGATGCCTGAGATACCGGAACTAAGGAATACACACAGGCAGGATGCCTGTGCTACCGAAATTAAAGATGCCTGAGGTACCGGCGGCTAGAGATCGACGATCAGGCCTTCGCGGGCCAGGTAAACCGGGCTGCAAAGCTCCGCTGAAAGCGCGTCGATCTCGGCGGCGATCTCCGGTTCGCCGAAGGGGCTCATGTGGACACAGGCGACGGGAGGCAGATAACCTTTAAGCTGGCGGAAAGATTTCAATTCACCGCCGAGCGTTTCCGAAGTCAGGTGCTGGTTGCGCACCGAGAAAAACTCAGTGTATTTAGACGAAGCGGTGACATCAACCGCCATGAAATCAGGAGAAATCTGTTCAACGCAACGCGACAGACCCGTCCCCGTGTCACCGGTGTAAAAGAAATTTTTACCCCAGGCGTCGGTTAACTGGTAGCCCAAGACGGGGACCGGGTGGGGCAGGGTGACCGGCATCACATCGTAGCCGTCTATCTTGAATGGGACGCCGGCTTTGACCGTATTGAATCGAAGGGTGGGGTTGTTTTCCGGGCTGTCAAAAAACTTCGAGTAGATAGCGCCGTTAAGAATGTGTTCCGAGATGGCGGCGCGGGTTTTCTCGCTGCCGAAGACGTCAATGGTCCGGCCGTTCAGGAACAGGTTCATGCCCAGTGTGGCGACATCGCGGAAATGGTCGAGATGGCCGTGGGTTAAAAGAAGAGCCTTGATTTTGAACATTTCATCAAGCGTCATGTTGCGGGTGAGGGAACCGGCGTCGATGACGACCCGGTCATCGACCAGGATGCACATCATCCCGGTGGTGGCGGTCTCGCAGTTATGGGCGCCGAGGAATTTGATCTTCATCTACTTGGCATCAACCAATTTGAACGGATTAAAACTGACTTCACGGTCGAAAGTATCGATCCCCTCGACCTTTTTCAGATAATTGACTACGGCATAGGTAACCGGCGTCGCTACGGCTTCAATGAGGGTCTTGGCAACCCAGTGGTATACGATCAGCATCAGGGCGAAGGCGGGAGTGCCGATGAAGGCAACGGTGATAAAAGCGGCTGAATCCAGACCCTCGCCGACGATGGTGGAGCCGATGGTCCGCGTCCAGAGGTATTTACCCCCGGTCCAGAGTTTCATCCTGGACATCACCGCCGCGTTGGCGAAGCTGCCCACAAGATATCCGCTGAAGGAAGCCAAAAGAAGGCGGGGGGTGTAGCCCAGGATTGTTTCATAGGCGGATTGGCCCTGCCAGAAGGAAGCGCCGGGCAGTAAACCGCCGATCCAGGCGAAGAAAACGAAAATCAGGTTACATAAAAAACCGAGCCAGATAACGCGCCGCGCCCAGGCGAAGCCGTAAACCTCGGTCAGGATGTCGCCGATGATGTAGCTCAAGGGAAAGATGATGATGGCCGCCGGCAATACGATGTTCGACCCGACGGAGATGAGCTTGACGGCGATGATATTGGCGGTGATAAGACAGGTGACAAACAGAGCCGCGATGACCATTAAACGGGGAGAAATACGCAAAAACGGGTCCTTTCCGGGCGGTTACAGAATTTTAAGGCGTTTGAGAACCAGGGCGGTAAATATCGTTGCGCCGAGGGTAATCAGCAGGACGATGATGATAGGGTGGGCTGAGTTCTGTCCTGGCAGGGGGATGTTCATGCCGTAGACGCTGGCGACCAGCAGCAGCGGGAGGGTAATGGTGGCGAAGATGGTAAGGGTGCGGATACCGGCGTTGTAGTTGTTGTAGGACATCGAATCGAACGTCGCGGACAAGGCCTCGATGACTTCCTTGCACTCGTCTAGACTGTCCCAGATCTTGTCGGTATGATCGATCAGATCGCCGAAATAGACATTGAGATCGGTATCGATATAGCGTTTCAGCTTGGGTTCCAGGCAGGCGATCACGGCACGCATGGGCCAGATCGTCCGGCGGAAGGTGATGATGTCTCTCCGGAGAACCGATATTTCCTTGACGGTGCCGGCGCGGTGCTTGGCAAAGATCTCGTCTTCTATCCGGTCCATGTTCTCAAGGATCTTGTTGACGATGGGTTGGCAATAGTCCACCAGCCTGTCGACGATCCTGTAAAGCAGGTAGCCGGGGCCGTGGGTGAGAAACTCCTTCCGGCACTCGTCATCCAACTCGCATTCGCGGAAAAGCCGGGTGAGCGGCCGCAATGCCCCGGCGTGAAGGGTAATCACGTAATTTGAACCGATGAATACCGAGAGTTGCGACGGCGTCAGCAGTTTCTCCACTTTGTTGTAAACGGGGAAGTGGAAAACCATGAACAGATAGTCTTTGTACTCGTCTATCTTGGGGCGCTGGCGCTTTGACAGGACGTCGTCAAGGTCCAGGGGATGGAACGGGAAATTCTGGGCCAAATACGCCGTCTCGGCTTCGGACGGCCTTTCGATGTCGTACCAGGTAAGGCCTCCGAAATCAACACTCTCGATCTTGAGCTTTGAGGGCAGCTTTGATGTTTGTGCCATGACCATAGGATTATCCTCGTCGAACTCTGGCGCTAACTAATTTTAACATAACTGCACTACCCTAGCACTAGTCTCAGCCCGGTTATCGCCAGAGCCACCGCCAGCAGGCGGATGATAACCTTTCCATGGATGCGTTTTGAGAGCCGGGCACCTAGTTGCGAACCGGCGACCACACCGACTGCCAGCCAGACAATGACAAGCCAATTGGATCCGAAACTTCCCTGGCTGAGGTGGGTGAGAGTTCCGGTCGCGCCGGTAAAGATCAGGATGAAATGAGAAGTCGCGGTGGCTATATGGGTGGGGAAGCACATAATGTAGACCATCACCGGAACGTGGATGATACCGCCGCCAATGCCCAGAAGCCCCGCTAGGTATCCCGCCCCAAGACTCAAGGTAAATCCGAGCGGACGATTGCAGTCATAGTTGCCGTTTACCAAACCGGCAGTCCTGGATGGTTCAGAACGGACAACCAGAAACGCCGAGATGACGATCATGACCAAACCGAAAATGAGGGCGAAAAGGTTTCGCGATACGTAATTGAGCGTCCAGATACCGAGAAGGACTCCGGGCACCGTACCCAGGGCGAAAATGATGCCGGTGCGGTAATCGATACGTTTCTGGCGGGCGTAAGCTATCGACCCGCCGATGGAGTTAACGAGGACGATCAGCAGTGAAACGGCGGTAATGGCCTGGGGGGTAGCCTGGGGATACAGGACAAGCAGCAGAGGCACCAGCACAAGGGCGCCGCCGACACCTATGAGGGTGCCATAGGTGCCGACAAGCAAACCTACCATCACCAGGAGTACCGGAAGGATCCAGCCGCTATTGATCAGTGATTCGCCCATTTACGGCCACAAGTATAAAACCTTTTGGCGTTTCAGGGATAATTCGTTTGCGCGGCCGGTAACACGCGCGTAAGATAAATCCCGGATAATTCCCCGCAGGGGGCGAGGTGGCCTTCGATGAACCACGGCGAGATTGATTTCAGCAAGGTCAGCGGACTCATCGCCCTCATCAGGAACGGGGACGGACCGTCGCTGGGCAAACTCAGGGAGATGACAGGCCAGCCAAGACGCGATGTCGCCGTGAACCTCGGGGTTTCTGAAGAGGAACTGGCCAACTGGGAGCATGGGCTGGTAGCGCCGAATTCACGGCAAATGACCCAGTGGCGCCTCCGTCTGAGCCAGGATATCGATTCAGAGGTCAGGCGGTTGTTGGGCACCGAGAACCCCGACGTGCTGCACCAGTTCTGGGAACTGGCGTGGCGGCTCGGCTAGTGCCGGGCAATTGACTAAAAAACCGCAACAAGCACAGGACAAATCCCAAAACTCAATTCACCCTGCCAAAAGTTCGCGCTTTTGATGGGATAAGTCTTTTTTCGGGTATTACCGGTATTCATAGAAGCCTTTGCCGGACTTGCGGCCCAGCCAGCCGGCGGTGACCATCTTCTTTAAAAGAGGCGGCGCGGCGTACTGCGGCTCCTTTGACTCTTCATACATGATATTGGCAATAAACAGCAGGGCATCCAGCCCGATATAATCCGCGACCTGCAGCGGGCCCATCGGGTAGTTCAATCCGGCTTTAATGGCAGTATCGATGTCTTCGCGGGCGGCCTGGCCGCGATCAAGCATGCGGATGGCGTTCAGGAGATAAGGAATAAGCAGGGTGTTGACGATATAGCCCGGCGCGTCGCGGGCGACGATTATGGTTTTGTTCAAGGACTCGCCGAAGGCTTTGCCTATGGCCAGCGTCTCGTCGGATGTGGCGATGGTCCTGACGACCTCAAGGAGCGGCATCAGGGGCGCCGGGTTGAAGAAATGCAGGCCGAGGACCTGGTTGGGGCGATGGGTGGCCATGGCCAGATCGATGATCGACAGGGAAGAGGTGTTGGTAGCCAGGATAGCATCCGGGCGGCAGACGGAATCCAGTTCGGCGAAGACCCCTTTCTTGAGTTCCATGTTCTCTACGGCGCTCTCGATGACGAGGTCGCAATCGGCAAGGGCAGACATCGAATCGGACGTCGAGATGCGCGCCAGGGCGGCGGCTTTATCGGCGGGGGAGATTTTTTCTTTTTCAACCAGGCGGGAGAGATGTTTTTCGATAGTCGCCAGCGCCTTCTTGGTGCGCTCCTGGTTGCGGGAAAAGCCGACCACCTGATAACCGGACTGGGCGCAAAGCTGAACGATACCCGCGCCCATGACGCCGGTGAAACCGACTACGCCGACTTTTTTGATGGGCATTGTGAAAACCCCCTTTTTGGTGCAGGCAAGGATGCCTGAACTAACGATCTTTGTGCCCGCACTTTTTGGTGCAGGCAAGGATGCCTGAACTAACGATCTTTGTGCCCGCACTTTTTGGTGCAGGCAAGGATGCCTGAACTAACGATCTTTGTGCCCACACTTTTTGGTGCAGGCAAGGATGCCTGAACTACCGATCTTTGTGCCCGCACTTTCTGAGTGCAGGCAAGGATGCCTGAACTACCGACCTTTGTGCGCCCGCCGCTTTTCGCGGTAAGCCCGCATACCTTCTTCAAAACCGGGAGTGTGGAGAACGGCATCTTCGAGCCCCGCCTCGAAGTCAAGCGCCTGGTTCAAAGGCAGATCGAGACCTTTATGAATAGCCTCCTTCGCCAATCCAACCGCTGCCGCGGATTTTTCGGCGATGGCGCGGGCCATTTCAAGAGCCGCGGGCAAAAGTTCATTATCGTTGACGACCTTGTTGACCAGGCCGATGCGGACGGCTTCATCCGCGGAGATCGCTCGCCCGGTGAGGATCATCTCGGCTGCCCGCCCTGCGCCCACCAGCCTTGGCAGCCGCTGGGTGCCGCCCCAGCCAGGGATGAGACCAAGGCCGATCTCGGGAAAACCAAACCTGGCCGAAACGGCGGCAATTCGGAGGTCGCAGGCTAGTGCCAGTTCGAAGCCGCCGCCCAGTGCAAGCCCATTGACGGCGGCAATTATGGGTTTTGTTACGGTCTGGCCGCGCATGATCGTGGGGGGCAGGCTTTTGGTGCCATGTTCCTTCATAAAGGGCAGGGTCTCATCGATATCGGCGCCGGCGCTGAAGGCCTTGCCGGTACCGGTGACAATAACGACCCGGAGATTTCCGTCAGACTCGAAACGAGCCACAGCATCGGAAAGGGCGCGGAGACTGGCGAGGTCGAGGGCGTTATAAGCCTCGGGGCGGTTCAGAGTAATAACGGCGAAGGCGCCGTCTGTGGTGAAATCTATCGTCATTTAATTACGTTGAACGATCGTTCAGACGGCGGCATTGTAACAGGGTGGGAGTGAGGGGTCAAGAGAGTCCTCTCCCGCACGCCCTCACCCTCAAGCCCTGTCCCAAAATGGGAGAGGGAATAAAAAGGAAGGGCTGTTATAAGCGGGAGAGGAGATTTATTAACTAAAGACTAATCACTTTTGACGCCCGCATCATCGTGTCAGCGATGGTGAACATGTTGGAAACCTGACCTATCGCTATCTTGTTAGCCAGGCCGAGGCGGGACAGGCAGGTGCCGCAGGCGAGGAGCTCGATGCCTGAATCAGCAAGCTGCCTGAGCTCACCGAGGACGTGGGAGCCTTCGGCCACCAGTTTGACCCCGTTGTTCATGAAGAGGAGGGTCTCCGGGCGGTTGGGCAGGGATTGGAGAGTGTTCAGGAAGCTCTGCATCAACAGGCTGCCGAGTTCAGTATTCTCGCCGCGGCCGATGATGTCCGAGCCGATGAAGATGACGATCCCGAAGGCAGTGGGGGCTTGGGGTTTGGCGGCGACAGCCGACCTGGTCAGACGGATGTAGATGCCGTCAGGTTTGACCTCGGCGGAGGACTCACAGCCCTGGGTCTTGCCGAACTTGGCTACGTTCTGCTGTGAGCCAGGGTTATCGACGATGATGGTTATGTCGTTGGATGACTTGAGGGCTTCGGCGGCCAGAAGGACGGGTTGGGGGCAGGGCTTGCCGCGGGCATCGATGATATCAGGCATTATATTCTCCTAGTTGTCAGTTGGCAGTATTCAGTTATCAGTTCCCGGGCAGTGGCACAACCACACCCCGGGCGGGCGAGCGGCCGCTCGCCCCTGCACAAACGCGGCGGGCGGGTTAAAAACCCCGGCCCTACGACGCCCGTCACACCTCTCCCCTTCACCCTCTCCTTTAATTTTTCTCCCATCGAGGGAGAGGAAAACTCAACGGGAGGCGATGATGGCGGCGCCGAGGGCGGCGGTTATTTGAGGCTCGTCAGGCACGGATATTCTAAGGTTTAGTTTTTCTCCGAGCAATTTTACCAGGCAGGGGTTTTTAGCGCCGCCGCCGGAGAAGACCAGACGGTCGGCCATGCCGACCCTTTTTGCCATCGAACCGACGCGGGCGGCGACGGCCTGGTGCAGGCCGAGGGCGATGGCGTGGGCGTCCTCGCCCTTGTTGATGAGGGAAACGACCTCGGACTCGGCGAAGACGGTGCAGAGGGAGTTCAAAGTTACGGATCTTTCGGCATCGGCGGCGGTTTGGGCGAAGTCGTCGATGGAAAGCTCAAGGGCGCGGGCCATGATCTCCAGGAATTTGCCAGTACCGGCGGCGCACCGGTCGTTCATCTCAAACTTGGCGACTCCTGCCGCCGAAAGCCGGATGACCTTTGAGTCCTGCCCGCCGATGTCGATGACGCTGCCGGCGTCCGGGAAGAGCCAACGGGCGGCGGCGGCCTGGGCGGAGATCTCGGAGATGGTGGCGCCGGACAATTCGGGCGCCACCAGGTCACGTCCGTATCCGGTCACCATTAGTTTGTCGAACGAGCGGCCTTCGAGAATCTTACGGCAGCGGTCCACGGGCTTCAGACCGCTGTCGGCGACGGCGGAATGGATAACTTTACCTTCGGCGAACAGCACCAGTTTGATGGTACGGGAACCGACGTCGAGGCCGGCGGCGATCATCGGTCCTGGCTCAATTTTCGGTCGTTGGACACGCTGGAAATCCCCCTTAGTCCCCCTTTACGAAAGGGGGAAAGCAAACACTCAAGGCTGGCGGCGATCATCGACAAACTCTCATATGGATTTTGGGCAGCATTTCACCCTCACCCTCTCATCCCTCTCCCGTCGAGGGAGAGGGATGTTGAAAAGGATTTGATATATTCCTCTCCCATCGAGGGAGAGGAAAGTTGGAAGTTATTATAAAGTCTCCAGGAAGGCATCGATGCGGGTCTTGAGTTGCCCGGCGTCCTCGTCGGAATAGTCGGTCTCAATCCGCAGGAGCGGGACGCCGGCTTTTTCCAGCGCCTTGTCTACCTGGATGGCCTCGTTGGCGTAGGTGTGGCAGAACTGCAGGTTGTAGTGAATGACGCCGTCGGCATTCAAGGCCTTCGCCATGCCGATGATGTCGTCCAGCCGTTCGCAGTTGGGGGTGAAGCAGGCGCAGTTGGTTTTCAAGTATCGATCAGCCAGTGCGGTCAACATCTCGTCGAGGTCGGTGATACCCTCGGGAACGAGCTCATCGAAGAAGCGGCTGCCGGTGCAGGACTCCTCGCCGACGACTACAGCGCCGGCGCTTTCGATGATGTGGTGCAGCTTCCAGTTGGGGATAGCCATGGGGGAGCCGGAGATGAGGATGCGCTTGGCGCCTTTGGGGAAGACGCCGACCCCGTTTTTGACCCGCTCCTCGAGTTCATCGTTTAAAGCTTTCATGATCTGGGTCTCGCGGTCGACGTCATCGTACATCGACACCTGGGTGGCCAGGAGGGCGTCCTTGCCGGAAATGGGCGCCGGGTCGGCGGCCCTGAGTTGCGACAGGCGCTTGAACTCCCGGCGGCGGGCGTTGACCTTCTTGATCGCCTCGGCCAGGTTTTCGGCGGTGATCTTGTTGCCCGTCAGTTCTTCGATCCTGGCCTTGAAATCCCGGACCTCCTGCTGCCACAGGGCGCGGCCGGCGGGTCCTCGCTTGTTGGGTACCTCCATGACGTAGACCGGCTGGTGCTCGGCCAGGAGCTCGAACATCTTTTTCTTACCGTCGCAGGTGGTCTCACCGACGATGAGATGAGAAACCTGGACGTAGGGGCACAACCTGCCCAGCTTGAAGCCGAAGGATGATTTTATCAAAGCGCAGGTATTGCGGGGCAGCACTTCTTCGGCGGCGGGAATGGAAAAGGCGGTGCCGGCACAGAGGCTGATGGGTATGGCGCCCGCCGCCCAGCAGAATTCCTCCGGGACGAAGACGCAGTAGGTGGCTACCACCTTGCCGCCGGATTTGGCGTGTTCACGCAGTTCCTTGACCCGGATGCCGTGGATGTCTCCGACGACGAAATCGTAAAAACCCATGCCCTTGGGGCGGTTTTTCTGGCTGAGGTAAATGTCCTGGTAAATGGGACCGAGGGCATTCATCAGTTGACCATGAGCTTGAAGGTCGATACCAAGGTCTGCCCACATCTGCTCGTTTTCGGTTAAAACCATGTCATAATCCTCTCGAAATTATTTGTTTTTGAACCAATGGCTGTTTTCGAGGGGACTGCGGCCGTAGTCCGGTGATCGTCGGAACGACGTCAAAGAAAGACGGTGGGGTGCCTCCGCCGTCGCGATGAAACAGATGAGATGTTCGACTAAACTAGCCGAAAACACCCGACGGCAGGGAGGCGTAAGCAGTCCCGGGGGCGCGGCAAGCGCGCCTATCAATTTCCCGTCAGGTGCGGCGGTGGAAGGGCGTCCTGGACATGCTTATCACCTCCTTCATGATAAAGATGATGATTCTTGCTTAATTATACATGTGATGTGTTTAGGGGTCAAAGGAATTAGTACTTTAGATATAACGGAATCAAGATTGACAGCCGTCGGCGGCGGATTATAGAATTACTGTCTGTCGCGTTCGAAGTTCACCCTGGCGGCGTAGCTCAGCGGCAGAGCAGGGGACTCATAAGCCCTTGGTCGGTAGTTCAAATCTACCCGCCGCCACCAGTTTCATTCAGAATAGCGCGATGAACCAGAAAACTCTTCTGACTCTCGAACAGGCGCATCGATTGTGCCTTGCTTACCGCCAGACACATAAGCCACGTTTGTTCAGCCAATGTTGGGGTTGTATCAAATATTCCAAAGACAATCCTGAAAAAATGTGTCTTTTCAAACCTCCGACGAATGATGGTTGCCGGTTCGTCAACAAGTTATACGAGCCGTTAACGAGTCAATGAGCCGGTTTTTCAGGTCTCCCAACGGGACGGCAATCGGCTGGATCGTATTCACTATATTGGCATTACCCGTCCTGGCATTCGCGATAGGAGCCGGTATTTCTGATGGTTTCACGTTGAACAGGGCGGCGGTAGCGGCGCTCGACCTTGCGACTGTCGGGTTGGCATCGTGGTTATTGGGGTTTGGGATATCGAGAAGATCAAAACTGTTGATAGCGTTCGCGACAATTTTTATCCTGTTGATATCAGTCACTTACGCCGCTGCCGTCTCCCTGTTAATCGGCGGTCTTCATCTAAACATTTTCTAGGTGATCTGTCGGCGACGGCCGTCGATGAGTAACTCAAACCCACCGCCCTTCCTGATTTTTCCCGCTACTTTCGCTTTATAACGCGTCGAACTTTTTCACATTATTCATCCGTTTGGCGGTGTAATATACTGGATTCATGGGCGGAGAAGAAATTTTCCATGTGGCGGCGATGCCGCCAGCCGAAATGACTCCGGATTTGGTAAGCAAGATCGCTGCTGCCGTAAAGCAACCGGATTACCAGATACGGTTTCAACTCGCGGGCGGTTTACCCCGCATGATCGGACATTTCAAGGAACTCAATGAAGCCCGACAAGCCGCACAATCGCTGACCGTTTTGAAAGTAGCTGCTTTCACCATCGCCGAATCTGAACTGAGGCGCGGAGTTTCACCTGAAATTACCCCATTCTCAATCGACTTAGATGATGACCAAACCATTTTCACAAGTCATGACGGCAAAAATCTTACCTTAAATGGCGCGGATGTATTCCTAATCTTGGCAGGCCGCAGGACCGGTAACTTTGTGGAAGACACAGTTGCCAAAAGCACGATGAAAGTAAATGTTGCCGCCACGATGCTGACCGGTGGTATTCCGGTGATGAAACGCGTTACTACCAAGACAAATGAACCCTTGGGAATCGTTGAACAATTCGTCCGAATGTACGGCCGCGAATCCGACGCTCCGATGGTGGAAATTTGCCAATTCGATTTCGATTATTCATTTCTAGGTGAAAAGATGGAACTCACAACCACCTGCAACTTCGATACGCTCGTCGACTTCTTGAAGCGCAGGTTTCAAAAAGCATATTTCAACGGCACCATGCTTGCCGGGTTCGTCCCTGGGTCAGGCGGCGGCCCGGCTATAGATGTCGCCGAACAAAGCTGTCTCCTGCTTGCCAGGTATTATCGAACAATGGCCGAAGATCAGCCCGGGGAGGCTAGATAATGAGCCGCAATATTCACATGCTGTTCAATTTCGATCCGCCGGCGACCGAGGAAGAGGTCAACGCGGCGGCGCAGCAGTTTGTCCGCAAGGTCAGCGGCTTTGCCAATCCGTCCGCCGCCAATCACAAAGCCTTCGACCAGGCGATCAGGGAAGTGTCCCGGGCTACTTCTAAACTCCTGGATTCGCTGGTGACAGAGGCCCCGGCGAAGAACAGGGAGATCGAGGCCGCCAAGCGGCACGCCAGGGCGGTCGAACGGTTTGGCCGCGGCTAGCGGCCTATTCCTGCTGGAACATGGCGCCGACGGAGAGGCCGGTATGGATTCGGTGGATGGCCTCACCCAGGAGCGATGCCACCGATAGTACGGTGATCTTATCGATGTGTTTTTCACCCAGCACCGGGATAGTATCGGTGACGATGACTTCTTTGACCGCCGATCCCTGGATGCGCTTGATGGCGGGACCGGACAACACCGGGTGGGTGCAGCAGGCGTAGACCTCGGTGGCGCCGTTATTTAAAAGCGTCTGCACCGAGTTGGTCAGAGAGCCGGCGGTATCGATCTCGTCGTCGACGGTGAGGGCGATGCGGCCTTTGACATCGCCGATGATGTTCAGGGTTTCCGTTTTGTCCTCGTTGCCGAGGCGGCGTTTTTCGATGATGGCGAGGGGCGCGTCAAGCCGGGCGGCGAAATCCCTGGCGCGCTTGGAAATACCGATATCGGTGGCGACGACCACCAGAGGCGACAGGTTCATCTTCTTGATGTAGGTGGTCAGCAGGCTCATCGCAGAGAGCTCGTCGACGGGGATGTTGAAGAAGCCCTGGATCTGGGCGGCGTGGAGATCGACGGTGAGCAAACGGTTGGCACCTGCAGTTGTCAGCAAGTCGGCAAGGAGACGGGCGGTGATGGGCACGCGGGGCTGGTCTTTCTTATCGGTGCGGCCGTAGGCGTAGTAGGGGACGACGGCGGTGATACGCCCGGCCGAAGCCCGTTTCAGGGCGTCGATCATGATCAGCATCTCGAGGATGCTCTGGTTAACCGGTGTCGAAAAAGGCTGGATGACAAAGGTATCTCGGTTGCGGACGTTGTCCAGGATCTTAACGAAAGTGTTTTCGTTGGAGAACTGGAAGACCTGACTGTTGCCCATCGGAATGCCGAGATAATCGACCACGGCTTTAGCTAATGCCGGGTGGGCGTTGCCGGTGAAGACCTTCATCTCATCCATCGTTTACCTCTAAATCCGGAGCCCGAAATCCGAAATTCGAAATGCAGGGATGTGGAAACCTATCCCCTGCCCCTTCCCTTCGTCTCACTCTGTTCGCCGATGGAAGGGGTGTTGTTTTGAAGAGGTTTTGGCTCGCAGCCCCGCTCGCCAAAACCTCTGGGATGGAGTCCCCACCCAAGATTTGAAAGATAGTGTGGTTGTTCGTGCTCGTTGTTTTACTCGGTTTCAATACTAATCTGTTATTCCGGGAACGGGAAATTTTTCGGTCAGCGCCCTGACTTCTCCGGCGATGCGGGCTTCAATGTCGGGATTGCCGAAATTCTTGATAACCTCGTGGACCCAGGCGGCGATCTGGATCATTTCCGGTTCGCCGAAACCGCGGGTGGTGACCGCCGGAGTGCCCAGCCGCATGCCGTTGGGAGCCGTGGCCTTCTGGCTGATGACGAAAGGCACCGTATTCCGGTTGACCACGATGTTGCAGCGGCCAAGGGCTTCCTCGGCGTCCTTGCCGTTGACGCCGGTGGCGGTGAGATCTAGCAGGACCAGGTGGTTGTCGGTGCCGCCGGAAACAAGGCGGAAGCCATGCTTCTGGAGTTCGCGGGCAAGCGTCTTTGAATTGGCCAGCACCTGGCGGGCGTAGTCGCCGAATTCAGGGGTGGTGGCTTCGCGGAAGGCGACCGCCTTGCCGGCCAGGACGTGCATCAGGGGCCCGCCCTGGATGCCGGGGAACATGGCGGCGTCGATGGCGTGGGCCAGTTCAGCCTTGCAGAGGATGAAACCGCCGCGGGGACCGCGGAGGGTCTTGTGGGTAGTCGAGGTCACCACATCGGCGTAGGGGACGGGGGTAGGATGGGCGCCGGCGGCAACCAGGCCGGCGATGTGGGCCATATCCACCATCATCTTGGCGCCGACCCTGTCGCAGATCCTGCGGATGCGCTCGAAATCTATTACGCGGGGATAGGCGGAGGCCCCGGCGACGATAATCTTCGGCTGACATTCATCGGCCAGTTTTTCCATTTCGGCGTAATTGATGCGCTCGGTCTCCGGGTCGAGACCGTAGGCGACGACGTTGTACATCTTGCCGGTGAAGTTAACCTTGGCGCCGTGGGTGAGGTGGCCGCCGTGCGACAGGCTCATGCCCATGATGGTGTCGCCGGGCTTGATCAGGGCAAAGTAGGCGCCCATATTGGCTTGGGCGCCGGAGTGGGGCTGGACGTTGGCGTGGTCGGCCTTGAACAGCTCCTTGCAGCGCTCGATGGCGATGGTCTCGATGGTGTCCATGTTGTGGCAGCCGCCGTAGTAGCGCTTGCCGGGGTAGCCCTCGGCGTATTTGTTGGTCAGGGAGGAGCCCTGCGCCTGCAGGATGGCGCGGGAGGCGTAGTTCTCGGAGGCGATGAGATTGATCGTTTCCTGCTGCCGCTTGTCCTCGGCGGCGATGGCATTGTAGATATCCGGATCGTCAAAACGCAGTCTGGTCACTTCAGTCCTTTCGTTATCGTCCCGGCCGGTTTTACGGCAGGAAGCAGGGGTTATTATAGCAAATCGGACTTGGGCGGGGGTAACGAGGAGGCTGAATCCATTATCCGGATTGGTGTTCGAGAATTAAACAAGTTGGGAAGAACGATTAAGATTTTCGATACAACAGCGAAGAAAATAAGAATAGGGGAGGTCTATCAGACCTCCCCTATGTTAAAACAAGCCGTTATCGGACAGCTTTATTGTGGCGCCATACAAATTGAACTGTTACAGCCAGTAGAACCAGCGTTATAGAGCCAAACATCAGCCCTCCCAATTTTGCGGCCGTAACCTGATATTCCGCTAAGGAGCCGGTATAGTGTTGAATAGTCATCAGCGCGAATAGAATAGTTAGGGCTCCAAGCAACCACTCATACCATGTAAATTTTATTCCTTTTTTCATTGCCCATATGACGAATGCAGCCACAACGGCGGTAATCAACATACCTACGAAAAACATGTTTCTGCCTCCTGATCGTTTTTTTAAGTTCGGGAATCCCAACCCCAGACCGGGTGTTTATCAAAGACGTCCCAGTAACCGCTTTCCGGTAGTTCCGAATACTTGAAAGTTCTGTCCATGTTTGCGAAAAACCGGTTTAGTACGGTGGTATTTGTTATCGTCGCCTTGACAACATCATGGACAAATGAATAACCATCCGTCTCCAGGGCGTTGAATGGACACATCCTGTGGCATATCGGACAGTGCGGGCATGTTTGAAACTCAGTTCGCCACCCCAGAAATCCGTACTGCTGGGCTGGGTTGCCCACAGGATTGCCATCCCAGGTGGGATCCCCTCTTTGAATGGATCCAGAAGGACAGGTTTCTGAGCAGATTTCACAGGTCTTACAAAATTCATAGTTGCCGAAGTCGATCGGTTGTCCAGCCGGCAATGGGAGATTGGTTATCATCTTGTAGGTCCCGCGAACAGTCACGCCCCAGCGGGGGAAAGAGACCGGCTGCCCCATCCGAACGTGCTCCGCCCACCCGGACATTATCGCCATGGAGTTGCCGGGCAGGTTCGCCGACATTCCGCCGGCGACACCGTGATAACCGAGGCCGCGGAGGAATTTTTGGATACGGTCTTCGACCATATCAAGCCTGTTGTACGAAATGGCCATTGCCCAGTTTTCGGCAAGACCCAGGGGATTCCTGGTGCTTTTACCCCCGCCGCCAGCTTGTCTCAGAGTCGCGTCCATCGGCTGCCGGAAAATCCAAACAAATGCCCAGTTATAAGACGACGGAATTGCTCTTTCTGTCACGTTGCCAGCTAGTTTCCGTTCTTCTGCTAACGAAATGCTGCTGTCAAAGGTGTAGGTTGTATTTCCGTTTTTCTTGAACATCATTTTCATGAACTTGTCATCGCGTTCCAACGGGCCCACTCCCTGGGACCCGAAAAACCGTACGGCACCGGTAAGGAGTTTATGGTTTTCATCCACATTGCCTTGCCAGGAAGGATAGTTGGCTTTTTCAGGGGTGGTGGCTCCCAGATCGCCCAGCCACGCGCCGTAGGTGTGGCTCCTCGAAAAGCTGGCTCTAGCCCCGTTCTGCATAGCCTGTCTTCTGGGATCTTTCCAATCGAGTTTCGGATCGATCTTCAGCATCTGTTCTTCGAAGACTTCGGGGGGAGTAGCCGGCCGCTTTTCATAAGGCCATGACTTTCTCTCATCTGAATCAAAGGGCTTGACCAAGGACCAATCGACAGGAACCGTAGGGTTATAGGCTTCTCGTTTTTTTACGTACCATGGCATTTTTGGTCCGACAGAATCTGTCGATGCGGCTACTTCATCAAGGTCATGGAAAACCGGGGCAACCAGCCCGGCGGTCCCCAAAGCCGCCCCGGTGAGACCAAGTGCCCTCATGAATTCGCGCCGGCTGACCGTGGAATGAAATGTTGACATTGTGGTACCTCCTTTCAGAATAGCGAAGGAATTCATCCAACCCGTTTCCAAGAATAACCGCTTAATTACAATTTGTCATCGTACTAAAGTATTAATCAATATTGGACTTTTAGCGTAAATTATAGTGATTAATAGGTATTTATGCTAAAAATTGGTTATATTAAGAAATAATTAACAAATATGTAAAAGTCGCAGGGCGTTTTACATTCTGGAGTCAATTGCGAGAGGGTTTTCAATACAGATCTGGCGACCGAAAGGCCCCGATTAGAATCCCGGGAATTTTAACGGAACAAGGGGAAGCAGCGATTGCATAATACTTCGCGCCGGTAGAGTACGCGTCGCAAAAATGAAAAGAATGTGGGTCAAATTGGTTAGGGTCGCTATGCTATACCGACCCTACAAAAATCACTGGACGGCGGACAGGCGGGCGGGTTAAAAACCCGCCCCTACCGGTAAACTCAACCAACCGCGATTGCTTCGCCTCGGCAAGCCGATGGCTCGCAAAGACGACGGGGGTGACGGGCACGGCGTGCCGTGCCGCTACGCAGATGGATTCCCGCTTTCGCGGGAATGACAATTGGGAGGATGGCAATGGGCGGCAGGCAGGTAGCCTGGGGGCGGTTTGGAAATGCCTACGACTACGAATGCATTAAGGTTGATCGGATTGACGACAGATGACACGCCGACCTCACCCCTAGCCCTTACCGTAGAGCGAAGGAAGTTTGGCGCCTCGCAAAGACGACTGCGGGTGACGGGCACGGCGTGCCGTGCTGGGCCGCTACGTAGATGGATTCCCGCTTTCGCGGAATGACAATTGGGGGATGGCAATGGGCGACAGGCAGGTAACCTGGGGAGGTTTGGGTTTGGACAATGCCTGATGCCACGAATGTATTAAGGCTGATCGGACTAACGACAGATGACACGCCGACCTCACCCCTTGCCCTTACATAGAACGAAAGAACTTTGGCGCCTCGCGAAAACGACGGGGGTGACGGGCACGGCGTGCCGTGCCGCTACGCAGATGGATTCCCGCTTTCGCGGGAATGACAAACCGGAATTGGGACGGACGGTAACGGTCTGGTTACCTGATGGTCAAGACCTTGAGAGGCGCGGCGCTGCTGTACTGCCACTTTTTCGACGGCTCGCAAATCTTCTCCGCCCCAAATTCGGTGACAGCGATCATATCGTCGAAGGAAATGACCGGTTCGGCAAAGGAGCAAGCTTTTTGATCGAACGTCAGTACCCTCGTCTCGGCGGGATACTTCTTCAGTTCATCGATCAGTTCAGATACTTTCATCGGGGGTCCTTTCTGAATGTATTTGAGGGGTGAAACGGCCTCGATTTCCCATATGATACCAGCCTGAGGTACATGAATCGACCTTCCGCTGGTATTTTTAAGCCGAAGGGGCAGGTTCCAGACTACTCGAATTCATGTTTTTGGTGATGCGCTCCATTCCTTAAAATCCCGTCCAATTCAGCCTTGAAAAAGAAATCTTCGCCGAAGGCGGGTTTCAGGTCGGTGTACCAGGTAGCCGCCTCGTCGTACTCGCTGAAAAATGGGCGAGCCACCCAATCCGGATTGCGGCCCTGGATCATCCTGAAGGTCAACAATTTTTGGCCTTGGATGGCGGCGGTCCCGAGTATCTGCACCTTGCCGGGGAGGCAGGACATGACCGGGCCGCGGACGGTTCGGCAAATGCCGCTGACGCGCTGATAGGCCTCCCGGAAGATCTCCCATGCCCTCACCAGGGGCAATGAGAAATAACGCTGGGCGCCGGTGTCCCGGGCGACGAACATGTAATAGGGGATGCAGCCCAGGTCGACCTGCTTCTGCCATATTCCAGCCCAAACCTCGGGAGAATCGTTGATGTGCCGCAAGAGGGGTGATTGAGTCCTGATCACCGCCCCGGTCTCTATAATCCTGGCTATGGCTTCTTCAACGGCCTCACCTTCAAGTTCAGCCGGATGGTTGAAGTTAGCCATGAACGCCAGGTGCTTGCCGGCGGCCTTTACTTCCCTGAACAGCGACAACAAACCGGCGGCATCGTCGTCGGTGGTGAAGCGGTACGGCCAGTAGCCTAGCGCCTTGGTGCCGATGCGGATGTGCCTGAGGTTGGGCAAGTCGGCCTCCAGAAGTGGCCGAAGGTACGATTCAAGGATTTTGGTTTTCATGATCAGAGGGTCGCCGCCGGTAAAAAGAACGTCGGTGACGCCCGGGTTGCCCCTGACGTAATCGACCAGCAGTTCGGACTCCCTGGAGGCAAACTTCAGCCCTTCCATACCGCTGAACTGCGGCCAGCGGAAGCAGAAGGTGCAGTAGGCGTGGCAGGTCTGGCCCTGGCTGGGGAAGAAGACCACCGTCTCCCGGTACTTGTGTTGGAAGCCGCTCAAAGTTTCGCCGCACCACACAGGAACGTTGAGTTCGATCTGGCCCGCGGGGTGAGGGTTGAGCTGCAGCCTGATGGCGTCGGCGGCCTCCTTGATGCGGGCTTTATCGGCGCCTGAAAGAATGAGTTTCTCCATGGTGGCGTAATGCTCCGGAGAAAGCATGTCTTTTTGGGGAAAGGTCAGGATGAACATGGGATCATCAGGCGCCTTCGACCAATCTATAAGGTTTTCGACGACGTAATTGTTGGTCTTGAAAGGTAAAACCGAACCGACCACCTCGATGGCATCGATCTGTTCCCGCGTCAGATTGGCAATCTGCGGAATGCTCCTAAAATTATGAACGCTATATGCGTGGTATTGCATTCAAATACCTCCTGAATTAGGAATCCGGATGACATGATCCATTGAAATACTGTTATGAGCCACCGCTCGAGGGTCGCCGGATTTTTCCGAACGATTGCGATGAGACGGCGAACTTGGACCGGCACCCGGTTTAAGAATTGATTACTGAAGAGAGACGGTGCGCCGCGCGAAGGGGCAAGAGACGGCGTCAAAGATCCTTGTTACCAATTATAACGCATACAGACATCTCTGTGAAGTTGGATAGATAGACCGGCCGGATGGGACGGGTGACCTGTGGGTCGGCCCGAGCGGGAGATCGACGAACCACAGATTGCTTCGCCCCGGCAAGCCGATGGCTCGCAAAGACGAAAGGGGGGTGTTATGGCTGGTGGGTTACGTTTTACTTCACCCACCCTACAAAAACCAATGACGACGGACAGGCGGGCGGGTTAAAAACCCGCCCCTACTGGAAATCGACCAACCGCAGACCTCATATTGGGACTAATCAAGAAATATTTATCCGGGTCAAAGAGTCTGGCGAAAGAGTATAATCCGGATATGATTTTCAAGAAGAAAGCCTATTACCAGGAGTCTTTTACATCCCTGTCGCTCGATGGAGAAGCGTTCGAGGGCATCGAATTTGAGGAATGCCAGTTTTACAAATGCAGCTTCGTGAACTGCACCTTCGAGGGATGTAAATTCCTGGAGTGCAAGATCAACGAATGCCGGTTCAGCGCCGACAAGGTGCCCCACACCAGGTTCATCGAAGTGAAGTTTACTACTTCTCAGTTGATCGGCATCGACTGGACCAAAGCGGATGCCATCGAAGGGCTGGAATTCACCGACAGCAAACTCAATTATTCCAACTTTCGCCTGCTGAAGCCGCCCCGGATCAAGATGATCAGGTGCGAGGCCAAGGAAGCCGATTTCACCGAAGCCGACTTGACCGGGGCGATTTTCACCGGAACGGATTTCGAGAACAGCCGCTTTTTCAAGACCAACCTAACAGGCGCCGATTTCAAGGGCGCCAAAAACTATTTCATCGACGCCAGGGTCAATACCCTTAAGAAGACCAAGTTTTCCATGCCCGAAGCGCTGTCATTGCTGAACGGGCTGGATGTCATCATCGAATAAGCCGCTTCGCAAACGATGTTTACGGAACGTCGTTGAGAGATGCGGACACGGCATGCCGTGTCCCTACGAGAGGGTTTTTGATGTGCCTCGGGAGGACGATTACCAGCCCCCATTTCATCGCGGGCTCGCAAAGGAAGATTTGGGCGCATGATGTTGAGGATTCAGCCAGGGCACGCGCAACGTGCCCTACGATGCGGGCGAACGCCGTTCGCCCCTACAAACGCTTCTAAATGATCGAATGATTTGACCGTGACGACAAAAGTGGGACTTTCATTCCCAAAAAACCCTTAATAAATATCTATTTCCCTTTATTTCGAGTTTTCGCAAAGACCTTTTCTTCATACGGGGCGTTGTGGGACTCGCCGGGCTTTACGACATGATACGTCCCCTCCCGGCGTTCCTGGCGCAACGCATTGTACTCAACAGTAAAAATGGCGCCGATGATGGTCACCATCGAGGCGTAGTATACCCAGGTGATGAACAGGATTACCGTCGACAGGCTGCCGTAGATGACTTCGAAGCGGGCGGAGTTTCCGGCAAAGGCAAAGAAAAAGCGGCGGGCTAGCTCGAAGGCGACAGCGGCGAACAGCGCCCCCGGGAAGACCTCTCGCCAGGTGGTTTTGGCGTTCGGGAAGATCTTGTAGACCAGGGAAAACAGTAGGAACATCAACAAGAAGGAGGCTATGTAATCAGCGGTTTGGACCAACGCGCTCTTAAAAAGGGGGATATCCGGGAAAAATTCCAGCGCTCCTGAAAACCCGATGGAAAAGAAAAAGAGCAAGCCGCAGCTAAACAACATCGCCAGAGCCAATAATTTCGACTTAAAAACCGGCCGGAACTTCCGGATGCCCCAGGCGCGATTTACGGCGTCATCCAGGCTGCTGAAAATGTTGATCCCCGTCCACAAGCTGCCGACGATACCAACGAAGCCGAGCGCCGCCCTGGAATCCGCGATGCGCGCCAGGTTGGTCTGGAGATTATCGATCGACGTTGGCAGGTTGGCAGAAAAGAAATCGAACAACCGAGCCTGGAAGTCCATGTTGTTGAAAAAATACGCGAAGATAGCGAGCACACCGAAAAGCAGAGGCAGCAGTGACAGGATGACATTAAACGAAACATTGCCCGCCAGGTCTCCGGCGCCGGTGTTGCCGGCCTGGTTGGCTATCCTGACGATCAACTGGATGGGCGGCTTGGCGAGCCAACGTTCATAAGTCGGGGTGTACTTCTTTTTCAGCTTGGCGACGGTTTGTTTGATGGTCACGATCCCATTGTACCTTGGCACGTTGCGATAGTCGAAAATCCGGCATCGCGATATAATCGGCACGAATCTAACGGGGAAGAAAAATATGAGCGATAAGAAAGAACTGATAAACGAATACAAGCAGAGGAAGATCACCGGCGGGGTGTTCAGGGTCGTCAACACCATGAACGACAAGTACCTGCTCGATTACGCGACAGACCTGCAGGCCAAGCAGAATAGCTTCAATTTCATGGTGGCGACCAACGCCAGCTTCGACTACAAGATGGACAAGGATTGGAAAGAGTTCGGGGCGCAGGCGTTCAGGTTCGAGGTTTTGGATTCACTCGAAAAGAAGAAAGACCAGACCCAGGAGCAGTTTATCGAAGACCTGAAGATGTTGAAGGGGATGTGGGGGGAGAGGTTGGGGGACGTCCTCAAGTATTGATCTTCAAGGGATTCTTAACTAGGATTTAGATCGGTTCAAATTCATTCTCGAGATACGTGGCAACTGGCGTGTGGTACACCAGACGAGGCAAAGGGAAACTGGGCGAACGAACGCAGGTCGCCCCTAATGAACCAACCGCAGATTGCCGCGTCGCTGCGCTCCTCGCAAAGACAATGGGTTTAGATTGCCGCGTCACTGCACTCCTCGCAAAGACAATGGGTTTGGATTACCACGTCGCTGCGCTCCTCGCGACGGCATACAGGCCAATTGACTCATCCCCCTTCCAATGTTAATATGCCATCGAATGACTTTTAATCGTAAATGCCATGGTTGATATTACCCCACTGGGCGAACTTGCCCGGGAGATTTACAACTGCCAGCGCTGCGGGCTTTACAAAAACACCACTAACGCCGTCCCCGGGGAAGGCAACCCCCACGCGGAGATAATGTTTATCGGTGAAGGCCCGGGATACAATGAAGACCGGACGGGCAGGCCGTTCTGCGGCGCGGCGGGCAATTTCCTGACTCAACTAATTACTTCAATCGGCCTCAAGCGGGAGGACGTTTATATCACCAACATCGTCAAACACCGGCCGCCGGGCAACCGCGACCCGCTGCCGGAGGAGATCGAAGCCTGCAAACCCTGGCTCGACCGCCAACTGGAGATAATAAAGCCCAAGGTAATCGTGACACTGGGAAGGTATTCGATGGCCCGGTTTTTCCCGGGCGTCACCATCTCCCGCATCCACGGCCAGTCGCAAAAGTGCGGCGAGTACACCTGCTTCGCGATGTACCACCCGGCGGCGGCGCTGCACCAGGGATCGCTCCGCGCCACCATAGAAGCGGATATGCTTAAACTGCCTAATATACTCGAGGATATAAGAAAACGTGAACAACCAGCCCCAATCCCAATCGCAACAAAACCGCCGCCGCAGGAAGCCCGGCAACTCAACCTCTTCGGCTTCTAGACCTCAACCCCAGGCGCCTCACCGCGGCCAGGGTTCCAAGATCCGCATTGTGCCGCTGGGCGGACTGGGCGAGATCGGCAAGAACATGATGGTCGTCGAATACGGCGACGACATTATCATCATCGACTGCGGTCTGATGTTTCCGGAAGAAGACATGCCGGGGGTGGACCTGGTCATCCCGGACATCACTTATCTCCAGGAACGCAAGGACAATATCCGCGGCATCATCATCACCCACGGCCATGAGGACCATATCGGCGCGCTGCCCTACATCCTGCCGCAGCTCAACGTCCCGATCTATTGCGCGCCGCTGCCGCAGGGCCTGATCCAGGTCAAGCTCAAGGAATCCCATGTCCACAACGTCAAGATTCACGCCGTCCAGCCGGGCGAAAGGATCGACCTGGGGCTGTTCAATATCGAATTCATCTCCATGTGCCACTCCATCCCTGACTCGGCGGGGCTGGTTATCAGGACGCCGGCGGGGACGATCGTCCATTCCGGCGATTTCAAGCTGGACTATACCCCGGTGGACTGCCGGCCGACTGACCTGGGGCGGCTGGGGCAGATCGGCGCCGAGGGCGTGCTGCTGCTCATGGCCGATTCGACGCACGTCGAACTGGCCGGCTACACGCCATCCGAAAAAGTGGTCGGCGAGACGATTTCGACGATCATGGGCGCCGCCAAGGGCAGGGTGCTGGTGACGACCTTTGCCTCCCTGGTCTCCCGCATCCAGCAGGTCATGGACGCGGCGGTGCTGTACAACCGCAAGATCTTCATCGCCGGGCGCGGCATGAACGATATCGTCAAGATGGCGCTCAAAATGGGTTACCTCAAGGCGCCGGACGGACTTATCGGCGAGCTTTCCGAGATGCACCGGCTGCCGCCGAACCGGATTGCCCTGGTGACGACCGGTTCGCAGGGCGAACCGACTTCGGCGCTGGTCCGCATTGCCAACCGCGAACACCGCGAGGTCCAGATCAAGCAGGGCGATACGGTCATCATTTCCGCCTCCCCCATCCCCGGCAACGAATCAGTGGTCGCGAAAACCATCGACAGCCTGTTCAAGCAGGGCGCCATAGTCTACTATGACCGCATCGCCAAGGTCCACGTCCACGGGCATGCCTCGCAAGAAGAACTTAAATTGCTCCAGAGCCTGATCCGGCCGCAGTATTTCGTGCCGGTGCACGGCGAATACCGCCACCTGAAGCTCCACGCCAAGCTGGCGGAGGGGATGGGGGTGCAGCCGGATAATATCTTCATCCTCGAGGACGGCGATATCCTCGAACTCTCGCCGAACGGCGGCAAGGTGACCGGACACGTTCCGGCATCGAACGTGTACGTCGACGGCGTGTCAGTGGGCGACATCAACGGCGTCGTCCTGCGGAACCGCAAAATGCTGTCGCAGGACGGCATAGTCGTCGCCATCATTACCCTGGATGCTTCCACGGGACAGATGGCGGTCCGGCCTGACATTGTTTCGAGGGGGTTCGTGGACCCGGAGGCGGGGAGGGCGCTGCTGGAGGAGAGCAAGGACATGGTCAGCAGGATGTTCGAGGAAGAAAAGCAGAGGATATCCGATTCGGCGGTCATCAACAACCGGGTACGGGACGTACTTTCGAAGTTCTATTACGACCGCACCCGCAGAAGGCCGATGGTGCTGCCGGTGCTGGTGACGGTGTAAGTTAAGCACCAAGCACTAATGTATAAATCCTAAATACCTTTAAATAACCTAAAATCGGACAAACCAGGTGAGATTGCCCGGCTCCGAAAAATCGGGGCCTCGCAAAGACACCATGGGAGGGTCACTTAGCGATGAAGATGCTAATCGGCGGGATTATCGGAATCGCGGGGGCGATATTGCTGGCCAGCATCGTTGTGGATGCCGCCTACCTCGGATCCATCATTGATAGTATTGTCACGAAATTCATTTTATCGCTGGTAGGACTGGCGATGATTCAAATCGGTTATACGCTGTTTAAATCGGGCATGCCGGCAAATAAGCGCTAAGCACCAATTTCTAAATTCTAAACAAATTCGAATCTCAAAAAGCAAAATCCAAAACTGCCGCCGGTTGGATTTGGAGCACGTAATATGATCCTGCCCAAAGTCCGTGATCCGCGGTTCATTACCCTCCGGCGCGGCGGGACGCTGACAGATTCCGACCATCATCTCCTTGCCCTGTGGGCGGCTGATTGCGCTGAACATGTACTTCATTTCTTTGAGTCGACACGACCGTCCGACACCAGACCTCATCATGCTATCGAGCAGGCCAGGGCGTGGGCGCGGGGGGAGATCACGATGACCGAAGCCCGAGCGGCGGGCGGACATGCCATGGAGGCGGCCAGGGACCTAACGGGCGCTGCGCGGTGGGCGGCATACGCGGCAGGTCAGGCGGCGGTGACGGCGCACGTGGCGGCGCATGAACTCGGCGCCGCGGCTTACGCGATCAAGGCTGCTGGCGCGGCGGTTCTCAGGAGTGAAGCCGAGAGCGCGGGGAGGGCAGAATGCCGATGGCAGCGTGAACAACTCCCTGAGCAGATCAGAGATCTCGTATTGGACGATGAGCGGTTGAGGAATGAAATCTGCTGGTCGGTATTCGATTGCTAATTCAAATACACCGCCTCGCTTTATGCTTGCTTCGGCGGGCTCAGCGCAGGCTCCCCGACTGAAGTCGGGGCAAGCACCACGAACGGACACGAATATTTTGAGTGCTCGCCAGGAATGGAATTTTATTATCGTTCGCCAAGTAATTCGTACTCTTTACACCGCTAAAATGGCCTGTTAAACTGTGGCGCGAAGGCCGGTTATGTCAATTAAGAAAAAAAGCAAACTCAATATCAACAGCCGGGGAGGGATGGGGGGAAAAAGGTCCAAGCCCGACAGGCCATCCCATTCCGGCAAATCGGATACCGCAGTCACGATGATCAAGGTCGTCATCGGCCTCGGACTTATTGCCCTGGTGATTTCGTTCTGGAGCACGATCGGGGCGGTCTTCGGCTTGGGGTTGATCCTCCTCATCCTTGGCATCACTGTTGCCATCGCGGTCTTCAAGCGCGAAGCCGTCCTGGAATTTGCGCGCAAAACAACCTTTATCTACTGGTACCGGTGGATCGGCGCGATAGTGCTGATCGCCTCCATCTGGGGCTTGCTCGGCATCATGGGCAGTGGCGGCGCGGTGGGCAATGCGATCATCAATTCAGATACGGGGCCCGGCGGTTTTGTACGGGTTACCGGTTTGTTCGTTTTAGCGCTGGTATTGATGGTCCCGGCGGCGGGATGGGCGGTCACCAAATGGCTGTTCGGCGGAATCAGCCGGCCGTTCAGGGTGGACAAGAACAGGCCGGGGGCTGAAACCGCTTATCCCGCGGGAACCCCAGGCAACCGGCCGACTCTCAGGCAGGCGATAGCTCCCGACCGGCAGAACATAGAGCGAAAACCAGCCCCGGAGACGGCTATCCCGGCCTCGGTGATGGTCGAGGCGGAAGAAAAACCGCCTGTCGAGAAAGCAGCGGCGGCTAAATCTGACAAGGACGCCAGGGAGCCGCGCGACCTGAAACAGGTCTCCCAGGACGTATGGAAAAAGTACGGCGAAACAGCGACTCTATTGACCGCCGACGGCTGGCGCCTGCCGCCGGTGGAAATCCTGGATTATACCCCCGAGATCGAATACGGCGAGGCTGACAACCAGGAACGGGCCCGGATGATCGAAGAGGCACTGGGCAGCTACGGGGTGGAGGCGGCGGTGGTGCAGATCAACGCCGGTCCCACGGTCACCCAATTCGGCGTTGAACCGGGATGGGACCGGAAAGTCAAGGAGATCAAGGAGAAAGATAAAGACGGCAACCCGGTCACCAAACAGGTAGAGACCGGCAGGACACGCGTCAAGGTTGACCGCATTTCCTCGCTTTCAAACGACCTGGCCCTTGCCCTGGCCGCCCCTTCGATCCGCATCGAAGCGCCTATCCCGGGCAAGTCTTTAGTGGGCATCGAGGTGCCCAACACGATGCTGGGTTCAGTCAGCATGAGGTCGGTCATCGAGACTACGGCTTTCCAGAAGCTTAAAGCCAAGGCGCCGCTGGCGATCGCGCTGGGGAAGGGCGCGGGCGGCGAGGCGGTGATCGGCGACCTGGCCAAGATGCCGCACCTGCTTATCGCGGGCGCCACCGGCTCCGGCAAAACAGTGTGTTTAAACGCCCTTATCTGCTGCCTCCTGATGAACAACACTCCCAGCGACGTCAGGTTCATCATGGTCGATCCCAAGCGCGTCGAACTGACGCCTTATAATTCAATGCCTCACCTGGCGGCGCCGGTCATTGTCGACGTGGACAAGGCTATCGGCGCCCTCAAGTGGCTGGCCGGTGAAATGGACCGGCGCTACAAGACCATGGCCGAGGTGACGGCTCGCAACATCGACGCTTATAACAAGAAACCGGGCATCGAGAAGATGCCTTACCTGGTGCTGGTGATCGACGAATTGGCCGACCTGATGATGGCAGGGTTCGATGATGTTGAGCATTTGCTATGCCGTTTGGCGCAGATGGCCAGGGCCGTGGGCATCCACCTGGTGGTGGCCACCCAGCGACCTTCGGTGGACGTTATCACCGGCCTGATCAAGGCCAATTTTCCCACCCGCATCAGCTTTGCCGTGACTTCACAGGTGGATTCCCGGACGATCCTGGATTCCATCGGCGCCGAAAAACTGCTGGGACGCGGCGACATGCTTTACATGCCGACCGACGCCGCCAAGCCCAAGCGCCTCCAGGGCTGCTACGTTTCCGACCAGGAGACGGAGCGGATGGTCTATTTCTGGAACGGCCAGCACCCCGACGCCAATTCCCCGATGCTCAAGGTCGAGGAACTGGCTTCAACCCAGGCTAACGCCGGCGGAGGCGCCGCCAAGCAGCGCGACAGCCTGTTCGAAACCGCGATGCAGCTGGCCGAGGAATCAGGCAATATATCGGCGTCATTCCTCCAGCGCAAGCTCCATATCGGCTACCCGCGAGCAGCCAGGCTGGCCGACGAGGTCAAGGAAGCACTGGGGCAGGACACGGATGACGGCGGGGCGGAAGTCCCGGCGGACGACAACACGCTTTTGCGCTGAAACCCGCGGAGCGGGTTGTAGATCAAGTCATGAAAGACCGGGAAACGAGCCTGGACGATTCCTCAATGTGATTGCCTCCCCACCCTGTACAGGCAGGGATGCCTGTGCTACCCCCCCCCCCCACTTTAAAATTATCATGGAATCCGTCCCGCCTGTCCCTCGTCCGTGTGAAGCTGTAAACCCAAGCGGCCTTGCTTGCTTAACGTCTTGTTATCGGCTATCGTAAGAATATGCCAAAACTCACTTTCCTCGGTGCGGCGGGCAATGTCACCGGATCCCGCTACCTGTTCGAAGGCAGCGAGACCCAACTGCTGGTAGATTGCGGCCTGTACCAGGAACGCGAATTCCTGTCCCGCAACTGGGACCCGACGCCTCTTAAGCCATCCGAAATCGACGCGGTTATCCTGACCCACGCGCACCTGGACCATTGCGGGCTGTTGCCCAAGCTGGTCCACGACGGCTTCCGGGGCAAGGTTTATGCCACCGATGCCACACTAGAAATGGCTGAGGTGATGCTGCTTGATTCCGCCCGCATCCAGGAGGAAGACGCGGATTTTAAGAAACGCCGGCATGAAAGGGAAGGCCAGCGCGGCGCATTTCCCGAATTGCCCCTTTATACCGTCGAAGACGCTAAAAACACCTTCCCGCTTTTCCATCCGGTGAGATACGGCGAGACGATAGAATTCGCCGGGGTGAAAGCTACGCTCCAAAACGCCGGGCATGTGCTCGGATCTGCCATGGTCTATCTTGAATGCCAATCCCGGGGGAAAGCCAGGAGCCTGTGCTTTTCCGGCGATATCGGGCGGCCCAAGAGTACCTTGCTCACCGCACCCCGCCCGCCTTCGGTACCGGATTACCTGGTGATGGAGGCGACTTACGGCGACCGGGATCATCCCCCGGCGGCGGACGTCGAAGGAACGCTTGCCTCGGTGATCAATGAAACGATCAGCAAGGGCGGCAACGTCGTGATACCGGCATTTGCCCTCGAACGGACCCAGGAATTGCTTTTCTTCCTGAAAAAGCTGATGGCAACAGGAAAAATTCCAAAGATGACCGTCTACGTCGACAGCCCGATGGCGATCGAACTTACGGTAATATTCTCCAGGCACCCGGAGTTACTGGGAGCGGAGGCGGGGAAAAGCGCTAATTTCGGATTCCCGGGGCTCAAACTGACGGCGTCGGTGGAGGAATCCAAAGCTATCGCCCATGACCCCAAACCCTGCATCATCATTGCAGGCTCCGGGATGGCGACGGGCGGCCGCATCAAGCACCACCTAGTAAACAATATCACCCGACCCGAGAGTACCATCCTGTTTGTCGGATACCAGTCCCGGGGGACGCTGGGCCGGGCAATCACCGACGGGCAGAGCCCGGTTAGAATCCTCGGGCAGATGTACGATGTCAGAGCCCGGGTGGAACAGCTCCAAGGACTCTCGGCGCATGCCGGGCGCTCCGAACTTATGGATTGGATTACAGGTCTCGGGAAATCCCCGACACGGATATTTATCACCCATTCGGAAGAAGATTCCGCCAATTCCTTTGCCCAGGCGCTTCGGGAACGCACCGGTTGGCCGGTGACCGTGCCGGCTTACGGCGAGAGCTTCGAACTGTAAGAGAACGGGCTTATCGGGGTGTAGTTCGAAAGCTGCGTCCCGCCTATGGTTTCTTCGACTTCGCTCCCCGAATCGTCGGGGCAAGCCAAGACAAGCCAGGCTCACCACGAACGGAACGAAAGATCCGATTACCCTATAAAAGAACGCGGAAAAAGAAAACGGGGTTTCATTTTTTGAAACCCCGTTTTCAATTATCGGAGGGATAAAAACTACTTCGGGACGTTGGCGGAGATGTAGGCGGTTATCAGGTTGATCGGGATGGCCAGGTTGATCATCTCGAAGTCCTGTCCGGGGTCGATGCCCGCGCTGGGAATGCCGATCATCCTGCCGCTCTGGGTAAACAGGCAGCCGCCGCTGTTGCCGGGGTTGATGGGGACGTCGATCTGGATCCAGTTGGCGTTGTCGTAAGTCCGCATGGCTGAAACCATACCCTGGCTGAAAGTGGCCGGCCCGGGAAGCTGGGTGCCGAGGGGGAAGCCGCCGGCGACGACTTCATCACCGACGGTGAAATCCGACATCGTCCCGAGGGTCATAACCGGGAAGTCGGTTCTTGTCGATGTGAGTTTAATGATTGCCATATCCTGAACAGTATCGGCAGCCACGGTGGTTGCCGCCAGGATGGTGCCGTCTTTCAGGGTGACTTTGATGGCTGTAGCCCCGGCGACGACATGAGCGTTGGTCAGGATGTAACCACGGGCGTCAATAATAGTACCGGACCCGGAGTCCAAGCCGCCGGCTACGGTGCAATCTATGCGGACGATCTTGGGTTCTACCAGGGCGATGACGCCGGCGAACGAATCACCCACTGAGCCGGTGGAAGCCCCGGTAGGCCCGACCACGCTGCCGGCATCGATGGTTTGCCCGTTTGACATGGTAATTATCAGGTGCCCGCCGGCATTGACCGAAGCAGAAGAGATGCTGAGCCCGGCGGGACCGGCGGGTCCCTGGGCTCCCGTTGTCCCGGAACTGCAGGAAGTGACTGAAAACACGGCCGACACAAGCATCAAGGCTACGATTGCGGGCATCCAAATCTTTTTCAAGGTTATCCTCCGTTATTTTGAAGTTCTTAAACCAGTATAGACCCAGCTTTGGCGAACACAAACAGCGATGCCCGCCGATTTTATTCGCGGGCATCGCTTTGGGAAGCCAAATCCGATTATGTTATTTTAATGGAGACGATCTCGAATCTTAAATTTCTTTCCTCTTAAGGATCGTTGTCGCCAGGTAGGCGGCTAACGCGATCAGGGCAACGGTCACACCTAGCGCCAGCCATTCCGCGCCACCGGTTTGCCCGGCGACCAGGTGGTTGCCCCAGCTTGTGAGCGAATTCGGGATCACCCGTCCCACGTATGGAACCTGGGTTATTGCGGCACCGGTCAGCAGGACGGCGATGGAAATGCCGCCGGCGGCAAGGGCATTGCGGAACATGGCTGAGAACACCAGGGTCGTGGCAATACTGAAAACCATGAACAGGGCCAGAAGCAGTGTCTGGCCGATAAAGCCGCTGAGATTGGCGTCGCCGAGCAGCATCACTGTATAGGCATAGGCACCGATGCCCCCCAGGACCAGCCCCGCGATGAAAGTTGAGCTTATCGCCACCAGCTTGGCGGTGACGAAAGCGCCGATACCGACAGGCTTGGAAAGCGTCATCACCGCGGTGCCGCGGCTGCGTTCACCTGCAATGGCGCCCATGGTGATCAGAATCACCACCAGAAGGCCGACCTGCAGAGCTGTCGCGGAGTATTCGGTCAGGGCCTCGAGCGCCGTAGGCGGGGGCAGCGGGATGCCGGTGACGTCTTCGCCCGCAAGCTTGATGATTTCCGGCAGGTATTTGAGCATCAGGGGGGTGGTCAAGCCGAAGAACAAGAACACCCCGGAGACAATGAGCAACCGGTAGGTGCGGAACTGCTCTTTCAGTTCTTTGAACAGGAGTGTTTTAAAGCCGTTCATTTACCGTTCACCACCTCGACGAAGATGTCCTCAAGGCTGGGCTGAGCCAGTTCGTACCGGAGCAGGGTCAGGCCGCTTGCGGCGATAAGGTGGGGCAGTTCCTTGCGCGCGGCAGCGACATCCTGGGCGGTGACTCTGAGGAGAGGCGTGTTGCCGTTGACAGCCGCTTTTTCGGATTTTACGAACCAGGGTTTGGCTTGGAGGGCATCGGCGAAAGACTTGTCATCCTCGTCGAATTCGATCTCGAATACCGACCTGGAATATTTCCGCCTCAATTCCTCGACGCTCGAAGTAACCAGCAGTTTTCCTTTATCGATGATGGCGACGCGGTCGCAGACTCTTTCGACGTCAGATAGGATATGGGTGGACATGAAAACGGTGGCTTCTTCCTTGAGCTTGCCGATGAGATCGAGGACATCGCGCCGGCCGATGGGGTCGAGGGCGGAGGTCGGTTCGTCCAGGAACAACACTTTAGGATGGTTGAGCATTGCCTGGGCGATGCCGAGGCGCTGTTTCATGCCGCGGGAATAACCGCCCACCTTGCGCTTTGAGGCTTTTTTGAGTTCAACAAGTTCAAGAAGTTCAGCGGCGCGTTTACCGATGGCGCCGCTGGTCATGCCGTAAAGCTCGCCGGCGAAGCGCAGGTATTCCTCTCCGGTCATCCAATCGTAAAAGGCGGGGACGTCCGGCAGAAAACCGAAATTCTTGCGGACTTCGACCGACCCCTGGGTGACTTCCTGGCCGCAGATGAAAGCCTTGCCTTCGGTCGGCGCTGATAATCCAGTCAGCATCTTGACTGTAGTGGTCTTGCCGGCGCCGTTGGGCCCGAGGAAACCGAAGACGGCGCGCTCATCGACTGTAAGATCGAGCCGGTCGACGGCGACAATGTCGCCGAAACGCTTGGTCAGTTTTTCAGTCTTTATCGCCGGAGCCATTGGCACTCTCCTTGTCTTCTACATGGCGGCCCCAGACGAGGTAGATGATCGGGCCGAGGATTTCAAGCAAGATGATCACCAGTACCCATACTACCTTGCTGCCGCCCTTGACCTTTTCACGCTTGGCGAGGTCGACCAGGGCTACCACCCACAGGACAACCTGGATAATGAATACCGGGATGAGGAATGGGACCAGGTCTTTAAGGATCTGGATGTCAGAGTCGGTCATTTGAAATACTCCTTCAATTTTTCATACGTCTTATCGAGGGCTTCGTTGATGACCCGGGTTTCGCCGAGAACCGGCATGAAATTGGTGTCACCGACCCAGCGGGGAACGATATGACAGTGGAGGTGTTTTTCCACTCCGGCTCCAGCCGCTTTCCCCAGGTTGAAGCCGACGTTGAACCCTTCGGGACCCATTGCCTCCGTCAACACGGTCTCGCACCGGGCAACCAGTTCCATGATCTCTGCTTTTTCGCCCGTAGTCAGGTCTGCCAGACGGGAAACGTGCCTGAACGGGGCCACCATCAAGTGCCCGGCGGTGTAGGGATAGGCGTTCATGATGACGAAGGCATCCTTGCCGCGGTGCAGGATCAGTTTCTTTCTATCGTCGCCTTCAAGTGGCAGATCGCAGAAGATGCAGCCATCGTTTTTGGGGCCTTCGATCAGCTGCATCCGCCAGGGCGCCCAGATCTGTTCCATTTCCACCTCTCTTTGCTGGTTATTTTCGGTATTTCGCCAATCACCGAAATATTACAGGGCTTTTCAAATCAGTGTCAATAATTTAACGATAATATACTCCGGTTAAAGCCCTGCGGATAACCGCCGCATGCCGGGTTATTAGACTGGCCGAACGGCGGGGTTTGACCATGAAGAGGCAACGAAAAAGGGAGCCCGGAGGCTCCCTTTTTCTATCCCGATGACAATAACCGCAAATTAAGCGATGTGGATGGCAAGCGCCTGTGCATATGTGAGATGAGTCGGGGTGGCGCTGTCGGTTACGGTGACGGTGAACGCAGAATCGCCCGCCGCGGTCGGCGTTCCGGAGATTAGACCGGTTGCCGGATTGAGGGTAAGCCCAGCCGGAAGAGTTCCTGCGGTGACGGCGAAGGTCAGGGGCGCGACACCGCCGGTGGCTGCGACGGTCGCGCTGTAAGGGGCGCCCAGGGTGCCGTTAGCCAGGGTGGTCGTGGTGATCTGAAGGGCAGGCGCCGCAGCGATATGGATGGCGAGAACCTGGGAATCTGTCTTGCCTGTTGGCGTAGAAGCATCGGTCACGGTCACTGTAACTGGGAAATCACCCGATGCGGTGGGGGTGCCAGAGATGACGCCAGTATCGGGAGCGAGGGTGAGCCCAGCAGGTAGGGTGCCGGCGCTAACCGCCCAGGTCAGTGGTGCGAGGCCGCCCAGCGCGGTCAGAGTGGCGGTGTAGACGCTGCCGGCGGTTCCATCAAGAAGGCTGGTATTCACGATCTGGATGGCGTCGGCGGCGGCGATGCTGATAGTGAACGATTTTTCAGCCGTCTTCTTGATGGCGAAGCTGTCTTCAACCTTTACGGTGAAAGTAGCGTCGCCCGCCGTGGTCGGAGTGCCGGAAATGACGCCGGTGGCGGTATTGAGAGTCAGACCCGCGGGCAAGGCGCCGGTGACGCTCCAGGTATAGGGTATCTGTCCGCCCATAGCGCCCAGGGCGGCGGTATAAGGAATACCGACCATGCCGTTGGGCAGGCTGGCGGTGGTGATGCCCAGGCTGCCGGGGTCAAAGGTTGCGTTGAGCTTGATGACCGGTTGGAATATGACCTGACCCGAGTTGCCGGCGGTGTGGATGGATTTGGCGGCATCGAAGTCGAACAACAGGACGCTAGTCTTGCCGGCGGCTATCTCAAATCCCTGGATGAACTTCAGCTTGCCGGAGGGCAGCTTAGCTTCGACGGGCTGCTGTTCGCCTTCGTAGGAGACGGCGACTTTAGTAACCTCCATGCGGATCTGGTTATAGGTGCCGGGGGTGAGGTCGGCGGTAGCCAACAGTTGTTCCAAACCTTGAACTTTGAGCAGGTCGAAGGTGCTGGCTCCGGTTAAAGACAGCGTCTGCCAACCGTTCTCGCCGGTTTCGCCGCCGCTTTTGTTGATCTCGACCGAGGCGACGGTGACGTTCACGGCGGTGACTTTCTTTTCAGGCGGGGCATCGGTGACGCGGACTTCAAGGCGTCCGGTGGTGGCCCCGGTGGTCTGATCGTCAGAGCCGGGGTTTCCAAGTTGAGCGCAACCCGACAGCACTATCGCAGAAATCGCGATGAAAGCTGCCAGTTTTGCCAACAATCCAGTTTTCATTTTCCGTTCTCCTTTTCGAGTGGTTCCGTTGATAGAAACGTGACACCGGGGATTTTGTCAGGCCGGATCCTTTATTACGATCGTACCAGAGACTGTCTGGCGCGAATACAATCCGGAAAATCGTGGGTATTCGTAAGCATTTACGTAGAAATCCGCCAAAAAATGCGCAACACATTTCTTAATGATGAGTAGATTTACGGATTATAAGATTGAACGGCATAGGCTTAAATATGAAGAGGCAGGATGGGGGGTGATGGTTGCATGCCGAGCACGTCAAAAAAACAACAAAAAGTCATGTGCATTGCCGAGTCCATAAAAAAAGGGAAAACCCCGGCTGGCTACAGCAGGCAGGCGGCCAAAATCGCCGGCAGCATGAGCGAGGAACAGTTGAAAGAGTTCTGCGAAACTCCCGTCAGGGAGCAATAGAGTCGCCGGTCTGGCTTAACGTTCTGCGTGAATTCAAAAGGGAGGAGATTCTTATGGGGCTGGTCGTATTACTGTTCATCCTGGCGATCATTGCCGCGATTTTCGGCTTCGGCGGCATCGCCGCGGCGATAACCGGACTCGCCGTCGTCCTTTTCTGGATTTTCCTGATCCTGTTCATCATCGGCGCGGCGTTCAGGGTATTGACAGGGCACTGGTGGGGTTAAACACCCGGCCGGGGTGAGTTATCCCGGGTCGGGGTTCAGTTCTTCGGTTCGTAAACGGCGCCGCTCTGGCCAGCCTGGGGATTGAGAATATATTTGCCCGAACCCTGGCCGGTCTTATTGGCGGTGATGTCAAAGGTGAACGAAGTGACCTTATCGCTGCCGACGACGAATGGGAGGGATACCTGGAGTTTGCCACTGGGCAGTTTGACTTCAGCGGTCTGACCGTCCTTGAGGGTGCCGGCGATATTCTTGACATAAATCTCAACCTTGGTGTACTGGCCGTCCGGGACAACACCCTGCCAGAGCTGCTGGGTGATGTCACCGGGAAGCTGCACCAGGTCAAAATCCGCCACTTCCGGGGTGAAGGTGACCCAGGCATCCCCTCCACTGGTTTTGAGCAGCGCCACGTGGTCGACGGTTACGACAAGACTCGTGAAATCGGCGATATCATTGGGCGCGTCGCTGACCAGGAAACGGAAATTGTTGCTTGCGGAGGGGGTACCGGCCGGGTTTGTAGCGACTATCGTCGGGATCGAGCCGGGCGCGGCGGTGTTCAGTCCCACCAATCCAATCACAACCACAAGGAAAATGCTGACCACAGTACCCCATGCCGGGGCCTTGGCGGCAATCCAAGCCCAAAACGAGGTCTTGCGGCGCTTGTCGAGGGCTTCAAGCAGGCGCTTTCGGGCCTCTCTCCGGGATGCGTCCGGCACCTTGATACGGGTAACGAGGGAAAGACCGGCGGCTGCTTCCAGGGCGGGTTTGAGCTCCGCGGAGTATTCGGGATAATCGGCCAGGCATGATTCGAGGGTCGCCCCGCGACTCAGCCGGTCGACGCATTGGTCCAGGACAGTATTAAAATCCATGGTTTTCATGTCTTTATTCATCTGGTCAGTTTGATCCTGAGTTTTTTAAGCGCGGCGGACTGGGCTTCGCGGACCGCTCCGTCACTCTTGTCCATCAGGGCCGCCGTTTCCGCTGAGGACAACCCGCCGAAGAACCTCAATTGGATGACCTCCCGTTGATCTTCGGTGAGGTCTGCCATCGCCTGGCGCACCATTTCCATCTGTAGCTTTCTTTCGGTGTCGAGTACCGGGTCGCTATCCGATTCTATTTCGACCTTCTCCAACTCTACCTTTTTCACATGGCTGTTTTTACGATGGTAATCGACGACCAGGTTGTGGGCTATTTTGAACAGCCAGGCGCCCATCGGCAACCCCCGTTCTTCGAAGGAACCGAGGGATTTCAGAGCTTTGACGAATACCTCGGAGGCGATGTCCTCGGAATCCCGCTGGTCGCCGATGCGGGCGTAGGCGTAGCGGACGATGCGGTCATAGTATTCGTCGAAGAGACCGGCGAGCTTATTCTCTTTTTCTTTCAGCGAGTCTCGTTTTTGCATCGGCCTCTCGGGAATGCGCGACAGATTTCGATTTACTATACCACAGCCCCGAAAAGGCTTGTTCGATAATAGTAACGGGCAAATTGTCATAATGTCAGGAGCCTCGACATGCTGTGGTAAAATGGAATATTCCAAAAAGGAGCGGTGATGCCCCAAAAGGCTGTCGCCAAAGTTATCGTCAATCCTGTCGCGGGATGCGGCGCCTCCGCCAAGCATTGGCCGCACATCAAGCAACAGCTCGAGAAGCTCGGCATCAAATACGATGTCGTCTTCACCGAGAGAGTCGGCCATGCCATCGAATTAGCCCGGGAAGCAACCAAACAACATTATCGTTACATCGTGGCGGTTGGCGGCGACGGCACGATCAATGAGGTTGTCAACGGCTTGCTTTCCGTCCCGGACCACCAGGTCGCCCTGGGAGTGGTGAATACCGGCACCGGGTCCGATTTTGTGCGGTCGCTCGGCATTCCCCGCAACCCCGACCGGGCCTGCCATCATCTCCTTTCCGACAAACGGATTAAGGTAGATGTCGGTGTTATCGAGTGGGGGATCAACGGCACTTCCGGCAAAAGGTATTTCGTGAACGCCGCCGGTGTGGGGTTCGATGCCGAAGCCACCGAAACCCGCCGAAAACTGCCGAAGATATTCCGGGGGCCGGTTTCTTATGTTGTCGGCGTTTTCAAGACTCTGGTGGCCTACCGGAACAAGCGCATCAAGATAAAACTCGACGAAACCGATGAGAGACACAAGAAAGTTCTCTCGGTGATAGTTGCCAACGGCAAGTATTTCGGCGGCGGAATGAAAGTAGCCCCCGACGCCCACCTTGCCGACCAGTTATTCGAAGTCCTGACCATCGGCGATATCGGAAAGTTTGAGCTCGTCCAAGCGTTCCCGCGCGTTTACAAGGGCACGCACGTCACCCACCCCAAGGTCAAGGTTGAGCGGGCATCAAAGGTGGACCTGTCATCCGTCGAGCGCCTGCTTCTGCAGGCTGACGGGGAGATCATCGGGGAGGGGGCGTTCAGGTTTTCGTTATTGCCCGGGGCGTTGAGTGTGATTGTCTAGAGGACCCATCCGGATTCAGTGGTCGCTTGTTCGATTCGATTCAACGCTTCTTGTAATAGAGACCTCGGACTAGCGATATTCATTCTCATAAACCCCTCGCCTGCCGGCCCAAATCTGTAACCCTCGTCGAGACCAACTTTTGCCCTGATGATAAAGAAATCCCGCAGTTGTTTTGAATCCATTCCCAATCCCCGGCAGTCCAACCAGACCAGGTAGGTGCCTTCAGGGCGCACTACTCTGATCTTGGGGATCCGCTTCCCGAAGAAATCTACCAGGAAATCCAAGTTACCCTGCAAGTAAGCTGAAAGCTGTGCCAGCCAGTCGTCGCCGTCGCGGAAGGCGGCTTCGAGGGCGGTGAGGGCCATCGTGTCAGGCTGAGGCATGATACCGGATCGGGCTGCCTGGAAATCGGCGCGGAGTTTGGGATTGGGGATGATGATGACCGAGGCAGCGAGGCCAGCCAGATTGAATGTCTTGGAAGCCGACATGCAGGTGATGGAGTTCCGGGCCAATTCTTCCGAAAGAGTGGCAAAAGGAGTGTGCTTGTTGCCGTCAAAGAGGAGTTCACAGTGGACCTCATCTGAAATAACGATCGCTCCCGAGTTGATGGCGATCTCGCCGACCTTTCTCAGTTCGTCCGGCGAGTATACCCGCCCTACGGGGTTGTGGGGATTACATAAGATCATCAGCTTTGGCTGCGGCGGAGCCATGAAGCCGGGGTGGGGCGGGTTGAACCTGGCCTTTAGATTTTCGCAGTCCATAGAGTAATGCCCGCCTTCGAACCGGAGCGGACTATCGGCGACCCGGCAGCCCGCGCCCGCAACCAAGGACCAGAAGGGGTGGTAGACCGGGTCGTTGATGACCACGGCATCACCGGGATGGGTAAACGCCTTCAGGGCGGCGGCGATGGCCGGGATGACGCCGGGAGTGAAAACCAGCCAGTCCGGTTCGACCTTCCAATTGTATTTGCGCTGCAGGCGGTTGATGACGGCTTTGATGAGAGATGATTCGGGGTAGGTATAACCATAAATCAGATGCCCGGTGCGTTCCCGGAGGGCGGTGGTGATGGGCTCGGCTACTTCGAAGTCCATGTCGGCAACCCACATTGGGATGACGTCTTCAGTGCCGAAGATTTCCTTGCGCAAATCCCATTTGACGGAGCCGGTGTTGGAGCGCTCGATAATACGATCGAAATTGTATTTCATACAGATATTATATGCTTTAAACTGGTTTCATTACCTGGTATTTTAACAGTATAAGGTCCTCTTTCAACCGTTCACATTGTAACAATTTCAAAGGAAGAGGATGATTTTCCCGATTAAGCTGGTTAAGGAATCTTTGTGTAGAATTTTCCCCCACCAAAACAGGTGAGATTACCAGGCTGATCTCATCAACCAATCCCTCAGTAATTAAGACTCCATTCAATGTCGGTCCCGAGTCGATCAAAAATCTCCTGAGTCCGTAATTGGAATCGAGCCGTTCAAACGCGGTATGGAAATCAACATGATCCTTTCCACAAACCAAAAAATCGTAGTTCCTTGCTTCAAGGTACCGAACAAAATCCATATCCGTTTTTTCGGATATCAGTACAATGATGTCTCTGCAAAATTCGAATGACCTGCAAGCATGAAGCATGCCTTTCGTTTTACCCTGGGTGTCTACCACTATCCAATACGGTAAATCGCGGTTCCGGCTCGGCTTCACGAGGTCCTGTTCTTTTTCCTCAGGAACGCCGCCGTACATCTCTATTCCGGTTACTATCGTGTCGGAGCCAATTACGGTTGCTTCAGTTTTATAACTACCCGCTATCTCATAATGGAGACTCATATTCACGTCGAAACCCGTGAATGAGCCATCCAAACTGATGGTGTTATGCATGATGACGAATCTTGATTTATCCATTATTCGAGCTCCAGTAGTCTGTAATCAATTCGAATTGCATTATAGCGTTCGGGGCTTGCCTCCCGCTATGAATTCCGGATTTCGCCGGGGAAATGGTTAATCAGATTTATTGACAATTAAACATCTAAAGAATAGCATTTCGCCAACGACCCGCCCTCCTTGAACTCATCGCCAGAAGAGGCTGATATGAAGGGTAATTGGGAGTTCGATTTCACTGTCCGCGCCGGCAGCCCGGTGGTCGCGCTTTCACCCGGCGGTTCCGCCTCAATCCCGATAACAGTCGAGGCGCAAGGACAGGCGCAGCCGGTACAGCTTGGGGTGGCGACAGATTGGGGTGGGGCGGGTATTGTCGCCGAGGTTGCGCCGAATGTTGTTCCCGGCAGCGGAGCGGCCATGCTCCATGTGGTGGTCTCCGCGGCAACGCCTCCCGGCAGCTACATGATAGGCGTTCAGGGGACAACGACGGGCACGTTCAAGACTTCTCAGGCGACGGTCACAGTTGTCGTCACTCCAAAACCAACACAGGATCAGCCTGAAGACAACGATGGCGGGGGCGGGCAAGAAGCCGCACAAGGCGGCCAACCTTCGGTAGCTGGAAAGAAATCACCGGCTGCCAGACCAGCCTACGGGAAGATGTCTGCTGCTTCGGCACATCGAGGACCAGCGGGATTTATTATGACCCTGGTCATGCTCGGAGTGTTCGGTTTCGGACTGTATTACCTGAATCAGCAATATAATTTGATAGACACGATCTTCGGTTCGGGGACAACGCAATCGACCGATCCCGGGGGCGCCTCGACATATACCGGAACCCAGACATTTACGATTTATTCCCAGATGGGAGGCAGCCCGATGTCGAATAGTGGGCCTGCCAGCGTGCAAATCGACGGGGCGGGAGACGTACTTGGCCCGGTGCTGTTCGGTAAGATCACAAACGGGGTGTTCACGGGTGAGGCACACACGAACGACGGGGCATCTTACCCAATGACCGGGACATTCTCTTATGGCACATTGAAAGCAGAATACCGTTCGAATTCGGTTAGTTGGGTCTGGACTCTTCATAAGTAAATGACATGAAGCAGATCAGCCAAAACGGTAAGAACTACTTCATCTGCGAAGAATGCGGGTTCGCCTACCTTGAAGAGGCGCTGGCACAGCAATGCGAGGACTGGTGCAAACAGGGGAAGGGTTGAAGGGTGGACCTGGCCCGCCGTGCCGCGGGCTTCGAGGAAGACGGCGAGATCAAGTCGCTTCAGAACAACTAACGGGTATTCTCGTTCTGGTAAATGCCGGAGTAGCCTTCGGTCTCCGCACCAAGACGGAAGAAGACCAACTGCAGCAGGCGCGCGTTCTTCTCGAGGATGATACCATCCTTGTTGTAGACCACGAACAACGACTGCGATCGACCCGAATACCCCGCGTCCCAGACGGCGGTATGGATGGCAGCACCGCAGCGCAGCAAGCTGGACCTCGTCCTTCCGAGCGCCATGACATCTTTGGGCAGGCTCACGATCTCATTGTAAGTGATCAGGTAATTACCCGGTTTGAGGTGGATTCGATGATCGTTGTCGAAAGGCAGGTGTTGGAGATTTGATAGCCGGCGATCGGCGTTATCGACAGGAATGATGCCCAGCCCCTCGATGGCGCAGATCTCTTTCAGGGTCAGGTCGATACCATTAGGTTGAACCTGGTCAGCGAGGCACAGATAACCGGTCAGCAGCGACGGCTCGCCGTTGATCAGAACCAGGAGTTCTTTTTTAGCCAGGCAGGTCATGGCGGGAAGTGTAACACGGGCGGGGGGAGGGGGTAAAACGGACCGCCGCTAGACGGGAAAAGGCGGTATGCCGTAAAATGGCCGCTCGTAGACTATTGAGTTGGCATGATGCGATTATCAATAAGTAATTCCAAGTTTGTGACCGCGATCGAGCGTTTCCTCAGGCAGGAATCAGCCGGAGGTGTTTTACTTTTCGGCGCGGCGGCGGTCGCGATGGTCGTGGCCAATTCACCATGGGCTACCCATTATTTCGACGCGTTGCATACCGAAGCCGGCGTTATTATTGGCAGTTTTCACCTGGAACTGTCGCTGGCTCACTGGATCAATGACGGACTGATGGCCTTGTTTTTCCTGCTTATCGGCCTAGAAATTAAACGCGAACTGATGGTAGGCGAGTTATCCTCACCTGCTAAGGCTGCTTTCCCGGCGGTGGCAGCACTGGGGGGCATGATTGCCCCGGCATTAATATATCTGGCTATCAACACCGCTCAAGGAGGCGAATATCGGGGTTTCGGTATACCCATGGCAACCGATATCGCTTTTGCCCTGGGTTTTTTAATGCTTTTGGGCAAGCGAGTGCCGATGGCGTTGAAAGTATTCCTGGTTTCGCTGGCGGTTATTGACGACCTTGGCGCTATCCTTATTATTGCCGTTGCCTACTCAGGGACGCTCGACTGGTCAAGCCTGGGGTGGGCGGGTTTGGTCATTGGAGGTCTGATCGCCCTGAACGCGGGCGGTGTCAAGAAGCTGACACCATACCTGGCGCTTGGCCTGGTGCTGTGGTATCTGATCTTCCAGTCTGGAATACACGCCACAATAGCCGGTGTTATCCTGGCATTGACAATACCGGTGAAGCAGAAGATCTCCTCCCAGGAGTTTGTCGACACCTGCAAGTTGGAACTTGACGTATTCGGAAGCGGTGAGTCCCAGCGCAAAAACATTCTGCTGACTCACCAACAACAGGAAGCGGTAGAGAAAATGAGTGACGCCTATGAGAGCGTCCAGAACCCGCTGGTCCGTCTGGAGCACGCGCTTCTTCCCATAAGCGCCTTTTTCATCATGCCATTATTCGCCCTGGCCAATGCAGGCGTGGCCCTCGGCGGTGAGATCGATCTGATACAGCCAACGGCACTGGGAGTCGTCATCGGGTTGTTGATCGGCAAACCGGTAGGCATTATCGGGTTGACTTTCCTCATCAGTAAGCTGGGCTGGATAACTAAGCCGGCGTCCTGCCAGTGGAGACACATTATTGGCGCCGGTATCCTTGGCGGGGTAGGCTTCACCATGTCAGTGTTCATCACAGGCCTGGCTTTCACCGAGTCATGGATGATCGACTCTGCCAAACTGGCGATCATCACCGCCTCACTCGTGGCCGGTCTGTCTGGAGTGTACTATCTGTTTAGATTACCCGCACCTTCGACCTGCAGCCTCGAGAGCACCAGTAGCCGACATTAGGTTGCCTGAGGTACCGGGGGTTGCGCCAGAGGTCTCGGATTGGTATAATGGCAAGTTGTTTTTATCTGGAGGTGTGACCATTTACGCGATAGTTGAATCCGGTGGCAAGCAATATAAGGTAACCGAGGGGCAATCTCTCGATGTTGACCATTTGAACGTCGAGGACGGCGCCACGGTCGAATTGGACCGCGTGCTGTTCTTTTCCGACGGCTCCAACAACGTGACCGGTAAACCGGTCATCGAAGGCGCCAAGGTTGTAGCCAAGTCAGAGGGAACGGGGCTGGGCGAGAAAGTTCGCGGACTCAGGTTCAAGGCCAAGACCCGCGCCCACACCCGCGTCGGTGGCCGAGCCGTTTTCACCCGGTTGAAGATCGAAAATATCATTGCCCCCAAATAATTGAGGAGAACAGATTAAATGGCTCATAAGAAAGGCGGCGGTTCAAGTCGCAACGGACGAGATTCAAAACCCAAGATGCTGGGCGTCAAGCGGTATTCCGGCGAGAGGGTCCTGGCCGGGACCATTATCGTGCGCCAGCGCGGCACCCCCATCAAGGCGGGTGAAAATGTAGGTATCGGCAGAGACCATACCCTGTTCGCTTTAGCGGACGGAGTGGTGGAGTTCAAGCCGACGGCTAACAGCAGGAGGATGGCTACCGTCAAGACGGCCTAACGGACTATGAAAGAAAAACTGCACCCCAAGTATTTTCCTGATGCCAAAGTGACCTGTTCCTGCGGCAACACTTTCATGCTGGGCTCGACCTCGCCCACCATCAAAGTGGAGCTTTGCAACAAATGCCATCCGTTTTACACCGGTGAAAAGCGCATGGTCGACACCGCCGGCCGGGTTGACCGCTTCAAGCAGCGCTACAACATCAAGGACAAATAATAACTCGCGACCGATTGAAAAGGGGCGGCTGAAAACCGCTCCTTTTTTGTTACCCGATATTTTATTGGAGTAGGATTCACGACATGGCTCAGAAATTTTATTACGGCGGGCAGGCGATCATCGAGGGCGTAATGATCCGCGGCCAGAAATCGCTGGTGACGGCGGTCAGAAGGCCCCAGGGCGACATACTCGTCGAGTCGCAGCCACTGCCCAGCATTTATACCGGCAAACTGCGGCAGTTACCTTTCACCCGCGGCGTCATCGTGCTCCTCGAGGCGATGTTTCTCGGCATGCAGACACTGATGCGCTCGGCCGAGGTGGCGATGCAGGAAGAAGAGACCGAGAAAGTTTCGCCGTGGCTGCTCTGGGGGTTCGTCGGCTTTTCGCTGGCGGCGTCGATCGCCATCTTCGTTTTAACGCCGCTGCTGGTCACCAGCATTTTCAACCGCTGGCTGGAATCGGCGGTCCTGTTCAACCTTGTCGAAGGCCTGATACGGATGATCCTATTCATAGGATACCTGAAGTTAGTCGGCAGAATGCCGGATATCAAGCGGATGTTTGCCTATCACGGCGCGGAGCACCAGTCGATCAACGCTTTTGAGCACGGCGTAAAGCTGGATCCCCTTTCTGTGCGGGAATTTTCCACCGCCCACACCCGCTGCGGCACCAGCTTCCTGCTGGCGGTGATGGTCATCGCCATCTTCGTCTTCAGCCTCATCGGCAAACCAGCCCTGTGGATAATGATTTTATCCAGAATACTGTTACTGCCGGTGATCGCCGGCCTGTCGTATGAATTTACCAGATTCGCCGCCGGCCATGGCGATAACGCCCTGGTCAAAGCCCTGACTCGACCGGGCCTCTGGCTGCAGTCATTGACGACACGGGTTCCCGAGCTGGCGCAACTGGAGGTCGGCATCGCCGCGCTGAAGAAGGCAATCGTTATCGACCATCCGGAGATGGAAGCGGAGCTTTACCCGGCGCCGGTACCTGTTGAGTCACCTATCGAACCCATGCCGGTAACAGACGCCGAGCCGCTGACTTAGCGGCTTCACTGAGAAAATGAAAACGGCCCCGCCACAAATCGTGGCGGGGCCGTTTGTTCAATGCTTGACCGGTTTAATCTTTGGTGGCGGCGACGTATTCCATGGTGAGGGGTTCGAAGAAGCAACTGGTCTCGCCGGTGTGGCAGGTGGGACCCATCGGCTCGGCCTTGACCAGGATGGCGTCGTTATCGCAGTCCAGCCACAATTCCTTGACGATGAGTTTGTTGCCGGAAGTGGCGCCCTTGTTCCAGAGTTCCTGGCGGGAGCGGCTGTAGAACCAGACGCTGCCGGTCTCCAGGGTCAGTTTGGCGGATTCCTTGTTCATGTAACCCAGCATCAGCACCTGGCCGGTCTTGGCGTCCTGCACGATGGCCGCCACCAGCCCCTTGTCATCCAGTTTTAACCCTTTGCCCTTGACTGCCATGAAACTTCCTCTCCTCTTTTGGATTTTAAAATTGAATATTTGAATTTATTTAGGATTTAGATATTAGAAATTACGATTTGTCTATCGTCTTCAGCGCTTGCCTGAGATCGATCGCGCCTGAATAAATGGACTTGCCGAGTATCGCCGCCTCAGCCCCGATGAGTTTAAGGATCTGCAGGTGGCTGATTGAAGCGATGCCGCCGGAGGCGATGACCGGCGCTCTGATGGCCTGGATAAGTTCGAACAGGGCGGTGAAATTGGGCTCGGTCAGCATGCCGTCGCGGGAAATATCGGTAAAGACGAAACGCCGCACTCCCCGCGCCATCATTTGCCGGGCGAACGAGAGCACCGGCAGGTCGGTTTCTTCTTGCCAGCCCTTGACCGCCATTTTGCCCTCGCGGGCATCCAGGCTGACGATAACGGATTCCGGGTATTTGCCGCAGGCTTCCTGAACAAACGCCGGGTTTTCGACGGCGGCGGTGCCGAGGATCACACGGTCGATACCCGCCGAAAGCAGCTTTTTCACGCGCTCGATGTCGCGGATACCGCCTCCGATCTGCACCGGAACCTGCGTGGCGGCAGCGATCTGGCTGATGACGTTGAAATTGACCATTTCCCCGGAGGCGGCGCCGTCAAGGTCGACGATATGCAGCCGGGACGCGCCCATCGATTGCCACTTGAGGGCCATCTCCAGGGGGTTATCGGAATAGACGGTCTCGCGGGAGTAATCACCCTGCACCAACCGGACGCAGCGGCCGCCGCGAATGTCTATGGCGGGAATTATTTCGATGTTTGGCTCTCTCATGCCGGATTTTGACAATGAATGGCATTATACCATTGCGGCAGATTGCGGGGCTAATCAATGTAAGCGAGGTAAAATATTCTTCTCGTATCTATTGACATGCCTGGTAGCCGCGCCAATAATTTTCTCCAAATACACTTTGGAGGTATTGACCGTGGAAAAACTCAGTTCTGGTTACCTCCGCAACACAGTTCTTTGGATTGTGGGATTGCTGGCAGTCCTGGCTTACGCGGCGTTGGCCAGGGGCGAGACCGCAGAAAACTACAATAATCTCTCGTTGGTTCGTGCCGAAGATCTCATCGGTTATTCCCTGGTGGTTCTCCTCTTTGTGGTTCTTTCCATGGTCCTCAAAGGTAACACCAACCGGACGGTCAATCTTGTCGCCGGTGCGATACTAGCCGTCATAACATTGATTGCTTTTATCGATAGCTTCACGGTAAACCCCAGCGGCATCTACAATCCGGTATTGTTTTCGGCTGCGGTGGTGTACAGCTTGATCTTCTGGTTCGCCCTCAGATCACCAAAAACGGTTTAGTTTCCTCGCCTCATTCCGGCAACGGCGGCCTTCTTACAGCGGAAGGCGGTCTTGTCATGCGGTGGCTATTGGTTTGTCTGTCCGGTCGAATCATGTGTTTGTACTCGCCGACCGTTTTTCCTCGATATGGTACAATACAAAGAACGCCTTCGCGCGTTATATAGAATAATACCGCCCGTTCAGGGCTTAAAAAGGGGTCAGTTAGATGTTCAAATGGTTCGGTAAAATGGTGGATTCCAATGAGAAAGAGATCAAACGTCTACAGCCGCTAGTTGCCCAGGTTAACGCTCTCGAACCCGAATTCGTCAAGCTAAGCGATGAGGCACTCAAGGCTAAGACCGCCGAATTCAAGGCCAGGGTGGCGGAGGAGTACGCCGAACTCAAGGGCGATATCGACAATCTCCGGGAGCAACTGGCGGTTACCGTCAGCCCGGAAGACCGCAACAAGCTCAAGGACAAGATCATCGTACTGGAGAACTCATGCTTTGAGGGCGTGCTGCCCGAAGCTTTTGCCGCGGTTCGCGAGGCATCGAGAAGGACACTGGGCCTCAGGCATTACGATGTCCAGATCATCGGCGGTTCGGTCCTGCACGAGGGTCATATTGCCGAGATGAAGACCGGCGAAGGCAAGACTCTCGTCGCCACCCTGCCGCTCTACCTGAATTCTCTCTTGGGCCGGGGCGCCCACCTTATCACTCAGAACGATTACCTGGCCCGCCGCGACGCCTACTGGATGGGACCGGTTTATCACGCGCTGGGCGTTTCCGTGGCGTCCATCTACCCGATGCAGACGCCTGATGAGCACCAACCTTCCCGTCTGTTCGACCCAAACTACAATTCCGGTAAGGAAAACGATCCCTGGAAGCATTACAAGCCGGTGCCGCGCAAGGAAGCCTACGATGCCGATATCACCTACGGCACCTCGGCGGAGTTCGGCTTCGACTATCTCCGCGACAACATGGTTATCGACCTCAAGCAGTGCGTCCAGCGGCCTGAAGGACCCTACTTCTCCATTGTCGACGAAGTCGATAACCTGCTCATCGACGAAGCCCGGACGCCTCTGATCATTTCGGCGCCGGACGTTGAAGCCGGGAAGCTTTACCAGACCTTCGCCCGGCTGGTTCAGAAGCTCAAGCCCGAAACCGATTATGAGGTTAAAATCAAGGAACGCCAGGCCGAACCCACCGAGGACGGCTGGTCCAAGATCGAAGGCCTGCTCAAACGCGAAGGTCTGATGAAGACCGACAACCTCTATGACCCGCAGAACTCTCACCTCATGCGCCAGCTAAGGAACGCCCTCTCGGCCAAGGAGTTTTATCTCCGAGACCGGCAGTACGTGGTCGATCGCGACCCGGACGGGCAGATCGGCATCGTCATCGTCGATGAGTTTACCGGCCGCAAGATGGTCGGCCGCCGCTACTCCGAAGGCTTGCACCAGGCTATCGAGGCCAAGGAAGGGGTCAAGGTCCGCGAGGAATCCAAGACCTACGCCTCCATCACCATCCAGAACTACTTCCGCATGTACGACAAACTGGCGGGCATGACCGGCACGGCGCTCACCGAGGCCGAAGAATTTGCCCGTATCTACAAGCTGGAAGTGGTAGCCATTCCCACCAACCGGCCGATGATCCGCGACGACCAGACCGACCAGATTTACAAGGATGTTGACGCCAAATTCAAGGCTGTCGTCCGTGAGGTCGAGGAGATGCGGGCCGCCGGACGCCCGGTGCTCCTGGGCACGGTATCCATCGAAAACTCCGATCTCATATCCGAGATGCTCCGGAAAAAAGGCATCCCCAACGAGGTTTTGAACGCTAAGAAGCATGAACGGGAAGCCGCCATCGTCGCTGAAGCCGGCAAACCGGGAGCGGTGACCGTGGCAACCAACATGGCAGGCCGCGGCGTCGACATCATCCTCGGCGGCCGTCTCGATACTTACGACCCGATGGGAGACCTGAAAACTTACCTGGGCGAAGAATTCGCCAAATCGGCGGTCGACAGGGAGAAACTCACCGAGTTCGAGAAAGGCATCGAAACCGAGGAAGCCGAAATCACCCGGCTCCAGGGGCTTATCAATACCAAGAGGCTGGAATACATCCAGGAAGTAAAAAACGATCCGGCGATGGCTGTTACAAGCGGCAAGCTCGCTGAGATCGATGAACTGGAGCGGACCCTGAAAGCCGTCGCCGAACACTACATGACGGTCTACGGCAAGTGGGTCGGCGACATGGAGAAGGAATTGCCGGCCAACCCCAAGAAGGTTGAGTGCCGCATTGACACCGGGCGCTGCCAGTCGGTCCTGGACAAGGAAAAGAAGCGCTTCAACGAGTGGCTGGAGCGCTACGTCGCCGTGGTCAAGGCCGGCGGCCTGCACGTCATCGGCACGGAGCGCCATGAGGCACGCCGCATCGACAACCAGCTACGCGGCCGTTCCGGCCGCCAGGGAGACCCAGGGTCATCCCGCTTCTTCGTGTCGCTAGAAGACGATATCATGCGGCGGTTCGGCGGCGACATGGTCCGGGGGCTGATGGAGCGCCTGGGCTTCGACGAAAATACGCCGATCGAAAACTCGATGATCTCCAAGTCCATCGAAAACGCCCAGAAGCGGGTCGAAGGCTTCAACTTCGATATCCGCAAGAACCTGGTCGAATACGACGACGTGGTCAACAAGCACCGCGAGATCATTTACGGGGAGCGCAAGAAAATACTCTCCGGGGCGGATCTGAAAACCAATATCTTGGATATGGTCAAGGAGACAATCGACGCCATTGTCGCCGACCGTCTGGCCGGCCTGGATTACCAGGACTGGGATACCGCCGGGCTTCTTGCCGACATCGCCGCCTTCATGTCCCTACCGCCGGACCTCACCGCAGAGGAGATCCAGAGACTGTCCGCAGACGAGGTCGCGGAGCGGCTGAAGTGCTGGTCTGAGGAGCAGTACGCTAAAAAAGAGCAAGAGATCCCCCCCGAAGTACTGCGCCAGATAGAGCGCCATCTGATGCTCCGGGTTATCGATACCCTGTGGATCGAGCACCTGACTTTTGTGGAACACTTGCGTCTCGAGGCCGGCTGGCAGACGCTGCGGCAGGTCAAGGCCGTCGATGCCTACAAGAACGAAGGCTACCGGGCATTTGAAGACCTCCTTGAAGGCATCAAGCATGATGTGGTCCACACCATTTTCAAGGTCCAGGTGGTGAGACAGGGGCAGCCCGCGGGCGCCTCTCCCCAGAGAATCCAGGCTAGGCAGGCACCGTTGGCCGTCGGGGCAGCCGCAGGTTCGGCGCAATCAGCCCTCACGCCTAACGCCTCATCGCCGATGCAGGCAGCCACGGCGGGTTCGAACGTAACTCATGCCGCCAAGGACGCTGAGGGCCATAAGGTCGGCCGGAATGATCCATGCCCGTGCGGCAGCGGGAAAAAATACAAGAAGTGCTGCGGGGCGTAGGATAAATGGTTGAAGAGACCTGCGGTACGACGGAGCTGACAGAGAGTTCGGCGCGGGCTATCCAGCACTTGCGCTCGGCGATAGAAGCCGGAGCGCGCTGGTACCTGGCGCTCCTGGAGACCATCGGGATGTGGCAAGCCGACGAAGAATGTGTCGACGGCCGAGTTTACCGATACCTTATCGAAGGCGAAGCCCTTGATTTCCTGCTCCTTGCCGAACGCCTGACAGAGACCGCCAGGGACCTCATTCCGGAAAAGGAACGGGTGTCGCTTTTATTCGAATCCAGGGCGCCGTTCGAAGTCTCGCCTGAGGAAATGCGCCGGCTTATGGGGGATATCCGCTACCAGCAGCACCTGAACTATTTCTACGGCATTACCGTGGAGGAGGCGCTGATACTGGCTGTCCAGGAAGAGGTCCGCAAGGACCAGCGGTCACTGGTGATCAAGGAATTCGACACCATCGAAGAGAGTTTTGTCCGGATATATGACCAGCCTCGGGGTGAACTGTTGAAAATGTTCCGGCGCGACCGGGGCGAGCGCACCAGCCGGTCGCTGAAGCTGTCGGAGATGCGGGAGTTCACTTACTGGCTGTTCAAGTACCGCCTCAAGCACACCGATAAAGCCCGAGTTGCATCGGATACCAAGAAAGCCCTCGCCCGGCTGAAAAAATACCCCGGCAGAAGCGGCAGCCCGGGATTGGATCAGATGCTGGGATTTTAGTTCCACCATCGCGCCCTTTTGTTTTTTACCCGGTTCAATTGTCAATACGTTTTTTCTCCGATAGGGCTCTATTCGCCTTTGAAATGTCCGGTCAATATGCTAAAATGCGCATATAGAGATAGTTCCGCAACTCTTTTTACAAAATAGTGTTTCGTTTCCGATATGAATAATCATCTCAGGGAGGCTGAATGACGGCTCAAGAGACGGCTCTTATTTTCTTACCCCGAAGGGGCTGTTGAAACCCGGTGGGACAATCGTCGTCGACGATTGACGCCATTTCGAAACAGTTGAATAAGGCTTTCGGAACCACGCCAACAATTGTCGATATCGAAGGTATCGATGGATCCGAAGAAAACTACCGCGAGGCGATTGATCTGTTCAATGCCCGGGGCCTCCGGGTTCTTCCCATGGTGACCCTGGGCGGTAAAGTTGTTTCTCACAGTACCGAGGTCCCGGACAAAATCACCAAATCCGTTGAAACAGCGATGGCTAATGAGCAATAACGCCATTATCTTCATCTCCGTCGCCTTGATTCTGTCGGCGCTGTCCTTCGCCATGGACCGGCAGAAGACCATCGCCGGTTTCAAACGCGGCTGGCAGATGTTTTCACGCATGCTGCTGCCCTTTTTGAACATCCTGATCATCGTTTCCGTTGTCCTTTATCTGATCTCGCCCGATGATATCCAGCATTACCTGGGGGCGGGGTCCGGGCTGCTGGGTTTTGCCATCGCCGCCGTGGTCGGCTCAATCACACTCATACCTGCTTTTATCTCTTACCCGATCGCCGCCGGGTTGCTGCAGCAGGGGGCCAGCTACGCCGTGGTGGGAACTTTCATGACAACATTGATGATGGTGGGCGTGGTCACGCTGCCTTTGGAGATCAAGTACCTGGGGAGGCAGGCGGCCGTCATACGCAACGTGCTTAATTTCTTTGCTGCCATCGCCATCGGTCTTCTGATCGGAGTCATCTTGTGACGATACTTTTTAAGAAGTACCAGGCCTGGCTTTGGGTGGCGGCTTTCCTCCTCGTGACCGCCGCATCGTTCGCCATCGGTTTCGATCCCGGGAAGACGGTGTTCACCAATTTCCGGGTGTCGCTGATAGAAATGATCTCTTTCGTGCCGTTCATCTTCATTGTCGTCGGACTGTTCGATGTCTGGCTGCCCAAGGAACAAGTCCAGAAGCATATCGGCCATGAGTCCGGCGTCAAAGGCATCGCCCTGGTCGTCCTGCTGGCCATGCTCCAGGCCGGCCCGCTGTACGGCGCTTTTCCGGTGGCTTATGTCCTGTGGAAAAAAGGCATCAGCGTACGCAACCTGTTCATCTACCTTGGGGCTTTCTCTTCGATGAAGATCCCGATGCTGGGCATCGAGATCGGTTACCTGGGCATCCAGTTTACCCTGGTACGGACACTAATTACACTGCCGCTGTTTATCGGCATCGGTTTCATCATGGAGCGTTACCTGAAAGGCAAGCACTTCGAGGTTTACGAGGTGGCGCCGGCCAAGGAACCCAAAAAGCAGCCGCCGGGCGGGATCAAGCAACCCGCATCATGAAAGCAATGACCTCATGGCTCACGAAGAAAAGTGCGATATAGGCTGCGACTGCGGTCCCGGTAACTCACCGGCGCCGGTCCGGGCGGCCCGGCCAGGGCGACTGGCCTGGTGGTTGGGGCTTGGGCTGGTTGCCTGGATTTTGATTTACTACTGGTTGAAACCGGCCGCCGACTTCGTCACCTTCGATCTGTTCAGGCTGGATGAAACAAGCCGGTTCGGCAGCGCCGTGGCTTTTTTCCTCTACGACGCCCCCAAGGTGCTGATGCTCCTGGTGCTCATCATTTTCGGGATCGGCATCGTACGTTCCTTCTTCAGCCCGGAACGCACCCGGGCCTTTCTTGCCGGCAAACGCGAACTGGTGGGCAATACCATGGCAGCCGGGCTGGGTATCGTCACCCCGTTCTGTTCCTGTTCAGCCTGCCCTCTTTTCATCGGTTTCGTCGAGGCCGGCATCCCGCTGGGCGTCACCCTGTCTTTCCTGATTGCCTCGCCGATGATCAACGAAGTGGCGCTGGTCCTTCTCTACGGCCTCTTCGGCTGGAAGATCGCCCTGCTGTACATCGGTTCCGGACTGGTTATCGCCATCACCGCCGGCTGGGTCATCGGTAAGCTCAGCCTGGAACGCTACATCGAAGACTGGGTGCGGCAGCGCCGCGCAACGGGCGCAAACGCCATACCGGGCGAGACCCTCACTTTTGAGGAGAGGGCGCAGTACGGCCTCCAGGCGGTGCGGGATATTGTCGGCAAGGTCTGGCCTTATCTCCTGGGTGGTATTGCGGTGGGGGCTTTCATCCACGGCTATGTGCCCCAGGACTTCCTGGCTTCGTTCATGGGCAAAAACGCCTGGTGGAGCGTGCCGGCCGCGGTGCTTATCGGAGTACCGGTGTATTCCAATGCCGCCGGCGTGGTGCCCATCGTCCAGGCCCTGATGGAGAAAGGCGCTGCTTTGGGAACCTCCCTAGCCTTTATGATGGCGGTGGTCGGCCTGTCGCTGCCGGAGATGGTCATCCTGCGTAAGGTGCTCAAGCCCAGGCTGCTGGCGATATTCATCGGCGTCGTGGCGACCGGTATAATAGTCACCGGGTACCTGTTCAACTATATCCTGTAAGGAGAATGGCAATGCAGATCAAGATCCTTGGGACAGGCTGTGCCAAGTGCAAAACCCTGGAGGCCGTCACCCGTGAAGCGGTTAACGAACTCGGCGTCGATGCCGAGATCACCAAGGTCTCCGAACTCCAGGACATCATGACTTACCCCATCACCATGACGCCGGGCCTGGTAGTGAACGAGAAGGTCATCGTTTCCGGCAGGGTTCCCGACAAGAAAGAGTTGATACGGCTATTGAAAGCGAATCGGGTCTGATCAACAAGCGCCTCTTCAACTAAAAGGAAAGGGCGTCCCTCAAGGGACGCCCTTTTTGCGTCGGTAGAAAGAAGCTACAACTCCGGTTCGTGCCTCTTGTCGGATTGCCCCAGGGAGGTCTCAAGCTCGACACCCAACTCTTCGGGCATGGGGTGATGGCTCTTGCGCAGGGCGATCTGTGGCAGGAAGATGGTGACGATAACCGACACGGCCATCAGGACAGCTCCGATGATGAAGACCCTGTCTATGGAGTCGCTGTAGGCTGTCTTCAAGATTTCCAGGAAGTTGTTGAAGGCGTTCGTCAGGGCATCGCGGACAGCCGCCGGAGCCTGTTCAAACCCTGCCCGGATCTGGGCTTGTCCGATGTTGCTCAAAAAAGTCTGAATGGTATTGCCGTCGATATTGACCGGCAAATTCGGGTTAGCCTGCTTGGCCATGACTATGAACGGGTCGTTCTGGATATTGGTGAGTCGCGAGGCGAGCTGGGCATTCATGACGCCGCCAAGGACCGCGCCGCCGACGGTGGCGCCGACCGTTCGGAATAATTGAATTCCGGCGGTAACCTGACCGAGTTTAGCATGGGCAAAGGCGTTTTGAACCGCCACGGTGAACACCGGCATCGTGAAGCCGAGGCCGATGCCCATGACGATCATGCGGAGGATAAGCGAGACCTGAGTGGTGGTTTCGTTGATCTGTGAGAAGAGCAGCATGCCTGTGGTAGCGATGGCCATACCGGCGATAGCCATGATTTTGTAGTTGCCGGTACGCGACATGATCTGGCCTGCGGTCATCGAACCGACAACAATGGAAATCATCATTGGCATCAGGATCAGGCCTGAGTTCGTCGCAGAGAATCCGGCAACACCCTGGGCAAAGACAGGGATGAACAAAATGGAACCGAACATACCGAGTGAGGCCAAGAAGGTGGCGATGATGGAAACGGTGAACACCCGGTTTTTGAAAAGGCTGAGCGAGATCACGGGGTCTTTAGCCTTTGTCTCGCGCCAGGTGAAAGCTATCAAGGCTACAAAAGCCATGATTAATAAGCCGACGATTTCAACCGAACCCCAAGCATACTGGCTGCCGCCCCATGTAAGGGCAAGGAGCAGCGGTACCAGAGTGGCGGTCAGGAGGATCGCGCCAATATAATCGATCGAACGGTTCTTGACCTCGTGCGGGTTATTGATCTTGGGCACCATGCCGGCGAAGATGACCGCCAGAGCGGCGATGCCGACGGGGACGTTGACGTAGAATATCCAGCGCCATGAGAAGTTGTCGGTCAGCCAGCCACCCAATAGCGGGCCGGCCACCGAGGTGATGCCGAAGACGGCGCCGAAAAGTCCCTGGACTTTACCGCGCTGAGCCGGCGGGAACAGATCTCCGATAACTGAGAAAGCGTTGACCATGATGGCGCCGGAGCCCACGCCCTGAATGGCACGGAAATAGATGAGCTGGGTCATGTTTTGCGCTATGCCCGAGAGCATCGAACCGGCCAGGAATATCAGAACGGCCAGCAGCAGCAGGTTCCGGCGGCCGAACATATCGGTCAGTTTGCCGTAGATGGGCACGGTGACGGCGGTCGCCAGCATGTAGGAAGTGAAGACCCAGGAAAGGTGGGACAGTCCCTGGAACTCTTCGACGATGCGGGGCATGGCGGTGGCGACGATGGTCTGGTCGAGCGACGCCAGGATCATGGACAACATGACGCCCGCCAGGATGAGGGGGGTGTTTTGCTTGTGGGTCATACTACCTCTTTCAATTTGGTCTGGGAATTGGTGACTACCTTATCTAAAAGCCCGATGAGTGTCCTGAATTCATCGTCATCGAGGGAACTGAAGACGGCGCAAAAGCGCTCCAGGCGCTGGACTTTCATGGCTTCAATTTTCTGGCGGCTTTCTTCAGGCAGGCTCAGGCGGAGGGCGCGGCGGTCGTCGGGAGACGTTTGACGAAGGATCACACCTTTGGCAACCAGGCCGTCGACCAGTTGAGTTGCCGCGCTGGAAGAAATGCCCAGTTGGGCGGCCAGTTCCTTGATGCCGATACCTTCCTGGCGGCTGATAAGAATAAGCGCCAGCCACTGGGAATGAGCGAGCGGTTCTTCGCCGGGACACTGGGTGTCCGGGTTCATCAGGCGTTTTAACGAATGCAGCTTTTCCATGAGCTGCCCGACTTGTTGTTTGCGATCGGTCATATAAATAAAATTAAGGTGCTAAATATATTAGCACCTTAATTAATAACCTGTCAAAAGTTGGGATCAGAGTCAGCTTTTGAGCCTGAATGCCACCGCCAGGACGCCGGGTCCGCCGTGCACCCCCAGCACCGGCCCGAAACGGCCGATATAGATCCTGTCCGGCGAGACGAATTCAGCGATGCGATCAGCCAGGGATTTGGCTTCATCCGGCGTGGTTGAATGAATTACGGTGGCTTCGGCGATGTTGTGGCCGGCTTCCTTCGCCAGTTCAAATAACCTTTCGATGCCCTTTGCCCGGCTCCTGACCTGGCCGACGGGGATGAACTCGCCGTCCTTGATGCCGAGCAGGGGCTTGACGTTAAGGATGGAGCCCAGAAGAGCTTTAGCCCGGCCGATGCGTCCGCCGCGGGCAATGTATTTCAGAGTATCGAACAGAACCAGCAGGTGAATGTCGCCGACAAAGCCGCGGGCCGACTCGGCCAGCGATTTCAGGTCCTTTCCGGTTTTGGCAAGACGGGCGGCGGCTACGACCACCAGTCCCTGTGCCATCGACGTCATCTTGGAGTCTACCACTTCCACCGGGACAGGATTTTTCATCATTTTGGCGCCCTGGCGGGCGGAACTGATGGTGCCGCTCATCTTCTCAGAAATGTGGATCGATAAAATCCCGTCCGCACCAGCGGCGAGTTCGTCATAAACCCTGGCAAAATCCTGTGGCGAGGGCTGGGCGGTGGTAGGGTGGACCGAATCGGATTGCAGGCGGGAATAAAACTCATCCTCGGTGATGTCGACGCGGTCCCGATAAGATTGCCCTCCGAATTGGACGTACAGGGGCACCGAGGTGATACCGAGCTCAGCGGCTAGTTCCGGGGGCACGTCGGCGGTGGAATCGGTGACTATCTTGATGACCACGGCGGCGCTCCTTTTTCAGATAAGGTCGATATGAGGCGATGACGACGCCAGTATAGCGTATCTCCCGGCTGTTGGCTACGATTATTTTAGGAACAATTAAGCCCACCTCAACGGTGGGCTTTTACTCTGCTCAGGCGTAGATTCCGGAGCTAAATCGATTGCGGGCTCAGCCTGCGGTGGAAAGCCGGCGTACGGCGCCGGTTGTGATCCGATCCCGAGGCCGGATTTTGCGGCCGGGTATGCCGGGGCTGGTGTGGCGGAGCGGTTTTCACCGGCTCGGGAGCATCGTACTTGAAACCATCGACGCTGCGCCGCTCGATGGGTGACTTGAGCACCTTTTCGATCGACTTCACCATCGGTTCGTCCTCAGCGCAGACGAAGGTGAAGGCATCGCCGGTTTTACCGATCCTACCGGTCCGTCCAATGCGGTGGATGTAGGTGTCGGCAGTATCGGGCATGTCGTAGTTGATGACGTGAGAGACGTCCGAGACGTCGATGCCGCGGGAGGCGATATCGGTCGCCACCAGCACCTTGAAAGTGCCGTCCTTGAAACCGTCGAGAGCGGCCTGGCGGCGGTACTGGGAGAGATTGCCTTGAATGGAGGCGACCTTCAGGCCGGATTGGGCCAGCGCCAAGGCGACCCGTTCGGTGCGGTGCTTGGTGCGGGTGAATACCAGCACCGAATCCATATCGGTCTGTTTCAGCAAAGTTTTCAGCAGCGAGGTTTTCAGGTCCTGCCGCACGGGGTACAAGGCATGGGTCACCGTGTTGGCCGGGGCTACCTGGCCGATCTGAACGGTAACGGGGTCATTGAGCACATCGCGCACCAGTTTGCGGACGTCATCCGGCATGGTGGCGGAGAAAAGAAGGGTCTGGCGCTCATGCATCAGGCATTTCAGGATCTTGCGGATATCGGGCAGAAAGCCCATATCAAACATCCTGTCGGCTTCGTCGATGACCAGCATCTCGACGTCGGTGAAATCAATAGTCCCCTGCCAAACATGGTCGAGCAGCCGCCCAGGGCAGGCGACGACGATGTCCATTCCGGTGCGCAGCTTGCTCTTCTGGGGATCCATGCCGACGCCGCCGTAGATGGCCATGCTGCGGATGCCGGTGTGCTGAGACAGCCCTTTGATGGACTCATAGATCTGCTCGGCGAGTTCCCGGGTGGGTGAAATGATCAACCCCCGGAGCTTGCCGCGGGGTCCGCGTAACAGTTTTTGCAGCATAGGCAGGACAAACGCCGCCGTTTTACCGGTGCCGGTTTGGGCCAGGCCTATAAGGTCACGCCCTTCAAGAGCGGGGGGTATAGCCTGAGCCTGGATAGGGGTGGGTTCGGAGTAACCGACGGACCTGATGCCATCCATGATGGCGGGGTGAAGATTGAATTGTTCGAAAGTCATGATAGTCCTAATGATTTATTTTGCATTGGTGGGAAATTGCGAAGCGCGCCATATTCAACGGCAAAAAGAAGCAACCAGTGTTGTCTTTTGAAGAGTCGTTAAGAATGGAACCGGGGTGATTCCTGTTGGATTGAAGCCGGGTATTGAACTGTACGATAAACGAAAAACCTACCAATTGACATAATTATACGGGAAATCCACGGCCAACACAAATAACCCGAGCCACCCTGTCTGGTAAAGGGGGGCGTTTACTTTACCGCGTTGATGGTGCCGCAATGCGGGCACCTTACCGCCGGGGCGGTGAAATTCGGCGGCAGGCGGAGGGTGGTGCCGCAGTTGGAGCAATCGATCCTGCGGTAATTAGCCATGCCGAAGAGCATATTCTGGGTTTCGCGGGTGCGGGCGGTCAGATCGGGTTCTTCGACGGCGCCTTCGGGTGAAGGGGCTCTGGCATCGACGGCAGCGGTCGAGCTGGCCAGGGCTGAGTGAGGCAATACATGAGAATGCGCCGTTTTTTCGTAGGCTTCTTCATAAGCCTTGAGGGAGGCGCTATGGCCCATCTGCCGGAGGATGCGGATCCGCTCGGAGATGGGCGGGTGGGTGCCGGTCAAATCGGTGGCCGCCCGCCCTTTTTCCCTGAAGGGGTTCACGATATACATCGGCGCTGTGGCCTGGTTGGCCTTGGCAACAGGGTTGGTCGAAGCCGCCAGTTTTTCCAGGGCTGAAGCCAGGCCTTCCGGATACCGGGTATAGAGGGCGGCGGAGGCGTCCGCCAGGTATTCCCGGCGGCGCGACAGGGCAAAGTACAAAAGCTGGGCGAAGATGGGAGCTAGGATGATGAAGAGGATACCGACGATGGCGATAATGGCGCCGCCGCCGCCCCCGGAATCGTTTGAACGCCGGGATCCCCGGCCGCCGGTGAAAAAGATCATCCGGCTGAAATAGTAGGACAGGATGACGACGGTTCCGAGAAGGACAGCGGCCATGGACATCAGCAGAACATCGCGGTTTTTGACATGGGACATTTCATGGGCGATGACGCCCTGGAGCTCGTCCCGGTTGAGTTTCTGCAATAGTCCCGAGGTAATCGCCACGGCGGCATGGTTCTGGTCACGTCCGGTGGCGAAGGCATTCAATGCCGGGTCGTCGATGATGTAGACATCGGGCATTTTGGCCAAGCCACAGGCGATAGTCATTTCTTCGACGACGTTGAAGAGCCGGGGATGGTCTTTCTTCTCGATCTTTCTGGCGCCCGCGGTGGCCAGCAGGATGCTGTCTCCCTGGAAATAGGCCACCAGCGTCATGATGATCCACACGACAGCAGCAATGGCGATACCGCCGTAAGGGGTTCCGAAGAAATAGTCGCCGAGGGCGAAGCCAACTCCGATGAGCACCGCTCCCATGAAAACGACCAAGATGATGGAGCGGGTGCGGTTGGTGCTTATCTGTTCCCACATAGTGTTACGATAAAACCGTCTCTACGCTTACGACGGGGCGCGAATGACGCGCCCCGTCGATTCAGCTGGCTGTATTTTTTAGGTGAAGGAAACCTTGGGGGCGATGCGCTCGGCTTCGACCTTGACTTCGAAGAACTCGCTCACGGTGAAACCGAACATGCCGGCGATGATGTTGGATGGAAACATCTGGATCTTGTTGTTGTAGTTCAAAACGGAGTCGTTGTAGAACTGGCGGGAGAAGGAGATCTTGTTTTCGGTCGAGGTCAGTTCTTCCTGCAGAGCAAGGAAGTTCTGGTTGGCCTTCAGCTCAGGATAGGCCTCAGCCACGGCCAGCAGCCGCCCGAGAACCGCGGTCAATTCGCCTTCAGCCTGGGCGCGGGTGGCCGGGCCGGCGGAGGCAACCTGCTGCGCCATATTGCGAGCCTTGGTGACGTTTTCAAAGACCTCACGCTCATGCTTGGCGTAGCCTTTGACCGTCTCGACCAGGTTGGGGATAAGGTCGTACCGCCGTTTCAATTGGACGTCGATCTGGGCCCAGGCGTTCTTGACCTGGTTCCGCAGGCCGACCAAGCCGTTGTAGATGCCGATGAAGATCAGGAACAGGATGACGATGACGGCCAGGATGATGATCAGTGCTATCATTCAGCTCCTCCTTTATTTTCCGATGTCAGCTTTTAAGGTGTCTTTCAGAAATGCGAGCATCCCGGAGTCAACCGGGCTGCCGGCGGCCGGTTTCACCTGCGAGAGCATCTGGTGCAATTCTCCGCCGTCGAACCAGATGCCGTCACCCCTGTCGCAGGCGTCGATCAGCACGGACGGGGAGGCGCCGACGTTTTTCTTCAGCATTTTACGGTTGCAGATGGGGCAGCGGCGGTTTTCTTCCGACGTCGAAGCGTCCGGGCGCGTCAAAATGTCGGCGACGCAGAGATCTGCCTGGGGGCCGCAAGTACGCTCGGTGACCAGTTCCAATTCGCCGCGGTCAAACCAGACGCCGTGGCAGGTGGGACAGTAATCCAGGGCGATCTGCTCGTGTTCGACCACGATCATCGGGCTGCTGTCTTTGGGACAATTCATAACTTGCGTCAAGTTTAAGCGTCCTATATGACGCTGTCAATAGCATCTTAGATAAACGGTGACCGGCAAGATCCGGCTAAAACCGGAGCTATTTAAAGAAGTCTTTGATCGAATCGAACTGCGAAGGCAGCAGGCTTAAAACAAACGGGAATTTATCGAGAAGAAATGTGGCCATCACGGAGTTAGACAAAGAGTCAGTGCCGAAGTAACGAGCCCAGATGGCTAAAGCCGCGCCGACGAACAAGGCGCCCATGAACAGTCCGAAAACCGCGCCTAAAAGGCGATTGAGCAATCCGAGAAAAGCGACATTGACCAGTTTGGTCAACAACGATGCGACGATTGAGAAAATGGCCCAAACCACGATGAGAATGAGCACGAAAGCCGCCACATTGGCGACATCGGTATTGGAGATGAAACTGAGAAGACTGCCGGCCAGATTTTCATAGAAACGCCCTGCCAGGAAGATACCGACGATCAGCCCGACCAACCCGGCGAGAGCTTTGATAAACCCCTGGGCGAACCCGGTGATAACCTGGATAGCCAGGATCACGATGATGACAATATCCAGCCAGTTCATATGCTGATTAAAGCACTTACCCTCCGTTCTTTCAAATTCTATTCGTTGACAGCGGCTCGGAAAGGAACTAAAGTGACGGAGAACCAGCTAAACCAAACGTAAAATCGCGGGAAAAACATGCCTGATTTAACCGAAAAGCAAGCGAAAGAACTCGCCGAGGTCAAGGCGATGGTTGAGACCAAGCGCGAGAAGCTCGGAGTGAAATACGACCGTTATATTTCCCGGGTCGTCGCTGTACTGCGCGCCAACAATGCCGCATTCGAAACGATGACGGATGAAGAGATAGTGGAACTGGTCAGGCTGGTGGATGTTATCGGCGAAGAATCGCGCGGCATCATGAAAAAACTGGGTGAATACTGCATGCATTGCGGCTGGTGCTGCTCGCAGACGAATAAGATCGTCGTGACTAAAGAAGACACGGAGCGCATCAGCCGGGCGCTGAAGCAGAAAACTGAGGATCTTTTTATATTCGATGGTCAAGAATGGTCCATGAAGAAGATGCGTCCCTGTTTGTGGTGGAACCCGAAGAACGGACACTGCACCATCTACAACATCCGGCCGCAAGTTTGCCGCCTGTGGCCGATAGCGGTCAACGAGATCGGCCAGAAAATGGTACACAGCGTCTCTCAATGTTCCTACGCGGTGATGGTGCTGGCAAGTAAAGTGATCAGGTACCTGCAGGCGCCGGCTTTGAAGTAGTCTGGAAATATCCGCATGATTGTCAGGATATGGCACGGTTGGGCTGCTCCCGGCAAAGACGATCAATACGAAGAACTTCTGAAGGAAGAGATCTTCACCAGAATCGCCAACCGGTACATCAAGGGTTACCAGGGGATTCGTCTTCTCCGGCGGGATTCTGGAGACGAGACCGAGTTTATTACAATCATGACCTTTGACGATCTCGATGCGGTTAAGGAGTTTGCCGGCGAGGACTATGAGGCGGCGGTGGTGCCGCCCAAGGCCAGGCAGCTCCTTTCTCATTTTGACCAGACATCGCAGCATTATGAGGTAAAGGTTTAATCAGGACCGCAGTTTCCCGGCGCCAAAGCCCGATAAGCTTAATCCTGTGTAAAATCTATTGCCACCGAATCCTTTTGCCGTTATCATAGTAAGAAATCACTCATTCAAAACTTCAAGGAGGCGTCAAATGATCAAAATCTCCATCCAGGGCGCCCGCGGTTCATTCCATGATATCGTCGCCCGAAAGAAATTCCCCGGCGACTCCGAGATCATAGAAAGCGAAACGTTCAAGCAGGTATTTGAAGACGTCCATAAAGGAGTTACTGATTATGGCGTCGTGGCTATCGAAAATTCCGTTTACGGGTCGTTCCTCGAAAACTACGACTTTTTACTGAAATATGACGCGCGCATTGTCGGCGAGGAGTACTTACGCATCGTCCTGAACCTGATCGCCCTGCCGGGTACCAAGATCGAAAACATAACGGAAGTCTATACCCATCCGATGGCGATGAACCAATCCGAAGATTTCCTGGAGAAGCATCCCAAGATGCAGCGCATCGAATCTGAGGATACCGCAGCGGCGGTGAGGTTGATAAAGGGGCAGGAACTGCATACCGCCGCCGCAATCGGGTCTTCTCTAGCGGCCGAGATTTACGGCATGAAGATCCTGGCCAAAGACATCGAAACCGAGAAACGCAACTACACCCGTTTCCTGATAATCGCCCGCCCCGATACCCCCTATGACCTTGACGCCGATAAGACTTCTCTGGTAGTCCGGGCCAAGAACATCCCCGGCGCATTGTATCTGGTCCTGAAATGCTTCAATGACGAGGGTATCAACCTGTCCAAGATCGAAAGCCGTCCCATGGTCACGGGCAGGGTGTGGGAGTATTATTTTTATCTCGATTTTGAAAAAGGTCTTAACGCGCCGGCAACCCAGCGGGCACTCAAAGAGCTCGAAAAAGTGACCAGCATGATCAAGGTGCTGGGGACTTACAGGAGAGACGAAAAAGTCGAAGAGCAGTAGACCTGAATAGGAAGCGGGTAAGGCGCCGTCCAACGGGACGGCGCTCGCTTTTAAAGAAAGAGGGAAAAAAACCATGGACGATATCGAGGGGCTTCTCAAAGAACTGACCGAGGCTAGTGGCGTTTCCGGCTACGAGAGAGAGGTCAGGCTGATCCTGGAGCGCCGGTTTGCCGCCCTGGGCGAGGTGTCCCGCGACCGGCTCGGCAGCGTGATCGGAGTCCAGAAGGGGTCATCGGCGAGTCCCCGGATCCTGATAGCCGCTCACATGGATGAGATCGGCTTTATGGTGAAAATGATCACCAGAGAAGGTTTCATCAAATTCGTCCCGCTGGGCGGTTGGCCGAATCAGCACTTGCCAGCGCAACGGGTGATGATACAGACGTCGTCAGGACCCGTGGTCGGGGTCATTGGGACACCGCCGCCCCATTTGCTGCGCGATAAAGACCGGAACACCACACCCGATAAAAAGGAAATGTTCATCGACATCGGGGCCACCTCGAAGGAAGAGGTCGAAGCCGCCGGGGTTCGGGTGGGCGACCCTATAGTCCCGATAACCGATTTCACTGTGTTATCCGTAAAAGAACCCACATACATGGCCAAGGCCTTCGACGACCGAGTGGGTTGCGCCCTGCTTATTTCGGTGATGGAATCATTAGCCGGCGGGAAGCACCCCAACGCGGTTTACGGCGTCGGGACGGTCCAGGAGGAAGTGGGGTTGCGCGGCGCCACCACCAGCGCCGAGATGGTTAATCCGGATGTGGCGATAATCCTCGATATCGGTCCCATCGGCGACGTCCCGGGCATTAAGCCGGATGAGTCAATTACCAAGTTGGGGGGCGGACCTAACCTCCTGGTTTATGATACCCGGATGATACCGAACCTGAAGCTCCGGGATCTGGTCATGGAAACCGCCAGACAGATGGATATCCCGTTGCAGCTCGATACCCTGGAATTTGGCGGATACGACGGCGGGGCCATCCATCTGCACAAAAGCGGGGTGCCGACGGTGGTGATCGCCATCCCGACCAGGCACGCGCATAGTCACAACTCGATCATCAGGCGCAAAGATTATGACATGACGAGCAAGCTGGTGACCGCGCTGGTACGGAGACTCGATGAAGCGACAGTCGCCGGCCTGTGCGACTAAACCGGCTTTCTGATTGACTGGACCCGCCCTACCTCGCCGCTCACCAGGCGCACCTTGATGCCGTGGGGATGGGTAGGCGACGACGTCAAGATATCCTGGACGACGCCCTCGGTAAGTTTGCCGGATTTCTGGTCGGCCTTCTGAACGATCGAAACCCTGGTTCCGGGCTTGAGATCGGACCGGTTGACGTCGCTCACGGTTGGCCGCCCGGCATGAACTCAAGGTAAACGACATCGAGCCAGGTCCCGAATTTAAATCCGACTTCATGGAAATGACCGACTTCAGTGAATCCGAACTTCCTGTGAAGGTCGATGCTGGAGGCCTGGCTGCCGTCGATGGCGGCGATAATCGCGTGGTACCCGATCTTGCGGGCGCGGTCGATGAGATCTTTAAGGATTGCCGTGCCGATGCCCTGCCTTAGATATTCGTGATGGATGTAGACTGAATTTTCCACGGTAAAACGGTAGGCGTAACGCGTGTGATAGGGTGAAAGTGAGCCCCACCCCACCACTGCCCCTGCCTGTTCGGCGACTACGACCGGATAGGTTTCCGGGGCGTGGTGCTCAAACCATTTCTTCCTGGCTTCGATAGTTTCGGTTTTTTCCTGGTAGGTGCATGTCGAGGCCAGGACATAGTGGTTGTAGATCTCGTTAATAGCCTGTAAATCATCGGTTTTGGCGAGTCTGATCGAAACATCCCTGTTCATAAATTCAGAGTTTACTATGGATGGCGATTTCGGGCAATACGGTTTACATAAATATAAAGTTAGACTAAAATACGCCCATGCGCGACAGCCCGCATAAAGAAAATCTTTCCAACTTGACCTTCGACCAACTGGTGGAATTCGTCCGTGGTTTAAGTGAGCCGGCGTCCGGAGCGAGCGATCTATGGAAGTGGATCTATCGCCGTTTCGAGACGGATTTCGGCTTGATGAACGGCATTCGCCCTTCGTTGATTGAAAAGCTGGAAAGATTTGCGGAGATCACCACCATTGAACCTCTGGAAGAGCGAGTTTCAGCGGATTCCCTGACAAGGAAGGTCCTATTCCGCCTGGCGGACGGGAAGACGATCGAAACGGCTTTGATGTTCTTCAAGAACCAGGGCAGCGGCAGAGACCGGCGCACGATCTGCGTTTCCAGCCAGGTCGGTTGCCCGGTAGGGTGCGCATTCTGCGCCACGGGCCAGCAGGGCTTTGAACGGAATTTAAGCCCGGGGGAGATCGTCGCCCAGGTCCTGTATTTCCTCCGACTTATGGAACGGGAAACTGCTCCGGATGAGGCTAATCCTCAAAGAAGGCTGACCAACGTGGTGTTCATGGGGATGGGCGAACCACTTGCCAACTACGACAATGTGCGACGGTCGATCACGATTTTGAATTCCCCCAAAGGACTGAACATGGGCATCCGGCAGATTACGCTTTCAACCTCGGGAATGGCGCCGGAAATCCTCAAACTGGCTCAGGACGATGTTCAATGCCAGTTAGCCCTTTCGCTGCACGCGGCCAATGATGAACTGCGCCGGCGTTTGGTTCCCCTCGCCCGGAAATATCCGGTAGGGGAATTGATGCCTGTTTGCCGGGAGTACTCTGGAAAAACAGGAAGGCATGTTTACATTGAATACGCCCTTTTTGATCAAGTCAACGATTCGCCGAAAGACGCCGACGAACTCATTGAACTGCTGGGTAAAGGCGGTTTCCCGGTAAATCTGATTCCCTGTAATGAAACATCGGCAAACGGGTTTCACCCGCCGTCACTCGATACTGCGCGGGCTTTTCAGAAGCGGTTGATATCCGGCGGGGTCCGGGCAATGCTCCGCGTCTCCCGGGGTGCTGATATCGGGGCCGGCTGCGGTCAATTGAAAAGCCGCTGGCTGGAGTCCAGGTAAGCCTGGGTGGTTTTGGCAACAACTACCCTTTCGATTTAAACCGTTTAACGTTATCCTCAATCTGTTTCAGGTGCTCCCGAACATGACCTTCGGCGCCCGCCAACAGGTTTTCGAGGGTCAGGGTGCCTCTTTCGGAATGCTCGACGGTGTTTGCCCAGGCCGAGTCAGGAAGCTGAGCCATAAGCTCGTAGCTTAATGATCTCAGCATTCGAAACAGATTCAAGGATTCCTCTACGCTGCGTCCGGGGTAGTCCAGAGAATCCGCCCACCTGTTTTGATCGAAGGCTACTACGGCGCCGCCCGGTTCGGCGATGGCTTTACGAAATCTGATGTAATAGTTGGCCTCGCCATCCGCCACATGGAATATCACCTGCCTGATGCTCCATTCACCGGGCGCGGGTACCCACTTTACGATTTCGGGATCAATGGATTCCAAAACGGAATGTAGCTGATCCGGCACATTCACGAAAGAATCAAGCAATTGTCTCCTGCCAAGCGTCTCCATATATGCCCTTCCTTGCGTTCGAGTTCCCATCATCATAGATGAATTGCCTCCTTTTGACTATCGATATGTTTTAACCGGCAGAGGGCAGTGATATATTAAACTTCGATGGGGTATAAATCCCACCCGGAAGATTTTCAAACGACTCCTGAAAATTTCAGGCGCCTTTCTCGTTGGATTCCTGACGCTCTCGGTTATCGGTTCAATCGCAATAATGACCGTTCCCCGGTTGCCTCTTACGGCTGACCCGGCTCTGATCGCTCCGGACTACCAGAATGTGTCCTTTCCTTCTCGCGACGGGATCGATTTAAAGGGATGGTTCTTTCCGGGTTGGAACGGCGCGGTCATCGTTATCGTACACGGCGGGTTTCAAAACCGGGTAGACGATGTCGCCAATACAATGGGAATAGCCCGCGACCTTGCCAAATCCGGGTTCAACCTCCTTCTTTTCGACCTGAGCGGGAGAGGGGAAAGCGGGGGCAAAGGGGTATCCCTAAAATACGAGCCATCCGATATCGGCGGTGCGGTAGACTACCTGGCCGGCAGGGGGTTCGATAATGGTTCGATCGGGCTTATGGGGTTTTGTTCGGGAGCCGCCGGTGTGTGCATCTACTCCGCCGGCAACCGGGTGGGTGCCGTGGTTCTGGACGGATGTTTCCCTACGGTTCAAACTATGGTCGTTAATCAGGCTCGAGAGAGCCACATCCCGGTTCCTCTGTTAAAGGCCTTCTATTCCACCATGAGGCAGATCGTCAAATATTCATACAGGTATGAGGAACAGGATCCGATCGATTTCGTGTCCAGGATCGACTCGCCGATCTTTTTGATTCATGAGGAATTTGACGACCTAGTCAGTTATCAGGACACCCTCGATCTTTATTCCAGGGCTAACGTGAACGATATTAGCTTGTGGGAAGTGACCGGCGCCTACCACAGCCGGGCGTACGATCGCGACCCGTTAGCCTATATCGATAAAGTCGCCGGCTATTTCGAGTCTAGACTGGCAAAATAACCGGATTCCGCTTTGAGAATGCCACAATACTAGCCCCGACAAATCGAAATTGGTGCCTACTCCCAGTTGTTGATCATCTCACTGACCGACCGGTTCAGTTCAACGGCGAAATCGGACGCGAATTTCCGGAAATAGGTAGCTTGACCGGCATTGGCGTAATCGTGGGCACGATGTCCTGCCCGAAAATCGTTTTCCAAGGCGGCGAAACCTTTTTCCAGACCGCTCTTATCAAGGCGCTTATACCTGTTGGAGTGGACGATCATTTCTTTGTCGTACCGGGTGGTCAATCTTTTAGCCGTCGATGCCGGGTAACCGAAGCATAACATCGTGATGGGGAGGGTGAAGGGGGGCAAATCGAACAGTTCCCGGTGGATTTCGTATCGCTCAAGGATATCGCCTATGTAACACGAACCGATACCCATCGATTCCGCCGCGATGACCGCCGTTTGAGCGGCTATCAGCGCGTCGCAGCAGGCTAGCAGAAGGTCGCCGGTCCCAGGTTTTCGTTCGGGGACGCCGAGGTCCGCCGCTTTCGATGAAACGCCGCAGATCTGGAAGTAATCCATCCATCTCTGGTAGTCGGCGAGGAACAAGAGCACGTAAGGGGCCCTGGCGATGAACGGCTGGTTGTCGCAGGTTACCGCCAGCCGATCCTTCAGTTTTTGATCTTCGACCTCGATGATCGAGTAAAGCATCAGGTTGCCAGCAGTAGGCGCGCGCAACGTCGCCGCCAGAATCTGATCTTTTTCCTCGCGGGTGACAGGTCTGCCGCTGTAAGCTCGGACCGAACGGCGGTTAAGGATTACTTTGAGTGTATCATTCATTGTGCCTCCAACGCGTTAGATGATTTCGACGTTAATGTGATCATCGGGTTCGTTCTGATACAGAAGGGCGCTTTCACTTAACTTATTCTGGATGGTGTAAAGCTTGTGATAAAGGCCTTTCTTTTTCATCAGTTCATCGTGATTCCCGGTTTCGGCAATCCGCTTCCCATCCAGGACAACGATCTTGTCGGCATTTCTGATAGTGGAAAGACGGTGAGCAATGATAATCGTGGTCCGACCGGCGATAAGTCGCTCCAGGGCTTGCTGGATCAGGAGTTCGGTTTCGGTATCGACTGCTGAGGTCGCCTCGTCGAGGATGAGTACCGGGGCGTCCCGAAGCACCGCCCTGGCAATTGAAATTCTTTGTTTTTGACCGCCAGAAAGTTTCAATCCCCTCTCGCCGATGAGTGTATGATACCCCTCCGGCATGGACATGATGAAATCATGCGCGTTGGCCACCCTGGCCGCAGCTACGAGGTCGGCTTCGGTTGCATCCGGTCTACCAAAAAGAATGTTCTCGCGGATGCTGCCGTAAAAGAGAAAGACATCCTGTAATACAACGCTCATTTGTTTGCGAAGGCTCTGCAGGTCAATATCGCCGATGTCTTTCCCGTCCAGGGTCACGGTCCCATCCGTGGGGTCGTAAAACCGGGGGATGAGGCTGACCAGAGTGGACTTCCCCACGCCGCTGGGGCCGACGAGGGCGATAACTTTCCGGGCGGGGATTTCCAGGTTGATGTTTTCCAATACTGGCTGTCCGGGTTTGTATTCAAAACAGACCTTGTGAAAAACAATAGCGCCTGATGCCTTTCCATTTAGCGAAACAGCCGCTTGTTTTTGTTGGGGTTCGGGGGTTTCTTCAAGCAATTCTGCCACACGGTCGGCTCCCGCCAGTGCCCGTTGAATCTGTTCCCAGGAACCCGAGAGCGTTCTCACCGGCTGGTACAGCAGGTCGAGATATAACACAAAAGCCACCAGGTCGGGGATGGAGAGACTCTGGTTAAAGGCCAGGTGGCCGCCGAAATAGATAACGATCACCAGTCCCAGCGAAGAGAAAAAGGCGATAACAGGCTGGAAGGCGGACATCATGCCGATTGCCTTGAGCGACAACTGCCGGTATCTTTCCGCCTGGTGGCCGAACTTTTCGTTTTCTTCGTCCTCGCGGGTGAAGGCCTTGATTTCCCTGATGCCGGAAAGGTTGTCCGCCAGGATGGCGTTCAAATTTCCCAGTTCTTTCTGGCGTTCGCGGAAGGCGGGTCTCACGTACCGCGCGTAAAGGCGCATCAGGATAACGATGAAAGGAATCGGGATCAAAGCCAGCAAAGCGAGCTGCCAGTTGATATAGGCGAGGACGGCACAAACACCCACTAGCGTCACAAAACTCACGAAAATATCCGGAATGGCATGCGCGATAAGGTCTTCGAACTGGTCTGTATCGTTGATTACCCGGGACATCAGTTGGCCGGTTTGCTTGTCCTGGAAGAACCGCAGCGAAAAACGTTGCATCCTCTCGTAGATATGCTTTCGAAGGTCGGCGACGACGCCCCATCCAGCCACATGGGCATAGTAGGAACGCAAGAACTCCAGACCCGCTCGGGCCAGGTAAATACCCAATACGAACAAAGTGATGCGGCCGATGATGCCCAGTGTGTCGGGGGTGATCGCGGGACCTGAAAACAACGACAGCAGGCTCTTGATCGTCCAGGGTATGGCAAGCTGAACCGCCACCAAACAGAGCATAGCAAAGATGGTGACGGAGAGGACGAATCGATACTTACGAGCGTAGCTTAGTACGAGGTTGAGAGCTTTCACCGGATCTTACCCTAAAGATGTTGGCGTATTATATTGCGTTTCCGCGGGAAGTTTAAGGAGACCGGAAAATGGCATTAAAATTGGCTCTGTGATCGTCAGTCGGTTTTACTCCCGAAATAGCCAAAGGCGACTAATACGGTGGCAACAACGGCGACTCCAAGGCCAAAGAAGAGTGTGCCCTGGGGGTCCTGCCATTGTACCAGGTGTTTCAAGAATACGATGCCCATAACCATAATAACGACGCTGCTCAATTTCACCTTAAGGTCATGCAGGTTGTGGATGATGAGCCATTCCGGCAGGTTGAGCTTGCCGATGAAAAGTTCGTAAATGCCCAGGGCGAAGATCAGCAGTACAATTGCGATCAGGAATATATCCATTATCTCGATCAGGGATACCGACGCGGCGGTATCGGCATCTGAAGCAGTGAGGAAACTGATGACGATTTCTCCCGATTTGTACAGTCCCCAAACGAACGCGCTCGCCGAGGCCACAAGTGTCGATACAACACCGATAAGGGTTAAAAACTTGGTTTTTTCCAGAATCGATTTCACAGCTAACACCCTTTGAGTATTTATATTGGGCGATCCGTAAACGGCTGAGCATTATACCACACTTTTCAGGTGGTATTGTTCGGTTTATGCCTTCCAGGTAATTGGCGTCGGCCTGCAATGGTAGAAGAACGTCCCGTTTACGATTATGAATTTAAATTTGTCTTGAAGGAAAAGATCAAAACTCGCCGTAAATGGGAATATATTGCTGAATATGTCCTGAAAATAGTTGCCTGGTTGAGTTTGAAGATGACCCAAAATTGGGCTAATATCTGGGCAACTGGCCCATCGCACGCGGGTCAAATTGTTACGACCAAGGATTTTCTCCAGGGTTTTCTCGGGTTACGTATTGTTTTGTTGGTACGATGTCTGTTCACATAAAGAAACAACTGCTCGGGATTTCGACCTTCATCGGCCGCGGTTATCTTCGCAAATGGCTTGTCATCGCTATACTCATCGGAATCGTAGCCGGTGTCGGTTCGATTATTTTTTATATGGCCATCAACTGGGCCACCTGGTTGTTTCTCGAAAAAGGCGCCGGTTTTATTCCCCCTTCGCCCGCGGGCGAAGGCGCTACGGTGGTGAGCGATATCGCCCGGCGCTGGATGATACCTGTCGTTTGTACCGTTGGCGGCCTGATCAGCGGCTGGATTGTCTTCAAGTTCGCCCCTGAAGCAGAAGGACACGGCACTGATGCCGCCATTAACGCTTTCCACAACAAAGAAGGCTTTATCCGCCGGCGCATCGCGCCCATCAAATTGCTGGCATCCGCGATAACCATCGGCTCCGGGGGCAGCGCCGGCCGCGAAGGCCCGGTGGCTTTGATAGGCGCCGGGTTCGGCTCCACCATCGCCGATATTTTCAGGCTCAATTCCCATGACCGGCGTATCGCCCTGGCAGTCGGTATCGGCGCCGGCATCGGCGCCATCTTCAAAGCCCCTTTAGGGGGAGCCCTGATAAGCACAGAGATCTTGTATAAGCGGGACTTTGAGTTCGAGGCGTTGTTGCCCTCATTTATCTCATCCATCGTCGGTTACAGCATATTCGCCTCCTGGCACGGTTGGGATCCGATATTCAACATCAACTCCACCTTTGCTTTTAACAAGCCCCAGGAACTGCTCGGTTACGCCATCCTGGGACTGGTCTGCGGTCTGTTCGGCATACTTTATGGGCGATCCTTCTACAGAATAAGAGATCGGTTCAAGGCGTGGAACGTTCCGCGGTGGATCAAACCAGCGGCCGGCGGTTTGGCGGTAGGCGTTATCGGCATGTTTTTGCCCCAGATATTGGGCATGGGCTACGGCTGGGTCCAGTTGGCCATCAATAACGATACCGCCGCCCTGCCCCTGGGGATTATCATCGCGGTCATATTCGCAAAAATCGTCGCCACCGGACTTTCTGTCGGTTCCGGGGGAAGCGGCGGGGTGTTCGCGCCGGGGCTGGTGATAGGGGGAATGGTTGGAGGCGCTACCTGGACGCTTTTACGCGGCGCCGGAGGAATTGTCCCGGCTGACCCCGGACCCTTCATCGTCCTTGGCATGATGACGCTGTTCGGGGGTATCGCCAAGGCGCCGTTGGCGATCATGATCATGGTCAGTGAAATGACCGGGAACTATAATCTGCTGATCCCGAGCATGGTGTCGGTGGTCATCGCCTACGTGGTTAGCGAGAAAAGTTTCATCTATGAAAAACAGGTCAACACCAGGGCAGATTCGCCCGCCCACCGTTCCGAATACGGGGTGCCTCTGCTGCATAAAATACGCGTCGTTGACACCATGACCACGAGGCCGTTGACTATGTCATCCGGTCTTGACCTGGCGGATCTGATGGCATGGATGAATGCGCACAAGATCGAAGCCGTGCCCGTGGTGGACTCAGGCGTTCTTACCGGTATTATCACCACCAGGGACATTGCCAAGGTCCACGAGGACAAATGGCCTCAAACTCTTATCCGGGATGTGATGACCAGGAAGCTTATTCTAGGTCACCCTGACGAAACGCTTTATTCGGCCTTCCACAAAATGACCGAGCACAAAATCAGCCATCTACCGATCGTTGAACGGGGAGAACCCGAAAAGCTGGTTGGTCTGCTGGCTTTGAGCAACGTGACCTCGTGTTATGATTCGGTGCTGCTTAAGTAACCTTCGAGGGTTTTTATTTAAGCGGTATCGCTGACGAGTGGTGGCCGATCTTCGTGATGCCGTGTGGAGACAGGTTCACATTGAACCAACAGAGACATTCGGATCGGAACTGTTCAAGCCGCCGTTGATATCGTTACCGGCAAGCCCCACATTCTAACCGTTTGAGATCCTGTGAGTTCAAATCCCGCGGAGATTAAAGAATCGTTGAAGTAAATCGGCCGGCAATCCAGGTATTTTGGGAAAGTGCCATGCACCCACTCATAGAGTTTTACCATCAGGCTTCCGTCCCTGGCCATGGCCGCGACACAGATTCTTCCGGTTGGTTTTAGCACCCTGCGGCATTCAGCCAGTACCACAGGTATTTCTGGGGTGTCGAAGAGTTCGAGCGTAAAACTCATAAAGATGCCGTCGACCGATTCCGATGGGCGGGGCAACTTTGTCGCATCACCCCTTAAGAGTGAAACCCGCTCGATCAAGCCTTGGGCGATAAGTTTCCGCTGAGCCCGCTCGAGCATTTTCGGTGAAAGGTCCAGACCGTAAACCTTGCCATGTTCGCCGACACACTTTGCGATTAATACAAGAGAATTGCCGGTTCCGCTGCCGATTTCGAGGACGGTTTCTCCCGGCTTGGGATCCAGTATTGCTATGGCTGCCTCCAGTATTTTCTTTTCGAAGCCACCCTCGAGCAGGTCATACCACCGGCTCAAGCTGTTATAGTTTGAAATCGCTTCATCTCTCGTGCGTAATACCCTGGAGATATTTCTATTTGACGTGCGGTTCATGTTGCCGCCTTTCTGTGTCTTTTAAGACGCGCGCATGGAGAAATAACCTTTGTGGGGGAACCTCGGTTTTTATGAGCGGCTGTTGACACCGATGATCCCATTGATGCGATGACCTTTTTTTCACACGTCCATTTATTCATGTTAAACCCTTCAAGCCACTTCATACCAGCCGGGCAACGAAGGCGAGCCTGCAGTTCAGGCAATCGGTAACCAACCAAAAAGCGTCTTTCCGATTTCCCCCCCCTTATCCGAATGCACTCAGAATTACGCCGATACTCGGCTCCTACAAATTTATCTGCGATATTGATATAATTAAAAAATGAATGATTCAATAATAAATCAACGGGACATCGCCGATGAGATCGCCGATAGCGCCTATCACGCGTTGCATCTGCTGCATCGTGACCTGGTAAATCTGCCGGGCCGGAAAATTGTTCACCACAACCTGGCGATTTTGAATCTGCTCGCTTTGAACGGCCCACTTCCGGCTTCGGAACTTGCCGGAAGACTGTCATTGACCAGACCGCAGATGACCCAATTCATCGACAGGCTGGAGAGCGAAAACGCCGTTTCTCGAAGCAGTGATATCAATGACCGGAGGCGGATCAGTATCAAAATCACGGATCAAGGCCGGTCGATCCTGGCCGGATATCGCCGGGCTGTCCGGGACCACATCGCGGACAAGTTGAATAATCTGGGAGCGGGGCGGGCTGAGGCCCTCGTTAAAGCCCTGTCACAGGTAATCGATATAACACAGGAACTGACACGCGGAGGGGATGCCGATGCCTAAATCCACCTCTCATAGCAAATGGTTGGTGCTGGGTATCCTGGCAATCGCGCTTTTCATGATCAACCTCGATGTCACCATCGTAAACATAGCTTTGCCGAGCATTATGAACAGCCTTGAAGCCTCTCTCGTAGATGCGGAATGGGTTGTCAATATTTACATTCTGGTTTTTGCCGTCAGCTTGATTACCATGGGACGCTTTGGTGACATTTTTGGGCGCAAGCGGCTGTTCATTGGTGGGCTGATACTTTTTACCACGGCTTCCTTTGCCTGTGGCCTATCCCAGAACATCCAGATGCTGGTAACCAGCCGAGCTCTTCAGGCTTTCGGTGGAGCCGCGATGATGCCCGCCACGCTTTCAATATTGAATGTAGCCTTCAAAGACGGAGGGCGGGGGCCGGCAATGGGGGTTTGGGGCGCGGTTTCCGGGGCTGCCAGCGCCATGGGGCCGATCATCGGCGGGCTTCTGGTCGATAAATTCTCCTGGGGCTACATCTTCCTTGTTAATATTCCGTTGGGGGTAATCGCCATAATCGCCGGCTGGATTATTATCAATGAGTCAACCGATCCTGCGGCAATCCGGCATATAGATTGGCCGGGAGTCGGAAGCGCCACAGCGGGCATGGCAGGTCTGACCTTCGCGCTGATAGAAGGCCAGCGCTTCGGCTGGAGTTCACCGGTTATCCTTGGTTCTTTCGGAGTTTTCGTGTTAGGGCTGATGATGTTTTTCTTTATCGAAAGGCGCAGTCAATTCCCACTCATCCAGCTGCAGCTGTTCAAGAACGTTAACTTCGCTGCTGGAAACGTCGTGAGCGCGCTTCTGATGTTCGGACTTATCGGAATTCTTTTCCTTTTGGTTCTTTACTTCCAGATTGTACTCGGGTTCAGCGCGGTGAAAACTGGCCTGGTCCTCCTGCCCATGTCGGCCGTCGTCGTATTCATTGCTCCAATGGCAGGCAGGATGGCGGAACGTAACGGCGTACGCTGGATACTGGCTTCCGGCATGTTGATCATATCGCTCGCCATCTTTTTTATGGCACACCTTTCCATCAATACGACTTGGCAGTCTTTGATTATACCTTTGATATTCGCGGGCGTGGGGATGGGGCTTATTATGGCTCCGGTGAACACGGTGATGATGGCGGCAGCTAAAGTTGAGCAGTCGGGGGCCGCGAGCGGAATTATGACGACCATGCGACAGGTCGGCAGCTTGCTCGGGATTGCAGTGCTGGGAGCAGTATTACAAGCACGACTTGCTAGCGGGCTGATTTCGGCGCTGACCAACACGGCCGGCATACCGGAATCAATAAAAACAAGCATCATCAATGCCATTAATGACGGAAGCCTGAGTGCCGGAGGGATGGGCGTGCTGAATGGAAGCGGCGTACCGGAAACGGTCCAGGCTGCCGTAGGCCAAATGTTTATCAGCGAGTTTGCCAACGCCTTGAACGCGGCGATGGTCGTAGCCGCGATCTTCTGTTTCATTGGAGCAGTGGCGGCCTTATTTATCAAAAACCCTGGCCAATTCCCGAAAATATCAAACGCCGGTGCCGGCAACGTCGCGGAAGGCCCATTTCTCGTTGAAACAAAAGGCTTTATACCAGGTGATCCAGATTACCTGAAAAGATAAATTTGATTAACACGAATAGCGGTATCTTTTTGAGAGTAATAATCGAATTTGGAGATGAATTATGAAGATTGTCGTGGATAGCGGAGTCGATTTGAACATGACCCCGGAAACCATGTCGGAGATGGGCATCCACCAGGTGCCCCTGAGTGTTACCTTTAAGGGAAAAACCTATAGAGAAGGAGTGGACATCGACCGCGTTCAGTTTTATTCGATGTTAAGTGAGAATTCCGAGTTTCCAGTGACCTCACAACCTTCCCCGGGATTAATTGCCGAGACATACAAAGCAATAGCCTCCAAAGATCCGGATATCCTCTCGATTCACATGTCATCCGGCCTCAGCGGCACCTATGATGCAGCCCGTGTCGCCGCCGGTTTGGTACCCAATGCTAAGATCACTCACTTCGATACCAAGACACTTTCCGTGGCCTCCGGCTGGCAGGCGATAGCGGCTGCCCGTGCTGTTAAGGTCGGGCAACCTATTGAACAGGTGTTATCGATTATGAAACGAATTGGTGACGCAACGGACACTCTATTTACGCTTAAGGAACTGCGCTATTTGATTCATGGCGGGCGTATCAGTCACATCAAGGGTCTGATGGCTTCACTCTTGAATATCAAACCGATAATTGGGGTTGAAAAAGTACATGGGAAATATGTCCAAATGGGTCAGGCCAGGACCTTTAACAACGCAATCGAGAATTTGGTGAGCCTGGTGACGGGCCGATACCCGGCCGGAACCAAACTTCGGGCCCAAATTGTATATGCTCAAAATCCGGATGGGGCTGACATGCTTAAAAACGCTCTGGACAAGATTTCTAAGTGTGACTGGATGCCGAAATTCACCATTTCATTGGTGCTTGGTGCCCATACAGGCCCCAGCGTAGTCGGTTTAGCCTTTGCCCCCGACGCAACCTTGCGGGAAGTTGATCTGAGTTGAAACGAGCTAGGTACCGATTGATTATTTTTCGTCAAATGTGATCTGGGTCACTGTGGGCTTAAGTGGCTATGTATAAAATACTTCAAACAGATCTTGAGGTGACGTCATAATCAATCTGAAAAATTGCCCAAATGCCGCGTTAGAGACCTGTTCGATAGCAATGATGAACACGGGCGTTATACGATATGTATAAAATGCGGGTAGGCTATGGTGGAAAGCCCATTTCACCCGAATTGGTAGCATCTGAAGTGTCAAAGCGCCCTGGCCGGTGTACGGTTCGATAGTGTATTGATAGATATAAACTTGATGCGAATACGCAATAGAATACAAATAAATCAGAAGGAGGGATTATGGTAATCGATCCGGTGACAGAGGGCAAAATCAAACGATTGCGCGTCTTGAACGTCGTCGTGGGCCTTATCCTGGCAGTGCAGGCGTTAGCCATCGCGTTTTTAACCAATGGGTTCTCTTTACCCGTTACCTCCACCTTTATAAGCGGCCCGCCCGGAACCGCCCCGGAACTCAGGAACCTGTTTGATATTCCCACTGGCTGGGGCGTTTTTGCCTTCTTGTTCATTTCCGCTGCGGCTCTTTTGATCATTGCCTCGCCGCCAGTGTTCCCGTGGTATAAGCGCAACCTCCTCCAGAGCCGCAATTACGGCCGGTGGATCGAGTATTTTTTCAGCTCGTCGATCATGATCGTACTCATATCGCAACTCACCGGCATCAGTGACATCGCGGCGCTGATGGCGATATTCGGCGTAAACGCAGCCATGATACTTTTTGGCGCCGTTCAGGAAAAATACGAAAAACCGGGGAATGGGAACCTTCTACCATTTTGGTTCGGCAGTTTTGCCGGAATTATTCCCTGGCTTGCCATTTTGGTTTATGTCTGGGCACCAGGACTGAATGTCTCGCCCCCCGGTTTTGTCTACGGTATTATCATCTCGCTATTCATCTTCTTTAATTGTTTTGCCGTCAACATGATTTTGCAGTACAAAAAGATTGGACCCTGGAGGGATTACCTATTCGGCGAACGGGCCTATATCATCCTCAGTCTTACCGCGAAGGCACTGTTAGCCTGGCAAGTGTTCTTCCCGGTCCTGATGCCGGCATAACTGCGTTATGCTTGGAAACTAAGAGAGGATACTCAATGGCGGTAAAAATTATCACCGACAGTACCTCGGACATTCCTAAATCGGTAGCCGACGCATTGGACATCAGGGTTGTCCCAATCTACGTGCGGTTCGGCGACAAGACTTACCGCGATGGAGTAGATATCGACCCTGTTGAATTGTATCGCCTGCTGACCACTTTAGATATGCATCCGGCCACATCACAGCCGAATCCCGAAGATTTCGTTGCTGTCTACAACGAATGTTGTTGCAATTCGGATGGTATCCTATCCATCCATATTTCATCGAAGATCAGTGGAACCTATAACTCTGCGTGTTTGGCCAAAAAATCGTTGGCTAAAAGTTGTTCGATAGAGGTAATGGACTCCAAATTTAATTCTGCGGGTCTGGGGCTGGTCGTGCTTGCAGCCGCCCGTAAAGCTAAATGCGGCGGAAGCCTTGCAGAGGTAATCGCAGAAACCAATAAAGCCATAGCCGAAATCAAAATGCTGGGAATGTTCAAGACTATGAAATACCTCGCCAGAAGCGGGCGGGTTAATAAAACCATCGCCTCGGCGGCTCATTTCCTGAGCGTCATGCCGCTTCTAACTTTTCATTCCGGTGAAATTACCCGCGCCGGCTTCGTTCGTACTGTTACCCAGGGTATGAAGCGCATCATTGACTTCGTGAACAATAACATGCCAGTAAAAGAGCTAAGTATCGTTCACAGCGAAGTGCCCAACGATGCAGCCCGGCTGAAGGAGTGCATTAGTGAATTTGTTCCCGAAGAAAAGATAGCCATTTCACAAATGGGCGCTGGATTGGGTGTTCATGGTGGTCCGGGTGTTCTTCTGGTTGGCATTAGGACCTGAGGGAAAAATCTGTTATGGATACTTCTGAGGTCATAATCCTATCCGGGGCGATTATCCTTATTTACATGAGCGCATTATTTTTTGTCGCTCTTAGACTCAAGGATAATTCGATCGCAGATATCGCTTGGGGACCTGGCTTCATATTAGTCGCTGTCACTACCTTTTTAATGACTAACGATTTTGCTTTACGGCAAATTCTCGTCCTTAGCTTGGTGATGATCTGGGGTTTCAGGCTGGCGAAACGCATTTATCGCCGGAACCGTGGCAAGGGAGAAGATCCTCGATACCAAAAATGGCGCGAGGAATGGGGCTCAAGTTTTTTAATCAGAAGTTATTTGCAAATCTTCATTCTCCAGGGGTTTTTCATGTGGTTGATCTCAATGCCTGTGGTGTACATTATGGTCGCATCAACTGGCTCTCTGGGATGGCTTGACTTTGTAGGAACTGCTATCTGGGGAACAGGATTCTTTTTTGAAGCCACCGCAGATAAGCAGCTGGATTGCTTCTTATCCGATAAATCCAACAGGGGCAAAATTCTTGATCGAGGCTTGTGGCGTTATTCCCGTCACCCCAACTATTTTGGCGAGGTAATCCAATGGTGGGGCATTTTCATTGTTGCGCTTAATTTGTCAGGCGCCTGGTGGACTGTCATAGGTCCTTTGACGATCACGGGGTTAATACTATTTGTCTCAGGAATTCCCTTGCTTGAAAAGTCAATGAAGCAGAATCCCGGTTTTCAAGACTATGCCAAACGGACCAGCGTTTTTATCCCGATGCTCCCTAAAAAGCCTGTTTAACGCTGAAAAAACTTTTCTAGCGGAGATTATATGAGTTTCTTTAAATTAGCTCTGGTTTATGTGATCACTCTGATCGTTTTTCTGGGAATCGATGCGCTTTGGCTAGGGGTTATTTCCAAGAACTTTTACAGAACCCATCTTGGCGGTTTACTTAGAGATTCCTTTAACATGGCTCCGGCAATTCTATTTTACCTCCTTTACGTTATTGGTTTGATGGTGTTTGTGATCGTCCCGGCAGTTAACAACAGTTCAATAGCCCAGGCGGTTGGTCTTGGAATTCTTTTTGGTCTGGTTGCCTACGCAACCTATGATCTAAGTAATTTTGCGACTTTGAAGAACTGGCCTCTAACTATTGTCGTCTCAGATCTAGGCTGGGGGATGTTTATCAGTGGAATAGTATCAGTTGTAGGTTATTTAGTCGGCAATGCTTTGAAGTAGTGTAATAGCGTGGGGTTTTCTTTTCTAGATAGAGGATTTTGTGGACTTTCAGAAACTTTCAGGAGCGGCCTATGTCGTGTTATTTCCGTCATATACAAGAGATATTTAAAGATGCGGGTATAACGATCAGTACTCACAACAAAAAACAAATTGATCAGGCCATACACGAATTCCTGGGAATAACCTACAAGGATTGTCCTACCACATTGAAGGCTTTGAAAACAATTATGATCGATAAACAAAAGCGTGACTTGCTGGTCCAAGAATTGAAAACTGCATATAGATAGAACTCCCGAAAGATTCGAAGATTCGCATGAAAACGAGCCTCTGGGATCATCTCCCAAAGGCTCGGCTGTGTTTCTGGTGGAGACGGGGGAGAGTCGGACTATACCGGAAACACGGGAGGTCCTGGGTTGGCTGTTAATGAAACGGACCGAGAGTCTACAACCTTCGGTTTGTTGTTAATGCATAGTCCTCTAGGAGTCTAACTCCGCCTGAAATTCCTTTAATGCAAAAGCATCCAATTATTGAGTCCTCTGGAAACAATCGCAGCTCGCAGTGTGACCCTTAATAGGGAGGGTTTCTTTTGACAAAGGTTCACTTAAAAACCATTTACTTACCACCAACTTGTGATCGAAATCGACCTTCACAATGCCGGCAAGTTTAAGTGACTTCATAACGTTTGTAACCATGACCCGGGAGGCCCCAACCAAGGCGCCAAGATCATCATGAGTCAACCTGAAGTTCAGTTTCATCCCATCTAGGGTTTCCTGGCCGTGTTCCGTGGCAAGCCGAGCTAATGTGCGACAAAGGCTGGAGCGGGTGTCATAAATAGCGACGTCGGCCAGTTGCTCGGTTATCCGCCTAATCTTGTCTCCCAGGGTTTTAATCACTTTTAGCGATAGTTGGCTATTCTGCGTAAGGAATCCCTCAAAATCACTCTTATAACAGGAACATAGCCGAGAGTCCTCCTCGGCAACGGCACCAAAGGTGCGTAACGAATCATCGAAGAGAACTTCTTCCCCAAACAATTGATTGGCGGTCAAATACCCAAGGACAATTTCCTTACCATACTCCGAGGTCTTTATCAGTTTCACCCTGCCTTTAGTCACAATGAACACAGAGTTAGCCGGTTCACCTTCGATAAACAGGTATTCGTCCTTAAGATATTCTGACCGTCGAAAAAGTTTACGGATTTCTCCCTTTTCTCGCTCTTCCAGAGATTCAAATAGCCACATATCCGCCATACAGTTCAAGTACGTCATCTATTCCTCCACGTAACTCGCCTATTTTACAGCAAGCCATAGCATCAAGTTTGTAAACTATTTTACCGACTTCGCTCACATTATGATGCCAAAATGGACCAAAACACGAAAGGAGGGATCGTTCATGGCGACTTGGGCGTTCATATTCATTTTGGCGGCTGGCATCTGTGGTTTTACTCTCAAAACAGTTCACAATCCGTTGAAAGGTTTCATTACCGCCAAGCTTTTTTGGGTGCACCTATTGCTGGGTCTCACGGCGATGACTCTCGCTATCATCTCATTATTGGACTAATCAAGAAGGAGAATTGTTATGGCCAAGATGTCAAAAGAGGTTATTGGACTGTTTCAAGATCCCGGAGTCCCCAAGATGGTGGCAACGATAAGCCGTGCTGGTGAACTCAATGTCACCCCCAAAACGAGTATGACAGCAATTGACGACGAAACGCTTGCTTTCGCCGACTTGTACGGCCGCACCACAAGGACATTCAAGAATCTCGAGGAAACAAAAAAGGTGGCGATTGTGGCAATGAAATTGCCGGTTGCTCAACCATTCACCACTTACCAGGTTAAAGGCACCTTTCAGAAATACCTAACTTCTGGGCCAGTGTTTGATACATTCGCTAAGGCTCTCAAAGAAGCTATGGGGGTGACTATTAGTGGAGTCGGCACGGTTAAAGTGGATGCCGTATATTCCCAGTCACCGCAGGATAAGGGGAAGCTAATGGCTTAGGAACTTGCAGGAGCCAACTGGTCATGCAAGAGGGCCCCGATCCCTCTTGCTTGTTTTGAGGGGCTACCTTCAAATAAAAAGATTAATTCAACATTCTAACAGATTGTTCAGGTCACAACGGCAGATGTTGTTACTTGGACTGGGAGTCAGAATTCCCCGGGGACTCGGCCCGCCTAGATTGTTTGTCCAATAAGCCAATGGAGAGGCTGAAGAAGCCCCTCCATTGGCCATAGGTTATCTGTTACTAATCCGTCACACTAGATTTGGATTTTTTTAGGGCTGACCTTAAACCAAAGGTCAGATACAGGAAGATAATCAATGGGATTCCTATAAGCAAGGAAAGTACCTTGACAGTGCCAGGCTGAGATTCTGCTAGGGTAGCAAATATTTCATGAGTCAAGAAAAATGCCAGAATAAGAGAAATCACTCCAAAAAGCCATTGATACCATTTAAAGTCAATATTTAATTTCATGTTTTTTCCTCTCTCATTTTAAATAGCGGGCAGGTACTGGTGCCAATATTCAGCCCTGCCTTCATCTGAGATGACGTCACTGTAACCGGATAGCGTATCCATTTTAGTAAAGAAGCTGTTCATCACAGGAGTAGTGGACACTACACCCTTAACTACTTCATGAATCCAAGCTTTATGATCTTTACTAAAGACACAATGGCTGGAACATCGACGACACACACCAACTGGGCGAGAGGCAGGAGCGAAGGCTGTAACTGCATTAGAAAAATACCACTTTACGCATTCAATGGATTTATTAGGATATCCTTTATGGTCATTGGAAGCACTCCAGGGACCAGTTGCTCGATCCCAAGTTGGCTCTCTATACTCTTCTACTGTAGGAATTGCTCCGGCTGGGCAAACGTCGGCGCAAATACCGCAGGTTTTACAGAATTCTAAAGCTCCAAAGTCTATCGGTTTAGTAGTAGGTAGAGGCAAATCTGTGAAGAGAATACTGGCAAAATTACCGGTCTCACCTTCGGGTTGCGAGACCGGATTGTGAATTCGGTTGTATTCGCCTATGCCTGAGAGGATACCCCAAACATTCGTCGGAGTCCCTGTGAATTTGCTTGTTGTGCCATCTTCAAACCAATAAGATTGGTAGCCTAAACCCCAAAGGAAGTTTTGAAGCTTATGACCATACTCACATTTCTCCATATTTGATACAAAGGCTTGAGGGCTGTTGACGGTACGACGATAGTTGTTAGGATCTCGGGGACTTCTATCGTAAATCACGATGGCATACTTGCACTTTTCTGGCATGACGAATGTACCATTAGCGTCATACTTGTAATCTGGGTTGTTCTCCAATCTTACATGAGTGTTAAAAAGGGGTTTACGCGGTCCGACGCTGTTATCATCCACTCTTGCATAGCCAATTGCCCCTGCACCAAATTGCCGCAGGAAAGTTCGAATCATGAATGCGTTTTCCGTTTCGGAGCCTTCCCACTTCGGTACACCTAAGGTTTCATGAGTAACTTTTATTGTTCGAAAACCTTCAGGCGGATATTTTAGATATCCTGTTTGTCCTCTATCCAAAGAAGCCCAGGCTCCAACTTGATCACGCAATGTAAAACCTGGCCGGTTGTTTTTAGCTCCTTCAATGGCATTGTTCTGTTGAGAAGCCAGGATGGCAGCAATCTCCTCTTTAGAAACATATAGAGGAGACAAACCAACAGATAGATGGCCCGCATAGGGGGTGCGCAGTTTCAAGTCGATTTCTACTGTAGGAATGTCAACCTCTTTAACCCACCAAGGACGTTTTTGCATGGATGTAGTGGAGTTAAAAGTTTCGGCAGCACTTATGCTCATCATTTCGTCGAGATCATGGAAAAGTGGAGCACTTGCGCTCATGCCAGCTATGGCTGCAGAACCTAAACCTATAGATTTCATAAAATCTCGGCGACTCATTGTGGAATGCGATTTCATATTACCTCTTTTATGTTTTGATTTTTGTTGGTTCCTTGACTCTGTGACCCTTGTTTACTAGAATGAACACAGGGAGGCGACAAGACACTGTTGTAAGACGCAGTACTTTTCCTTCCTTAACTGACGGCTCTGCCAGGAGCCGTCAGTCCGTTTTAGCTGGGAAATTGTTGTTATCTATTTTGATTTTCTATTGTGAAATGTATTGAATCACCTCCTCTTTCCCAACGTTATGGTTTATCTATTTCCGGTGGATTAAGGATCGACATCATTCCAAATTCCGGCATGTCAATTTCCCAAAAATGTCGGGTATTCTCTCGATCTATCCTCAACGGTACGGTGTTAGGCAACGCTTTGAGGCGGTTATCAAGCATTTTGGCTTTTGTAAATGGACAAGAATACACGCAGTTCATGCAATGGCCCATCAATCTTGGCCGGAATCCAGTTGCAATATGGTTGACGATGAATTCCATGCATTTAAAGGAATTATTTTTATATCCTTTGTGATCATTGGATGCATTCCAGGGTCCAGTATTAATTTCCCAACTTGGTAATTTGTCATTATCAATCGCACCAGACGGGCAAGCAATCGCACATTTTAGGCAATTTTCACAGTATTTCAAGATCCCCATATCAATCGGTCTGCTCGGTGCTAAAGGCAAGTCAGTGAGAATACTAAAAGTACCAGACAAACATTCGTTGCCAAAAGCCGGGGTGATAGGGGGTCCGTGGGTTCGGTTATATTCTCCGATCCCGGTCATTATCTCCAAAGGAGGCAGAGGTGATCTTATTTCGAATCCAAGGTATCCAATACCATGCAAGAAATTCATCATTTTTGCTAAATGTAGGACCTTGTCTGTCGAGTCTTGCCCCGCTGTTGCGAGTGTCGTGAAGTTACCGAATCTCTTATAAATGCTCTTCATTTGTGGAACAAGGACGATCAAATATCTACAGTTACGGGGGTAGCAGATTGTATTCAGTCCTTGAAGCTTATAATCTTCGATTCCGTCCTCAAATTTTACAGCCATTTCGGAGTAAAATAAGTTTGTCACAGGACCTAATCTGGTGTCACTTAGGTCGAGAAACCCTACGTAAGAACAGCCGGTGGCTTTCGCCACCGTTCGGATCATCTTGGCATTATCTTCCGGTGTGCCTTCCCAACGTGGTACCCCATAATCTTTTGGAGACGGGATTGAACGAAATCCTCCGACTGGAGAAGGCAGGTCGTAATAATAATCGGAGATTAGGGTCTTAACGAGAGAGATATCACGTAAAGAGTTCCCTGGCAATTGGCGTACAATACCATCTCTTTCACGGAGTTTGCTATTGCTGATGATCTCAGCTTCCATTTTGGGATTATCTAGATATCTGAAAAACGCATTAATATCATATACGTTGGCTGACTGAGGGTAAGGGCTGTGTAGTTTCAAATCAATTTCTACAGTAGGGACGTCAGTTTCTTTAACAAACCATGGCTTATTTAACTCCGAAGCATTCAACATCTCATCTAAATCGCGAAATTCGTTAGCCTCTCCTTGGCCTTTCTGGGACGAAGAAAGGCTCTGCATGAGATCCTTGTTACTGATCGGAGAATGATATTTATCCATATTGACCCCTTAGCGAGCTAAAACTAGGAACCTCCATATATGTCATCAGTATGGCCAGGTTGTATCCTGATTTTGATTTCAACCCCAAGTGCGTTCGCGACTCTTTCGATAAATCCCAATGTGGGGGGATTCATCATACGTTCGAACTCGGATATAACGGGTTGTTTTGTACCAATGCGGGTAGCTAATTCTTCCTGAGTGACGCCACTTAGGCGCCTGTACTCTGATAATCTTTTTACGATCGACTGCTCCAGGGAGGTATTATTATTCATAACAAAATATAATCTACATCCTATATAATATAGGAAGAATCCTATATTGTCAATACCCTTGTGGATAAATAGATCGAGGTTGATCTTTCACTTGAACTTATAACACCAACTAGATGGTTATTTAGTGTAACAGGCTAACAGCATTTGGGACTGTTATTAAATCCTGGGCTTATCGGAGAGTTAGACATCTGGAACCGATTGGGGTGGCTAAATGTGAGAGGGGATGAACGGGTTTAATGAAACGTCAGTCTGTGACTTGAGTTACTGCCCTCGGACATACCTCGGGATGGAATTGTGTTTAAAAATGCACGTGTGAGGTGATTTAATGATCAATCTCAAGAGCTGCCCTAGATGTCGTACCGGTGACTTGTTTGATGGTAGTGATGAGTATGGTTGTTATTCAGCCTGTATACAGTGTGGTTATATGGGTTATTCCGGCAAAACCATCTCGATAGAAGTAGCTAAGGCTGAACAGTTGAGACGCCGAGGCAGGCGTTATTGATCAAAGTGATAACTAACAAGGTTAAGAAAGGAGACAGCCAAAGGCTGTCTCCTTTCTAATATAGTATGAATCGGTCAGACTCTGCCTGAAACACGTTATATCCTGGAGTGGTTAAGAAACGAAAAGACCGAGGGCAGAATGCTCCCGGTCTGTTGTTAGCTTCGTCCTCCTCAGAGAGTCGGACTCTCCCGGAAACACGAAAAATCCTAATTTGGCTCTTCACAGAACAGACAGAGAGTATCTCGTTCTATATCTGTTGTTACCTTCCACCTCGGAAAAACACCCTATTTTTTATGGCAGATTGCACTTAACTTAGCCAAAAACTAAAATTGAGACAATTCTCGAAGTGAGACAACTCGATGAAAATTGTACCGGTTGACGAAGTACCCAAGACTGCTCCAAGTATGCGTGGAGCGAAAGGCATCTGCAAATAAATTCCGGTCGGTGCTGAGCTAAGTTTCTCCGAACTTCACCACCCCTTACGCGATTCCAAACTCGAGCAGGGTAAATGTTTGGCTGGTGAAGAGAGAAGGGTGTCGATAAAAGAATTTTTATAACTGGCGATTATCGAAGTCGTATAAGGACATTAGGTGAAATTACGTGATAGAGGGATAGTGTATCCTATGCCCCTGCGACTGACAATAATTTTGGGGTTATTGGGATCATCTTCAATTTTTTTCCGTAAACGGCATATATAATTTTTAATATTTTCTGAGGAACCTGGAATGAATTCACCCCAAATCATTTCAGCAAGCTCAACCTTGGTTATGATCTTTCCCGCCTTTTTTAGCAGGTGGTACAACAACCTACCTTCCGTAGAGGTCAGTTCCCGCTTGATATTCCCAATGTAAACCTCATTGATGGAAGAACCATAGTGGATATTGTTGCATGATATCGTGAGATCCTCTTCAAAAAAAGAACGTTTTTTCATCGCAGATTTTAGTCTTGCTATCAATTCCATTTGTCTAAAAGGTTTGATGAGATAGTCATCCGCATTCATCTCGAAAGCTTTAATCAATGATATCTCTTCATCTCGCACTGTAATTACAATTACCGGGATACTCGTAAAGGCACGTATTTGTTTTAATACCTCATATCCGTCGATATCTGGGAGACCAAGATCAAGAAGAATTGAATCAGGCATATGTCTCTCAACCAATTCAATCCCCTTTTTACCATAAGGGGTTGAAAATAAAGCGACATCCGGCCAAACTAACCTTAATACTAGTGAGACCGTATCGATAATTTGCTGGTCATCCTCGATAATTAATACTTTCACACGTAGCCTTTTGAGCATTGGGTGTAACCATGACTGGAAGGGTAAAATAAAATGCACAGCCACCGCTTTGATTATTAACCACCCAAATCTTTCCCTCATGGAGCTCGACAATCTTTTTAGAAAGTGCGAGTCCTATTCCGAGACCACTGAGTTTATTTGTACATTTATATGGAATAAAAAGATCCGGTTGTCTTTCCTCAGGAATGCCTGGTCCATCATCTTGTACCATTACAGCCAACTTTTCATTCAACATACTGGTACTCAAGGTGATAGTTGTTCGTTCACCAGAATATTTGATGGCATTATCGATAAGATTCATCAAGACCTGTTTTATTCGTTTGCTATCTGCCATTGCAAAGGGAATAGTTTTATCTAGTCTTTGTAATAGACGCTGGTTATTATTCTTAGCCCGCAGTGCAAAAGAGTGCACTATTTCTGAGATCAAATCATTTATACTAAAAGGCGAACAATCTACCCTCAATATACCGACTTCACCTCGAGCTAAATCAAGGATTTCATCAATCCTGCCACTCAAATCGGTGGCTCCTTTATTGATACACTCAATTAACGGAAGCCATTGTTTCTCGCAAATATTATTGGCAAGTGTATCGCTTGCCAGTAATATTGGAGTTAGAGGGGTTTTCAATTCATGGACCAAAGCCCGAGTGAATTCTACACGCTTATCAATTTCATTCTGTAACGCTGACTTTGCTGCAGCCTCCTGTTCATACAGGTGTTTTAAATTAAGTTCCACGCTTTTCCAGTGTGAAATATCTTCTAGCTTTCCTTCAAAACGGTTACTGACACTGCCATCATCATTATACCGGGGATATATATGTTCTTTGATCCATATAATTTCTCCATCTTTTCTTTTTGCTCTGTATTCAATCGATAGTGGATACTGCATGCCTTTGGAGATACAATTAGAAACGAATGTGTATCTTTGCGAGATAAGTTGTGTTTGAGTATCACTATCGAAGTAATAATAGTGTTCAGGATCATTGATAAAGTATTTCATAAATTCCGAAGGGGTAAAACCCAATAGTTGGGTAACTTTTGGACTAATAAAAGTAATATATTTAGAATAGATATCATATTGGAATCCAATATCGCATATTTCACTTGGCATAGTTTTGTCTATTTTCTGTGATTTGGGAGATGTTTTTACGACAAAACTGTCAAGAGCTAATTTATGCGCATCATTGATTCCCTGCTGAATCAAAGCTTTAAAATGCGTTAAGTTACACTCAACAACTTGAGGAGGAGTATCAAAGGCTTGTGCGAAAGAGTAAACTTCAGAATCACGTGGTTTCTCAGGTTCAAACCTACAAGCTGTAATTTTTTGTGTGTTACAGCCTTTTACTAGGTTGAAGCTTGGGTTAAGAGATCCGTAAGCAATAAAGGTTTCGCCACGCCATTCGTTACAAACTGCAGTCCTTAGAAGCCAACTTCCCTCATTGACATATTCTCGGAAAGTATTAATACCTAATAGCATTTCCCAACAATTATCGCCTGGGATTTTAACAACATGATCTTTATATTCATCAAATATTGCAGGTAAATCCTTGTGGCAATATCCATAAGCCACAAGCGAGACCCGATTTTCGATAGCTGCTTGATCGAAGACATGTCGGAGTAAAGTTGGGGATACCTTGAACAGACAGGCTGGTACTAAAGGGTATATTTTGAATCCATCGTTATTCAGTAACACAGATTTAACATGCTTAAGTATGAATGAACAAGATATGATACCGATTTTATTATTCATTGACTTGAATCTCCAATAAATCAACTAAGTTGAATAAATCTAATGGGAACACCACTCCCGGTAGTAGGTGCTTCATTTCCGGTTTTAGGTTAAATGCCACTCCACCGGCGTAATAAGTGGTCTTAAGTGATAGTAAGTCTTTTATGCCAGCACTAACCATTTCGATAAAATGAAACAGCGAAAAACTAAATATGACAGCTAATGGGGCGTTTGAGGAGATTGTCTTGATCAACAAGCCTAGATCGGTTGGAGAGGTGATATTAATCAGCCTAACATCAAACAGTCTTACTTTTAAAAATACTTTACTCAGCAAGGCCCCCATTGTGATGATCGGCGAGAAAGAACATATAAATACTGGCTGTGCATTGCGATACGTTTGGATAACTTTATCTACACTTTTATCAATCGAATTCATTATTGAAAATAGTTGAGATGGCAACATCTCATCGTTTTGCCATGCAGACAGAGCCTTATCTAATAACGACATTAACTCAGTGCGATCATACGAGTGGACCTCTTCAAGAAGGGCTTGGAATTGTCTATTGTATGGAGTATTAGACTGAGCAATCTCTAGCATACATTCATTCTACAACCTTAACGATATTAACCCAGTACCAATATGTACCAATAAGGTAAATATCGGTAATTTCCATCGGATACAAAGGTAAAAGACAATCTCGGAGGACGAAACGCATTCTCCGTTTATATCCAGATTGAGTAGGCGATCAACATCTGGAATATGCCGCTAACCCTGGTAATACAATATCACAAGGTGCCCATGGTTACCACTACTAACCGCTTAACTTATTCAATTCATTAAGAGGTACTACATAAAGGACAGCATTCCAATTCACAATTACCAATACTACTCGGGTATAACGAATTTACTCTAAGACACTAATGTATTACCCCTAATTACTATCCCGGTATCGCACGTAACCGTCGGGAATACATTCACTATGTAATATTGTGTTGTCTAGACAATAGGTGGTTATAAAAGGAGGCAGTGTATTGATCGAATTCATTATAACTTCTGCCATTCTTGTCGTTTGCGCTTTTGGGGCGCAACTTATCAACAATTCTGATGCATCAGTTGGGTAGCGATGGTGCCGTCTCTTTCAAGGAAGTCGTTCTTTGGCAAGCCTCATGGTGGGGGAAACCAGGGCCGCCGGGTTGTTGCGACCAGCCCGGCCTAACAGGCTGTGAAACCCCTCCCGTGGGCTCCCTGGGTGTAATCGGGGTTCACTGTGGGGCTTGCCTCAATATAAAACCCATTTAAGGAGAGTAAATGGTCCTTGAAATAACCAGAGAAATTGAATCAGCCCTCACCCCCAACGCTCTCCGAGTGCTGGAGAAACGTTATCTTAGGCGTGATCGCAATGGCCGGATCACTGAGACACCGGAGCAAATGTTCCGCCGCGTCGCCCGATTTGTCGCCCAAGCCGAGAAACAATATCGCCCGGAAGTTGAAGTCGATACCATCGCCGATGAATTCTACCGGGCTATGGCTTCTCTTGAATTCCTGCCCAACTCCCCCACCCTTCTTAACGCCGGCACCGAGACTGGGCAGCTTTCATCGTGCTTCGTGCTCCCGGTGCCAGATTCCTTGGAAGAGACCTTCGATGCTGTGAAATATACTGCAATGATCCATAAAAGCGGTGGGGGCATCGGCTTCAACGTGTCGCATATTAGACCCACGGGCAGCGCCGTCGGTGAACACTTTGATGCCGCCGGTGGTCCGGTGGCTCTAATCCACGTCTTTGCCGGAGCTGCGGACTACATCCGCCAAGGCGGAGTCAGGCGTGGCTGCAACTCGGTTGTTATGAGCGTATCCCATCCCGATATTCTCCATTTCATCAATGCCAAGAGCAACCCGAGCCTTCTAACCAATTTCTATAATTCTGTTTCGGTAACCGATGACTTCATGGATAAAGTCAGATCCGGCGACGATTACTGCCTCATCGACCCCAACACCGGTCGAGCCGTCGGTAGTCTCAATGCCTCTGCCGTGTTTAAGCGTATCGTCGACCAGGCCTGGAGCACCGGCGACCCCGGTCTCGTCTTTATAGACCGCATCAACCGCGATAATCCCACGCCCAGCTTGGGCCGGTTAGAAACAATCACCGGCTGTGGAGAGCAGGCTTTACTCCCCTACGAGTCCTGCAACCTCGGCTCCATCAATCTCGCCGCCATGCTTAAAGAGAAGGGTGGCACCCTCTCCATTGATTTTAATAAGTTGGCGCGGTTGATCCCGATCGCTGTCCGCTTCTTGGATAACGTCATCGACGTCAACAAGTTCCCTGTCCCGGTGATCGAACGCACAACCAGACTAACAAGGAAGATCGGCCTTGGCGTCATGGGCTTTGCCGATATGCTCATCCAGCTGGGTGTATCTTACAACTCGACCAAAGCTATCACAATGGCTGAGGAAATAATGGAGTTTATCTCCGAACGCGCCAAGGAAGCCTCTTACAACCTCGCTCTCGAAAGGGGGGTCTTCCCCGCCTGGTCCGGTAGTATCTATGAAAAACGCGGCCTCCCCATGAGGAACGCCTCCTGCACTACCATCGCCCCGACCGGAACCATCTCCATTATCGCCGGGGTCTCGTCAGGCATCGAACCTATCTTCGCCGCGGTTTTTGTGAGAAACATCCTCGATGGCGAAAATCTCCTCGAGATCAACCCTTATTTTGAACGAATCGCCCGGGAGCGCGGCTTTTACTCCCGTGAGCTTATAGAGCAACTAGTGACCTCTAACCACCTGCACAGCCGGAAAGAAGTGCCGGAAGACGTTCGGAAAATCTTTGTTACCGCCCACCGTGTTTCGCCTGAATGGCATGTCCGTATCCAGGCGGCGTTCCAGCGGCATATCGATAATGCCGTAAGTAAGACGGTGAACTTCCCCAAGAGTGCCAGCCGTGAAGATATCGCCCGGGTCTTTATGATGGCCTGGGAGTGGGGTCTGAAGGGAATTACGGTATATCGGGACAGGAGCCGTCAATCACAACCCCTATGTATTAACGAA